>MGPE01000001.1 GCA_001797335.1 Deltaproteobacteria bacterium GWA2_38_16
ATCTTCCTCTTCATGTGGTTGGCTTTATGCCCATTACGAACAATATGCCCAGTGGAAAAGCAACTGTTCCCGGAGATATTGTAAAATCTTATCTTGGAAAAACCATAGAAATTTTAAATACAGATGCAGAAGGGCGATTAATTTTAGCAGATGCAGTTGCTTATGCAGATAAAAATTATAAACCAACGCTTCTCATGGATTTTGCAACCCTAACAGGAGCATGTGTGATTGCCCTGGGAGAAGCAGGTGCAGGGATTATGGGGACAGATCAAGCCTCAATGGATAAACTAAAAAAACTTTCTTGTTTTACAGGGGATAAAGTATGGCAACTGCCACTATGGGAAGAATATCGAGAAGAATTAAAAAGTGACATTGCTGATTTAAGAAATATTGGAACGGGTCGAGGTGCAGGCTCTTCTAAGGGGGGAATGTTTATCCAAGAATTTATCAGCTCTAAGACTCCCTGGATTCATTTTGACATTGCAGGCTCGGCTTTTATTTCAAAACCTACACATCGATATTATCCTAAAGGTGCAACGGCAGCCTGTGTTCGTTTAGTCAGTGAATTCTTAATTAATTGGCCCCATCACTAAGTTCTTCAATTTTTCGATAGAGTGAAGAAAGAGAAAGCCCAAGATCTGTAGCGGTTTTTTTCTTATCAAACTGATTTTTTTCTAACACTTGCTGAATGTGCTTGGTTTCATATTGACGCATAGCCTCTTTAAAATTAAAAGGGGAAGCATAATTTCCCATCGATACAATTTCTAAAGGAAGATGAGGAATATCTAAAAATTGAGTGCTCATGTCTGCCAGTAAAATAGCTTTTTCTAATACATTTTGAAGCTCTCGAATATTTCCTTTCCAAGGATAATTCATTAAAGACTCTAGGGCACGATCCGTCACATATTTTACTTTCTTTCCCAATTCTTCTGAAATGGTTCTAACAAAATATTTAATTAAAAAGGGAATATCATTTTTTCTGGCTCTTAGAGGAGGAACCTTTACTTCAATAACATTAATTCTATAATATAAATCTTCCCTAAAAGTCCCTTCTGAAATATTGCGCATTAAATCTTTAGAAGAAGAAACAATGAGTCTTAAGGAATGTCCTTTTTGGAGCGCTTGAAGAAATTTTAATTGTATCTCTTTGGGCAATTCTCCAATTTCATCTATAAACAGCGTTCCTTCTTTGGGAGATGAAAAGACCCCTTCTACACCAAATAAAGTTTGATCTAGTTGATCTGGGCTATAGCTACCACATCGGATTAAAATAAAAGGATGATCTTTTTGAGAAGATCGATAGTGAATAGCTCTTGCTAATTTTTCTTTTCCAACTCCTATTTCCCCCGTAATTAAAATTGTTGTTTGAGTTGCGGCTACTTTTTGAATGAGCGAATAAACGGCCTTCATTTCTGGCCCTTGGCCCAAAATATTATCAAACGCAAATTGCTCTATAACAGATCCTTTGAGCAATCGATTTTCTACGCTTAACTTTTTAAATTCTAAAAGATGTTTTAATTTTAATAAAATATCATCAAAAATGAGTGGCTTAATGACATAGTCATGGGCACCTTTTTTAATAGCCTCCAAAGTGGTTTCCATAGAACCATAAGCTGTCATGACAATAAAAACAGTATTTGAAGACTCCTTTTCTACATAAGATAAAACTTCGAAACCATCAACTTTAGGCATTTTTAAATCACAAAAAATAACATCAAATTTTGTGTTTTTAATTTTTTCTATGGCTTCTGGGCCATCAAAAGCCACTTCGGTTTGATATCCTTCATCTCGTAAAACTTCTGCCATGGTTTCACAGAGAGTTCTCTCATCATCCACTATTAAAATATGTGCTTTCTTTTCTACCATATATACTCCCTATAAATATTTCTTTAACAAGATCTCAAACTTACTGCCCTCACCCACAATAGATTCTACTCGAATATCTCCCCCAAAACTTTTAATAATCCCATAACTCACCGATAGTCCTAATCCTTGCCCCTTCCCTACTTCTTTGGTTGTAAAAAAAGGCTCAAAGATTTTTCTCATATTTTCTTTTGGAATTCCACGCCCAGAATCTTTAATAGAAATTTGAACCATATCCTTCACAAAACATTGAGCAAAAATTTCTAATTTTCCTTCTTCTCCCATCGCTTCAAACGCATTTATAAAAATATTATTAAATGCTTGTGACAGTTGGCTGGCCTCTGCACTCACTCGAGGAAGATGAGGTTCAAATTTAGTTTGAATTTCAATGCGTTTTTCATTGCGTTGCAAACAAATTCTCTGAAGAGAATTTCTTAAAATTTCTTCTAGATCTACTGCCATGAAACTTTGTTGATCTTCTTTGGTAAAATCTCTCACATTTTGAATAATCCAACTTATTCTTTGGACATGCCCTTGAATGTTTTCGAGACTTTCAGCTATTTTTTCATCTGGTTTTTTTCTCTGTAACAACTGCACTAAAGAAGAAATCGAGGCCAAGGGATTGCCAATTTCATGTGCTAGCCCTGCTGACAGTACTCCCACTGCAGCTAATTTTTCCGTCCGAAGAAGTTGTTCTTGAGTTTTCCGAAGTTCTTGGTTAGCTTTTTCTAATTTCTTTGCATAAGACTCTAATTCTTCTTGCTCTTTTTTTTGTTCTGTAATGTCTCTTGAAATTCCAGTCATCCCAATGGGTTCTCCCCGTTTATTTCTTACCAAGGCTGTTTTTAGATAAGCACAATACTCATGCCCCTCTTTTGTGACATTAATCACTTCTCCTTCCCATATATAAGGAGGTTCGAGGGTTTTTTGTAACACCTCTTCTCTTAAATTTTTTGGGTTTCGCTCCGACATAATAAGTTTTCCTGTTTTTCCAATGAGCTCTTCTCTGGTATAGCCCAGTTTTTTAAGGGCCGCAGGATTGGCATAGATAAATCGATCTTTAAGATCTGCAATAAATACCAAATCTAAAACTGACTCAAAGGTGGCCGCCATCCATCCCAAACGTTCTTCTTCTAATGGTTTAATTTCTCTTATTAATGACATGTTTTTCGAATAACCTCTGCAATATCTTCAAAGAGACAGGGTTTTTGAAGCCAGCCATCGATATTAAGCGCTTTCATTTTGGTATGATTTAAGGGCTCTCCAAAACCAGAAATTAAAATAATTTTAGTCCCTTTATGGCGAGATTTTACATGTTGTGCCAATTCACATCCGGATAATTTAGGCATTTTGACATCGGATAAAATAAGATCAAATTTTTGATGATTTAATTTTTGAAGGGCTTCTTGGGCATCTTGGGCTTGTTCTACTTCGTAGCCTTCTAATGATAAAAATTCTGCTGTAGACTCCCTATAATCTTTCTCATCATCTACGAGCATAATACGTTTTGCTGTTACAGGTATTTTTTGTAATTTTTTTTGAGTACAATTTTTAGGAAGCGGTAAAGAAATAATAAATGTCGCCCCCATTCCAGGAGTACTTTGAACTTCTAAGACGCCTTTATGCTTTTGAATAATATCGTAAGACGCCATCAGCCCTAATCCTGTCCCTCTTTGTCCCTTGGTTGTAAAATACGGCTTAAAGAGTTGCTTTACGGTCGCTTCACTCATTCCAATGCCATTATCTGAAATAGAAATTTTTAAATGCTTCCCTTGTACTTCTGTTTGAACAATAATCACGCCTTCTTTATTTTGAGAAAGAGCATCCACAGCATTTAAAATAATATTCATAAACACTTCTCGAAGCGCCGTAGCCCATACAAAAATCTTAGGAATCATTCCAAACTGTAAAGAAAGTCGAATGGCATTTTTAAAATGAGGATCCGTCATTTCAATGACTTCTGACAAAAGCTCATTTAAATTAATCCATTCTTTTTTTCCAAAAACGTGGCTCTTTTTGGAACGAGGTTTTTGTAACCGCCTTAATACATGAGAGGCTTCTTGAGCTGCTTTTTGAATAATATTAAGATCTGAAAGGATATGAGAATCTTCAACCTTTGTCTTTAAAAGAGTCGCTCGAGAGACAATCACAGACAGCAAATTATTAAAATTATGAACCACTCCTTCGGCCAAATGATTTAGTTTTTTATTTTGAAGATATGCTCTTTTTTTAGGCACCTTTATTTCCCCTTTTCAGGAAAAATTAGCATGCAATCAATGTGCCAAAAAAGAAGGCAAAAATATGATTATTTATTTAATAAAATCAATGACTTATTGTTATCTTTTGGAATTCTATTATTAAAAATAGGAATTTTTGTGTCAATTTACTATGCGCTGTTTAGCCTCAATACGCCTTTTTCAGTGATAATGGCCAAAATCAACTCATGGGGAGTCACATCAAAAGAAGGATTATACACATTCACTTTCTTTAATCCCACTGGCTGATTTTTGATGTGTGTTACTTCTTTTGGATTTCGTTCTTCAATAGGAATATGACTTCCATCGGGACAGGTAGAATCGATCGTAGAGGTAGGCGCTACCACATAAAAAGGAATGTGATGATATTTCGCTAATACTGCCAAAGAATATGTTCCTACTTTATTGGCTGTATCCCCATTTTTAGCAATACGATCAGCCCCCACAAAAATAGCATTGATCTTATTTTTAGCCATCACGCTGGCTGCCATATTATCGCAAATGACGGTTTGAGAAATTCCTTCTTTGTAGCATTCCCAAGAAGTCAGTCTTAATCCTTGTAAATAAGGTCTGGTTTCACACACATAAACATGAATTTTTTTCCCTTCCTCATGTGCCGCACGAATAACCCCTAGGGCAGTTCCATATCCAGCCGTGGCCAATGCTCCCGTATTGCAATAGGTCATGACATTAAAACCATCTTGAATAAACTGCTTGCCATTGGCACCCATTTTTCGATTGATCTTTATATCTTCTTCATAAATATATAGCGCTTCTTTCTCTAACGTTAATTTAATTTTTTCTAAAGAAGTATTTTTAAGACTATAAAATAGTTTTTTCATTCTTTCTAATCCCCACCGTAAGTTTACGGCGGTTGGACGAGAAGCGTAAAGTATTTCATAAATTTTTAAAAATTCTTTTTTTAAAGAAGAGTAATTTTTAGCCTTTGATTTTTTTACTCCTAAAGCAATTCCCATGGCAGCAGCTACCCCAATGGCAGGGGCTCCTCGAATCACCATAGTTTGTATTGCACAAGCAATGTCTTTATAGGTTTTACACTGAACAAAAATTTCTTGATGAGGCAAAAGCCTTTGATCAATCATCATTACATGATTGTTTTTCCATTCAATGGTTCGAATTTTTTCCATGAATTTAAAAAGGTAGCTCGACGGGCAAATCAATTCCCATTTTTTCTTTTACTTTTTTGCCTAAGGCTTTTTGGAGGGCTCCTTTAGTTGCCATTTGAGCTACTTTAGCGGCATCCACATTAAAAGAAAATTTTGGTAGTTTTCCCGTTAAGGTAAAGGGAAACCCAACCATTCCTTTAGAATCTGCCAAAGAAGCAAGTTCTCGACCTAATTTCTTAGCAGGGATTAAAAGATTACCTTGATAATCCACATCTCTTTCAAAAGACGCATGCCCTTTGAGCGTCGCTCCATATCCGGGAGCATCTAGCACGGCATCTGGATTATGCAGCTTTCCATTTTTAATGACTAAAGAAGAGCGAATAAAATTAATTTTACTGTCCAATTTTTCATTTAAGATTTCTGAGCCTGAAAAAATTGAAACCAATTTTAATTTTTCCTGAAGCGATTTTCCCATATTAAGTCCCTTAAGCTCTGCTTCTTTTATTTCTACCTTCCCATTGCCAATTAAATATGTTTTTATATCTTCAAAAGAGGCTCCTTGCCCACTCATGTTTAGGCTTGTATTTAACGTTCCAAAAAACACATCTTTCATGGTTGGAGAAGCCATCGTTAACAATGGATTCATTTGAAAATTTTGAATCGTAGTTACCATTTCATATTTAGGTTTTTGGGTAGAAACTCTAAAATTTCCTTTTAAATCCATGCTACCTTGAAAAGCCTTCAGATTAAATTTAGAAAGTGTAAATTCTAGATTTTCAAAACCAAATTGTCCTTGAACATTGGTAATTTCTGCCTTCCTAAAAATAATTTTTTTAATGTCTACCCTTCCATTGGCCGATAATCCTTGAGCAATGGAATTGGTTCGAAGAAATTCAAAAATATCTTTACCTTCTTTTTTCTCTGCCCATGCACTTTTTTCTGTTAAAAGATCCCAAAGAGAAGCTTGTTTTTTAGGTAAAAGTTCATCTAAATTTAAAACAGACGATTCAACAATAAAGTCGCTTTTTAATCGACTCAAGGTATCTGATAATGTTGTTTTAAATAAAAAATCAGTTTGTTTGGACTTTAGTAAAAGCTCTAGTTTCCCCGAAACTAAACATTGTTCCAGATGTTTTAAGGGCCCCTTGACGCTGCCATTGAGCATCACTGTTCCTTCCACATTATACTTTTTCAAAGGGCCAAAAGAATTTTTAAGTTTTTCTAAGGCCAAGGAAGGAGTAGCAATGGTAAAATCTGTTTGAAGATTTTCAAAATTTGAAATTTTTCCTTTAAGATCTACGGCTAATTCCCCAAATTCAACTTTAGATTTTATTTCTACAGATTTTAGACTTCTAGATCCATTGGCTTGAACTTTAGCCGTTCCCGTTAAAGATAGTTTTCCCTCTAATAGGGCTTCTTTATCCGCATCAGAAGATAAGAGCGCTGTGACTTTAAAATCAATGGGACTATTAAAAGAAATATTATTAAGGGCAATGTTTAAATCTTCAATAGACGTTACCGCATTGGTTTTTTCATCAATATACTTTAAGAGTGCTGATTGAGCCTGAAAAGAAATTTTAGCTCCTAAAACAAGAGCAGGCAATTTTGTGGTTTTTGAAGAGGCTTCTTTTGATTTTTCTGATGTGTTCTCCGAAGATTCCTCTTTCGTCGCCCTCGGAAGTTCTGTCAAATTCAGCTTTCCTTCGGAATTTTTAACCAAAACAATTTTTGGACTTTTTAAAATCAGCGTAACTTTTGGATTGGCTGTTAAAAGAGAAAGGAGAGAAATTTTTATCCGAACTTCCCCTACTTTTAAAAGGTCTTTATGTTGAAAATCGCCCTTAGATGAAAGCTCAATATTTTGGAGCGTCACTCCTAATCCACGAATAGAAATTCGCCCAATATCAAATTTACCATCAATCTTTTTTTCAACTTCTTGAACAATTTGGGTTTTATATTTATTAAGATCAATCAAAAACGGTAAAGAAATAATGACAATCCCAAAAACAAGACAAATAACTGATAATACAATCAATACTTTTTTCATATGGCTATTCTCCTTTAGAATCTAATTTTTTCTTTAAAATCTCATGAATGGTGGCTGGATTTGCTTTTCCTTGGCTTTTTTTCATGATTTCTCCCACAAAAAATCCCAAAAGCTTTGTCCGACCAGCGCGATACTCATCGACAAATTTTTGATTATTCTTAAGCACTTCTTCTACCCATTGACGAATAACGTTTTCATCAGAAACTTGTACCAATCCTTCTTTTTCTACAATGGTTTTAGGGGATTGTCCAGAATTCCACATCTTTTCAAAAATAGTTTTTGCAATTTTTCCAGAAATAGTCCCTTTTTGAATAAGTTTAATGAGTTCTCCCAAATGTTTTGAAGAAATAGGAGATGCCGCTATCTGCGTGGCCGTTGTTTCACGAAGAAGTTCAGATAAAATCCAATTACTGGCTAGTTTAGGTTGCTGACATATCTGAACAACTTCTTCAAAGTATTGAGCCAATTCTTTTTCCTGAACTAAAAGCCCCGCATCGTATTCTGTCAATCCATATTGATTCATAAACCGTTCTTTTTTTTGTGCTCCCAGTTCAGGAATGCTCTTTTTAACATCTTCTATCCAAGTATTTGGAATTTGAAGAGGCAAAAGATCCGGATCTGGAAAATATCGATAATCATGTGCTTCTTCTTTACTGCGCATAGAAAAGGTTTGATTTTTCTCAGAATCCCAAAGCCTAGTCTCCTGAACAACCCTTTTTCCACTTTCTAACACTTCTTTTTGTCTTTCAATTTCATACTCGATGGCTTTTTCAACAAATCTAAAAGAATTAATATTTTTAATTTCTGCTCGAGTGCCGTATTCCTTTTGTGTCAGAGGTCGAATAGAAATATTCACATCACACCGAAAACTTCCTTCTTCCATATTGCCATCACAAATATCTAAATACCGAAGCATAGATCTTAATTCTCTTAAATATTCTCCCGCCTCTTGACTGGAACGCATGTCTGGCTCAGACACAATTTCAATAAGTGGAATCCCAGCTCGATTTAAATTCACATAACTTGAAACAGTTCCATGAATATTTTTTCCTGCATCTTCTTCCATATGAATTCTGTGAATCCGGACCTTTCCCACTTTTCCTTGTACTGCTAAAGGTTTATCATATTGAGAAATTTGATATCCTTTCGGCAGATCCGGATAAAAATAATTTTTTCGTGCAAAAATAGACTTTTCATGAATAGTACATTGAGTGGCCATGGCCATTTTGAGTGCAAATTCGACTGCTTTTTTATTTAATACAGGAAGGCTGCCGGGCATACCCGTACATACAGGACATGTATTTTCATTTTCTTTGGCATTAAATTCAGTAGAACAGCCACAAAAAATTTTACTTTTTGTTTTAAGTTGAGCATGGACTTCAAGCCCAATCACGGCCTCATAAGAAGTCATACAGTAGGTTTCCTTTGATGCCATTCGGTGGATTGCTCATATGCATAGGCTAAATGAAATATTTTTTCCTCTTTAAAGTGTGGCCCTAAAATTTGGAGACCAATGGGTAAATTTTTCTCATCAAACCCACACGGAAGCACAAGTCCTGGAAGTCCTGCCAAATTGGCAGAAATGGTAAAAATATCCGAAAGATACATTTGAAGGGGATCTTCCATTTTTTCTCCCAACTTAAACGCTGTTGTTGGAGAGGTAGGCGTTACAATTAAATCACAGTGTTTAAAAGCTTCGTCAAAATCTCTCTTAATCAATGTTCGCACTTGGCTTGCTTTTTTATAATACGCATCATAGTAACCACTACTTAAAACAAAAGTTCCGAGCATTATTCTTCTTTTAACTTCTCTTCCAAATCCTTCGCCCCTAGTTTTTCGATACATCTCTTGAAGGGTTGAAGCCTTGGCTCGATAGCCATATTTAACACCATCATATCTGGCCAAATTAGAACTCGCTTCAGCCGTTGCAATTAAATAATAGGTAGGAACTGCATAGGATGTATGGGGAAGTGAAACATCTATAATTTTAGCTCCTAGTTTTTTGAGATGATCAATAGCTTTGTGAACTACTTTTTCTGTTGATGCTTCCATGCCTTTTATAAAATATTCTTTAGCAATCCCAATTTTTAATCCCTTAATATCTTTTGTTAAAAATTGTGTGTAGTCCGGGACTTTCATATCTGCAGACGTAGAATCCATGGAATCTCTTCCTGCCACCGCTTTTAAAAGATGGGCTACATCTTTAACTCTTTTTCCAAAAGGGCCTACTTGATCCAGCGAAGAAGCAAAAGCAATAATGCCATAACGACTCACCCTTCCATAGGTGGGTTTTATCCCTACCACTCCACATAAAGAAGCAGGCTGACGGATAGATCCTCCTGTGTCTGTTCCAAAAGCTCCCAAACACTGTGATGCCGCAACAGCCGCAGCCGATCCCCCAGAGGATCCTCCGGGCGTTCTTTCTAAGTCCCAAGGATTTTTAACGGGTCCAAAACAGGAATTTTCATTTGAAGATCCCATGGCAAACTCATCCATGTTGAGTTTTCCCACTAAAACCACATCATTCTGTTTAAGTCTTTTAACAACGGTAGAATCATAAGGAGGAATGAATTGAGATAAGATTTTTGAACAGCAGGTAGTTTTAATCCCTTGAGTTAAAAAAATATCTTTTAATGCAATGGGAATACCGGCCAAAGGAGAAAGCACTTCCCCTTTTATACGTTTTTGATCGACGGTTTTAGCGGTTTGAAGGGCACTTTCTTTAGTCAATGTAATAAAGGTGTTTAGCTTTGCTTTTGTTTCTTCTATTCTCTTTAAAACAGATTGCGTGAGTTCTACAGAACTCACTTCTTTTTTTTGAAGTTTTTGAGAAAGCTCATCTAAACTATAATCATACAGAGGTATCACGGTTATCCCACATCAATAATCTTAGGAACTTTAATGGCTCCCTCTTCTTGCTGAGGCACAACTTTAAGCCATTCTTCCCGCTTAAAAGATTCTTGAACACTATCTTCTCTAAAAACAATAGCTTCTGGTACCACCTGATAGGTGGGCTCAATATGCGTTGTATTTAATTCATTGAGTTTTTCAAAATATCCAATCAAAGAATCCAACTCTCGAGTATAGCGGGTAACTTCTTCTTCTGTTAACTCTAAAAGGGCTAATTTTGCTAAATGTTCAACCAATTCTTTTGTAATATGCATAAATTTTTTAATTACCATTACCGAAAAAAAGAAACAAGTAATCATTTCCTTGCTGTTTGAATGAAAATTTGCTATAAAATTAGTAACTTAGCGTATTTTTTATTTATGGGAAATAAACCATGTCCTGGTTCAATAAATGGGGTGGTCAATCTAATGTTGTCGGCCTTGACATGGGTTCTCATACCTTAAAACTGGCCTCTCTTATTCCTAAAAAGTCTTCCTTTGTTTTGGATGCTCTCCACACGGTAAGTCTTCCCCATGGAACCATTGTGGATGGAGATATCTTAGATTCTTTAACTCTCGAAAAAGGGATTCAAGAACTTTTTTCTAATGAAAAAAAAGGATCAAAATCGATTGCATTTGCAGTATCTGGGTCTGCTGTTTTCTCTAAAAAAATCACCATCCCCTTTCTTTCAGAAAAAGAATTAGAGGATCAATTGCCTGTTATTGCTGCTCAATATGTCCCTTTTCCGATCGAAGAAGCCAATATGGATTATCAACTTTTATCCCCACTTCAAGATAAAACCCAAGAGCTTGATCTCGTCATTACGGCTGTTAAGAAAAAATTTTTAGAAAATTATGTGTCTTTACTAAAAACATGTAATTTAAAACCCGCCGTTGTAGATACCGTCGCAACGGCCTTAGCGAATACATTTTCCCTTGCTTATCCAAATCAAAAGTCGGCCGTTCTTATTCACATTGGAGCATGTTTAACTCAAATAGTGGTTATTGAAAAAGGGGTGCCGGTATTTAGTGATGCTATTTCTGCTGGCGGAAATAATATTAGTTACAATATTCGAGAAAAACTAAAACTTAGTTTTCAAGAAGCAGATGCGTTAAAAATAAATTGCACAAAAGACCAACATTTACCCGAAGAAACGATGGTAGCCGTCAAAGAAGCGTGTGATCATCTCTATAATGACATTCAGCTTTCTTTAAATTCTTATGTGCGCCAATTTCCTCAATCGCACATTGAAGCCATTTATCTTTCAGGGGGCTCGGCTAAAATTGTTCCTCTGATTGAGTGGCTAAGTAACAGCTTAAGTCTTAAAGTTTCTTATCTTAATCCCTGGAATTTTATTTCCTATGATCCTAAAAAATTTCGCCAATCTGAGCTTGAAGAATTATCTCTCATGATGCCCGTTGCTCTAGGCCTTGCGAGTCGGAGTAAAGCGCATGACTAAAACACAAATTAATTTACTTTCTCAAATGAGACCTTCCGGAGGAGGTCCAAAACCACCACAGTTTGTTCGTCC
Source organism: Deltaproteobacteria bacterium GWA2_38_16 (assembly GCA_001797335.1). Taxonomy (GTDB): domain Bacteria; phylum Bdellovibrionota; class JACOXK01; order 2-02-FULL-40-11; family 2-02-FULL-40-11; genus 2-02-FULL-38-15-A. The sequence continues at coordinate 11,713 of MGPE01000001.1, forward strand.
TATGAAATCTTCTCTATTTGTTCTTTTATTTGCTTTTATTATTATTGGCTTTGAAATTGCTTTTGCATTTACTTTCTACCAAAACCTTTCTCAAAAAGAGGCTTCCGTTCAAAACACCCATGGAGATTTGCAAGAAAATATTTCCGCACTCGAACAAGAAGTAGCTAAATTAAAATCTCAACCTACCGCTTCTCTTGAAGATAAAAAAAGAGAGGCCAGGCTGTTGCAACTCTCTTATCAATTAAAAACCGACAGCAAAAATCTTATTAAAATTTTAGAAACGGTGGGCCTTACGCTTCCCGCTCAGGCGTGGATGAGCGAGCTTTCCCAAAAAGAAACAGCTATTACTATTCATGGATTTGCAACAGATAACGAAGCTATTTCTAATTTCTTAGAAAAACTCAAGCAATCTAACTCTTTTGATAATGTAAAACTTGTTGTTTCAGAACATATAGCCAATACCCGTTCATTAAAAAAATTTACCATTACCTGTGATGTGGGAGAAAAAGCACAGCTATGAGCTCTCTTTCTTCTTTAATCCGATTATTTCTTCTTTTTATCTTAGCTATTTTTATTCTTCTCTTCTTTTATGTGGGCCTTTACTCTCCTAAAGAGAAAAATATTTCTGCCTTACAAAAAGATACTCAGCTTTTAGAACAAAAACTTCTTTCTTTAAAACAAAAACAATCCTCTTTAAAAGAAGCTCCCATGCCACAAAAACGTTCAACCTTAGACGTTCCCTTGGAGCTGATTAACTCTTTTCCCTCCACCAATGATATTCCTGAACTTTTATCTAGCTGGACGCGCCAGGGGAAAAAAATGGAAATAGAATTTTTACTCTTTAAACCTTTGGAAGAAAATAATTTAGGTTCTTTAATCGAAATGCCCATTGAGATGACATTAAGAGGAACGTATCAACAAACACTGGAGTTTTTTAATAGTTTGGCTTCTTCCCAAAGAAAAATTTTACTTTCAAATATCGAAATGTCTCGCCCTGAAAATAAAAATGGGCAATATGTTATTTCTACACATGCTTTGGCAACCACATTTCGAAAAGGAGATTAGACATGAAAAAGAGATTCTTCACTGCGTTCAGAATGACGTTTATTCTTATGTGTTTCTCATCTAGTCTCACTTTTGCAGTAGAAAGAAATCCTTTTGAACCCCTAGTTACTTCTCCAGACAAATTATCTCAAACCGCTTCTCCCGAACAGTACGCATTGGGACAACTCTCTTTAAAAGCCGTTATTTGGGACACTGAAAAAAAGTTAGCCCTATTTCAAACGGACGATGGAAAGACGCTTATTGTAAAACCTGGCAATAAAATAGGCAAAAAGGGTGGCATCTTAACCTCGATTGGTGATAATATAGTATTTATTAAAGAAGGAACCAAAGAAGTTAAATTTAGGCTTAAAAATTAACCCTATGAATAAAAAGCCTTTTTTTACGATGGGTCTTAAAAGCGTCTTGGTCGGTTTTTTACTGATTCTGGTTTCCTGTTCCAGTCATCGTCCTCGGGATCCTAATATTATCTATTTAGATGAGGTCAAATACACACAAAAACGGGATACCTCTTTCATCGGACTTTTTACGACACAACCTGTTACTAATTTTTCGGCAGATAAAGTTTTAAAACCTTTATCTCTTGTTGTCAATATGGATGCTGTCAATGTTTCTGACGTTAAATTCCCAAAACGATTTAAAGACGACGCCATTATTTCTTTTAAAACCAATACCGAAAGAGATGTTCAAGGAAGGCAATATGGTCAACTCATTGTTTATCTTAAAAAAGATATCGATTTTGCCATTAAATCTACAGAATATGGGCTGCGACTAGACATTAAAGAAGGTTCAGGGGCAGTGGCCAATTCCGCTGTGCCAGAAGCCTCTCCTACACCATCTTTAGAAACGCCTAAAAATATAGATCTTGATGAAGTTCAAAAAACTCACGAACAAGATGAACTGGCCCGAGCTGAGGATATGAAAGAACTTCAAGAAACTGAAAAAGAATCTAAGGCTCCCACTATTGAAACTCCGATTGTTCACGAACCAGAACCGGCTGAGCCTCAAGTTCCAGAGCCTGATTCCCCAATTTCACCTACTCCTTTTTCAAAGAAAAAACTAGATTCTATTACTCGAACCTCTATAGATGGCAAAGAACGCATTATTTTAACCTGTTCTGAGCCAATAGAGTTTCAAAAAAGCGTTCTTGACAAAGAAGCTATTCTTGAACTTAAAAATGTTCAATTAGGTCCTTCGATTTCAGATCTGACGATTCATGAAGAAAATAGCTTTTTAACACAAATTACACCTTCTTTTTCAGACTCTCCTTATGCATCCACAAAAGTAACTTTTTATTTTAAAGATTCCATTGCTCCAAAAATTACTCAAAGTGCAAATCTTATTTATGTTGATCTAGAAAGACCAAAACTCGCAAAACGCCTAGAAGATGAGGAAGAATATGTCATTGATTTTGGAAATTATTTAATTTCTCCTTCAAAGCTTCCTGGACGAAAAATTTCTTTAGAAGCTAAAGAAACAGATATTAGGGACATCTTAAGACTCCTGGCAGAAACCAGTGATTATAACATTATTGTTGGGCAAGGAGTCAGTGGTAAAGTCACCATCCGCTTAATTAAAGTGCCCTGGGATGAAGCTTTAATCGGCATTTTACAATCCCAAGGATTGGGTTTTGTAAAACAGGGAAATATTATTCGAATTGCAACTCTAACGGCTCTTAAAGAAGAAAAAGAAAAGGCTGTTGAAGCGCTCAATGCAAAAGATCTCTTAGAGCCCCTTCAGGTGTTATTTATCCCGATTAGTCATAAAAAAGCGCAAGATTTGGTCCGACACTTATACCCCTTTCTTTCAGAACGGGGTTCTCTCTCCATTGACAGATCATCAAACACGATTATTATGAGAGACATTTCAGGCGTCCTAACAAAAACAAGTAAATTTGTTTCCTCGCTTGATGTAAAGAAATGACGTTTCGATTTTTAACAGCGGGTGAATCTCATGGGCAAGCCCTAACAGCCATTGTAGAGGGATTGCCCAGTGGGGTACCTTTAAATATAGATTCCATTAATCACGAGCTTTCTTTACGACAATCTGGCTTTGGCCGAAGCCAAAGAATGACCTTAGAAAAAGATACCGTTCAAATTCTTTCGGGCATTAAAAATCATCAAACGTTGGGATTTCCAATTACGCTTCTTATTTCCAATAAAGACACTAAAAATTTAGATGCCTTACCAAAGCTTACATCTCCTCGCCCAGGCCATGCAGATCTTGTGGGAACTTTAAAATTTAATCACGATGACGTACGAAATAGTCTTGAGCGAGCCAGTGCTAGAGAAACAGCCATTCGAACGGCGGTGGGCGCTTTATGTCAAAATTTTTTAAACGAATTTCATGTTTCTTTTTTAGCTCGAGTAATTCAAATTGGCCCCCTGCCCGCTACTTCAAAGACAGAAAAAAAAATAAAAAACCTCATTCAAACGTGTAAGTCCAAAGGAGAAACCTTGGGAGGAATTTTTGAAATTTGTGTCAAGGGTTTACCCCTGGGACTTGGAAATTTTAGCCAATGGGATTTAAAACTCGATGGACGCTTGGCACAAGCCGTCATGTCCATTCCAGCCATTAAAGGAGTAGAGTTTGGAGCAGGATTTCAAGGGGCTTCTCTTTTAGGATCCAAAGCACACGATGATATTTTTTATGATAAAAAATCCAAAAAAAATTTTGGATATGTTCGAAAAACACTTAGATCTGGAGGGCTTGAGGCTGGAGTGACTACCGGACAAGATCTTATCCTTCGAGCAGCCATGAAGCCCCTTTCAACACTCACTCAAAAACCGCTCAATTCAATTAATATGGTTACCAAAGAAAAAACAAAAGCGCTTGTTCAACGTACCGATACCTGCGCTGTTTGGGCAGCTTCGATTGTAGCCAAAAATGTAGTGGCCATTGAACTTACCCGTGCCTTCTTAGAGAAATTTGGAGGAGATTCTTTAGAAGAAACTAGGAATAATTACAAAAACTACCTTGTTCCATGAAAACAATTACTATCCGCACCCAAAGCCATACTTACCCTGTTTATATTGGATATAAAACGGCTCTAAAACAATTTCATTATTGGATAAAATCATTGCCCAAAACACAAAATATAATTGTTATTACATCACCTAAAATTAACCCTCTATATAAGATAGGAAATTTTAAAAAAATTATCATTGCAGATGACGAAAAAAATAAAAATCTAAAAACAGCACAAAAAGTCATTCATCAACTCATTTGTCTTAAAGCGGATCGCCATACCCTTCTGGTTGCTTTTGGAGGAGGAGTCATAGGCGACCTAACAGGATTTATTGCTTCTATTTACTTAAGGGGCATTCCCTTTGTTTCCATTCCCACAACTCTTTTATCTCAAGTAGATAGTTCCATTGGGGGAAAATGCGGAATTAACTTCCCACAGGGGAAAAATCTTATCGGTTCTTTTTATCATCCCAAGGCCGTGTTTTGTGACCCTTCTTTTTTACGTTCCCTTTCCGAAAGAGACTTTAAATCTGGATTAGGAGAAATCATTAAATATTCTATTTTAGATAGGTCTCTATATAAAGATTTGCTTCAACACAAAAAAGAAATCTTAGAAAGAAAACCTGATATTTTAGAAAAAATTATTTTTAAATGCCTTCAGATTAAAAAAAAATACATTGAATGTGATGAAAAAGATTATTCAAAAAGACACGCCCTAAATTTAGGCCACACTGTTGGACATGCTTTAGAAACTTCTACTCATTATTGTCATTTGACCCATGGAGAGGCCATTGCCCAAGGACTTTATTTTGCTTCTGCCTTATCCTTAAAGAAAAAACTTTGTCGTCAAAAAACAGCTAAGCAGATTCATGCTTTACTAAGACAATACGAATTTTACCCTCAAAAAATTTCTTCCCAAGTTTTTTCCCACATCACGCAAGACAAAAAAAGAATGGGTACTGTTATTCCTTGGATTTTAATTAAAGACATCGGCACCGTCTGCCAATATCCCCTGCCCATACTTTCACAAGAAAATCTGGAACGAATTAAGTCATGGAAAGCACATAAAGAAATTGCTGGTACTCTCACCTTAAACGATATTCGGCTTAACTCAGATTAAGGAGAGATTTTAGTAAGGGTGCCGGAGAGACCATAGAGAACCCTTTTATTAACAATATATTGCTCCTGATACTGAAGATGTTCAGCATCAATTCGAATAAGCATTTGTTCTATAAAAATAGTGCCTGTCGCATTTTTAACTTCATAAAGAATATGAATAGCACTATCCGAAATGCTTCCTACTTCCTTTTGATCTAAAAATAGCCTTCCTTCTTGAATAGTATATCGATCGGGACCCCACTTTTTTTGAACGCCCTTAGAGGAAAATACCCCTTCTTCTAAAGAATATTCAGAATCTGTTTGTTGTAAAGCAAGACTCAGTGTTCCATAAATAGACGTAAAATTGGATCTTTCTGTTGCACGCCCTGACCACTCGCCACTCCAATAGCTGGCCCAAAGTATAGAAAGAGGACAAAATAGAAAGAATAAAAATAAAATAAAAATCTTTTTCATGTTCTAATATTCTCCTTTCATTTTTTTAATAGAGTAAGAAAAATGAACAACATCCCCTACTTGAATGCCATTTTTTTCAAACCATCCCATATTGGTTTCAAGTGCATATCGTACTTTTTCCTGAGAACTATACGTATCTAACTTCCCATCAAAATGATCTGGCTGCATATGAGTAATTTGAATAATTTCCCCATCGTTTTTAATAAAAGCTACGGATAAAGGGATAAGGGTATTTTTCATCCAAAAAGATTGAATATTTTCTTCGGGGAAAATAAAAAGCATCCCCTTATTCCAATCGAGCTCGGTTCGTCCCATCAAGCCTTCTTTCCTTAAATAGTCATTATGCGCCAATTCCACCTCTAAGGAAATTCTTCGAATGGTTAAGACATTACCATGCCCCCAAAAATAATGAATAAAAGAATAGGCTAAGACAGAAAAAATAAGAAAAAAGAGCACCCCTAAAATAGTTCGTTTCATCCATATTGATTATAAGAAAAATGAATTGATTTTGGAAGTCTTAAACTGATACACTTTTCTAATTATGAACTGGATTACCACTATCACCTTTGTCATCTATGCCACTATTTCTATTCTTCTCATGGCTTCTTATTTTTATTTTGTTTTCTTTCAAAAAGATAAACATGCTAAAGATCAAGAATTAAAAGAACTTTCTGCCTCCAAATTGGTTAATCGTGTTACGCGTGAATGGTGGATGTGGATTACTAATCCCGTTGAAGAATATTTAGTCCAAAAAAAATTTCATCCTAATACTCTCACTTTTTTAGGACTCGCTATTACAACCCTTAGTTTCATTGGATATAGTTTTGGTTGGTTTGTTTTTGCTGGATGGTGCGTCCTCATTGGAGGCACTATGGATATTTTTGATGGCCGAATTGCCAGACGTTTGGGAAAAACTTCTAAAAGTGGGGAATTTTTAGATGCCAATATGGATCGGATTGGTGAATCGCTTATTTTTTTAGGCCTTTTAAATTATTATACAAACACTCTTTTTTTCTACATCGTCTTTACTGCCTTTGTAGCTTCTCAAATGGTAAGCTATGCCAAAGCTCGGGGAGAATCCTTGTCCATAGAAGCCAAAGTTGGCTTAATGCAACGTCCTGAAAGAATTGTGTGGATTGGCGTTCCTTCTGTGTTAAGCCCTTTATTTGCGACTGGGGCACATTATTTTTTTCCCATTTCAAATACTTGGCTTGCTTCCGTTGGAATTACAGTTGTTGCCATCATGAGTAGCTATACTTTCTACGAACGCTTTACGTACATTTCTAAAAAATTAAGCTAAATTCTTTCAAATTGGGTTTGGGTGGCGAGAAATTTTTTAATGGCACCATTATCAAATTTAATCGTGACTTTTAGATTTTCTTCTTGTCCTTCTACTCGACAAATAACACCACTGCCAAAATGAGGATGACGAAGACGAATGCCAGGGGAAAAAGGATTATCACTAACTCTCTGATCAAAATCCCACTCATAGCCTTCCGGGTCCTGTCGCCGAAGGACGCCCTCCATCGTCCGTCCTCGCATGCGCTCCGGTCGCGGCGATGGAGCCTCTCCTTCAGCGCCACCCGCCCACACAGACAAACGCCTATTGCCCACTCTTCTTCTTAAATCTATCCTCTTAACAAATTCCTCTGGGATTTCATCCAAAAATCGTGAGGGTAAATTATATTGAGGAGAACCATGAATCCGCCTTGAATTCGCATGGCTCATATACAATGCTTCTTTAGCCCGTGTCATCCCCACATAACAAAGCCTTCGTTCTTCTTCCATATCTTCAAAATCCAACTCTCCCCGACTATGAGGAAAAAGCCCTTCTTCTACTCCAACCATAAACACATAGGGAAACTCAAGCCCTTTGGCTGCATGAAGCGTCATTAACTTTACATGATCTTCATTTTCATCCATAGAATCTAGATCTGAAATTAAAGAAATTTCTTCAAGATAGGTTTCAAGCGTTGCTTCTCTTTTTTGTTTTACAAATTCTCCCAGAGCAGAATCCAATTCTTCCAAGTTTTCAAGCCGACTTAAAGATTCTATAGTATCTTCTCCTTTTAAAAAATGAGAGTACTGCGTTTTATCTAAAACAGCATGATACAAAGCTTGAGGATTTAACTCTTCTTTTTTTTGGCGAAGTTCTTGTATAATCCCTATAAAATCTAAAATCTTTTTAGCCGTCCCAGCGTTCAGCGTATCTCCCTGAATAATTTTTTGTGCCGCCTCCAAAAAGGGTAGATTGTTTTCATGTGAATAAAGCTCAATTTTATCTACTGTCGTTTTTCCAATGCCTCGAGTAGGCACATTAATAATCCTTAAAAAACTTACATCATCTTTTGGATTTGAAAGAAGCCTAAAATACGCCATGATGTCTTTAATTTCTGAGCGATTATAAAAGTTCATTCCCCCATAAATTTTATACGCTATTGTATATTGCCTTAAAATCTCTTCAAAAACACGAGACTGTGCATTGGTTCGATAAAAAATAGAAAATTGATTTAAACTAATTCCTGCTTCTAGCGCTTTTGAGATTTCTCCCACAACAAATCTTGCCTCATGATATTCATCTTCTAGTTGCACCAGATGAAGAGAGGCCCCTTCCTCCCTTTGTGTCCACAATTTCTTGGGTTTTCGACTTTTATTATGAGAAACTACCGCAGAAGCAGCCTCGATAATATTTTTAGTAGACCTATAATTTTGTTCGAGTTTAATTACTTTGGCCTTTGGAAAATCCTTTTCAAAAGATAAAATATTAGAAATATCTGCGCCTCTCCAACTATAAATAGATTGATCTTCATCTCCCACCACACAAATATTGTGATGTTTATCTACTAAAAGTTTCATAAAAAGATATTGAATGTGATTGGTGTCCTGATATTCATCCACTAAACAATATTTAAAAAGATTTTGATATTTTTCTAAAATATTTGGGTGTTTTTGAAAAAGCTGAACCGTTAATAATAAAAGATCATCGAAATCTAAGGCATTAGCCTTTTGAAGAATCGCTTGATATCGCTTATAAAGTTCTGCCATTTTTTCATCGTAAGAAGACAAGGCTTTTTTTAAAAATTTCTCGGGAGTTAGTCCACAATTCTTAGCATGAGAAATTCGAGATTGTGCCGCTCTGGGATGAATGACTTTTTCATCCCAATTTAATTCTTTTAAAGTCTTTTTAATGGCTGAAAGTTGATCTTGTTCATCATAAATCGTAAAGGCAGGTGTATACGTTCCCAGTACTTCAATTTCTCGCCTTAAAATTTTAACACAACTTGAATGAAAGGTAGAAACCCACAGTTGGTCACTGGGAAGAGAAAGAATTTTTTGAACCCTTTCTTTCATTTCACGAGCAGCTTTATTGGTAAACGTTACTGCTAAAATTTCATTGGGTCTTGCTTTTTTTTGATCGATTAAATTGGCAATGCGATAGGTTAAAACACGGGTTTTCCCACTTCCCGCTCCTGCCACTACTAATAAAGGCCCTTCTAGGTTTTCAACCGCCTCTCTTTGCCGTTCATTCAGTTCTGTTAATTTCATTCGACGGTAACGCTTTTAGCCAGATTACGAGGCTGATCCACATCCGTCCCCTTTTTAACGGCAATATAATAAGCAATGAGTTGTACTGGCAGGGTCAATAATAGCGGCGTAATATTGTCACTTTTTTTAGGAATAGAAATAAAATAATCTGAAATTTTTTCCAAATGAGTATCTCCTTCAGATCCAATAGCAATCACAATCCCTTCTCTGGCCTTAATTTCTTCTAGATTGCTTAATACTTTTTCATAATATTTATCTTGAGGAGCTAAAATAATAACAGGCGTATCGTCATCGACCAAGGCAATAGGACCGTGTTTCATTTCTCCTGCCGCATATCCTTCTGCATTAATGTAAGAAATTTCTTTAAGCTTTAATGCACCCTCTAAAGCAATGGGAAAGCTTAATCCTCTCCCTAAATATAAAAATGTTTTTTTGCGATAAAATTTCTGAGCAATTTTTTTAATGTTCGGTTCTTGTTTTAAGATTTCTTCTACATAATAAGGGAGTCGAACTAAATCTTGCACATAGGGAGTGGCTTTTTCTAAGGACAATGTTTTTAACGTTAGCCCCAAATGAATGGCGAGCAAATTAAATACCGTAAGCTGCGTCATAAAGGCCTTGGTAGAAGCAACCCCAATTTCAGGCCCCGCATAGGTATAAATCGTAGAATCAGATTCTCGGTCAATAGAACTTCCCTTCACATTACAAATAGAAATAACCGTTGCTCCTCGTTTTTTAGCTTCTCTTAGAGCAGCAAGACTATCGGCCGTCTCCCCTGATTGAGAAGTGATAATCAATAAATCTCCTTTTTTAATAATAGGATCACGATATCGAAATTCTGATGCTAAATCGAGTTCACAAGGAATTCTTGTCATCTCTTCAATTAAATATTTCCCCACCATGGAGGCATGAAAAGCAGTTCCACAGGCAACTAAGAAAATTTTCCGAATATTTTTAATGTCGGCTTCTGAAAGTTTTAAGTCTTTTAAATAAAGCGCGTGTTTGTCCTTACTGACCCGATCTTGAAGCGTATTAATGATGGCTTGGGGTTGCTCATGAATTTCTTTAAGCATAAAGTGCTGGTATCCCCCTTTTTCAACCATCTCTTGCGTCCAGTTAATATAATTAATTTCTTTTTTAATCTCTCTTCCTTCAATATTTTTCACTTGAAGATGGCCCGGCGTAAAAATAACCATCTCATGGTCATTTAAATACATAAAACGTTTTGTGTATTCCAAAAGTGCAGGAATATCAGAAGCAATAAAGTTTTCTTTTTCTCCCACCCCCACTACTAAGGGCGTCCCATTTCTAACAGCAATGAGTTTGGTGGGCTCTTCTTCACATAAAATTCCTAAAGAATAAGATCCTTTTAATTCTTGAATAGCCAAAAACACTGCTTCTTCAAACGAAAGTCCTTTTTTAAAATAATCATAAATGAGATACGCTACTACTTCACTATCTGTTTCTGAAGAAAGTATGTGCCCTTTCGATAATAATTTTTCTCTCAATAAAGCATAATTTTCAATAATTCCATTATGAACCAATACGATAGGACCGGCCTGGTGAGGGTGAGCATTTTTTTCAGATGGTTTTCCGTGAGTCGCCCAACGGGTATGCCCAATCCCTATATATGTATTTTGAGTTGGAGTAGAATGGTAAGAAGCTTCTTGTATGACTTCTTCTAATTGAGATAATTTTCCTAAGCATCGCTTAACCTGTATTTTCCCCTCTTGAAAAAGAGCAATGCCGGCAGAATCATAGCCTCGATATTCTAACCTTTTTAATCCCTTAAATAAAATTTCTTTAGGTTCTCGATACCCTAAATATCCAACAATTCCACACATATTATTTTTTTCTTTTTTTACTTCTGGCCCACAGTTTTTTCATATATCCCTTTTTAGTCATTTGTTTTACTCGAGCAATGACTAAAGAATCTTTGGGAACATTTTCTGTTACGGTGGTTCCAGAAGCCACATAAGATCCCTTTTGAAGCGTTAGGGGAGCAATCAACTGACAATCACTTCCAATAAACGATTTATCTCCAATGACAGTTTTTGCTTTTCCTGAGTACCTAAGCCCTCCATCATAGTTACAGGTAATAACGCCACACCCCACATTGACATCTTTGCCAATCGTAGCATCTCCCAAATAAGTTAGATGATTGGCTTTAGATTCTTCTCCCAATACTGTTTTTTTAAGTTCTACAAAATTTCCTACCCGAGCCCTTTTTTTCACTTTCGTTTCAGGTCTAAGTCTAGCAAAAGGCCCAATAATGGCTTGGTCTTCAATCGTACTTTCTTCAATCACGCTATATTCTTTAATGGTCACTTGAGCCCCGATGTGACTATCTGTAATGACGCTCCCTGTTTTTATCATGGTATTTTTACCAATGGTTGTTTTTCCATACAGATGAACCTGTGGATAAATTAAAACATCTTCGGAAAGCTTTACTTCGCTATCAATATAGGTTGTTTGGGGATCTAAAAGCGTTACTCCTTTAAGCATCCATGCTTGATTTATTTTTTCCCGAAATATTTTTTCATGGCGAGATAGCTCTTCTCGTGTATTAATTCCCATCACTTCTTCCTTTTGTTGAATCACAAATGCGTGTTTACTTTCAATAAGCCCTACCATATCGGTTAAATAATATTCTTTTTTAGCATTATTAGGAGTAATCTTTTTAAGAGATTGAAATAAGGGCTCTACATTTACACAATATAATCCTACTCCCATTTCTGAAATTTTTAATTCTTCTTCTGTGGCATCTTTGGCTTCCACCATTTTTACGACATGATCATGGGAATCCCGAACCACCCGTCCATAAGGATAAGATGCTTCTAAAATAGCCGTAGCCAAAGTTAATTCTTTTTTTGATGAAACATGTGCTTCTACGAAGGCCTTTAAAGTAGCAAGAGTAAGGCCCGGAACATCTCCAGATAAAATAACCAGAGGAAGTTTAAAATTTTTAAATAAATGTTGGGTTTTTAAAACCGCATGGCCCGTACCCAAAGGAGTTTTTTGGTCCACAAAAATAAAAGGGGCTTTTGGATACTGCTTTTTAACATACGTTATAATTTCTTCCTTGTGATGACTTACCACAATAGCTGCTTTTTTTACTTTGGCCTGAATTAAAAGATCGAGCACATGCCCTATCAGAGGTTTTCCGCAGAGAGGATGAAGCATTTTGGGGGTTTGGGATCTCATCCGCGTCCCCAATCCTGCCGCCATGACAATCGCACCTATATCCATAATCGTTTAAGTATAGTCGGGGACTAAAAAGTGAGTCAATACCTTATTCTGAAAATTCTGAAAAATGGCGAGATTCAAGCACATGCTCATGTTTTGAACACTCTTCTTTAGTAGGTTCTGGATGGATGGTAACTTCTGTATCTAAAATTTTCTTTTCAATTTCTCTTTCGATGTGGTCAATAATATCGTGTGCTTTTCCTAAAGACAATTTTTTACAAATAAAAAGTCTAAAATTAATAAGTTTTCGAGAACCCGATCGTCTAGATTGAAATCGATCATAGCCTAAAATCGTGGGGTAATGCTCTCTAATAATTTGAAAAATTTGTTCTTTTTCTTCTAGTGTTAATGATCGATCTGTTAAAACATCAAACGAAAGCCTTAACATCTTAAAAGAAATCCAAAGAATGTAGAATGCCACAATACAAGATGCAATAGGATCAAACATTGAAAATCCAAAATGAGACAAAATAAGGGAAACAAAAACAACTAAATAAAGATAACTATCCATGAGAAGATGCGCTGCTTCTAAATGAAGAAGAGAGGAGCCTTCTTTTTTCCCCACACGTTCTACTTTATGCCCAACCACAAAGCTTAAAATAAAACTCACAATAATAACGCCGCCCCCGAGCCCAACATGATGTACCGTTTCATGTCCCATGAGCTTATAGATAGCTTTCCAAATAACAATCCCTGCAGAAACAACTAAAACCAAACTTTGAAGAAAAGAGGCAAAATTTTCAAACTTGCCATGGCCGTACGGGTGTTCTTCGTCAGGAGGATCTTGGGCCTTTTTCATAAAGGTATAATTAAAAATAGAAGATAAAATATCTCCAAATGAATCAACCGCCAGGGATATGATGGCAATAGAATTAGTAAACCACCCAACGGAAAATTTTAAGATGGCCAACACAATGGCCGTGGCCAAAGACAGTAAAATAATATTGGTTTTATTATTCCCCGACGGCAATTTTAAGTCGGGCACGGCGTTTAAATTTTTCTGACCGTTGATAGAGTGCATCTGCTTTATTTTTTTGTCCTAACAGTAAGTATGCCATAGCACAAATTTCATAAGAAGCTAAATATTGAGGATTAAGCCGAATGGCTTTTTCTAAATTTTCAATGGCTAAATCTATTTTCCCCTGGTCAAAATAGGTAGAGCCTAAGTTAAAATAAGCATACGCATAATGAGGGTCCCATTGAATCGCTTTTTTAAAATACTCTAACGCCTTTGGTTCATTTTCTTGATATAAATAACAAATTCCTAAATTAAGAGCCGTAGGAGCACTTTTAGATTTTAGCTTTAAAGCCTTTTGATATGCCACAATAGCTTCTTGGCTTTCGCCTAGCTGTCGATGTACTAATCCCAATTCATGATGTGCCTCGGCAAATTTCGGCCATGTGTTTAAGGATACTCGAAGCGCATTCAGAGCTTTTTGAAAACGCCCTTGTTTTCGATATTTTTGCGCTAAGACTAGATAATCATTGGCTATTTTTTGTTTTATCCCCTCTTTTCTCATCATTTAATATATCGTCTTTTTTTGAATAAATCTTTAGAGGAAATTTTAGATGCCCCAAACTTGACAAAAAAATAGGCAACAGGTATAGATGCTCATCCCCTTTTTCAAGAAAGGATTTTTTCATGAAAAAACTAACCTCAAGTCTTCTTTTAACTGCTATTTTATTTCTAGGAACCATTGCCTCTGCAGATCCCTTTGTTGTAGAAATTCCCTGGACCCCAGATAGCACCTCTTTGGCAGCTGTTTTATTTAACTCTCTCCATGAATATGATTTTTTGTTAACACGAGAAACTGAAAGATTGGTTCAGGTTAATGGTAATGGAAATACCATTATTTTAAATGATGGGGCTAGTAGAATCGAATGTAATCTGTGGAGTAGGGGCGCTAAAGTTAGTGTCCAATATAGCTTATCTTTAAGTTTAGATTTGGATTCTTTAAAAAGATCTAAACCCATAGTAACGATGGCTTCTCTTCTTTATCGTGCTTTTGAACAATATTTGTCAGATTCCAGAAATGCTAGAAATGATGTACTAACAAATGCAGGAGAAACCATATTTTTAAAAACTCCCGAATTTTCTGCTGCCTTAAGCCTTAAGGGGCGCCAAGTTACTTTAACTTCTCTTCCTACTTCTGTTATGGCCACTCTTTTGGATCGCGACTTCCGAAAAGCCATGTTTGGTGCATTTGAAGAAGCAGGTCTTTCCACCCCTGTATTAGATAGTGTTCAACAAGAATCTCCTCAACGTTTTCTCTTCTCATTTATAGAAGAAAATCCAAATATCAACACTGACAATGCGGTAGCAATTGATGTGAATGTTAAAAATCTTAAGGTAGAAGTCCTCGATGTAACTATTATGTCAGCTGCTCATGCCCTAGAGAAGGGCGTTATTCAACCCGTGGATGATATTATGGGAATAGATTCTGATGTAGTCTCTCCTCTTTTAAATGAAGATTTCAGGGCAAGGGGTCTTGGTAAGGGTCTTCAAGACTCTATTTTAAGGCTTAAAGGCGCATTAACAGAAGCTGAATGTGTTGAAATTAGCCGTGTGTTTTCTAACCGTTATGTAAGAGAAGTAGAAAAACTACGAATGGAACCTCATTTCACCTTTGAAGAAGCTTTCCGAAATACTGCTCGATCTCTTCAATGGGAAGATAGACTTACTGAAAAAATGCTTAATCAAGAAGGCTTTTTAAGGAGCTTAAGAAATCTTCGGGGGGAAAGATTATCCACTCCTCAAGTCATGCGCCTTGTTTTCCGACATTTAAAAGACGTTAAATAAACATCCCTCTTGACAGGGCCCAAGAAAGAGCTATGTTTGGCTCAGCTCAAACATTCATACAAGGAGGCAATAATGGCTGGAGGAGGAGTTAATAAAGTTATTTTAGTGGGACGTCTTGGGGCAGATCCAGAAATGAAATATACAAGCTCAAGTCTAGGTGTGTGTCGTTTTAATCTCGCCACATCTGAAAGCTGGGTTGATAAAGAAGGCCAAAAAAAAGAAAGAACTGAATGGCATAGAGTGGTGGCATGGGGGAAATTGGCAGAAATTTGCAACGAATACCTCAAAAAAGGTCGCCAAGTATATGTAGAAGGTCGCCTTCAAACCCGTTCTTGGGATGATAAAAACGGAAATAAACGTTACACCACAGAAGTGGTAGCCAATACAGTTCAATTCTTGGGTTCTAATGATTCCAAATCTGCCGCTCCTCAAGATGTTTTAGAAGATTCTACATTTGTAGAAAACCCTGCAAGTGAAGCTGAAAATCAAGCTGGAGACGAAGATATTCCCTTCTAAATTTTTTAGTTTTCTTATCTCTAAATCCATTGTTATAATGGTAAAATGGATTTTAAAGAAAAAAATCTAGAGCTTTTGGATTATTATTCTCATCTCTATAAAAAAAATCCAAGATCTAAATATTTTGTGCCCTTGGCAGAAGTACATCGTTCTTTAGACAATTTAGAAACTGCTTCTGAGGTTCTAGAAAAAGGCTTAAAATGGCATCCCAATTATTTTATTGGCCGAGCTCTATTGTCCCAAATTTATTATCAGCGGGGCCATTTTACAAAAGCCCATATAGAATCCCAAAAAGTATTAGAACATGACAAAAATAATTTAACAGCACTTCGAATTGCGATGCTTTCTTCAGCAAAGCTCAATAAGCATGAGAAAGCGCAAAGCTTTGCACAGGCCTTTCTAAAACATTGCCCCGAAGATAAAGAAGCGCTTTATTTTCTTGCTGAGAAATCTGTTCCTGAATATAAGCTCAGCTTTAAAAAAGTAACTCTTTTAAAAAACCTTCTTCAAAAAATACAAAAATGAAAAAAATACTGGTTATCCATGGCCCCAACTTAAATCTCTTAGGAAAAAGAGAGCCCAACCTCTATGGCACCACCACATTAAAATCCATTAATGACCGTATTCAAAAAGCTGCCAAACAAAAATGCTATAAAACCCTTTTCTATCAATCTAATATTGAAGGACGCATTGTTTCTAAAATTCAACAATCTTTTAAAAAAGTATCGGGCATTCTTATTAATCCCGCTGCCTATACCCACACAAGTGTTGCCATTCGAGATGCTTTACTAACGGCCCATCTTCCCACCGTAGAAGTTCATCTCACCAATATCCACCAACGAGAACCTTTTCGAAAACACTCTTTAATTTCAGATATTGTGAATGGTCAAGTCATCGGATTTGGAGTAAAAAGCTATGAACTTGGGCTAAGCGCCCTTATTCAAACCATAGAAAGGTCTTTAGAATGAATCCGTTTATACAAAAATATTTTAATGACTATCATATTTCGGCTTTGCTGATTTCTAATATGGAAAATGTTCGGTATTTATCTGGCTTTACAGGATCTACAGCCACACTTCTCATTACCCACAAAAGTTCTTTTTTCTTTTCAGATTTTCGTTACATGTCTCAAGCCAAAGAACAAGTTAAAGGATTTACCATCATACAAGTGGCCCGAGATTCTACGGCTTCTATTGCTTTAGAACTAAAAAAATTAAATCTTTCTCGGCTTGGTTTTGAAGCGGGATCTTTAACCTACGGTCAATACCTACATTATAAAAAGGGGCTTTCAGGTGTAGAATTGGTACCCATTACCCAAGATCCTGCTTATATTCGAATGGTTAAAACCAAAACAGAAATTCAAAAAATTCAAAAAGCCATTCATGTCAATAAACTTGCTTTTGAAAAGATTTTTCCGCACATAAAACCTGGCCTCACAGAAGAAGAGATTGCATTTATGTTAGAACGTGCCATCCGAGAAAGCGGGGGAGAAAAACTGTCTTTTGATACTATTGTTGCTTCTGGAAAAAGGGGCGCCCTTCCGCATGGAAGAGCGTCTTCAAAAAAAATAAAAAAAGGAGAACTTATTACCATTGACTTTGGTACCATCGTGGAAGGGTATTGTTCTGATGAAACCTGCACGATTGGCCTGGGAAAGATATCTTCTCTTCAAAAGAAAATTTATACCATTGTCAAAGATGCTCATGACCTAGCTACTGAAAAAATTTATCCCGGGAAAAAAGGAAAAGAAATTGATAAAATAGCCAGAGATTATATCGAAAAAAAGGGGTATGGAAAATATTTTGGCCATAGCCTAGGACATGGCATTGGGTTAGCTGTTCATGAACGCCCCATGTTAAGTCATGTCAGTGAAGATATTTTAGAAGAGAATATGGTTTTTTCAGTAGAGCCTGGCATTTATATTCCCGACTGGGGAGGCGTTCGAATAGAAGACTTGGCTGTTTGTACCCCTCATGGTGGAAAAATTATTTCAGAGGTTAATAAAAATCTTAGAGTAATTAATGGATGAATATGCCCTCCTAGATGAAATTTCTGAATTTTTAAAACAAAAAAAATATTCTGATGCTGCCTATTTGTACCAAAAAGTAGGAGATCTGTTTTTTAAAAAAAATTCTTACAAAAAAGCTATTGCCGCCTATGAAAAGGCCATTCCCTGGTTTTCTTCCTTAGATCCTGCTCTATATTTATCTTTGGCTTCAGCCTATGAACATTTACACTTAAATTTTTCTGCTTATGAAGTTTTTAAAAAAGCCCTTGAGTTATTTTTAAAAAATCATGCCTTTGACCAAGCCTTAGAAATAAGCATGAGAATGAACACCCTAAATCCCAATGATTTTTTTTCTCATGAAAAAATGGGCGAAATATATGTCGAGCTAGGGCACACTGCAGAGGCGTTTCAAGAATTTAAGCTGGCCCATGAAAAAGCTATTGCACAAAATCTTTATTCTAAAGCCCTTTTACTCCTATATTATGCTTTTAAGCTTTTTCCGAAAAATCGAGATATATGGAAAAAACTAAGAACGCTGAATTTAGAAAAACACAATCTAGCTAAACTAGATATTCTTTTAGGAAAACCACCCGAAATTGAACAAGCAAAACTTTTAGAAGAAGAAAATTTATTAGATGATGCTCAAAAAGCATATGAAACTATTCTTAAAAAAATTCCCCAACAAGAAGAAGCTCACCAAAAAGCCAAAGAGGGTTTAGCCCGCATTGATAAACAAAAAGAAATTTTTTTTGGACAAAAAGAAAGCCCTTCTCCAGAAGACCTAATCCGCTCCTTAGAGGAAGATTTAGGCTTCTTGGTATCCAAAAAAGAAACTTCTGCTCCTATTTACCTTCATACCCCCTTAGAAGAGCTCTCGGCCGATGCCTTATATGATGTGGCCATTGCCTATAAAGAAATGGGCTTATTTTCTGAAGCTATTTCTTTATTACAAAAAACTACCAACAAAATTCCACAAACAGACTTCCTAAAACAGCTTAACCACTCTTTATTGATGGGCATGTGTTACCTTGAAAATAGAGAGTTCTTTAATGCTATTTCTATTTTAGAAAAAACTCTCTATCAAAATACGTTATCTTTTGATAAACTTCCCAAAGAACAAAGACTTGCACTACTTTATGTCTTAAGCCAAGCCTTTGAATTGAGTGGCAACATGTCTAAGGCATTATCTTGTCTTAGACAGATTGAAAAAGAAGATAAATATTATCGAGACATTGCAGATAAAATTAGAAAAATTCGAACAAAAATTACATCATAACCCATGAAAAAACTCTTAAGTTGGTTTCTTCCATTGTTTATTGGTGTAGGATGTATTCTTTTTTATATAGGGCATGGAAATCTTCTTGATTATCTTCTAAAACCCTACCTCGAAGCAGTTTTAACTCGCGAACTTAATTTAAAAGTTACTATTAAAAAAATAAACCTTTCTTTGCTGAGGGCTCGTTTAAACATCCATGATATTGATATTATTGATTCTGCCAATCCAGAGGCTTCTAAAACCCACATTCATATCCCCCGCATAGGCGCTTCCATTCAAATTCGTCAACTTTTTTTAGGACAAATTGCTCTAAGTAAAGCTGTTTTTGAAAAACCCTCTCTTGAAATATATTTAAAATCTTCTAAAGAAAAAACCCCTAAAAAATCTCGTCTTTCTATTCCTTGGACGCCTATCTTCAGCTTTGATTTTCATGAAATAAAAATTGTAGATGCTTTTCTTCACTTTAAAAATAACGACATAGAAGCTAAAAGCACTTCTTTAACCCTTCAAATTAATTCTCAAAAGAATAAAAAATATTTTTTAAAACTTCTCTCAAAGCCCCTTGATGCTGTTTATAAAACTACCTCTTTTGGCATAGAAAGTCTCTCTGTTGAGGGGCTTATTACGCCAGCTCTAAAAATAAATGGGAAACTTGAGCTTCAAGGAACGCGGGTGCAACGGCATACATTTAAAACGCTCTCCTCTTCCTTTTCATTAAGTTCTACATCGCTGGATATTTCTAATTTTTTATTTATATCTGATTTCGGTGATTTAAATGCTTCTGCTTCTTTTAAGCTGGGCGCTCAATATAAAATTGAATCCGCATCACTGCTAATTAATGATGTGCCTTTTATGATTAAGGCCCTGGCTTCCGATACCAAACAATTTCATTTTTCATCTGAAAATTTTGATTTAGAAAAAATCTTCACAAAAAAATATAAGCTTAAAGGAAAGGGATTGTTAGAAGGGGATGTTTTATCGGGTTTTTCACAGTTTAATTTTCGTTCTTCTCTAAAAGATGTTTTTTTTGAAAATACTTTTTTAGGTAATATGGATGCCTCTTCTTCTTTAAAAAATGACCTATTAACCACTAAAATAAATTTTAAGCACCCCACTCGACTTGCTCAGGGCATTATAGAAGCTTCCTTAGATTTAAAAAATTCTCTTCATGGATCTTTAACCATGGAGGTTAAAGACTTTAATATTGCGCAAGAACACTTTTCTTCTTTGTCCATTCCTCTTATCTTTTTAAATAATACTATTTCTATTCGAAAATCCAGACTACAAAAAAAAGCAGGTTTTTTAGAAATAGAGGGTGAGTATAAAAATGCCCAACTTACTCTTTTGGCTGAATCTCAAAATCTTCGCCTAGAAGAATTTGATTCTTTACCCTCTTTTTTAAGAGGGCCTTTAAAACTTAAACTAATGGTTGGTGGTTTTCTTAATAACCCCTCAGGACATCTGTATGTTGATGTGCCGGACGCATCTTTAAACGGAGAAAAAGTAGGTCCTTCCTCTTTTAAGGCTGAATTAAAAAATCACCTTTTAACTCTTTCAGCATCTTTATTTGATAAACAGCTCTTAAGTTCAGGCCAATTAACTCTCGATTCCTCTTTTTCTTATCAGCTTACTTCTACTTTTGTTCATTTTGATCTCGGACACTACCTACAATTACGTCAAAAAAAAATTTTCGATATAAAAATCCTTTCTTCCGGATCTTTAAATGTAAAAGGACAACTCATGCCCTCGAAATTAAATACAGCTTCGCTTAAAATATCAGAGTTGAATCTCACAGGCTCTAATACCTCCTATACATTAGCCAATCCCCTTCTCTTAGAAATTAAAAATAACACTCTAAAACTTTTTCCAACAACTCTATTGAGCCAAAATACAAAACTATTAATTCAGGGAGAAAAAGACGCCCAAGAAAATATTTCCTTTTCCCTGGAAGGGCCTTTTAATCTTCAGCTCTTGCAGATTTTAGTTCCACACCTAGAAAAGAGTGAGGGAGAAGCCAAGGTGTTTGTTCGCATCCAAGGGAAAACAACGGCCCCTCTTTTTTCTGGAAATCTCTTAATTACAGATGGGAAATTAAAAACTATGTGGTTTTCTGCTCCCCTAGAGAATATCTCTTCTAATGTTAGCTTTAGCCAAAATAAAGTTTCTATTGATAAATTTAAAGGGTTTTTAGGGGGCGGGGATTTTGATTTATCGGGGGATGTTCTTTTTGTTTCTAATAAAAATCCCCTTTTGGATCTTCATGTAAGCCTTAATCATGTTCATATGCAATATCCTGATTGGATAAATAGCACTTCTTCTGGAGAGCTCTTTGTTCGGGGAGACCATTTACCCTATCAATTCACAGGAAAAATTTTAATTCATGAAGCACTTTATAAAGAAAATATAAATTGGCAATCTCAAATTATTTCTCTAAGAAAATCTCGATATCTTCCCAAAATTCAAGATATAGAAAAACCTATTTTTGAATTTAATATCGCCTTGGAAGCACCTAAAAATATTTTTGTTAAAAATAACCTCGCCCATTTGGAAACTAAGGGCTCTCTACGCATCATTGGTACAAGCACCCTTCCCAACGTTTTAGGAGATATTGATTTAATTTCTGGAACTGCTCAATTTAAAGGAAATGATTTTTCTCTTACTTTTATTAATATGCATTTTGATAATCCTGTTGAAATAAATCCTAGATTTTTAATTAATGCCGAAACCTCCGTTAAAGAATATAAAATATCTCTAGGCGTAGATGGAACTCTAGCAGAATATAATATTCATCTTTCCTCCCAGCCCTCTCTTCCAGAAGCAGATATTTTTTCACTTCTTGCTTTAGGTTCTACGCGAGCAGAAATTGAAAAACATGGTACTTTAGATGTTGCTTCTTCAGAACTAGGATCCCTTTTCTTAGGAGGAGTTCAAGAAAAATTTCAAGCCGCTACTAAAAAATCCTTGGGCGTTACTTTTCGCCTGTCTCCTTCGTATTCTGATACAAAACATGCAACCGTTCCAAGAATTTTTATTGCTAAAGAGCTTGGAAGAAAAATTGATACCACGTTTACGTCCACGCTGGATAAAACATCTATTTTTGCAGACAAAGAATTTAACTTAAAGTTTAATATTAATAAAAATCTTTCTATTCTTGGGCTGTGGGAAGATTTAAGCGATGAAGAATTGCAGGATAATTCGAGCTTAGGGGTGGATTTAAAAGCTCAATTTGAATTCAGATGAAACACATCTTACACATAATTCTTTGGGGACTGCCCAATGCTACCCGTCCAATAATTTGTTTCTTCTTCCTATTATTTTCTTCTTTTTCCGCAGCGGCTCAAAATTTTGAGGGCGCCTTGATTCAAAAAGTATCTATTGTGGCTCCGAAGGAGTTTGATACCTCAGAAGTGATACAGGATCTTCAAAAATTAAAGGGTTCCCCTTTTTTAGAAAAGAAAATAAATGCTAAAATTAAAGCCCTCTATCTCTCCCAAAAATTTCATAATATATCTGTTCACCTAATCCCCATTAAAGATAACTCCCTAGAGCTCTCTTTCGTATTAGAGCTTTCCAAACGAATTGAAAGTATTGAATTTAAAGGAAATTCTTTATTCTCCTCTATTGTGCTTTCCCGCACCATCCGTTCACGGGAAGATTCTTTCTTTTCTGAACAGGCCATTATGGATGACAAAACTGCCATTGAAAATTTGTATCAAGAATCTGGCTACTTTCAAACTTCTATCCAAGTAAAATTTTTTGCTCCTCAAAAGCCCCATGAGCTTCATATTCTTTTTGAAATTACAGAAGGAGTTCCGGCCATCATCGAACATATTATCGTTGAATCTATTGGAAAACCGAAATCTAAAGAAGTAAGACGCCTTCTTTCGTTGGATGAAGGGGATCTATATTATCCTCAAGAAGTAGAACAAGAAATCTTAAGTCTAAAAAAATACTTTTTTAAAAAACGCTATATTTCTGCTCATTTTTCGCCGGAAAAGATCATTTTTTCTCCGGACAAAAGAAAAGTAAGTTTATTTTTAACCATTACCCCAGGCCCCCAATTTTCTTTTGAATTCAAAGGAGCTAGTGAATTTAATGATTACACCCTATTGTCTCCCATCGTGGCCAACGAAGAAATGCTTCCTAGTGTTTCTATCGAAGATATTGTTAAACACATCATCACCCTATATCAAAAAGAAGGCTTCTTTCATGTTAGAGTATCCTATGATTCCTTCTTAGATGAAAAGGATAATACTAAAAAAATTATTTTTAATATTTCTGAATCGGAGCCTGTTAAGATTAGAGGATTTATTATTTCTGGTAACAAAACATTTGATGCTGACTATTATCAATTTTGGATCAAGCGCCTCTCTCCCCCTATTATTTTAAAAAAATATTATAGCCCAGATGATTTTGATGAATTGCCACAGCTTTTAATTGATCATCTTAAAACTCAGGGCTTTTTATTTCCGAAAGTTTCTATTCAAAACTTGAATTGGGACATGGACAGAAAAAGTATCGAGCCAGAATTTTATATCGAGGAAGGCTATCAAACTTTCATTAAAGATATTAAACTATCTGGGAATTCCTTTTTCTCTGAAAAAGAATTATTAGAAGCACTAAATTTGCCCGGCGAAGCTCCTTTAAATTTATTCCAACTTGAAGTTCATTTAAATAACATTCTTACCCTTTATAAAGAGCATGGATTTTTAAAATGCCAAATTGAGCACTTAGGAACAGAAAAACTCATCGCCTATTCAAAAGATTTAACCTTTGCTTTTTTAAATATTCACATTATTGAGGGCCCTCAAACAAAAATTGGTGCTATCTTATTTCGGGGCATGGTTCGCACGAGAAATCGTGTTTTAGAAAGAGAACTCACAATCAAAAAAGGAGATGTGTGGAATCCAAAAGAAATTCAGCGTTCTGAAAATCAACTCCTAAAACTTGGTCTCTTTAGTAGCCTTAAAATTCGCCCTTTAAAAGAGGATTTTACAGCCGGTGAAAATGATGTCCTTATTGAAGCAACGGAACGGATGCCTGGCCTCATGGAACTTGGAAGTGGTTATAAAACAGATGATGGAATTCATGGATTTTCAGGACTTGCATATCGAAATATTGGAGGTTGGAATCGTGTCGTTTCTCTCCGAGGAGAACTTAATAGGAAAATTCAAGGATATCGTTTTTTAGAAAGAGATATTCAAATGGGGATTTCAGAGCCTTATTTAGGGGGGATTCCTTTTGTGGCACGTCTTAATGCATCTCATAAAAAAGAATCTACTCTTCCCTTTGATGAACGTTCCTGGTCTGGCAAATTTAGCTTAGATAAAGGCCTATGGGATTTTTTACGTTTATCCATTCAATATCTTTTTGAATATAGGGATATTTTTAGAGCGATAGATATTCGAGACGTACAAGATAAATATATTGCTTCCTTGGGGCCTTCTTTGTTATTGGATTTTAGAGATAATGCTTTTAATCCATCCAGGGGGTCTTCTCATTCTATTTCAAGCTCATTTTTTTCTCCAGTTATAGGTTCTGATCCAGATATTAGTTTTAGCAAAACGCTTCTTTCTACCAGCTGGTACTTTACCCCTTGGCCGTGGATAACTCTGGCCCTATTAGGAAGGGGAGGATATGCACATGCTTTTTTTACTGATTTTCCTATTCCTGTAGATCAACGTTTTTATTTAGGGGGGCGAGCCTCCATTCGAGGATTTAGAGAAGATATTATTGGTTCAGATACAAAAAATAGACAGATTTTTGAAACCTCTTTTATTAATTATAAATCTGAACTTCAATTTCACGTTTATTCTGGATTTGGACTTGCATTCTTTTTTGATGGTGGAAATGTGTTTTTTGATAATCCTGTTAAGGGAAATAAATTTCGAAATTCTTTGGGTCCAGGCCTTCGCTATGACACTCCTATTGGCCCTTTAAGCTTAGATTATGGATTTATCCTTCACCACCAAAAAGAAGTCGATGAGCCTCGTGGACGTCTCCACTTTTCTATTGGCATCTTTTAAAGTTTTTGATAGAACGGCCACATGTTGCATAAACTTTTGTTTTTATTGGTTTTTTTCTTTGTTTTTCCTGCTCGTTCGGCCTTAGTGGATCGTATTATGGCTATTATTAATGATGACATTATTACTCTTTCGGATATTCAAGAGTTTAAAAAAAATGTCCCAACATCAGAGCTTCCATCAGATAAAGCTATTTTAGACATTTTGATTGAAGATCGCCTCACTAAACAACTCATTAAAAAATTGAACCTCGCAGCAGATGAAGAAGAAATTTCTTCGCAAATTAGCTCTATTTTAAAAAATCAGGGATTAACACAAAAAGATCTTCAAGATTTTCTAAAACAACGGGGGATGAGCTATAAGCAATATAGAGACAATATTAAACAAAGCATTGAGCAACAAAAACTCTTAGAACGAGAAATAAAATCTTCCATCACTATCAAAGAAGAAGATATTCGCTCTTATTATTATACCTTTGTGAAAGGAAAATCGTTAAAAAAAAGCTACCATTTGCGCCAAATTTTTTTCCCAGCAGAAACCGCTTCTGACAAAAAGAAAAAAATGGCCCTGGCCCAAGAAGCATATACAGATTACAAAAATGGCTCTTCTTTTGAAGCTCTTTTAAATAAATATTCTACATCCTTAGATCCTTCCACAAAAGAAAATAAAGGAGACGCTGGCACCCCCAATGAAGAAGATTTAAGCCCTTCATTTAAAAACGTTCTCTCTAATTTAAAACCAAAAACCCTAAGTGCCCCTTTTGAAACAGGCGCCGGAATTCACCTAATTGAACTTTTAGAAATTCATTCTCAAGGAGAAAAAAGTTATTCTGAAACAAAAGATGAAATACAAAAAATGTTATATGAAAAAGAATTCAAAAAAATTCTAGCCCAATGGATAAAAACAAAAAAAGAAGAAGCGTACATTAAAATTCTTAAAAACAATCTTAAATGATGCTGCCCATTATTGGCATTACCCAAGGTGAAGAAAAGGGCATTGGTCCAGAAATTATTCAAAAAGCCTTATCTGACCATTCTCTTTTTAAGATATGTCGCCCTCTTGTCATTGGGAAACCGACTTTATTCAAATTTCCAAAAAGTTGTTCTGTTTCCATTGTTCCCCCTCTTACTTCCCAAACCTCTTCTTTAGGGGCCCTAAAACAAGCATTTTTTCTTTGGACTCAAGGAAAAATTTCTGCAATTGCGACTGCTCCTGTTGATAAATACGCTATTAGCCGACAAGAAAAAATTCATTTTCTGGGACATACAGGCTTCTTTAAAAAAGAATGTGAGCATTATTTTAAAAAATCTTTTTATCCAATCATGTTTTTTGTCTCTGGTTACTATCGATTAGCCTTGGCCACAACGCATATTCCTTTGTCTCAAGTTCCAAGAACGATTACAAAACCTCTTCTTAAAAAAACGATATTAACCGTTCATAAAAATCTAAAAACATATTTTGGAATAAACCATCCAAGGCTTTCTATCTTAGGGTTAAATCCCCACGCGGGAGAGGGTGGCCTTTTAGGGATGGAAGAAAAAAATATTCTGCACCCTATTGTTTTATGGGCAAAAAGAAATCATATGTCTCTTGAAGGTCCTTTCCCTACCGATAGTTATTTTTCTATTTATTGGCGTTCCGTGATCCCTTCTTTTGATGCAACCATTGCTCTTTATCATGACCAAGGCCTTTCAGCCTTTAAATTAAAACATTTCCATCATGCCGTAAATGTAACCCTTGGGCTTCCGCTCATTAGAACTTCTGTTGACCACGGGGTAGGATATGATATTGCTAACACTCATAAAGCAAATCCTATAAGCATGATTGAGGCCATAAAGCTGGCTTCTTTTTTAGTAAAAAAGAGGAAATCGCAATGACATCTCAAACCGTAAATCCTTTAATTTTCCGAGAGTATGATATTCGAGGACTCGCAGATTGTGATTTTTCAGATTCTTTTGCTGAAGATCTAGGAAAGGCTTTAGGAACCTTGCTTCATGAAAAAAATGAATCCCATATGGCCGTTGGAAGAGATTGTCGCCTAACTTCTGAAAAATATGCCAAAGCTCTTATTCGCGGAATTTTAAGTACAGGAACCCATGTGATTGACCTTGGAATTTGTCCAACCCCCTTAATGTACTTTTCGGTTTTCGATCAAGAATTTGACCATGGTGTTTCTATCACAGGGAGCCATAATCCAGCAGAATATAATGGCTTTAAAATTTGCCTTAATAGAAATTCTCTGTATGGTCACCAAATTCAAGACTTAAAAGACCGTATTCAGAAAAAAATTTTTTATAAAAGTTCCAAAAAAGGAAATATATCTCTTTTTAATATTATGGATGTCTATGCTCAGTTTATTCTTAAAAATTTTTCTTTAAAAAAATCTTTGAAAATTGTTGTGGATGCGGGAAATGGAGTGGCTGGTCCCATTGCTCCTCATCTTTTTAAAAAACTAGGCTGTAACGTCACTGAACTTTTCTGCACCATGGATGGTCGTTTTCCAAATCACTTTCCAGATCCAACCGTCATCGAAAATCTTTCTTCTTTGATAGCTACTGTTAAAGAAAGGGGCGCTGATTTGGGCATCGCTTTTGATGGAGATGCCGATAGAATTGGAGTGGTTGATAACGAAGGTTCTATTTTGTGGGGAGATAAGCTTTTAATCTTATATGCCCGCCAAATCTTAAAACAACATCCTGGGGCTCCTATTATTGGGGAAGTAAAATGCACCCATCAGCTTTTTTCAGAAATTAAAAAAAATGGTGGCCGGCCCATCATGTGGAAAACGGGGCATTCTCTCATTAAATCTAAAATCAAAGAAGAAAAAGCATTGCTTGCGGGTGAAATGAGTGGGCATATGTTTTTTGCAGATCGTTATTATGGTTTTGACGACGCTATTTACGCCGCATGTCGACTTTTAGAAATCTTGTCTAATTCTAAAGAATCCCTTTCTCATCTTTTAGGAACGCTTCCTAAAACATTTTCAACTCCAGAAATTAGAATTCCTTGCTCAGATGAAAAAAAGTTTTTGGTAGTAGAAAAAGCAAAACATTATTTTAAATCTCGATATGACACCATTGATATTGATGGCGTAAGAGTAGAGTTTTCAGATGGATGGGGACTGATTCGTGCTTCAAACACACAGCCTGTATTGGTATTACGATTTGAGGCTTCTTCACAAAAACGCCTTGAAGCCATTCAAAAGTTAATAGAAACCACCCTCCAGGCTATTTCTCAATAAAAAAATGACCTTATTCTCAGAGTCTCAACACATTGTAATCGTTGGAGCTAAAGAACATAATTTAAAAAATATTAGCCTAAAAATTCCTAGAGATCAGTTGGTCGTGATTACCGGGGTCAGCGGTTCTGGAAAATCTTCCTTAGCATTTGATACACTTTATGCAGAAGGACAACGTCGCTACGTAGAGTCTCTGTCCACCTATGCTCGACAATTTATAGAACAACTTAAAAAGCCCGATGTAGAATCTATCGATGGTCTTTCCCCTTCTATTGCCATTGATCAACGAAGTGTTTCTAAAAATCCTAGATCTACTGTTGGAACTGTTACAGAAATTTATGACTATCTACGGCTTCTTTTTTCTAAAATCGGCCATGCCCATTGTCCTCGGTGTAAAAAAGAAATTACCTCTCAAAGCATTGATCAAATGGTAGATCAAATTCTTAAAATTCCCCTGGAGGAAAAAATAAATATTTTAGCTCCCCTTGTTCGAGAAAGAAAAGGAGAATATCAAAAAGAGCTTCGAGAATTAAGCCTTCGCGGATTTGTAAAAGTAAAAATCGATGGGGAAACAAAAGATCTTTCCCTGCCTATTTATCTAAATAAAAACATTAAACATTCTATTGATGTTTATGTGGATCGCATTATCTTAAAAAATGCCTCATTATCTTCTCGAATTTTTGATTCTTTAGAAACAGCATTAAATCTTGGAAATCAGCTGGTTAAAATAGAAAGAGAAAAAAGTGGAGAAGAGTGGCTTTTAAGTGCCACTTCTGCATGTATTGATTGTGGAACTAGTTTTCCAGAAATTGAACCTAGATTTTTCTCTTTTAATAGTCCCATGGGAGCATGTCCCCAATGTTTAGGAACTGGCTTTAAAGATATTCAAACTCAATTAGATGAATTCTTGGATTCACCAGATGAAGAAGCTGTGGAGTCCTTTGATTTTTTCCACCCTGAACTATGTTCCTTGTGTAGAGGAAGTCGTCTTAAACAAGAAGCACTTTCTATTACGCTCCATGGATTTTCCATCGATCGCATTTGTGCCCTCTCCCTAGATCAAGCGTTAGCCTTTTTTAAAGATATTTCTCTATCAGAAAAAGAATTTTTTATAGCTGCGCGCATTTTAAAAGAAATAAAAGAGCGTCTACAGTTTTTAATTAATGTGGGCGTTCACTATTTAACTTTAGCCCGGCCTGCGGCTAGTCTTTCTGGCGGAGAGAACCAACGAATTCAGTTGGCCACTCAAATTGGTTCTTCTCTCATGGGAGTTTTATATATTTTAGATGAGCCAAGTATTGGTCTTCATCCTAAGGATACCCATAAATTAATCTCTGCTTTAAAAGATCTAAAAGCCCAAGGAAATACTGTTTTAGTTGTTGAACATGACGAAGAAACCATTCGAAATGCAGATTATATTATTGATATAGGACCAGGAGCAGGGCGTCACGGAGGGGAAATCGTATCTTGTGGAACACTTCAAGAAATTATGAAAGATCCTTCTTCTTTAACCGGATCTTATTTAAGCAGAAAAAAAGAAATTCCCATTCCTCAAAACCGAAGACCTTCCACTGGGAAATATTTATTTATTGAAGGGGCTCAAGAAAATAATCTTAAAGATTTATCTGTTAAAATTCCCTTGGGATTATTGACCTGTATTACGGGCGTTTCTGGTTCAGGAAAAAGCTCTCTCATTATAGATACCTTATATCGAGCGCTCTCTCAAAAATTATATAATACAAAACAAAAAGTGGGCCTTTATAAAAATTTAAGTGGCATTGAACATATAGATTCTGTCATTGATATTGATCAGTCTCCTATTGGAAGAACGCCCAGATCTAATCCTGCAACCTATACAGGTGTTTTTTCTTTGATTCGCAATTTTATGTCTCAGCTTCCAGACTCTAAAGTACGTGGATATAAGCCTGGTCGATATTCTTTTAACATTCCGGGGGGGCGGTGTGAAACCTGTGGAGGGGCAGGTCTCATTAAAATTGAAATGCATTTTTTACCCAACGTGTATGTTCAATGCGAAATCTGTCAGGGGCAACGATACAACCGAGAAACATTAGATATTCACTATAAAGAAAAAAATATTTCTGAAATTTTAGAAATGACGGTTGATGAAGCACTTGTATTTTTTGATCGTATTCCTCAAATTAAATCAAAATTAAAAACATTGGCTGAGGTGGGCTTGGGCTACATTCATTTAGGGCAACAAGCAACCACCCTCTCTGGAGGAGAAGCACAGCGCATTAAGTTAGCTAAAGAATTAAGTCGAAAAAATACAGGAAAAACCATTTTTATTCTAGATGAGCCCACTACTGGGCTTCATTTTGATGATATTCAAAAATTACTTCTCGTTCTCCAAAGACTTGTCGAAGTAGGAAATACAGTTATTGTAATTGAACATCATTTAGATGTCATTAAGTCCTCTGATTATATTATAGATATGGGGCCCGAAGGAGGAGAAAAAGGAGGATATGTTCTCGCCCAAGGTACACCCGAACACTTAATGACACAGCCATCTTCAGAAACAGGTCAATTTTTAAAAAAGATATTAAATTTTTCCTGAAAGCATGAACGCAATGACCAAGGCATAAATAACCAGTGACTCAATCAGTGCTAGTCCAATAATCATGGGAACAAAAATTTTGTCTGATGCTCCCGGATTTCTCGCAATGCCTTCAAGCGCTGATGAAGCTGCTTTTCCTTGTCCAAGCGCTCCACCAAAAGAAGCCAGCGCAATTCCAAAGCCAGAGGCCAAAGCCAGCGCTGCTTTTACGGTAGAATCTGTGCCAGAATTTGTTGCATGAGCAGTCTCTTCAGCTGCAAACGCAACTATTCCAATACAGTTTACGAAAAAGAAGGTTTTAAGTGCGACGATCCATTTATTTATCGTTTTACTGTTTTTCATCGTTTTTCCCCTTTCTTAATGATCATGAGATGTTGCTAACGATATATACACCATCGACAGCAACGTAAACACAAATGCTTGTATAAACGATACAAACAACCCTAAAAATAAAAAGATAACAGGCACACCTATAGGAATAAGGCTAGAAAAAATACCTAGCACCGTATGATCTCCAGAAATATTTCCAAAAAGACGAATACTTAATGAAGCAGGGCGAACCAAATGGCTAATGACCTCAATAATAACCATCATGGGAGCTAACCACCAGACAGGGCCCATAAAATGTTTTAAGTATTTAATGCCATGCACTTTAAATCCTTGATAGTTGTAATATAAAAATACGGTGAGTGCACAGGCAAAATTCGTATTTAAATTATTAGTGGGGGGAAGAAAGCCCGGGATAAGACCTAAAAAATTTGAAATAAAAATATAAATAAATAGCGCCCCCAATAAAGGGAAAAATCGTTTTCCATCGTGCCCCATAATACTTTCTGAGAGCGCAAGTATTTTTTCTACAGCCACGTCAAAAATACTTAAAAGAGAAAAATCTCTTTCGGGAACCAACAAAGAGGTTTTCTTTTTTAAGGCCCTATTAACCAAAATAGAGAGAATAGAAATAAAACTAAAAACAAGAATGGATCCGGCTACCCAAGAAGGAAGAAGATTCAATCCCGGGATAATTTGATACCAATTAAAACCGTGTTCCATATAATTGCTATTACTAAGGTGGATATTCCTATCAATAATCCCCCTACATGTAAATTAAAATAAGTGATAGAAATTCCTATTAAAGCAAGCAATAAAACATATTTTATTCCAAGCACCACAGCAAGTCTTAATTTATTGGATTTTTCTTGCAATAACTTAAAAATAATTGTTTTTAAAAGCCAAAAGTTAATAAAAACAATAAGAAAGCCTGCCAATATAGAAAAAGAAAGTTTTGGCGATGTCCAGTAAAGGCTCCCTAAAAGAGCCATTCCCCCTAAAATAAAATTTATTTTTTCTATTTTTAAAAGTATTTCTTTGGTCATTTGAGAAATCTTTTGGCATCTATATAGAATTTATAAATTCCTGCGGCAAAACCTAAAATGACTCCCAGGGCTAATAAGAGATTATGAGCATTCAGTTTTTGGTCTACATATTTTCCAATCCAAAAACCAACCACAACAAAGGCAATGATTTCAAATACTAAGACGGTAGCAATCCCATATTTTCTAAAATATTTTGTTCTAATATCTTCTTTCATAGCTTATCCAAAAACATGAGTACCCCTAAAACAATAAAAAGAATGGCGCCACCATATCTCAAATATTCTGGTTTCAAATAGCCTCCTAAAATTGTCCCCAATAAAACCGAAATGGCTGTCACAATAGCATACGCCCCTACAGATCCTAGATAAACAGACCAGGGCTTTAAGGATTTCGAGGCCATCCCTATTCCCACCAGCTGTGTTTTGTCTGCCATTTCAGCAAAAAATACTGCAGTAAACGTAGCGATGACAATTTTCATATCCATATTTTTTCCTCCTCCCCTAATTTTTAAAATATTTCTCTATGCTTCCTAGTGTTGCATCTAAATCTTTTTTTGTGTGTGCCATCGAAATAAAGCTGGCTTCAAATTGAGAGGGAGGAAAATAAATTCCTTCTTTTAAAAGAAAGTGAAAGAATCGTGCATAGGCTTTTGTATCAGAAGCACTGGCTGTATCAAAATTATACACTGGAGAAGAATTAAAAAAGAGCGTAAAAAGTCCTGTTGTCCAATTGAGTTGGCATGGGCTTTCTGCTTTTTTTAAAATACGAGCAAATTTTTGACAAAAATACGCGGTTTTTTGATGAAGCTTTCGATATATTCCAGGCTTTAATAATTCTTTTATCGTTGCTAACCCTGCCGCCATTGCCAAGGGGTTTCCAGAAAGTGTTCCTGCCTGATACACCTTCCCTAGTGGAGAAAGACAATTCATTATTTCTTCTCGCCCCCCATAAGCTCCCACAGGCAATCCCCCACCAATAATTTTTCCAAGACAAGTTAGATCGGGCTTAATATTAAATATTTTCTGAGCCCCTCCAGGGCCTACCCGAAATCCCGTAATCACTTCATCAAAAATTAAAATAGACTTAAATTTTCTGCTTAAGGCTTCAAGTTTTTTTAAATAGTTTTTCTTAGGAAAAACAACGCCCATGTTAGCAGCAATGGGCTCAACAATGACAGCTGCAATGTCTGTTCCATAAATTTTAAATGTTTCATCTAGTTCTTCCTCATCATTGTAAGAAATAACCAATGTGTCTTGTATTAAGCTTTCTGGAATTCCTTGACTTGAAGGAACCAAAAGAGAATCTGAATGTCCATGATAACATCCCTTAAATTTAATAATTTTATCTCTTCCGGTAAATCCTCTGGCTAATCGAATAGCGCTTTGAGTCGCTTCTGTCCCGGAATTAACCAGGCGTATTTTTTGCATTGAAGGAAATGCCTTTTGAATTATTTGAGATAAAAAATATTCTAGCGCGGTAGGAGCACCGAAGCTTGTACCATTTTGTGCAGTTTTTTGAATAGCTGAAATAATAG
Organism: Deltaproteobacteria bacterium GWA2_38_16; assembly: GCA_001797335.1. Taxonomy (GTDB): domain Bacteria; phylum Bdellovibrionota; class JACOXK01; order 2-02-FULL-40-11; family 2-02-FULL-40-11; genus 2-02-FULL-38-15-A. The sequence continues at coordinate 45,449 of MGPE01000001.1, forward strand.
AGGGATGTGCATGTCCCAAAATAAGTGGGCCCCAGGAATTTACAAAATCAATATAAACATTCCCATCTTCATCATAAATCTTTGATCCCTCTCCCCTTTTAATAACAAGCGGGGTTCCTCCAACAGCACCGAAAGCTCGGACAGGACTATTAACGCCACCTACTAAAATTTTTTTAAATTTTTTAAAAAGGCTTTCTGAGGTTAAAATATTCATGCGGTTGTTGTTGAATCGTCTTCATCGTCAGATTCAACAACGGGAGTTATTGCGACAACTTTTTCTCCAGAAGAAAGATTAATGAGGCGCACACCTTGTGTATTTCTTCCAATAACAGAAATATCTTTGGCTTTCATCCGAATGACTTGTCCCTGATCAGTAATAATCATTACCCCTGATTCATCGTCTGCTTTCACAATGCCCACAACACTTCCATTTCTATCGGTCGTTTTAATGGTAATAATTCCCTTCCCCCCCCTGGATTGAGAACGATATTCATCTGCCTCTGTCCTTTTTCCATATCCATTTTCTGTAACCGTTAAAATATTGGCTTTGTTTTTGGGATCTAAAATTTCCATTCCAACGACTTTATCTCCTTTTTCAAGCGTTATGCCTTTAACTCCCATCGCCACTCTTCCCACGTCGCGCACTTGCGCTTCAGAAAAACGAATAGATTGTCCTATGGACGTAGATAAGAAAATATCATGCTTTCCATCAGTTAAGGCTACCGCAATTAAAATATCGCCTTCATCAAATTTAATAGCCTTAATTCCTCCAGCGCGGATATTGCTGTACTCCATAAGCTCTGTCTTTTTAATAAGCCCTTGTCTGGTGGCCATGACAACGTGTTTTCCTTCTTCAAATTTTTCAATGGGTAAAATGGCACAAATTTTTTCGTTCTCTTCTAAGTGGAGAAGGTTCACAATGGCCTTCCCTTTGCCGGCCTTACTTGCTTCTGGAATTTCATGAACCCTAAGCCAATAAAGTTTCCCAAGACTCGTAAAACAAAGTACATAGCTATGAGTTGTGGCCGCAAAAAGCTGCTCAACAAAATCTTCTTCTCGAGTTCCCATGCCTTTTACGCCCTTTCCTCCTCTTTTTTGAGTGCGATAGGCTTCTTGGGGGAGCCTTTTGACATAACCAGAATGTGTTACCGTTACAATAACATCTTCTTTGGCAATAAGATCTTCAACAGTTACTTCTTCGGCTCTGGCAATAATTTTCGTTCTTCTTTTATCTCCATAATTTTTGATGATTTCTTCTAATTCTGTTTTAATAATTTTAAATATAAGTTTTTCATCTGCTAAAATATCTTTTAGCTCTTTAATAAATTTTACCGTGTCTTTGTGCTCTTGAATAATTTTATCTCTTTCAAGGCCCGTTAAGCGTTGTAATTTTAAATCCAAAATGGCTTGAGCTTGAATTTCAGAAAGCTCAAATTTCTTTATTAAAGCTTCTTTAGCTACTTGAGGTTCTTTAGATTTTTTAATAAGGGCTATAACTTCATCAATATTTTCAACTGCAATTTTAAGCCCTTCTAAAACATGTAGTTTTTCTTGCGCTTTCTTTAAATCAAATGCCGTTCTTCGAGTAACCACTTCTTTTCTGTGGCTCACAAAAAGCTGGAGCATTTCTTTGATATTTAAAACTTTGGGGACATAATTATCAAGCGCTAGCATAATAATCCCAAAAGAAGATTGCATCTGGGTCATTTGAAATAGTTTATTTAAAACAACTCCAGCAACGGCTCCTCTTTTAAGATCAAAAACAATTCTCATCCCTTTTCTATCGGACTCATCTCGAATATCTGAAATGTCTTCAATTTTTCGATTGCGCACAAAATCAGCAACACTTTCAATAAGTTTTGCTTTATTCACCAGATAGGGAAGCTCAGTAACAATAATAGACTCTCGATCTCCTCTTTTTTGTTCTTCAATTTCAGCCTTAGCGCGCATTTGAATAATGCCTCGCCCTTCTGTATAGGCTTCTTTGAGTCCCTTCTTCCCATAAATAAATCCATAGGTTGGAAAATCAGGTCCTGGAATAATTTTTATAAGCTCTTCAACCGAAGTTTCAGGGTGATCAATGAGCGCAATACATCCTTGAACAACTTCAGAAAGATTATGCGGCGGAATATTAGTGGCCATTCCAACGGCAATCCCAGAAGAACCATTAATCAGTAAATTTGGAATTTTAGATGGAAACACCAGGGGCTCTTTTAAAGAGCCGTCATAGTTTGGACCAAAATCAACCGTTTCTTTTTCTAGGTCTGCCAAAAGTTCTTCGGCAACTTTTGCCATCCGAACTTCTGTGTATCTCATATGGGCTGCATTATCTCCGTCAATAGATCCAAAGTTTCCTTGCCCCTCGATTAAAGGATACCGGAGAGAAAAATCCTGCGCCATTCGAACAATGGTTCCATACACGGGGGCATCCCCATGGGGATGATATTTACCAATAATATCCCCAACAACTCTTGCAGACTTTTTAAAGGGCTTATTGTGAAAATTACTTAAATCATACATGGCGTAAAGGCTTCTTCTGTGAACGGGCTTTAGTCCATCTCTGACGTCTGGAAGTGCTCGCCCGACAATGACGCTCATGGCATAATCCAAGTAACAGCTCTTCATCTCATCATCAATATTAACGAGTAAAACATTCGACGCAGGTGGCAGTGGTGGAGGTGCGCCTTGGGCTAATTTTACGGGCTTATTTTCTTTTTCATCTGCTATCATATTTTACCATCGAATAAGTGCGGATGCCCAAGTAAACCCTGAACCAAACGCACTTAAACACACCAAGTCTCCTTTTTTAATTTTTCCTTCTTGCCAGGCCTCACTTAAGGCCAAAGGGATAGAGGCTGCTGTTGTATTTCCATATTTCTGAATGTTATTAAATGTTTTTTCCAAAGGAATCCCCATTTTTTCACAAACAGCCTGAACAATTCTTAAATTTGCTTGATGAAAAATAAAAAGACTAACATCAGAAATTTTTACTTCATTTTTTTCAAGTGCTTCTTGAATGACTTCTTCAAATTTTTTAACTGCAGATACAAACACAGCCCTTCCGTTCATTTTAGGATACCAACTTCCTTCATCCAAATGTTTTTGAGTCATTCGTGGATGGCTTTTACAAGAAGGGGCCTCTGTCCAAAGTTCTCTCGCATATCTTCCATCTGCATGAAGATGTGTTGATAAAATTCCTTTTCCATCTTCTTTTTTCGACACCCCAACAATAGCACATGCTGCTCCATCTCCAAATAAAACAGTCACATCTCTTCCTCGGGTTGCAAATTCAAGCCCCGTTGAATGGACTTCTGTCCCAATGACTAAAATCTTTTGATACATTCCGCTTTTAATAAATTGATCTGCGATGGAAAGCCCATAAATAAACCCCGTACATTGTTGTCTTAAATCAATTGCGGGAATGCCAGGCACGCCTAATTTTTCCTGAAGAAAACAAGCCGTTCCTGGGAACGTATAATCAGGACTTAATGTAGCTAAAATAATACAATCAATATCTTGAATACGAAGCCCCGCTTCTTTGAGAGCCATGTGGGTTGCCTCATAAGACATTTCGGTGTTTCCCACTCCGTTTTCTACGTAATGTCTTTCCACAATTCCTGTCCGTTGTCTGATCCACTCATCAGAAGTATCCATGAGCTTTGCAAGATCATGGTTTGTAACCACTTTTGGAGGAATATAATGTCCAAGTCCCAAAATAATGGATTTATTCATATATCTAAATTTCTTACTCGAAGGGCATTCGTTTCAATAAACTCTCTTCTTTCCTGAACTTCATCTCCCATGAGAAGCGTAAAAATATTATCTGCCTCTACGGCATCTTCAATCCTGACTTGAAGCATAGTCCTATTTTTGGGATCCATCGTTGTTTCCCACAATTGTTCAGGATTCATTTCTCCCAATCCTTTATACCTCTGTACATAGGCTCCTTTTTTGCTGGCATCAAAAACAACCCTAACCAAGGTTTCAATATCCTCCACTGTTTTAATTTCTCCATCTACCGCCACTTCCCATGGAGACTCACCAATTTTATCAAAACTAGCGGCTTTTTTTCTGAGCTCTTCTATTTCTGTAGAAATTAAAAACTGGTGATTAATTTCAAATGTTTTTTTAATGCCTCCCTTGGTGGTTGTCATTAAAAGCTTATACCCCGTATGTTCTTCGTCTTTTTCTATTTTATACTCTAATTCTGAAATGGCTTTATTTTGAATAAGCTTTTTCTGAAGAATTTTTGTTTCTTCCTCTAGGTGTTTAACGCTATGAAGAATCGTTTCTTTCCATTTTAAATTTAAAACAATTTCTTTTAAAACAGCATATTCTTTTTTCTTGGCTATTTTTTCTGTGTGTTTAACAAAAATATTTGCTTTTTGAATAACTTCTTTTAAAACAGTAGACGGAATAACTTTTGATTTTTGTCTTACCACTACGCTTTCTAAGCACGTATCTAAAAGAAAATTTTCTAACTCCTCTTCGTTTTTAAGATATTTTTCTATTTTTCCTTTTTTCACCTTATAAAGAGGGGGCTGGGCAATATATAAATATCCCCTCTCAATAACGGGAGCCATTTGTCTATAAAAAAAAGTAAGGAGCAGTGTTCTGATATGCGCACCATCCACATCTGCATCCGTCATAATAACAATTTTATGATATCGAACTTTACTAATATCAAATTCTTCTGCTCCAATGCCTGTGCCAAGCGCTGTAATTAAAATTCTAATTTCTTCAAACCCTAGCATTTTATCAAATCTGGCCTTTTCAACGTTTAAAATTTTCCCTTTGAGCGGCAAAATAGCTTGGTTTTTTCTGTCTCGTCCTTGCTTGGCCGAGCCTCCTGCACTATCTCCTTCCACAAGGAAAATTTCGCTCAGGGCCGGATCTTTTTCTTGGCAGTCGGCCATTTTTCCAGGAAGCCCTCCTAGGTCTAGGGCACTTTTTCGTCGAGTTAAGTCTCTGGCTTTTCTGGCAGCAATTCTAGCCCTGGCTCCATCAACGGCTTTTTGAGCAATAATTTTTGTGACCGCTGGATTTTCTTCAAAAAAACTGGTGAGTTTTTCATGGGTGAGTTGAGAAACCAATCCTTTAACAATGCTATTTCCCAATTTTGTTTTAGTTTGCCCTTCAAATTGAGGCTGGGGAATTTTCACAGAAACAACCGCCACCAATCCCTCTCTGACATCGTCTCCTGTAACCCCATCTGTAATATCTTTTAAAAGCCCTAAAGACCCTGCTGCATTATTAATGGTTCTCGTAAGTGCTGTTTTAAATCCAATAAGGTGAGTGCCCCCTTCAATGGTATTAATATTATTGGCATAAGAACATAAAACTTCATTGTAGCTATCGTTATATTGAAAGGCGATCTCTGCTTCGACATTTTCTTTTTTGGCGGTAAAGTAAATGGGTTTTGGATGCAGTGCTTTTCTTTTTTTCCCCAAAAATTCCACAAAAGATTCAATTCCGCCTTCATAAAAATATTCTTGTTTTTCATCAGTTCTTTTGTCTTCTAAAGAAATTCTTAGCCCTCTATTTAAAAAAGAAAGCTCTCTTAATCTTGCGGCCAGCGTCTCAAAACTATACTCTATTTTTTCAAAAATTTCAGAATCTGCTTTAAAAGTTACCGTTGTCCCTGTTTTTTTAGAAACTCCTGTTTCCTTAAGAGCGGCGGTTGGCTTTCCTCTCTTATAGGTTTGTGTATAGACTTTCCCGTCTCTTCTAATTTCAAGATTTAAAACTTCGGAAAGCGCATTTACAACAGAAACGCCCACTCCATGAAGCCCACCAGAAATTTTATAAGTGTTATCATCAAATTTTCCACCGGAATGAAGCACGGTCATCACGACTTCTGCGGCAGATTTTTTTTGTGTCTCGTGTAAATCTACAGGAATGCCTCGTCCATCATCTTCTACGGTAATGCTATTATCGACATGAATAACAACATTAATATTTTTGCAAAACCCAGCCAGCGCCTCATCCACGCTATTATCAACAACTTCTGTAACTAGATGATGAAGTCCTCGAGCCGCCACATCGCCAATGTACATAGCAGGCCTTTTGCGGACAGCATCTAGTCCTTCTAAGACTTTAATTGTCGTTGCATCATATTTTTGTACTTGTTTTGGCTTATTTATTTCAGCAGACATGCTTTTCCTTTTTCTACTTTAAAAACACTGCTCTCTTTTTTATCCATATAAATACTTTTTACATCTGTCGTCGTAACAAAAACCTGCGTATTTTTTTCTCTCAACGCCTGGAACAAAAAGCTTTTTCTTTGGTTATCAAGCTCCGAAGAAATATCATCTAAAAGAAAAATGGGTTTTACTCCTTTTTCTTTTTCTAAAACCAAAAGCTCTGATAATTTTAAGGCCAAAATGGCCGTTCGTTGTTCTCCTTGTGATCCAAACGCTTTTAAATCTTTTTCTTTAATAAATATCGAAAAATCATCTCTATGGGGTCCTACCAAAGCCCTCTTCATTCTTCTTTCTTGATTTAAAAGGCCTTTTTGTTTTTCTCGTAATAGATCAAGTAATAAAAACTCGCTTAAGTTATCAATATTACTTGTATTAACCTCTGTTTCATAATGAAGGATTATCTCTTCATTTGCCCCTGAGATTTCTCGATATAAACAAGATGTCAGAGTATTTAATTTCGCTATAAATTGCAAGCGTTTTAAGAGGATTTTTGCCCCTAAAACAAGGAGTTTTTCTCCCCAAATATCTGCCATTTCCCATTGATCTAATCTTAAGGCTGCATTCTTCTGTAAAAGAGCTCGATAGTAATGCCCTATATCGACTCCATAAGAAGGAACTACATTAAAAAGAGCTTGGTCTAAATATCTCCTTCTCCCCCTAGGGCTTCCCTGGAGAATTTGTAAGTCTAGTGGGCAAAAACAAATGACATTAATAGCTCCAAAATAATCTGCTATGTTTTTAACCATCTTATCGTTAATTCTGGGTTTTTTACTCTCTTCTGTAATTAATAAGCTAAATTTTTGTTCAATATCATCATGACAGAAAGTTCCTTCTAAAATGGATTCTGAATGCTCCCATTGAATGAGTTCTTTTGTATGTGTCTGACGAAATGTTTGAAGTGTAGCCAAAAGATAAATGGCTTCTAAAATATTGGTTTTCCCTTGGGCATTGCTTCCAAAGAAAACATTTGTCTCTTGTGTAAACTCTAGAAATTCTTTCTCGTAATTTCTAAAATGAGTAAGCGATAGTTGGGATAATCGCATGGAATAGAAAAAACTAAATCCTCATAGGCATAACAACACAGACATAGTTGCTGTCCCCTTCTCCTCTTAAAATTCCGGGACTTAACTTATCATTGAGTTCTAAAGTCACTTGATCTGTATTCATTGCATTTAGAGCGTCCATAAAATACTTAGCATTAAATCCTGTTTCTAAGGCTCCGCCTGTATAAGAAATTTCAATTTCTTCTTTGGCCTCCCCTAACTCTGGATTACTGGTTGAAATTTCAAGGAGGTGAGGTTTAATCGTAAATTTAATGGCCTTAGATCTTTCATTAGATAGAAGAGACACTCTTTTTAAACATCCTAAGAATTTTTCTCTATTTAGGGTGATTTTCTTTTTATTATTAGAAGGGATTACCTGTTCATAGTCTGGATATTCACCATCAATAAGTCTAATAAAGAGAACTACTTTTTCTTTTTTAATAATGACATTACTGGTATCAAACCCTATTTGATAGTTTCCTTCCTCTTCTTCTAATAGCTTTTTAAGCTCCGTTAAGCCCTTCCTTGGAATAATAACACCTCTGGTAAAGGTTAGCTCCTTTGAGAAATCTAACGCCTTATTAATGAGGCTTAATCGATGCCCATCTGTGGCTACCATGCGAACCATTTCTCCTGCTTTTTTAGGTTTTTCAAAAAAAACACCATTTAAATGATACCTGGTTTCATCATTTGAAACAGAAAAGATGGTTTTAGAAATCATTTCCTGAAGATCTTGAGGCTTAATTTCATAAAATTTCTTATCTTTATAATTCGCAATGGTTGGATAATCTTCAGCAGATAAGCCCACAATATTAAAAAGAGCTTTCCCTGAAATAATTTCAACCCAAAAGTTTTCTTTTTTTCTAAAAGAAACCTTTCCTTCTGGTGCCTCTCGAACAATGTCATGCAGGTTCCTAGCTGGGAGTGTAATGCTGCCTTCTTTTGTTACAGAGGCTGGATAGCTTCCTCGAATACCTACTTCTAAATCTGTTGCAGTAATGACAAGCTGCCCTTTTTTTGCTTCTAAAAGAACATTTGCCAAAATAGGCATGGCTGTTCTTCTTTCCACAATTCCTTGTACTCTGTGCAATCCTGTGAGTAGTTCATTTTTATCTATTGTAAATTCCATAATTCACTCTCCTTTAATGAGTTATCCCCAATGATAGGGGATACTGTTGTTTCTTTATAAATATAATATATAAATATAGTAGTAGTAGTAGTACCTGTGGATTTGTTCATAACACAGCTAACTCCACGTATCCAATGAATAATCTCTTGTGCACAATCTGTGTATAGAAAAGGGGATAAAAAAGCAAGATCTGTGGATATGTAAAATAGTGAACAGCCATACACACCCTTTTAATAAGTTTATCCACAGGCGGATATGTTTTTTTAACATGTGAATGATTTTTATTCATAGTTATGCACAAAAAATATTTTTTAGAAAGTAAATTTTATAGTTATCCACAGAAAATGGACAAGAGGTCTCTCTTTTTTTTGTTGTAAATATAAAGTAGCTCTTTTTATATATGTGGAAAAAGAATGTAACATATTGAAATAACATACATTTTTTATGTGAACAAAATGTTAATAAAGAAAGGATTAGTTTTGATAAAAAATAATTATACACAGCTTTTCCACAGCGTATCCACAGTGTTATAAACATTGATATCAACAGTTTTGGCTTTCTACAATTTTTTCTATGGAGTCGAGATCTTTCTTAAATACGGGATCTTCTTGAGCCATCTGAGATATTTTCCGAACTGCATGCATGACTGTTGAGTGGTCTTTTCCTCCAAATGTTTTTCCAATCTCAGGAAATGATTTTTGAGTATATTTTCTACAAAGGTACATAGCTACCTGTCTTGGATGTGAAAGAATTTTTAGTTTTTTCTTAGATTTTAAGTCTATCACCTTTACATTATAAAACGTGGCTACGTTTCTTTGGATGTCTTCCAAAGAGATAGAAACGGGTTTTTGTTGAATAACATTTTTTAGAACTTCTTTAGCCAAATCAACACTTACTTCCATCCCTGTAAGAGAGGCAAAAGCGCCAATTCTAATAAGAGAACCCTCTAATTCTCGCACATTAGACTTAATATTTGTGGCAAGATAAATCGCCACATCATCGGGAAGATAAATATCATCGCTTTCGGCTTTGTTTTTAAGAATGGCAATGCGCGTTTCCATCTCGGGGGGTTGAATATCTGCAATAAGCCCCCATTCGAAACGCGTTCGCAGGCGCTCTTCTAATCCCTTAATATCTTTTGGAAATTGGTCGCTCGTAACTACAATTTGTCTTCTAGAGCCATGAAGCGTGTTAAACGTATGAAAAAACTCTTCTTGAGTTCTATCTTTTCCAGCCAAAAATTGAATGTCATCCATTAAAAGAGCATCACATTGGTCTCTGTATTTTTTTCGAAAAAACTCCATTTTTTCATAACGAAGACAATTAATGAGCTCATTCATAAAGCGCTCTGAAGAGATATAGCAAATCCTGAGTGATGGATTTTTCTTGAGCATGTGGTTCCCAATGGCATTTAAGAGATGAGTTTTTCCTAATCCAACACCCCCAAAGACAAAAAGGGGATTATAGCTTCCACCGGGCTGTTCGGCGGCAGCATAGGCAGCAGCATGAGAGAATTGATTACTGGCCCCCACTACAAAATTTTCAAAAGTATATTTCGGATTTAAAGCATCCCCCGCATTATTTCTTTGAGGAGAAACCTGAACAGAAATATTAGAGGTCTCTCCGGGAGTAAGTACGGCGGATACGGTTTTTTCGGAGGGCTCGGGAACGGCACCCACTTTAAAAATAAGCTCATAGCTTCTGCCCGTCATTTGTTTTAAAGAGTCTTTAATAAAAATAATATAATTATTATCGAAAAACCAATCTTCATAAAATTTATTTGGAACGCCAATTTCAATAGCAGAGTCTGTAACGGAAAGTGCCTTAGTTGGATCTATCCAGTTTTTATAACTTTGTGGAGCTATTTTTTCTTTGATTTTATCGAGAACCTGATCCCACAGTTGATTCATAAACAATACCTATTAAAAAGAAAATAAATTTTAATGGCTGAAGGTATCAAAAAGAAAAAGTCATATCAAGGCAAAAAATGATGGCCACAGAGATTTAATTTATCATCAATGAGTTTATGGCCCCCTTCTATTCCACTACATCCTAAAACAGTATGAAAAAAATTATCATGAGAAAGTGGTGCGGGGATTTTTTTAGCTTTAATAAGGTTCTCAAATTTATGTTTATTGGCACCTGTTTTTAAAAACGCATCGGAGGCCCAAATTATAAAAGGAACCTGAAGTTGTTCAATGGGAGCCATTTCAAGTGGAGCGCCATGTAAGAAAATCCCCTTTTCACCTAGAGATTCACCGTGATCAGATGTGTAAAGTAAGAGAGCATTTTTATTCGTCAAAAGAGAGATAACCTCATCAAGAAAAAAATCTGTGTAAGCAATAGAGGCGTCATATGTATTATTAAGTTCTTCGCTTGTGCACGACTTAATATCGCTCTTTCGGCACATATTTTGAAAAGAGTGTCTAAAGTTATCAGGAAAGCGATCTAGGTATTTATGGTGGGAGCCAACAGTATGTAAAATAATGAGTTGATTTCCGTCCTGCTTTAACGCCTCTGTTAAGGGCTGTATCAGCAATTCATCTGTTAAAATGGGTTTGCCAGAGTCTACAAGAATTGAATATTTCATTTTAAGCACATCATAGCCCCAATATTTCTGATATAAATAATTGATGATTTGAAGCGAATATATATGTGTTTTAAAATGAAGGTTTTTAAAAATAGAAACAAATGAAGTCTCAGTAATGGGCTGACTTATGTCCTTGCACATTCGGCGATTAAAAAGAAGGCTTAGGGACGATGTAGTAAAGGTTGCGCACGCCATGGTTTTTTGAAAGGAGATTAGATTTTTTCTAAGACTTAATTTTGGGTTAGTATTTTTGTTATAGCCATTTAATGAAAAATGATCCCACCTAGCACTTTCCCCAATAACGATAACAATTTTTAAATTATTCGTTTTGGGGGGCAATTTAAAAGTATCTAATTGGCTTATATCTTTTAAATGGGGCGCCTTAGCTTCTGGACGAAATTTAGAAAAATAGGTGTATGTGGCAGCAACAAGATCTAAGGGGGAATGAGAATACATCATATAAACTTTTTTTGGGGATCGAACCGCTCCTTTTTCTTCAGACAAAGTACCTGTTACAAAGAGAAGAAGAATGGCCAGACAGATTGAAACAATAGTTGAGATTAAGCCATAAACGATGTTTTTCTTATTTAATTTTTTAAATTTAAGAAGCAAGATAAAAATGGATGGAAGCAAAGCAGTGGGAAGGAGCCAAAAAAACAATGAAGACGAAAGAAGCTCCATACCTAAACCTATGTCTGTGGTTAAGCTAGTCCCAATTAGCTCCCCTGTTATTATAGAGCCATAATTTAACCGGTAAAAAACAATGATAGATGTAATCCATATTATTGTAATGGAAGTTATTTTTAGAACATGTTTTTGAAAGGAAAAAAAATTAATAATGGGGAAAAAACAGAAAAAAAAGATCAAAGAATATTGTAGTATTATTGAGAGCGGATCAGCATCATGTCTTACAATATTGATTATATTTAAAACTAAAATATAGAAAGAAAAACAAGCAGCATAAAAAATTCGCGAAGCAGAAATAGTAAACATGGGGCCATAAAACATATATTTTAGGTGTTTGTCAACGAGTCCACATCCTTGACAAAAAAATGAAAATATGGTCTACGCTAAAGCCATATGAAGAGAACTTATCAGCCCAGTAACCTTCGCAGAAAAAGAACGCACGGCTTTTTAAAACGTCAGTCTTCTCCGGGGGGAAGAAATGTTTTAAGAAGACGAAGGGCTAAAGGGCGACACGTTCTTGTCCCACAAATTGCCACCAAGTAAATGACATGCCCAAGGCGCAATTTACGAAACAGCAACGACTTTTAAAGCAAAATGAATTTCAGTACACATTGAAATGTGGTGTAAGACAAGAAACCACACATTTTATAGTGTTTTTTTCTAAAAACGACTGCGAAACACATCGGCTTGGAATTATTGTCAGCAGAAAAGTAGGGAATGCGGTTATAAGGAACAGAATTAAAAGAGTGGCAAGAGAATATTTTAGGCAATTTAATACAGAACATCTTTTTAAAAATTCTTTTTATGATATCGTTTTAATTGGGAAAAAAAATTTAAACGTAAATTTGGGATTAGAACAAGTATGTAAAGAAATGCAAAGTGTATATGAAAAAAATCCTTATTGGTTTTATCACGATGTATCAATGGACGTTGGCCGGGCTATTGCCTAGGCAATGTCGATTTTTGCCCTCTTGTTCTTGCTATGCCAAAGAAGCCATCCGTGAAAGGGGCGCCGTGAGAGGATTATATATGAGCATCTTAAGGATTTTAAGATGTCATCCTTGGGCGGAAGGCGGGATAGATCCTGTTTTAAGGAAATAACTTATGGATCAAATGGAAAAAAGAGCATTTTTGGCCGTTGTTTTATCTTTGGCTATCCTTATTTTTTGGCAAATTTTCTTTTTAAAGAAAAATGTGCCCCCTCAAGAAGTATCCGCTCCCAAAACAGCACAACCAGAAAAACAAACTAAAAAGACAGAAGTACCACAAATAGTGGAGAAAAATACAGAAGCACCAATAGGAGCGTCTTTTCAGGGAGAAAAAGAAGAGGAGGTTATTTTAGAAACGGAGCTTTATCGGGCCACATTTTCTTCTTATGGAGGAACGCTTAAAAGCTGGAAGCTTAAAAAATATAAAAATAAAACTGGAAAAGAAGGAGAGTCTATTGAGCTTGTAACTCAAAAAGATCCTCAGTTTTATCCTTTTTTTCTTCGATTTTCTCGCCCAGCCCTAGAATATGTACAAACGCTTCCTTATGAAATAAGGCAACAAACACCCACTACTATTACTTTTTTATATCGAGAAAGAAAAATTAAAATAGAACGCACCTATGAGCTTTATACAGACAAATATGAAATTAATCATACCACTAAAATTTGGCCACAAAAGGAAGATTTTAAAGGGGATGTATTCTTAGGAACATCTGAGGGCGTGATGGATGCCCCCAAACACAATATTTTAACGGCGCCCTACGCCGATGTCCGAAATTTTATTTTTCATACACAGGATAAAACGACGCGAGAAAAAGTATCTGATCTTAAAGAAAATCAAGAAATAAAGTCTGTTATCAGTTGGGCGGGGAGTGAAAACCAATATTTTATTTCTGCTTTTATCAATACATCCTTTGTAAAGCCCTACTTATTTATTTCATCGTCTCAGCTGGGCGGCGGAAATATTGAACTTCAATACCCTTTTTATCGAGAAAAAAATGAAGAAATGTTCGAACTTAAGGCAAAGGCATTTTTTGGCCCAAAGGAAATGGGGGCTTTAAAAGCGGCGGGATCGGATTTAGAAGAAGCCATTAATTTTGGCGTTTTTTCTGTTTTTTGTATCATTCTTTTAAAGACGTTAAATTTTCTTTATTTTCTTATCCCAAATTATGGAGTGTCTATTATTCTTCTTACGGTTTTAATTCGTATTCTTTTTCATCCACTGACGAAAAAAAGCTATGTTTCAATGAGAGAAATGCAACGCATTCAACCCCAAATTGCAAAGATTAAAGAAAAATTTAAAGACGACAAAACACAAATGAATAAAGAAGTGATGGATCTTATGCGAGCCAACAAGGTAAATCCCCTGGGGGGATGCCTGCCACTTCTGGTACAAATGCCCGTTTTCTTTGCTCTGTATCGAGTGCTGTATAATGCGATTGAACTTTACCAAGCGCCCTTTTTTGGCTGGATTCAGGATCTTTCTACCAAAGATCCCTATTATGTATTGCCTGTTCTCATGGGAATTTCCATGTTTGTTCAACAAAAAATGACTCCTTCGACCACCATGGATCCCGCTCAACAAAAAATGATGCTTTTTATGCCCATTATTTTTTCTTTTTTTATGGTTGCCCTTCCCTCGGGGCTTGTGCTTTATATTTTATTTAGTACAGTTCTTCAGCTTGCCTCCCAATATTTAGTCAATAGAGACCTGATTAAAAAGGGGCTCTAAAGTTATTTTTTATATGAAAAATGTAGAAGATACGATTGCTGCTATTGCTACGGCCCAGGGTGAGGCCGCTATTGGTATTATAAGGCTTAGCGGAAACAGCGCTTTTAATATTGTCGATAGTTTTTTTGTATCCACAAAAAAAAGAATTCACAAACCATCACGCAAGTTAATCCATGGAATTCTTCAAGACAAAAACCGAATTTTAGATGAAGTATTGGTGAATTATAGGCGGGGCCCTAAGTCTTATACCGGGGAAGATATGGTAGAAATTTATGCCCATGGAGGCACAGTAGTTCTATCAGAGATTTTAACCCTTTTTCTGACGAACGGAGCAAGGCTTGCTGAGCCAGGAGAATTTACGTTTCGGGCTTTTTTAAATGGAAAAATGGATTTGGCCCAAGCTGAAGCTGTTATTGATGTTATTCAAGCCAAAAATAAAGAAGCCCTAAAAATTGCACAACAACAACTTCAAGGAAAACTCTCTAAAGAAATTTTAAGTATCAAAGAAATTTTAGTAGAGGTTTTGGCACACACAGAAGCAGCTATTGATTTTTCAACCGAGGATATTGATGTTTTTTCGTCTGAAGAAATGGCACAAAAAATTAAAAAAGCGGAAACAAAAACACAAATAATTTTAAATACTTACGAGAGAGGAAAGCAGTTACAAGAAGGCATTCGAGTGGCCATTATTGGAAGGCCTAATGTCGGAAAATCTTCTTTGTTAAATGCTTTTTTAAATAGAGAAAGAGCCATTGTGACAGAAGAAGAAGGGACAACCCGAGATACCATTGAGGAAGAATTTTTTTATCAAGGGGTAGGGTTTCGATTTATTGACACAGCAGGAATTCGAGAAGCACATAATAAAGCTGAAAAAATAGGGATTGAACATTCTTTTGAAAAAATGAAAACAGCAGATGTAGTTTTAATTGTTATCGACGGAAGCTCCTCTCTTTTTCCACAAGATAGAGTCCTCCTAGACATGTCTTTTTCGCAGAAAAAAATAGTTGTTTTAAATAAAATAGATGTCCCCCAAAATACTTATATAGAGATAGAAGTAAAAAAATTTAGATACTCAACGCTTAGAAAAGTTTCAGCGCTCAAAAAAGAAGGAATTAAAGAACTTTTAAGTGCCATCCATCAAGAAGCCACCGCTCAACATATTAACTCAGAAGATGTTTTAATTACTAAGGAACGGCACAAAATGGCACTAGAAAACGCCACGCGATATTTAAATGATTATTTGGAAGGAGCAAAAGAAAAAAGAGCGTTAGAATTTTTAGCCCTGGATTTAAAAAGTGCAGTAAATGAACTAGAGCTTATTTTAGGACGAGTGACAACGGAAGACGTTTATGACAAGATCTTTAGTTCGTTTTGTATAGGGAAGTAATTGGCTTAAGAATTATGTAACTAGGTGGGTGGCATCGAAGGAGAGGCTCCATCGACGCGACCGGAACGAAGTGAGGACGAACGATGGAGAGCGTCCTTCGATGACAGGACCCATGTATTTTCTTGGTTAGGGGGATATGAGTAATAAATATAAAGTCATTGTTATTGGTGCGGGCCACGCGGGAATAGAAGCCGCCCTCGCTTCTGCTCGCATGAATGTCTCTACATTACTTTTAACAATGAACCTAGATCGCGTTGGTTGGATGTCTTGTAATCCTGCCATTGGTGGAATTGCCAAGGGACATTTAGTTAAAGAGGTGGATGCCCTGGGCGGCGAGATGGCTAAAAATATTGATCATACAGGCATTCAATTTCGAAGGCTTAATACAAAAAAAGGTCCGGCTGTTCAGTCCACCAGGGCCCAAGCGGACAAGGTGTTGTATGCGCAGAGGATTAAAAAGGTAGTTGAGTCTCAACAAAATTTAGATTTACGTCAAGGAACCATTGAAAATATTAGAATTGAAAGTGGTAAAGTAAAAGGAGTGACTACTCAAATTGGTGAATATATTGAAACCGAAAGCGTTATTGTAACCACCGGAACCTTTCTAAATGGTTTAATTCACATAGGAAATATAAATTATTCTGCAGGCAGAGCTGGAGATTTTCCTTCCATAGGACTAGCACAGAGCTTTAAAGAGCTTGATTTTAAAATGGGACGCCTAAAAACAGGAACTCCACCTAGACTTAATGCCAAGACCATTGATTTTAGTAAGCTTATTCCTCAATGTGGGGATAATCCGCCACCACCCTTTTCGTTTTCTACAGATAAAATTACTCAACCACAAGTAGCGTGCCACATGACGTATACAAATGAAAAAACACATGAAATTATTAAAGAAAACATTCATTTGTCGGCCATGTATAGTGGCAATATTAAGGGCATTGGGCCTCGATATTGCCCTTCTATTGAAGATAAAGTAGTTCGATTTTCCAGTAAATTAAGGCACCAAATATTTTTGGAACCAGAAGGGCTGAGTACTCAGGAAATATATGTAAATGGAGTATCCACGAGCCTTCCTGTGGATACTCAGTCTGAGTTTTTAAAAACGATTGAAGGGCTTGAGCATGCCGAAATGATGAGGCACGGCTACGCCATTGAATACGACTTTATTTTTCCAACGGAATTAAAAGAAACGCTAGAAACAAAAAAAATTGAAGGTTTATTTTTGGCAGGACAAATTAATGGAACTACGGGTTATGAAGAAGCCGCAGCCCAGGGGCTTATGGCAGGAATTAACGCAGCGCTTAAAATAGAAAATAAAGAGCCGCTTATTTTAAAACGGCATGAATCATATATTGGAGTTTTAATTGATGACTTAATTACCAAGGGAACGCAGGAGCCTTATCGAATGTTTACCTCTCGGGCAGAATATCGGCTTTTGTTAAGAGAAGATAATGCTGATTTAAGGCTTAGAGAATATGGGCGAAAACTTGGCTTGGTAAATGAGACAGAATACCAAAAATATATAACAAAAAAAGAAAGCATTGAAAAGGCCACCGCTTTTTTACAAACCACAAAAATATCCCCAAAAGAAGAAATTAATAAAAAACTTTTAGAGAAGGGCCTTTCTCCTATAGAGAATCAAATAAATTTAGATAAGCTCTTAAGAAGGCCAGAAGTTAATTTTGAAATGCTTCGAGATCTTGGTTTTGTACAAGAGGAATATTCTGAAGATGTTATTTATCAGGTTGAAATGAATGTAAAATATAAGGGTTATATTGATAGACAATGGGACGATGTTCAAAAATACGAAAAATTAGAAAAAATAAGTATACCTAAAAACATGGATTTTTCTTCTGTTCCCGGCCTTTCTCATGAAGTTAAAGAAAAGCTTGTGCAGTTTAGGCCTGCTTCCATTGGGCAAGCGCTTAGAATTTCTGGAATTACCCCAGGATCTATTGCGGCCCTTATGGTTGGAATCAAGAAAAATGTTTCACGTGAAACATTTTAGTCACTTTTTTATTTACAAAAAATTTCATCTTCGTTACAACTAAAAGAGTCATGTCGGACAAGTCTCCAAAAATCATTACAGTAACCAATCAAAAGGGCGGTGTTGGAAAAACAACAACTGTTATTAATTTGGGGGCATCTTTAGCCGCTGCTGAAAAAAAGACACTTTTGTTGGATTTAGATCCCCAGGGAAATGCGGGAAGCGGCCTTGGAGTTGATAAGCTCTCTCTCACTGGAAAAACTATTTATAATGTTTTGGTTCAAGAACGAAAAATGTCAGAAGTAATCATTAAAACAGAGCTAGATGGGCTTGATATTGTCCCCTCTAATCAAGATCTGATTGGTGCTGAAGTAGAGCTTGTGACAGAAATTGCTAGAGAAACACGGCTTAAAGTATCTTTAGAAGAAATTTTACCCCTATATGATTATATTTTAATAGATTGCCCTCCGAGCTTGGGGCTTTTAACCATTAATGCGCTTACGGCGTCTGATTCTTATTTAGTTCCTATGCAATGTGAATATTATGCCATGGAAGGACTTTCCCAATTGGTTAAGTTGGTTGGGCTAGTTAATAAAAGTTTAAATCCAAAATTGTCTCAAGAAGGAATTTTATTAACCATGTTTGATAGTCGAAATAATTTATGCCACCAGGTGGCGGCAGAAATTCGAGAACATTTTAAAGGGCAGGTATTTCAATCGGTCATTCCAAGGAATGTAAAGCTGAGCGAATGTCCGAGCCATGGAAAACCTATTTTGCTGTACGATGTAAACTCCAAAGGAGCGATGAGTTATTTGAGCCTTGCAAAAGAAATCATTCAAAGGAATGAAATTAAAACTGAAGCAACTCTTGATAACGCGTTACAAAATACTGGAGAACGTCCATTACAGATAAACGTGTAATGTATGTAGGACACATGGGGAGGAGTGATATGGACAAGAAAAAAGCTCTGGGAAGAGGCATGGCCTCTCTTATTCCGGATCCATCGGTATTAAGCGATGAGGCACCACCACCAAAAACTTATTTTTATTGTGGGATAGAAAATGTTCTTCCAAATAAAGAGCAACCCAGAAAAGCATTTAATGATGAAAAGCTATTGGGCCTAGCTGCGTCTATTAAAGAAAAAGGAATTTTACAGCCCATTATTGTGCGACGTCTTTCGGATTTTCAATATGAAATCATTGCGGGCGAGCGTAGGTGGCGCGCAGCCCAAAAAGCAGGACTTTCACAAGTGCCTGTAATTATTAGAGAATCTAGTGTTTCTGGAAAATTAGAAGAAGCGCTTATTGAAAATCTTCAGCGAGAAGATTTAAATGCCATGGAAGAGGCCGATGCTTATCATAAGCTTATTGAAGAACATGAATATACCCAAGAAGAGCTTGCTAAAAAAATAGGCAAAGATAGGTCTACAATTGCGAATAGTTTGAGGCTTTTGGTTTTATCTCCAGCTGTTCGAGAATTAGTATCCCAGGGAAAAATTACTTCTGGTCATGCCAGGGCCCTGCTTTCTATTGAAGATGTGAAAAGACAAGAAGAAATCGCCAAAGATATTGTTAAAAAAGAGCTTTCTGTCCGCCAAGTAGAAGCACTGGTTAAAACAGGAACAAAACGTGGTCATCCTAAGCAAAGCGAAGGATCTCAAGATATTTTTATTACAACTCTTGAGCAAGAACTCTCCCAGCATTTTAAAGCTAAAGTGCGTATTGATAACCGATGGAAAAAAGGGAAAATTGAAATTGAGTACTTTGGCGATGACGAACTCAACCGCATTATTTCTCTATTAAAGGCCTAGGCAAAAGCCCAAAAAAACAAAAAGCCCACAGCATGTTGCCATGGGCTTTTTTGTGTCATCCACGGCCTGATGGGGTATCTATAATAAATGATTAAATAAGATAATATAAGATCACATAAGATAAAAACACATTTCAGTTTGACTTCGTGCGTAAAACTATGTTACGCAAAATCGTTTAACTGGTTTATTTTATTAGGCAAAACTAACTATGGAACTGCCGGATTTCACATCCATAAAGGCGCTTTTAGAGTATTTTAAAACAGTACCAATTCAAGCTGGGCTGTTTTTGGGAATACTTTTTGTTTTAAATAAGCTTGTTTTTGCCCCCTTTTTAAAAATTATTGAAGAGCGCAGACGAAAAACGATAGAAACCTTTAAAAATGCTGAACAAGTTTCTCATCAAACACAAAACATCTCTTTAGAATATGAAAAAAAGATAAAAGATCACAAAGATCATCTTCGAAAAAAAATGGATGAAACCAGGCGCGAGCTTGAAAAAGAACAGGCTGAAAAACTTCATCAAACTAAAACAGAACTTTTAAAAAATATGCAAGAAAAACATCAAAAAATAAAAGAAACGGTAGTCCAGGTGGAAAAGGAATTATCTCAAGACATAAAGGGACTTTCTTCTGAAATTGTACAAAAATTTTTAGGAGTTGCATAGCAGATGGTTGAACTGATATTTCCGATTATTAATTTTTTTATATTCATTGGCATTTTAATCTATGTTTTAAAAAAGCCATTGAAACAGTTTTTAATAAGCCGAAGCGCAGAGATCGATAAAACCATTCAAGAAGCAACACGCGTGTATGAAAAGGCCAAACATCTTCAAGAAGAAGCCCAACAAAAATTAAACCATTTGGAAGAGGAAAAAAGAACACTTTTTGTTCAGGCAGAACAAGACGCAAAAAATGTACAAAAAAAATCAAAGGAAGCGCTAGAAACCATGGTTGTAAAAATGAAAGAAGAACATGAGCAGCGCCTAGACGAAGAAATGAGAAAGGCGATTAAAAATTTAAAAAAGAAAACTATTCAAAAGATTATAGAAGACACAAAGGTGCAAATTCAACAAAACATAAAAACTAAAGGTCAAGAAGCGCTCATTGAAGAAAGCTTGGAGATACAAAAAGGAGGAGCATGGTCAAAAAAAGCTCAAGTCGTTATGCCAGAGCGCTCGTCGAATTAGTCTTAGAAGAAAAAGTGAGCGATAAGGTGCGCAGTGAACTTCAAGAATTTAAAAAACTTTTGGAAGACTCCAAAGAACTAAAAGAGCTTCTTTTTAAGAAAGTATTTAGTGGGCAGGAAAAAACGACTGTTTTAAAATCGGTATTAGAAAAATTATCTTTAAGCGACCTTACACAAAAATTTTTATTGTATTTGGCAAAGCAAAATAGAGCACATTTGTTTTTTGACATTATGCAAGAGTTTGAACAAAAGATGGACGAACACACAGGAATATCCAAGGCCTATGTGTTAACTGCCGTTCCCCTTTCAAAGCCACTACAAAAGAAAGTGGAAGAGAGATTTGAATCTTGGATGGGCAAAAAATTAGAAGTAACTTATGACGTTAACCCCTCTTTAATCGGCGGGATAGTGGCAAAAGTGGGGCATCATATTTTAGATGGATCTGTTTTAACGCAGCTTCACGATCTTAAAAATCAATTAGAACAAGGAGTGTAAGATGGAAATTAGGGCCAGTGAAATTAGTCGGATTATAAAAACACAAATCAAAGATTATGAAAGAAAAGTAGACGTTGCAGAAGTAGGAACGGTTCTTTCTGTGGGAGATGGAGTGGCCAGGGTCTATGGGCTTGATCACGCTATGGCCGGAGAGCTGGTAGAATTTTCAAATGGCATTAAAGGATTGGTACTAAATCTTGAAAGCGACAATGTTGGAATTGCGGTGATGGGAGAAGACATTCAAATTCGAGAAGGCGATACGGTTCGCAGAACTCAAAAAATTGCAGAAGTTCCCGTTGGAGAAGCACTTTTGGGAAGAGTCGTTAATGCATTAGGCGAACCCATTGATGGCAGAGGAGAAATTAAATCTAAACAAACCCGAAAAATTGAAATTAAAGCCCCTGGCATTGTGGATCGTCAATCCGTGAAAGAGCCCTTGCAAACTGGAATTAAAGCCATTGATGCCATGACGCCCATTGGCCGCGGGCAACGAGAGTTGATTATTGGAGACAGGCAAACAGGGAAAACAGCGGTGGCGGTTGACACCATTATTAATCAAAAAGGACAAAATGTATTTTGTATTTATGTGGCCATTGGTCAAAAACAATCTACCGTGGCGCAAGTGGTGGATAAATTAAAACATCATGGGGCAATGGAGTATACAACGGTCATTAGTGCATCTGCATCTGATCCGGCTCCTCTTCAATTTTTAGCACCTTATTCGGGTGTTACCATGGGAGAATATTTTAGAGATAATGGGCAGCATGCGTTGATTATTTATGATGATTTAACCAAACAAGCACAAGCCTATCGACAATTATCTTTATTGTTAAGACGTCCGCCAGGGAGAGAGGCATTTCCAGGAGATGTGTTTTATTTGCACTCTCGTCTTTTAGAAAGAGCGGCTAAATTGTCTGACGCTAAGGGAGGGGGTTCTTTAACGGCCCTTCCCATTATTGAAACACAAGCAGGAGATGTTTCGGCTTATATCCCAACCAATGTTATTTCTATTACGGATGGACAAATTTATTTAGAAACAGATCTTTTTTATGCAGGTATTCGCCCCGCTGTTAACGTAGGGCTGTCTGTTTCACGGGTGGGAGGAGCAGCGCAAATTAAAGCCATGAAACAAGTGGCCGGATCTTTACGTCTAGATTTGGCTCAGTATCGAGAACTAGCAGCGTTCGCCCAGTTTGGGTCAGATTTGGATAAGGCCACTCAAGATCAATTGAATCGAGGGGCGCGGCTTGTAGAGCTTTTAAAACAAGGACAATATCAACCCATGGATGTGGCTAAACAAGTCATTGCTATTTTTGCAGGGGTTAGTGGATTTTTGGATCATATTCCTGCTCATCAAGTGGTTCGATATGAACAAGAACTTTTAGAGTATCTTCAGTTAAAACACGAAGACCTCTTAAAAGAAATTAAAACGAAGCGACAATTAGATGAAGGACTAAAAGAAAAACTTAAAAAGGCTATTCAAGCCTTTAATGCAGATTTCCAGTAATGCCTAATTTAAAAGACATTCGAAGGCGTATTTCAACGGTCAAAAATACGCAGCAAATTACCAAGGCCATGAAAATGATTGCGGCCGTAAAGCTCAGAAAGGCACAAGATCAGATTTTGGCGGCTCGCCCCTATGCGAATGAGCTCATCTCTGTTATTTCTAATTTAGTAATTCATGGTGAAGGAAAGCATCATCCCCTTTTGATCCAACGAAAACCCCACAAAGTGCGCTTGGTCGTGGTGACTTCTGATCGAGGGCTCTGTGGGGCGTATAATGGAAATATTATTCGAAGGGCCGAGAAATTTATTCAGGAAAAAAGGGGCGATTTTAAAGAATTTAAAGTTTCTTTTATTGGCCGAAAAGGCCACGACTATTTTAAAAAACGCCTAGATCCTTCTTTGGTAGGAAAAATTTATCCAGATATCATGAAGCATCCTTCTTTTGAGCAGGCTTCTACTATTGCTAACGAAATGATGGATGAATTTTTAAAAGAACATTTGGATCACGTATATTTTATTTATAATGAATTTAAATCTGCTATCTCTCAAAAAGTGGTTTTAGAAACGCTGCTTCCCACGCGAGCCAAAAAAGAAGAGGATTCTCAAAAACTTCAAAAAATTGATTATTTATATGAACCTTCTCGGGAAGAAGTACTTACTGCACTTTTACCAAAACATATTCGAATTCAAGTATATCGAATTTTATTAGAAGCCGTGTCTTCTGAACATGGGGCGCGCATGACGGCAATGGATTCGGCTACTACGAATGCGAGAGATATGATTTCAAGTTTAAGTTTATTGGCCAACCGCATCCGGCAGGCTGTGATTACCAAAGAGCTTATGGAAATTGTGGGTGGCGCAGAAGCACTGAAAGGATAATGGAGGATAAATAATATGAATACAGGAGAAATAAAACAAGTCATTGGTCCCGTGGTGGACATAGAATTTCCAGCAGGAAAAGTCCCTCAAATTTACAATGCGATAAGACTTACAAACCCTGCTATTTCAAATAAAGAATGGAACTTAGTCGTAGAAGTCGCTCAGCATTTGGGAGAAAATACAGTTCGATGTGTGGCCCTGGATAGTACAGAAGGGCTTACCCGGGGACAAAGTGCCCAGGATACGGGAGATAAAGTTTTGGTACCCGTAGGTCCAGAAACCTTAGGAAGAATTATTAATGTGATTGGAGAACCTGTGGATCAATTAGGTCCTGTATCCACAAAGCTTAAATATCCTATCCACAGGCATCCTCCCCTGTTTACAGAACAAAGCGTAGCTGTGGAACAACTCATTACTGGAATTAAGGTTGTGGATTTATTGGCTCCTTATTCAAAAGGAGGAAAAATTGGACTCTTTGGCGGAGCGGGTGTGGGTAAAACCGTGATCATTATGGAACTTATCCACAACATTGCAAAAGAGCATGGGGGTTACTCTGTATTTGGAGGTGTGGGAGAAAGAACCAGAGAGGGAAATGACCTTTGGCATGAAATGAAAGAATCGGGTGTTATTGCTAAGACCGCCCTTGTGTATGGACAGATGAATGAACCTCCGGGAGCCAGGGCCAGAGTGGGATTAACAGCACTTACGGTTGCGGAATACTTTAGAGATGAGGAAGGGAAAGATGTGCTTTTATTTGTGGATAACATTTTTAGATTTACACAGGCAGGTTCTGAGGTCTCTGCACTCTTAGGCCGAATTCCTTCTGCCGTGGGATATCAACCTACGTTATCCACAGAGATGGGAGAGCTTCAAGAGCGCATTACGACAACCAATAAAGGGTCGATTACTTCTGTTCAGGCCATTTATGTTCCCGCAGATGATTATACAGATCCTGCTCCAGCCACAACCTTTGCTCACTTGGATGCAACAACCAATCTTTCTCGCCCTATTGCAGAGCTTGGAATTTATCCAGCAGTGGATCCTTTGGCATCAACCAGTAGATTGTTAGATCCAAAAGTGGTGGGGATGGAACATTATCGTGTGGCAAGAGATGTTCAGCAAATTCTTCAGCGCTATAAAGAGCTTCAAGATATTATTGCCATTTTAGGGATGGACGAATTAACGGAACAAGATAAGTTAACCGTTACACGAGCTCGGAAAATTCAAAAATTCTTATCTCAACCCTTCTTTGTAGCAGAAACCTTTACGGGTACTCCTGGAAAATATGTAGAATTAAAAGATACCATTCGTGGTTTTAAAGAAATTGTGGAAGGAAAGCACGATGCCCTTCCCGAGCAAGCTTTTTATATGGTGGGATCTATTGAAGAAGTCATCGAAAAAGCTAAAAAATTTCAAGGAGCCTAATGTCACTTAGTGTTACGATTGTAACTCCGCATAGAAAAGTGGTTCATAAACTCTCTGTAGATGAGCTCATTATGCCCAGCGAAGCGGGAGAAGTGACCATTCTTCCAGGGCACACCCCTTTTTTAACCGCCCTAGGGGTGGGCGTTATTCGGACACTTTCTCAAGATGAAAGAATTCATTTTTTAGTGAGCTATGGTTTTGCAGAAGTGAGAGACGATCAGGTTCTTATTTTGGGAGAAGACATTGAACCTGCCAGCCAAATTGATTTGGAGCGTGCACAAAAAGCCAAGGCAGAAGTAGAAGAAAAAATACTGAATAAAGTATTGGGTGAAATTGAATACGCTAATTATCTTAAACGACTTCAAGCGGAACAAAAACGCATTGAAGTAGCCAAGCAATCAATAGGCCCCTCTTCTAAAAAGAAAAAGTAATTACGGCATATTAAGATATTTATGCAGCTGAACCTGAAGTTTTACAGGAAGACTGTCTTTTCGAATCCATTCTCCTAAAATTCCAGGACTTAGCTCTTTGTGAATAGCCGACAAGAGAACTTTATGGCAACGAGTAGCCAGCCCATATTGAGTAATCACGCTTTTTGACCACTCATAATCTGATCTATCTCCAACTACAAATTTGATCTCATCTTGAGTATTCAAATGGTTTAAATTTTCCCATAAGTTGTGGTGGGCCATATGGCTAGAAGGTGTTTTAAAATCAATGATTTTAATAACTTTTGAATTTACTTTATTAATTAAGATAGATCCGGAAGTTTCTAGTAATACGGCATAAAAGTTATCCACAAGGATATCCATAAGTGGATAAACCTCTTCTTGAAGCAAGGGCTCTCCCCCCGTAACCTCAACTGTTTTACAGTTAAACTTTTGAATTTCTTTAAGAATTTCTTGAATACTCATTTTTTTTCCATCATAAAAAGCATATGCGGTATCACAGTAGGTACATCTTAAATTACAGGCTGTGAGGCGGATAAAAATACAAGGCTCCCCGCTTCTGGTGGACTCGCCTTGAATAGAGTAAAAAATTTCATTCACTGTCAGCATAATTTTTAGGCATTATAGGGGTTATATTTAAATATTCAAGTGGTAAATACATAATTTTTAGAAGCCTGTTTATGGAAGGAGTTCTTATCTTTTCTGAGAGAGTCTCTCGGAGGGCGAGCGAGCCTGAGAGTGAAGCGCGAATTTTTCGCTGGGAAAATTCGACGCGGCTCTCGAAGAAACGATAAGAACTCCTTTCATTTTTTTGATCTTGTTTCATAAATATGTTAACGCTGGTGAGTAATGGCCAAAGAAAAATCCATTTATAGCTGTCAGTCTTGCGGATATCAAAGCCCAAAATGGATGGGAAAATGTCCAGACTGTCAAAGCTGGAATACGCTCATAGAAGAAAAAAAAGAGCCAGAGCTTTCTGTTTTAGAAACCAGAACTTTTGATGATATCGATACGGCTCCCATTTCCATTACTCATATTAAAAGTAAGGATTCAGATCGAATTACCACGCATATTTCTGAGCTGGATCGTGTTTTAGGGGGAGGTCTCGTTCATGGATCATTAGTATTGGTAGGAGGAGATCCAGGCATTGGGAAATCAACGCTTGTCCTTCAAGCATTTAATGCCATTGCCAAAAAAGATATTCCTGTTCTTTATATTTCTGGCGAAGAATCTTTAGAACAAACAAAATTAAGAGCCGATCGACTGGGTGCCAAAAGTGAAAGTTTATATCTTTTATCAGAAACTCTTTTAGAAAAAGTCATTAAAGAAGCTAAAAAATTAAAACCAAAAGTCTTAGCCATTGATTCTGTGCAAACGCTTTATACCGGCGAATTAGAATCTGCACCAGGCAGTATTAGCCAAGTTCGAGAAGTTGTTGCTCGTTTGATGTATTTAGCTAAAAGAGAAAATATGACAACCGTTGTCATTGGGCATGTGACGAAAGAAGGCGCCTTAGCAGGTCCCAGAGTATTAGAACATATGGTTGATACGGTTTTATATTTTGAAGGAGACGGGGGAAAAAGTTATCGAATTTTAAGAGCTGTTAAAAATCGGTTTGGTTCTACAAATGAAATTGGGGTATTTGAAATGCAAGAAGAAGGCCTTATTCCCGTTGAAAATCCTTCTGAACTTTTTTTATCGGAGCGCCCCTTAAATGCGCCAGGCTCTGTGGTGGTGTCAGCCGTAGAAGGAACACGTCCCATGTTGGTAGAACTTCAAGCTTTGGTAACGCCCACCATTTTAGCATTACCCAGAAGAACAACGATTGGTGTGGATCACAATCGAGTGAGTTTATTGGTGGCAGTTTTAGAAAAAAAGGCAGAACTGGCTCTTTATAATCACGATATTTATGTCAATGTTGCTGGAGGATTAAGAATTCAAGAAACGGGAGTAGATTTAGGAATTATTGCTTCTGTGGCGTCTAGTTTTTTAAATCGTTCCATAGAGTCTCAAGTTTTATTTTTAGGAGAAGTGGGATTAACGGGGGAGGTTCGGGCTATTAATCATATTGAAGTCCGGGCCAAGGAAGCTTCTCGTTTAGGATTTAAAAAATGTTTTTTGCCCATGTCTAATCTCAGAAAAATGAAAACCAAGGTGCCCTTAGAATTTATAGGCATTTCAACGGTGGATGAGCTAATTCAAATACTTTTTAGATAATAAGAATATATGCCCTATTTAGGAATTATTTTTTTACTTATTATTGGACTCGTGCTTCCCTTTCCAGAAGATTTAACCCTTATTTTAGCAGGGCAGCTTGTTCATTCCGAGGAATTAAATTTTTGGCTCATGTTAGGTGTGTGTTTTATCGGAGTTATTCCAACTGATTTTGTATTATATTATGTTGGAAAAAAATATGGGCGCACCGTATGGCGATACCGATTTGTCCGACGTATTTTTACACCCAAAAGAAGAGTTCAGGTGATGGATCAGTTCACAAAGCATGGGGATAAAGTTGTATGGGTAGCGCGCTTTATTGGAGGATTTCGGGCTCCTGTTTTTATAACGGCGGGCATGCTAGGAATGTCTCCTAAAAGGTTTTTGTTTTTAGATGGACTGGCTTCTTTAGTAAGTATTCCTCTTTTTGTTGGAGGAACCTACTATTTAGGGCAGCGATTTTCTCAAGGAGCCCATCAGGTAGCCCATGAAATGACAAAATATTTAATGATTTTAATAGGGATTATTTTTATCGGAGCACTTATTAAAGGAATTTTAAGATCTAAAAAAGAGATTATGGTAGCCCCTCCTACAAACAACGACGAATAGCACTTTTCCATTTATCTAAATGAATGGTTCTTTCTTGAGATTTCATCTGGGGGGAAAACTCTTCATCTTTTTGCCAAGATTTTTGAATATCAGAAAGGTCCTTCCAAAAGCCAATCGCTAGCCCCGCCAAACACCCTGCTCCCAGTGCTGTCGTTTCAACAAATTTGGGTCGAATAACCGGAGTTTGTAAAAGATCTGCTTGAAATTGCATCAAAAGATTATTAACGCTGGCTCCCCCGTCAACCTTTAGCGAAGATAATTTTTTACCTAAATCTTTTTGCATGGCAATAAGAAGATCGTAATTTTGAAAAGCAATCCCTTCTAAGGTAGCACGAGCTAAGTGTCCCGCGGTGGTTCCTCGAGTGATTCCTGAAATTATTCCTCTGGCCGAAGCGTTCCAATAAGGCGCCCCGAGGCCCGTTAAGGCTGGAACAAAGACAACTTCTTCTGAAGAAGAAACGGTTTTGGCTAAGGCTTCAATATCGGAAGATTTTTGAATTATTTTTAATCCATCTCTAAGCCACTGCACCGCAGCCCCTGCAATAAATGCAGATCCTTCTAGGGCATAGGTAACCTTATTCGATAATTTCCAAGCTACCGTAGTTAAGAGATTATAATGAGAGCGAATAATTTTTGATCCGGTATTGAGCAATAAAAAAGAACCTGTTCCATAGGTGCATTTGGCTTCTCCAACGTTAAAACAGGCTTGTCCAAAAAGGGCTGCTTGTTGGTCTCCTGCAATACCAGAAATAGGAATGCCATCGGGGAGCCCAGGTACGTTTTTTGTTTTTCCATATATTTCTGAAGAAGATTGAATAAGGGGCAAAATATTTTTAGGTACATGAAGAATATCTAAAAGCTCCTCATCCCATTCGAGCGTTTCTAAATTCATGAGCAGGGTTCGAGAGGCATTGGAGGGATCTGTCACATGAACTTTATTTTGAGTAAGCTTTGACACTAAAAAAGTGTCGATCGTTCCAAAAGAAATATCTTTTTTATAAAGCTCTGAATAAGTATCAAAATACCATTTAATTTTAGTGCCTGAAAAGTAAGGGTCTAGGACTAAGCCTGTTTTTTTTCGAAAAAGTTTTTCTTTTCCTTGTTTTTTAAGTTTGTCACAAATATCTTTTGTTCGTCGGCATTGCCAAACGATAGCAGGAAAAAGTGGCTGGCCACTTTTTCGGTCCCAGAGACAAGTAGTTTCTCGTTGATTGGTAATACCAATAGCTGCAATTTGAGAAGCAGGAACTTGAGATTCTTTTAAAACGGTTTGAATGGTGTTTAAAGTAGCAGTCCAAATTTCATTTAAGTTATGTTCAACCCAGCCTGGTTTTGGATAGTACTGGGGGAATTCTTGATTGGCTTTGGCTTTAATCGTGAGTGCTTGATCAATAAGCAGTGCAGTGCTTCCCGTAGTCCCCTGATCCAAGGCTAAAATATATGAACTCATTTTAAATTCACTTATCAAAGATGTGTGGGCATCGTCTAGTCTAAAATACCGTGAAATGTGTTTTTATTTTTAAGAGTGGGTGTATCAACGCACTCTTGTGCCAAAGGGATGAGTGCAAGCCCAAACAAAGGATTAACATAAGCATCAGCAGAATAAAGTGTAGGTTTATAAAATAATCCATTCTCATTTGTAAGGCTTAAGATAGCCCGCTTAAGTTCAAGTTGCATATTTTCTAATAGTTCTCTTTCTCCCGGATTATTTTCTTCTAAAAGAAGTTGAGTGGCAGATGTCACATAGGGAATTGTAGAGTAAATATAATAAGGTGCAATGGCATCATCTCCTCGATGAGTTCCAGATCGTTGCAGGTGGGCCATGAGAGAGGGCAAATAATGAATATAATTAGATAAAGAATCGAGTAGGTTTTGGCGATGCTCTTCTTTATGTAAGCTCTCCAGAGGAGACTGATAAAGAGCCAAATGAACAGGAACAGCACGTGCTGCAGAAGCTCGTCTGCCTCTATCTGCTTCATAAGAAGGGCTGTAGGCAATTCGCAAAGGATCATCGGAATTAATAGCCTCTTTTAAAAAAGGGATTCCTTCAGTTTTTTCTTTGGAAGCCAAGATAGATGTGGCCAAGGCATACGTATTGAAAAGACTATTAGATCTTTGCCCAGGTAAATTTTGATCTCTGGCTGCGCGGGCAACCCGAATATCTGATGTTAGGGACCGATCAGCTTTATCAAGTAAACCAGTTAATTTATTTTTTTGAATGGCGGTTAAGGTGGGATCTTTTAAAATATCTCTTAAAAGCAAAGAAAAAAACTGTTTACTATAAACAACAGGAGAAGAATCCGGCAGTCCTACGGTTTGTAAAATAGTAGCAGAAAGATTTTTAAGATTCCTAAATTCAGAAGGTGTTGGACATGAGTTAATGTTGTCAATGTCGTGGGTGAGTTCTTGAATAACTACATTTATTTTTTCTTTAGCTGCGGGGCAAAAAGAAGAAGCCTTGGATACAAATAATGCTCCCAAAGATTCTAGTGCAAAATCCCAGGGGTTAATAGACATTTCATAGTCAGGATTGCGGTAGAAAGCATCTTGTGTCCAATCGGAAGAATGTTGGACAAGACCACATAAAACGGAACACATGCTTGGTAAATCAGTTCTATAAAGGGTATTTCTTAAAATTTCTTCAAGATGGTCAATGTTTCTAGCTTCTCCCTCTGGCAATGTATCTCTAATCTTTTCTATGATTTGAGCTGCAAATGTTGCATTCACAAGATCTTTATTGGCGGCTTCTTGGATGGAAGGGATAGCACGTCCAGCAGCCCAGCCAATTTCTCCTAAAGTCTCTAGTGCTCGTATTCGAAGGACCCAGTCATCATCTTTTAATAAAATATTAGTTACTTCTGGGAGTGCATCCAAAGCCCGATAGCCTAAATGCTGTATGGCATACAAAGCTGCATTTTTAACGTTAGCAGAAGAGTCTTTTAGGGATTTTCTTAAAAGAGGCATAGCTTCTTCTACATGAAGCGCAATTCTTTCTAGAACATCAACGGCCTGCATTCGAATAGTGTCATCTGAATTATTAAGGGCTTCTTCTAAGCGAGGCAATGCCATTGCAGAAAGACCTTCCATTTTTTTTAATGCCTCTATGGCATATCCTTTATTAGCTAGGATAGAAGGATTTAGGGCTTCATCTAAAAAAGCTGAAATGGCACGTTCAGCGTGCTCTCCGCTCATGGTTCTAATGGCATCTGCAGCGTATTGCCTTTTATGGGGAGCTTTATCTGTAAGGGCAATGTTAATAAGTTTTTTAGTTTGTTTTCGGGTGTATTTTTCCATATGGGCCAAGGCAAATGCCGCATTTCGACTTCGAAAAAGATCGCCACTCTCCAAAATGGTTTTCATAATATCTTCTACGGCTTCTTCGGCATATCCCCCCAGTTTTCCAAGGGCGCGTCCGGCTGCTAGTCTTACTACGGGATCTACATCAAGTGTGGCTTTTGAAAATAAGGCAGGCACATACGTTTTAGAATATTTTCCAAAGTTACCCAAGGCATTCACTGCCTCAAGTCTTACGGTGGCATCATAATCTCCCAGGGCACCAAAAAGATCAGGAGCAGCTTTATGAGCTTCATATCCCATTTGTCGAAGAGCAAAGGCGGCTTCTCCTCTAATTTCATGATCTGAGCTTCGGAGGTCTTGGATTAACTCATCAACGCTTCTTTGGCTTTGTTGTTGTTCCTGGGGCTCTTGGGCACAGATAAATACAGGTAGATACAAAAAGAGGTAGAAAAAAAGTAAACCAAAAAATCTTTTCTTCATTTTTTTAATCGATTGGGTACGTCTTCCCAAAATTTAAAAGGTTGATCCCAAAGCGCTGATTTAAAATTGGGAGGTAATCGATACCAGTATGGACCGGAGACATCCGGAGTCCTCCGAACAGTACGCCCCTGTTTGTCTTTAATGGGGGTAGATTTCCAAATTTCTAATACGCTGGGATCTTGTTGAGACCATTCAAATCGATAATCATGGCCTCCATGGGTAAAATACTGAGCGCTGATAAATCTTCTAAAGTAAGCCACTCCCCTTCCATGGACTTCTGAAGTATCTGCTCCAAATGAGATCGTATGTTGTTCCTCTCCTTCCTTGGCTGAAAGTTGAAGCGTGGGATATGTGTACTGTTTTTCGGTTTGATCTTCTATAAATTTAAGATCGAAGTCTTCAAAGGGTGAGCGTGCTTGAAAAGGCGAAGGATCATTTGGGCTTATTCCATTTCCTATGTAGGGAAGCGAAGAATCTTCGGGGAGGTGTTCTGCTATGTCTTGTGTGTTTTGAGTTTGCTCGGCAATTTGCTGATCATTCGGAGATGGGCTTTGAACCGGACATTCTTCTGCTGTTTTCGCTGGCGGCTCTTGTTCTGTTCCTACCAACTCTTGAAATTGGGTTTTTAGAAAAGCACGACGAGAGGGGCTATTGGTGTGAATCGTTTTTCTAATCTCTCGCCCTCGATTGTCTGTGGTAATTTTATCTACACGATATTGAATTTGATTATTTTGGTTTAAAGAAATAATTAGGTCAAATGTATTTTCGTCAAGCGTTGTTTTAAAATGAAAACCTGCAGAATCTTCACTTGCCCGGGTTTGTGTATGGTCGGTTTGAGCATAGTGATTATCTCCTAATTCTTTATATAGGCTGAGGTGGTCAATAGCAGTGTCATCATTCCACGAAGCTTTTAGAGATGGGTAAAAGTGATACGTATGT
Source organism: Deltaproteobacteria bacterium GWA2_38_16 (assembly GCA_001797335.1). GTDB lineage: Bacteria > Bdellovibrionota > JACOXK01 > 2-02-FULL-40-11 > 2-02-FULL-40-11 > 2-02-FULL-38-15-A. The sequence goes on from MGPE01000001.1 coordinate 78,487, forward strand.
CCTTCATAGTTAAAAGAAAAATCATGAGCTGCTGGATCAGAAGGTTGAGCAAAACCAATTAAAGGGAAAACAAGGAAAATAAGTAAGAATTTAGAAAAACGGATCATGGGCGCCTCCTTTTTAAATATGGTGCGTTGCTACTGGATCTTATCGGAAGAAGTTGTTGAAAACTTAAGGGGATGGACAAGCACCTTGGATCCAACGCAATTCCTCATGTAATCCTGTATCATTTTCTCCAAACATGCGGAGGTGGGGTATTTTTATTTTGCAACAAGTAAGGGCTGTATAATCACCCAAGTCTGTTAAACAGATTCCATGTTGGTCTTTTTGGAAATAGCCACAAGGTTCTTCTTTATATTGTGAGCATAGGGGATATTGGGTGGCCTCACAGTCTGTGCCAACTCGACAACGAAAATTAGGGGAGTATCCCAAAAACCGATCCCACATCCCATAACTTATGCATTGGTTTCCAATCATATCAATTGTCATATTTTCAGGGGTATGGGTTTGTAATAAGTGTTGAATATTTTCCGCATTTTCAAGAGCAGAACAGGCTGTATTGTCATATTGGATATTGGAAAGTTTATAATATTTTGCTGTAGGAATCAGTGTTTTTGAGAGGAAGGGATCTGTTTGAGCACTATCCCAATGCCCCACATATCCTAATTTAAGTTGTCCCCCATAGCAAGCCATAGGAATATCTAATGTGAAATCCTCCCCTAAGCCTTCGCTTATAAAAGGGACAGGCTGTTGAAGACTGATATCGCATGCATGCTGTTCTGATAGCCACATATTGCACCCTGTTCTAAAGAGAGCACGTTGCCATTTAGGGGTTGTTCCTACTTGGCAAATACAACATGTTTGTCCTCGCGTTTCTTCAGGACGAAGTCTTTCTGAAATTTGCTCAAGAAAAAAAGTAAATCTTAAGTATGCTTTTCCGAGTTGATCCAAATTGTTAGTGGGGTCATTACATATATTTGGGTCTGGAGAAAAATCATTGTTTTCATCTTCTAAACGTTCTTGCATGCTTCGGATAGCAATAATTAATGAATGGATAGGCAACGGAGAGAGATTGCGAACAATATCATCAGTTACGACAAAAACAGCACTTACTTGTGGTGCACTGTATTCTTTTGCGCGATCGCAAGTTTGGTTAATGTGGGTTGGATTTAGAGGATTGGCTTTATCTCGAATTAATAAGTAATGAAAAAAGAGGGCCTCTAGAGATTTTCTGGATAGCTTTTGCATTTGAGTTTTAAGAGATTGCGAAAGAGCGCGCCTAGAGGATGTTGGATCGGTCTGGCTCAGTTCTTGAAACATAGAAGCAAGTATTGGGAGATCTTCTTGATCAGGTGTCAGTTGACAGGTGATGGGTTGGCCTTGAACGTTTTTACTTAAGCTTAGCCAAGCGCCCAAAAATAAGAATAAGAGTATACGAAACACTTTCATTCTTCTTCTCTTTTCGGTTAATCAAACTAAAAACTTAAATTTAAAGAAATTTAAGGAACGGTGGGTTGGGTGTCGCTACTTTTGATGCATTCAGGGGTGGGACAAGGAGCAGCAATTTTTAAGGCGAGCCTATCCCACCAGCGCTTAATGGGGGTATCGACCTGCGCCAGGAGAAAGCCAATAAAAAGAATGGTCATCACCAAAGTGGCAATATATTCAATAGAGGCTTGCCCACTATTTTTATGCATGCATATCATTATAGAGCTTGTTTTAGGGTAAGTAAAAAGGATTTAAAGCTGAGTTACATAAATATTTTAGGTAGTTTATGGCCCTTTTGGGCTAGTTTCATAGCAAGAAGGGGCATAATAAAAAAAAGTTTGCACAAAATTTTTTAGATGTGGTATAATTGTAATTATGAAGTTGAGGAAGACCCTAAAAAAGGGTCTTTTTTTTTGCTTCAAAACACGCTATAGTTCCCCTATATTTTTATGACTTCTCGAAAAGTTTTTTTAACCGTAGGCATTTTTCTTGCTGTCATTGTTTTAGCCCTCGTTTATCTTAATAGGAATTTACTAACCGCTTTAGTGTCTTATAAAACGGGAGTAGATTTCCCTAATGCCGCTTTAAAAATAGGTGAAAGTGCTCCTAATTTAAGGCTAACGGATATGGAGGGAAAGCTCCATGAGCTTAAAGAGTATCAAGGAAAAGTGATTTTAATTAATTTTTGGGCCAGTTGGTGCCCCCCCTGTATTATGGAAATGCCCGCCCTAACGGCTGCGTATGAAAAATTAAAAGACAAAGGATTTGAAATACTAGCTATTAGCTTAGATGATGATGTCAAAGCAGCTCAAAAAATAGCAAAAGAGTCAAAACTTCCTTTTAAGATATTTTTAGACCCCGAGGGGCACTCTGCCCAGGAATATTTGGTATATGGATTGCCGTATACGATTCTTTTAGATCGAGAAGGGAAAATACAATATAAGGCCTTTGGGGAACACACATGGGATCGGGGCAAAGACTTTGAAAGGATTCAATCTCTTTTGTGAGCGCCAAAATTTCTTTTGGGTATCGAATTAAAATTATTCTTACTTTTTCTTTCTTATTTGCGTTTGGGTATGGATTTACCAATCGATTTCCCGTGTTTACTCCTAAAACATTGCCCATCTGCTGGGTAGATACTTTTTTAGGATTTCATCCATGGACCATTTGGATTTATATTTCTGATTATCTGCTCATTTTTTTGCCGGCCATTTTAATTTCAGATATTTCTGCCATGAAGCGACTTATTAAAGGATTTTTGGTTGATTTTGCGGTGCATTTTCCTATTTTTTTCTTTTTTCCTACCACCATGATACGGCCCACCCTTCCAAAGGACGGATTTATTAATTGGGTATTTCATTTGGAGTGGTTACTAGATACGCCAGTCAATTGTTTTCCCAGCCAGCATGTAAGCCTTTGCTTTGTGGTAGCGATGGGATTTTGGAATTATCAAAGAAAAACATCTATTTTATTTTTTATTTGGTCTATTCTTATTTCAATATCGACCATGACCACAAAACAGCATTATTTTTCAGATGTTATTGGAGGGATGTTAGTGGCGTTAATTGTCTATCTTTTGGTGTATCAAAGAAAACGAGAGCCACACATTACGCTTGTTTCCCCGAATAAATAACTTTTTTACAAAAGTTATCTCCATAATGATAGAGAAGATATTCATAAGAAGGGACATCAAAAAAGGCTAAATCGGCTTTTTTCCCAACTTCAAGTGAACCAATTTCTTTTTCAAGTCCTAAGGATTTAGCGGCGTTATAGGTAATAGCAGAGAGTACTTCTGGAAGAGTCATTTTCATTTGAGTAGCAGCTATGGTAGCGACTAAGAGTAAATGTTGAGTCATCGAAGAGCCAGGATTAAAATCTGTTCCCAGGGCGACAGTAACACCCGCATCAATGAGTTTTCGAGCTGGTGCAAAAGGAGTTTTTCCTAAATAAAAAGAAGTTCCGGGAAGAAGTGTGGCCACCGTTTGAGAATTGGAAAGTGCGTTAATTCCCTCTTGAGTAATCGCAATTAAATGATCAACGCTTTTAGCTTTTAAAGAAACGGCCAGCTCAGTTCCCCCCAGGGCTTTAAATTCATCGGCATGAATTCTAATATTAAGCCCATGCTTTAGGGCTGTTTCTAAAATAGTTTTGGTTTGAGAAAGCGTATAAAATCCTTCATCTATAAAGACATCGCAAAATTGTGCTAATTTTTGTTTGGCAATGACAGGGATCATTTTTTGACAAAGAAGAGCAACATAGTCTTCTTTTTTATTTTTAAATTCCGGTGGGAAATCATGAGCACCTAAAAACGTGGGAATAAGTCTTAGGGAGTTTTCTTTTTGAAGTTCAGAAATAACGTTGAGAGATTTCATTTCATCTTCATAGGAGAGCCCATAACCACTTTTGACTTCTAAGGTGGTTATTCCAAAAGATTTTGCTTTTTGGATGCGTTCTTTTCCCAATTGAACCAGTGTTTTTAAAGAGGCTTTTTGAGTTTCTCGAACGGTACTTAAAATTCCGCCACCTTCTTTAGCAATTTCTAAGTATGTTTTTCCTTCACATCTCAGTGCAAATTCTTCATGGCGAGAACCAGCAAAAACAAGATGTGTGTGGGGATCAATAAGCCCGGGGAGGACAACCATCCTTTTGGCATCTAAAATATCCATGGATTCCCGCTTTCGCGGGAATGACAAACCAACTTGAGATTCTTTTCCTATCCAAGAAATTTTATCTCTTTCAATTAAAAGAGCTGCATCCTCTAGAATAGATAAATCTTCTTTTTGAGGGCGTGCTCCACCCTTTTTGGCTATGCCAGAAAAAGTGATTAATTGTTTAATATTTGTGATGAGGAGTGACATATTAAAGCATCGGTATGTTGATATGTTCCTTTTTGGCAATTTCTATGGCCCGTTCATATCCCGCATCGGCATGGCGAAGAATTCCCATCGCAGGATCCGATGTAAGCACACGATGAAGTTTTTCGGAGGCTTCTTTAGTCCCATCGGCGACAATCACCATTCCCGCATGCAGCGAATATCCAATCCCTACCCCTCCTCCGTGATGAAACGATACCCAGCTAGCACCATTCACAGCGTTAATGAGAGCATTCAGAATTGGCCAATCTGCAATAGCATCACTTCCATCTTTCATGCTTTCAGTTTCGCGGTTGGGTGAAGCCACAGATCCACAATCCAAATGATCTCTTCCAATCACAATCGGAGCTTTTACTTTTTTCTTTTTCACAAGTTGATTAAAAATTTCTCCTGCTTTTTCTCGCTCCCCATAGCCTAGCCAACAAATCCGAGCCGGAAGTCCTTGGAACTGAACTCTTTTTTGAGCCAAAGAAAGCCAATTTTTTAAGTGAGTCTTTTTTGGAAACGCCTTCATGAGCGCTTCATCAGTTACATAAATATCTTTGGGATCATTCGATAAGGCGACCCATCTAAAAGGTCCCTGCCCCTCACAAAATAAAGGGCGAATATAAGCCGGAACAAATCCAGGAAAATGAAATGCATTTTCTAAGCCCCCAAGTTTAGCTTGAGCGCGAATATTATTTCCATAATCAAACACGTGAGCGCCCTTTTTTTGAAGATCCAGCATGGCCTGAACATGAATCACAATAGAATCTATGGCACGTTGAATATATTCTTCGGGATTTTTTTTGCGTAGGGTAAGTGCTTCTTCTAAACTTAATCCACGAGGAATGTATCCATTCAGAGTATCATGAGCAGACGTTTGGTCGGTCACAAGATCAGGAATAATGTTGTTTTGAACAAAAAGCGGATAAATATCGGCAGCGTTTCCTAAAAGAGCAATAGATTTGGCTTCTCCCTTTTTTTGAAAAGTTTTAGCCATTTCAATAGCTTCATCAAAAGAATCTGTTTTAATATCAACGTATTTTGTTTTAAGTCTTTTTTCGATCCGTTCCGGATCAACTTCTACGCCAATAAACGTAGCTCCAGCCATCGTTGCAGCCAGGGGTTGAGCACCTCCCATGCCACCCAGTCCTGCCGATAAAATGAGTTTTCCTGTTAAGTTTCCATTAAAATGAGTTTTTGCAGCACTAAAAAAAGTTTCGTAGGTACCTTGAAGAATACCTTGAGTGCCAATATAAATCCAACTCCCTGCGGTCATTTGTCCATACATAATAAGTCCCAAAGCTTCTAATCTTCTAAATTCCGGCCAAGTAGCCCAAGCTGGAACCAAATTGGAATTAGCAATGAGAACCCGGGGAGCATTGGGATGACTTTTAAGCACTCCAACGGGTTTTCCAGATTGTACAAGAAGGGTTTCATCATTTTTTAGATTTTTCAGACTTTTTAAAATAGCGTGGAAACATTCCCAATTTCTAGCGGCTTTGCCACTGCCACCATAGACAATAAGATCTTGCGGTTTTTCAGCAACGGCAGGATCGATATTGTTTTGAATCATTCGAAATGCAGCTTCTTGAACCCATCCTTTGCAAGACAGCTTAGTTTTCATGAATAGCCGATAGGATTTTTGGAAATAATGTTTTAATCATGGCAATATCTTTTGAAAAAATACGATCTTTTTTAATTGGAGGGACTTGAGTTCGAATAATAGAGTGTATTTTTTCTAAGGAAGGGCTTGTGGTTAGGGGGCGACGATAATAAATCCCCTGGCTGGCAGCTAAGAATTCAATAGCCAATACTTCCTGGGCATTTTTTAAAATTTCTTTAGCCTTAAAAGCAGCAGTAATACCCATGCTGACATGATCTTCTTTGTTTCCCGACGTAGGAATAGAATCAATACTGGCCGGATGAGATAAAACTTTATTTTGAGAAGCCAGTGCCGCTGCTGTAACGTGGGTGAGCATGAGTCCCGATTCTAATCCCTCTTGGGCAGCTAAGCAGGCGGGTAGACCGCTAAATTTTGGGTCCAAGAGTTTTTCAATCCGGCGCTCTGAAATATTAACTAAAGTAGTTGCAGCAATAGAAAGAAAATCCATGGCTTGAGATAAATATTGGCCGTGAAAATTCCCTCCACTTATGCTCTTTTTATGTTTTGGGAAAATAATGGGATTATCGGTGACAGAATTAATTTCTGTTTCAATGATTTTTTTTGCAAATAAGAGGGCATCTTTTGAGCTTCCATGGACCTGAGGAATGCATCTAAAAGAGTAAGAATCTTGAACTTTGTCACAATTTTTATGGTTTTCTTGAATTTTACTGTGTTGGGTGAGATTCCAAATGGTTTTAGCAACCTCTTTTTGTCCAGGATGTGGACGAAGGGCGTGAAGATCTGCATAAAAAGGCATCCGACTTCCTTGCACAGCTTCCAGGCTCATGGCAGCAGCAATATCAAATAGTTTAAAAAGTTGATGTGCCTTTAAAATATTTAAAGCTGAAAGTGCAGCCATAAGCTGCGTACCATTAATAAGGGCCAGCCCCTCTCGACCGGATAGTTTTAGGGGAGAAAAAGAAGTATGATTTAAAATTTTTCCTTCACCAATAAGGACAAGGGCCAGATGAGCCAAAGGAGCTAAATCTCCACTGGCCCCCACAGATCCTTTTTGAGGAATGTAAGGATAAATATTTCGATTTAAAAGCTCTAAAAGTTTTTTAACAATTAAGGGACGAACACCCGAATGCCCACAGGCTAAAACCTGCGCACGAAGTAAAATCAAAGCCCTGGTTTCCTCTTCTGTTAAAAGGTCCCCGACTCCACAGGCATGGGAGCGGATGAGATTTAATTGGAGAAGTTCATTTTGAGAGGCATTAATCTTGACATCACTTAAACTTCCAAAGCCGGTATTAAGCCCATAAATAATTTCCCCTTTTTTAAGCCATTGATCTAAAAGAGCATGGCTTTGCATCATCTTTTTTTCTGCAGTTGGATGCAAAGAAACACGAAGTTTTTTGGCACAGATTTTTTCAAAGATATCTAAAGAAAGGTTTTTCCCATCTAAAAAAAAAGTGCTTGTGCTCATTAGTCGTTAAATCTTTCTTTAAGCATATCCATTTGTTTTTCAGCTACAAAAGCAATGCTGGTTAGGTAATAAATAAATTCATTAAGCCCAAGATTGGTCGAGGGGCGAAGCATTTTTAAAATGATTTCATTATGCTTATTAATACCGAAAGAAGCCCCGAGGGATTCTTCTACATTTTCATTTAATTCTAAAAGCTTTCGATAAAAAGTAGAAATATTGGATTTAGGAAGTGCCATGATTTTAGATTGAAATATAATAAATCCTCCAGCCACAATAATAAAAATTTCAGCTTTATTTTGTTCAAGGCGCCAGATATTGGGAGCTTTTTTAGTTTGTTCGGGATCAATGTCCATTTTCTTCAGATATGAGGCAATAAGTTCAATGTCTTTTGTGTTTGTATCTGTCATAAATTAACATCTCTCCTCATCTGAAGAATGGTTTTCCCATAATCTTTAGTCTTAAAAATCCCTGATCCGGCGACAAAAATATTGGCCCCCGCTTTGGCGGTTTTCCCAATATTGGCTGCTTTAATCCCACCATCTACTTCAATTTCAAAAGAAAGTTTTCGAACCGTGCGATATTTTTTTAAGTCTATAATTTTTTCTAGTGAACTTTCAATAAAAGTTTGTCCTGCAAATCCTGGATGAACGCTCATGACTAATACATAATCAATCAGAGGTAAAAAATCTTTAATCGTAGAAATAGGCGTATCTGGATTAAGAGCCAAGCCTGCCTTAGCCTTTGATTTTTGAATGAGTTCAATTGTGGCTTTAGGGTTTATAGAAACTTCAACGTGAAAGGAAACCATGTTGGCTCCGGCCAAAATAAATTCTTTGATATAGCGATCCGGATATTGGATCATAAGATGGGCGTCTAAAGGTAAATCTGTACACCGACGAATGGCTTCTACAATAAAAGGACCGATGGTGAGATTAGGGACAAAATGTCCATCCATCACATCTAAATGTAAAAGATCTGCCCCTGCTTTTTCAACGGCCTTAATTTCATCTTTTAATTTTGAAAAATCACACGATAAAAGTGAAGGAGCAATTTTAGATTTAAACATGATGATGTCCTAAAAAGGAGCCCACTGTTAAGGGAGTTCCTTTTATAAATTCATGGGCTTTCATTTTTCTTTTATTGGCCTTTTGAAGCTCTGTCAATAAAAGACAGCCTTTAGGAGTTTCAACCACAATGCCTTCTTCTGAAATAGAATGAATTTTTCCAGCTTCTCCCCTAATATTTTCTAAAATAGGTTTTGCCACATGGATTTTAAGAAGTTCATGTTGAATTTCGGTATATGCTCCGGGCCAAGGATTAGTTCCTCGAATCAAATTAAAAATAGAACGTGCATCTTTGTCCCAATCAATATGGCCCGTTTCTTTTTCTAATTTTGGAGCTAAAATAACCTCTTTTTCTGTTTGTGGTATTGGAGATATGGCCCCTTTTTTAATACGTTGAAGGGTCTCTAATAAAAGTGTAGCGCCTAATTGGGAGAGTTTTTGGTGGAGCAATTCTGCAGTATCTTCATCTGAAATTAAAATTTCTTTTTGAGAAAGAATGTCCCCGGCATCCATTTGGGGAGTTACATAAAGAATAGTGACTCCTGTTTTTGAATCACCATTTATAAGCGCCCATTGAATGGGAGCGGCCCCTCGGTATTTAGGTAAAAGAGAGGGATGAATATTAATGGTTTTAAAATGAGGAATGTCTAAAATTTTTTTAGGAATAAAAAGTCCATAGGCCACAACCGCGATTAAATCTGGTTTAAGGGCATTTAATTTTTGTATGACAGAAGCATCGTTCAAATTTTCAGGTTGAAAACAAGGGATATGATGGTGCTGGGCGATATCTTTAATGGGGGAAGAAGCCAGTTTTTGTCCTCTCCCTTTGGGACGGTCTGGTTGAGTATAAACAGCAATGACTTTTTCGTTTTGGATCAACTTTTCTAGGGCAGGAACTGCAAATTCAGGAGTGCCCATAAAGACAATATTCATGCGGGTGTATTCGTATTTTTTTTAAATTTCTTAAGAAGCAAATCTTTTTTAAGAGAACTTAAGTGATCAATATAAAGTTTTCCATCCAAGTGATCTGTTTCATGTTGAAGAGCAACAGCTAACAGCCCTTCTGCTTTGAGCGTTTTAACCGTGCCCTTGCGATCTTGATATTGCACAGTAACTTGATTATATCGCTTAACCGTTTCGGTGAGACCCGGAAGGCTTAAACACCCTTCTTCAAAAGGGATAAGTTCTTTTCTTTCAAGAATTTTTGGATTAAAAAAAACTAAAAGGGTTCTTTTATATTCGCCTTCTTTTTCTTCTTTCCAGGTCACATCAATGACGGCAAGCCGAAGAGATATCCCTACTTGATTTGCAGCCAATCCCACCCCCGGAGCATCGTACATGGTTTCAGCCATGTCTGAAATTAAAGTGTCTAGTGTAGGGTCATTAAAATTTTCAATCAGCTTTGTTTTTTTCCTTAAAACTGTTGCGGGATATTCTACAATCTTTAAAATTGCCACCGTTTTTTCATCCTTTGTTGATACTTAACAAAATAAATACCCAATATAAAAAATAAAATGTTTGCAATCCAAGCTGAAAAAATCGGGGGGATCGTTTTTTTGTATCCAAATGATAGGCCCGCATTTAGACACATCCAGTATGAAAAAGCAATGGCGAGTCCAATCCCAAAACTTAATGCCAATCCTCCACTTCTTTGACTTTTGGTAGAAAAAGGAACGCCTAAAAAAGCCATGAGAATACAGGCAATGGCATAGGCAATTTTAGCGTGTAAGTTGACCTCATGGCGGGTGGTATCAAATCCAGCTTCTTTGTTTTTCTGAATAAATTCTCTTAATTCTTGAAAGCTTAGGACTTTCAAATTAGCAATTTCTTTTAAATCTTCGGGTTTTTCAGTAATATATTCGGCAATTTTAGATTGAAATTTATGAGAAATCGGAAATTCATCTAAAAAAGTAGTGGCATTCCCCTGAAATAAGGTCCAATGGGACCCATCATAGAGAGCTTGCCCAGCAGAAATGTGCTCAATAAGTTTAAAATCGTCATCAAAAAGATAAATACTAATTCCCTGAATGGATTTATTGTCAGAGTTAAAATAATCAATATTATAAATGGCGTTTTTAGCTCGATACCAAATTTTATCAGCCCGAAAGAGTTGGAATGTTTTATTATGTTTTACTTCTACATTATATATATATTCGGCTTTTTTAAGAGCAGGGGGGACCAGATAATCTGAAACAAAAAAATTTCCTATTCCAATAAGGGCAGCCAAAAATAAAATAATAACGGATAGCCGTTCAAGGCCAATCCCACACGCATGAATGGCAATGAGTTCTGAATTCTTTGCTAACGTTGTTAGGGTAAACATTGTAGCGACCAAACATGCTATGGGTACAAGTTGAGAAATGACAAAAGGGAGTTGTAATAAACAATAGGTAATCAAAGATGTTGTGAGTCCATTGGCCAAAGAACGTTGTAAAACATCCACTAAAAGAAAAAGAGAGGTAAAAACAGCAACGGCGCTTACAAAATAAGATATAAAAAACTTTGCCAGATAGCGATCAATAATCTTCATTAAGTTTTTATCTTACCACTGCCCCTATAAGAGATTCAAGGGATCTACATCAATTTGAATAGCCGGGGAGTCTCTTAAAAATTTTTCTTCTTGGAGAAGGTTTTTAAGAAAAAGTCGTGTGTGTTGGTGAGAAGGGCTTTTCATGAGCATATGAAAACGATATTTATCCTTAAGCTTGGAAAGCGGAGATGGAGCCGGCCCTAAGAATTCTAAAGGCAAAAATTGGGAGTGAGATGATTGAATATGGCGGCACAACGCCGCTAATTCTTTAATTTTTTCCAAGGCTTTTTTTTCAATAGCAGAAGAAATCTTAAAGTGAATAAGCCTTGAAAAAGGAGGGTACTGTAATTCCTGCCGATACGAAAGCTCTGTTTTATAAAAGTTGGCATAATCATGGGTTTTAGCACATTGGATACTGTAATGATTGGGATGAAAAGTTTGAATAATCACTTTTCCCCCCTTTTCGCCCCGCCCGGCGCGGCCAGCTACTTGAGTTAAAAGCTGAAACGTTCGTTCAGGAGCTCTAAAATCAGGGATATGAAGGGAGATATCCGCTAAAATAACGGCCGAAAGGGTTACATTGGGAAAATCATGGCCCTTAGCTATCATTTGGGTTCCAATGAGAATATCAATTTTTTGTTTAGAAAATTGGGATAAAATATTTTCTAGGGTGTCTTTTTTTTGAGTGGAGGAACGATCAAGTCTTGCAATGGAGGCCTTCGGAAAATATTTTTTAAGCTCTTCTTCTACTTTTTCTGTTCCTAATCCAATGGGGGAAAGAGAAGCACTTTGACAATCTGGACAGGCAGAAGAAAAAGAAAGTGTGTGCCCACAGTAATGGCAGATGAGTTTTTTAGTTTTGGCATAAAAGGTTAAAGAAACAGAGCAGTGAGAACATTTGGCAATGTATCCGCACTCCTGGCAAAGCAAAAAAGAGGCCCACCCCCTTCGATTTAAGAGTAAAATTGCTTGAGATTTTTGAGAAAGGGTTTCTTCTAGGGCATAGAGTAAGGGTTTGGAAAAAATGAAATCCTGACCAAAATTTCCTTCACACGATTTTAAATCAACAATATCAATGGGAGGAAGTACCTGCCCTTCTATTCTGGAGGGGAGTTCTAATTTTATTATTTTTTGATGTTCACTATTAAAATAAGATTCAATAGAAGGAGTCGCAGATCCTAAAACCACAATAGCTTTTTCAAATTGTCCGCGAACCAAGGCAAGATCCTTGGCATTATATCGAAATTTTTCTTCTTGTTTAAAAGAAGCATCATGTTCTTCGTCTACAATAATGACTCCCATGTTTTCAAAAGGAGCAAAAATGGCACTTCTGGCACCAATGGCAATGGAAGCGATATTGTTTTTTATTTTAAACCATTCTTTTTGTCGTTGAGCCGGTGTTAAACGGCTATGAAGCAAGGCCAATTTTCCTGGGAAATGGGCTTCAAAGCGGCTAATGAGTTGAGGGGTTAGAGAAATTTCTGGGACTAAGACAATGGCTTTTTTTTGAAGAAGGAGGGCTTCTTTAATAAGACGCAAATAAATTTCTGTTTTTCCGCTACCGGTAACCCCATGGAGCAAAAAAGAAGAAAAGGTTTGAGCCTGAAGAGCTTTTTGAAGAGTGTGGAGCGCAGTTATTTGAGCCGGTGTTAGAGAAATAGGGTTTTTAGAGGGCAATGACCAAGGAGAAAAAACATATTCTTTTACACGAGATTTTTGAGAGGTGCTTGAAAAAGGAAGTGCACTCTTCAAGACCTCTCCTAAAGGAGTAGCGTAATAAGAAGAAATCCATTTTAAAAATTCCAGCATATGATTTGAAAATAAAGGCTGAGGATGAGAAATTTCTAAAATTTCTTTAGTTTTAAATACTTTTTCCTGAGGAAAGCCCACCACAAAACCCAGTAGCTTTTTATTTTTAAAAGGAACCAAAACTTGAGAGCCTTCTTGAATATTATTTTTTAAATGAGAAGGGATTTTATAATGAAAAGTTTTAAAAAGAGGAAGGGGAACGGCTACTTCAACTAAATCTCGCGTTATCATCGATAGTCTGAAATAAATTTTTCTAAAATTTCTTTAATGGTTTCATCCGTCAGTGTATTTTTGGTTATTGGGGTTTCAAGGGGTTGGTTGAGTTTAAGGCGATTAAAATCGGTCTCCACCGTAATAATCCCAACCCCCTCCTCTTGGATTTCCGTGTATTGAGGGTAGGAAAAAGAAATTTTTTTATAATTGGGCAAAAAAAGTTGGCGAAAATTCTTAAAAAGAAAAGTGCGGTTTTCATGTTCTATTTTTTGGGGCAAGAATAAATCTTTTTCAAACCAAATTTTGTTTGAAGTAGAGGGTGAAGATAAAAGAAGTACAATGTTTTTTTCTTTTTTAAGAGGAGTGCTTTTTTCAATTCTTCCCAATCGTTCAAGAGAAATAGTGCCCTCTATTTCTTCTCCTTCTATTCCAATAAATCCAAATTGAGAAAGAGTTTTTATGAGAAGTTCTGGCGTATTGGTTAGAAAAAGTGCTGGCCAAAAGTGAAGCATATCTTTTTTGGAATGGGTGGCGGAATAAGTAGCATTTTCACACAGGTAATTCATTTTTAGGTTGTCGGGTGTAGAAAAATACAAGGATTCTTTACAAGAAAAGTTTTTTGGAGAATAAGCGCCTTCTAAAAAGGTCAGCGTGTGATGAAGGGCAATGGTTTTAAAATATTTTCTTTGAGTCGTGTTGTTGTGTAAAACAGCTTCAGGGGGCAGTAAAAACCCAAAAGCTATGTTACAAACGATTAGACAACAATAACTGATGATAAAGAGAAGAAATTTTTTCATATAAACGCTCTTTAAATTCTGGCCTTTTAAAGGCATAGTGAAGATTGGCTTCTAAAAATCCAAATTTATCTCCTGCATCAAACCGTTCACCTTCATAACAATAGCCTAAGACTTTTTGAAAATGAAGCAGTTTTACCAAAGCATCGGTCAGCTGAATTTCTCCTCCTTTCCCAGGAGGGACTTCTTCTAGTTGGTCAAAAATTTCAGGAGTTAAAATATAGCGCCCAATAATGGCAAGATTAGAGGGTGCTTTTTCAACCGGAGGTTTTTCCAGTAGTGCTCGGATATCATGAAGCCTTTCATGAGATTTTCGAGGCGTTGCATCGGCAATTCCGTAAAGAGACGTTTGTTCTTTTTTTACTTTCATCAACGCAATCACAGATGCTTTTTCTTCATTAAAAATATGGATAAGTTGTTGAATACAGGGAACTTTAGAATCAACCAAATCATCCCCCAGCATCACAGCAAAGGGTTCTTGTCCGACCAAGTCTTTAGCGCATAAAATAGCATGGCCTAATCCTAAGGGAACTTTTTGCCGAATGGTGGCAATTTGAACAAGGCGACTTAATTTTTGTATTTCTTCTAGAAGAAGATCGTTTCCACGATTTTTTAAAATTGTTTCCATTTCAATATGGGTATCGAAATGGTCTTCAATGGCTTCTTTTCCCCGAGCATTAATAAAAATAATTTGTTCAATGCCGCTTTGAACTGCTTCTTCGACGATATATTGAATGGAAGGTTTATCCACAATGGGAAGCATTTCTTTAGGAATGGTTTTGGTTGCAGGAAGAAACCGTGTTCCAAGGCCGGCCACCGGGATGACTGCCTTCCTAATTTTCATGGTTAGGGCTCTGCTTTTTCTTGTGATTCGGCATCGGTTTTACACTGAATGCACAAGGTTGTCACGGGACGAGCTTTTAGGCGTTCTTTAGAGATTTTTCCACCACAGGATTCACAAATACCAAACTCTCCTTTTTCAAGGCGTTCCAGGGCTTCTCGAATTTTAATGATTAAAAAACGTTCTCGTTCACGAATTCGAAGCAAGAAATTTCTATCAGATTCAGCAGAGGCTCGGTCTGTAGAATCGGGAAAATTTTCTTTTTCGGCATCAGAAGACATGCCTTCTTTAGTTTCAGAAGCTTCTTTCATGAGAGCCTGAAGCTGATCATTTAAGAGCTTCTTAAACAGGTTTTGTGTTTTTATGTCCATAAAAAATCAAGCCAAACTAGCGTATAAAATTAGCATTGTCAAAGGTAAAAAGAAACTGTTATGGTCTTTCAAATGATGAAAAAAGTTCTTTTGATAATGCTTTTTCTATATTCTCTGGCCGAAGCGCAAGAGCTAGAAGGCACGCGTGGCATTGGGCTTAGTGGAGCGCTTCGAGGTACCGTGGGGCTCAATGAATCGATTTACTATAACCCTTCCGCATTTGCATTTTCCCAACGTTATTCTATAGAGGCGCAATCTTTTTTCCTTCCCTCTCAAAAAGGAGAACCTTCCAGATGGGTTTATAGTGGCTCAGTTGTGGATTCTCATAATGAATTTTTTGCAGCAGGTCTGGGGTATTACCGAAAAACAAAAGAAGGCCGAGAGGGCAAAGAAGCGGAAAATGGATATCACTTGGCGCTTTCTAAAATTTTGGCTCCTTATTGGGCCATGGGAGTTACTGGAAAATATATTCATATCAATCGGGCTATTTCAGATAAACAACTTTTTAATATGGATATTGGAAATTTTTTAGTGTTAACGCCAGCTATTCAAGTGGGCTTGACAGGACATAATATATTAGGAAGTCATGAGGATATCCCAGGAAAAATACAAAGAAAAATAGGGCTGGGAGCCAGAATCCAAACATGGAAATTTTTATATACTTCTATAGATGCTCTAAAAGTACTTCAAGGGGATACAACCCAAAATGTATCACTTCACAGCGCCTTAGAAGTTGTGCATGAAAATGGAGTGGTATTTCAATCGGGATTTTCTATGTCCGATCAATCTTCTCAAAATCTGTATGGTTTTGGTATGGGATGGTCTCAATATAAATTTGGAGCATTTTACGCGTTTCAAAATTCAATGGATAGCCTACGGCGAAACACTCACGCGCTTTCTTTGAGAGTATTCTTTTAATTTAAAATGAAAGGGAGGAAGTTCCAGCCATGTCATCGTGGTAAGGGGAGGAGTCCAATTTTTGATAGCTTCTAGGATGGATTGATCGAGAAGCTCATGTCCGGTGGATTGTTTAAACGAAATTTCTTTTACTGTACCGTCCTTTGATATTTTTACTTTCACAATGCCGATGCCTTCTTGTTTTAGCTGAATGGCCAGCGGGGGATAAAAAGGAATGGGAAGAGAGGTTCTTATCGTTTCTTCAAGAGCCGCGTCGAATTTTCCCAGCGAAAAATTCGCGCTTCTCTCTCGGAGCGTTTTCCGAGAGACTCTTTCAGAAAAGATAAGAACTTCTCTTTTCAGTAAAGCCTTTTTATTTCCTTCAGGAACTTGCAACAGCAACAAATGTAGAGCAAGAGAAATAAAAAAATATAGGAATAATTTATTTTTCATACACAGCCTGCACTTTAAGTCGAACATTAAAAACACGATAAATCATCTCTTCTGTCAGAAGCTCTTCTGCTTTTCCTTGAGCAAAAATAGAGTGATTTTTTATGAACACTATTTCTTGGCTAAAATGTCTGGCTAATCCTAGATCATGAAGCACCATCACCAGCGTTAACTCTCGTTCCTTTTGAAGCCGCTCCAGTAACGAAAGGATTTCAAGTTGATACTTCAAATCTAAATGTGCCGTTGGTTCATCTAAGAGAATAATGCGAGGGGTTTGCGTAAGAGCTCGAGCGATGAGCACGCGTTGTTTTTCTCCACTCGAAAGTGTGTGAAAAAATCTGTTTTTAAGATGAAATGTGTCGGTGGACTTTAAATTCATTTCTGCACACTCTCTATCTTCATGAGATTCAAAAGAAAGGCCTGTTAAAAAAGGTGTCCTTCCCATTAAAACAAAATCAAAAACAGAGATTGCATACACGGGCTCAACCCCTTGTGGAACATAAGCTAAGGTTTGCGCAAACTCTTTTAGTGAAATTGAGTGGAAGGGTTTTTCATAAAGCCACAGCTCTCCTTCTTGAGGATGAAGCAATTTTCCCATGAGTTTTAACAAGGTGGTTTTTCCCTCTCCGTTGGGGCCCAAAATAGAAAGCCAGGAATTTTTTTGAATGGTCAAAGAAATATTTTTTAAAAGAGGAATGTTAGTGTAAGAAAACGAGATATTTTTAAGTTCTAAAGATTGAGTCATGTAGATTTTTTCCACAAGATTATTAAAAAAAGTGGTGCTCCAATAAGCGTTGTTAAAACACCAATGGGAAATTCTCGGATAAAACAGGTTCGAAGCAGGGTGTCCATTAAAAGTAAAACCCAGCTCCCAATTAAAAAATTTAAGGGGAGCGTAAGTCTATGGTCTCCTCCCCACAGAAGACGAACAAAATGAGGGACCATGAGTCCTATAAACCCAATCATTCCAGAAAGAGAAACTGCTAAAGCAGTTAAGAGAGAAGAAAGAATGAAAAAATAATGTTGGGTAGACGTAATGGAAAGCCCCAGGGCATGAGCACTCTCTTCTCCTAAATTTAAGAGATTTAAGGCATAAGCTTTTTTATAGAGAAGATAAAAAAGAAGAAAAGTCCCAGATAGTGAGAGTAGTATGAAAAAAAGCGAGAAAGGATGAGACAGCCCCCCCATGAGCCAAAAAAGAAGGGTGGCTCCTTCAAAGGGTTGGGCAAAGCTTAACACAAGCGTGACAATAGATGAAAAAAGAAAACTTAATAGTACGCCAGTCAGCAATAAAAAATGAGACGAAGTGGAAGCATATTTTTGTGCAGCACGAGAAATAATGAAAATAGCAATAAAAGCACTCATAAAAGCACAGATGGGAATCATTCCAAAAGGAAGATGAAAGACAAAAGCTAAGACTGCACCCAAGGAACTGGCAGAAGAAATGCCTAGGATGTAGGGATCGGCCAAGGGATTTTTTAAAATAACTTGCATGACCGTGCCGCTCGTGGCCAAGGCTCCTCCCACCAAAATGGCCAGTAGAATTCTAGGAAATCGAAGTTGCCAGATAATGTGGGAAAGTTCTACGTTCCACAGCTTTTGAAGGGGTACAAAAGCAGTTCCCAAACATAAAGAGAAAATTCCTGTGCCAATCAGAATAATGAAAAAGAGTAAGGATAAAAAAATAATTTTAAAACGAAGGTTCATGAATTTTTTTAGAAAGCGCGGTTACTCCTTCTATAAATCGAGGGGTGGCACGTGTCAGTAAATCTCCAGAAATAATATAGATGCGCTTCCCCTTCCAGAGAGCTTTCATCCTTTTTACTTTTTCTTCTTGTCCAGAAGTTTCAGGGATAATGATGATGTCTGGGTTTAATTTTAAGAGCACTTCTCGTTGAAGTTTAGGATAACCTTGATAAGAAGAGGTTATGTTTAGACCACCCGAAAGTTCAATGGCTCGATGGGGAAGTGTATTTTTTCCTGCCACCATCAAAGGGACTTCTTCAATTTGAATAAGAACGCGTGGTTTTTGAAAATCCGAGGTATGTTTTTGAATGTGAGCAAGATTTTCTTTCATGTTTTTTATCAATGAACGAGCTTTTTCGGCTTTATTAAATTTTTTTCCTAGAGTGAAAAGCGTTGCATAGATGTCTTTTTCTGTTTGGGCGGGAAAGGATAAAACTTCTATTTTATTTTTTTGAAGTGTTTGTAATAGTTCGGCTGGGGTGGCCCCTTCTCTAGCTAAAACAGTAGAAGGATGTAGGAAAAGAATTTTTTCGATATTGGGGGAAATAAAACTTCCCACTATTGGAAGTTTTTTGGCCTGAGGCGGAAAATCACTGTACTCAGACACAGCCACAAGGTGATCCTCCAGATTTAGAGCATAAACCATTTCTGTTAGATCCGGGGCGAGGGAGATGATTTTGGGAGCAGGAGAAGCCAAGGCATGAAAAGACAGAAGAAAAAATAAAAGCAGTAGTAAGAAAGAGTAGATAAGGACCCCTTTCTTAAAAGCACCGGTTATTTCTTTTTGCTTCATAGCGCCCCACTTATGCTTACATTAAATGTCCGCCCTGGCATCGGATAATAAGCAATTCTCTCATACGCTTTATCTAAAAGATTATCAGCATGTGCGGTAACGGTCAGAGCTGGCGATAGTTCATACGAAGCCCCCATTCCCAAAAGATGTACCGGAGAAAGTTTGGGCCTTGAAACCGTTTGAGTTAATACAGAACTTAAGAACTGATGATCTAGAGAAATTTTAAATGCGTTAAATTGTACCTGAAAAGATGAATTCACCAGATGCTGTGGCCTGTGGGGAAACAGCTTATTAAGCCATGTATAATTTAATGCGGTGTGGGAGTTTAAAAAGAACGGAAGATCCGCTTCCAAAGATAATTCATTTCCCCACAGAGCTCTTTGGTCCAAATTTTCGACCGTAGATACTTGATCCGTAATATCTTTTTTTGAAATTAAGTTTTTTATGTCTGATCTAAAAAGAGTATTTTCAATCTTCGTATTTAAAAAGGGAAATGTTGTACTAAATCCAATATCTTCGCTCCAAGACGTTTCAGGTTTTAAAAGAGGGTTCCCTGTATAATAGGGGTCTTGCCAATAAAGTTCACTAAAAGAAGGGGCTCTAAAATTATGAGAGAGGTTAGATTTGATATAAAATTTAGAAAAGGGTTCATATGTTGTCCCTATTTTAGGAGTGACTGCCGTATAAATATTAGAGCGTTCAAATCGAACCACAGGTATAAATAATAATGATGGATGTACATAGAAATTGTCTTTTAAAACTGCTGCCAGCGCTGTGCGTTGAGGACGAGAAGGCATGGCATCGCTTTGAATAAAATCCATATTTCCCTGGGCAAGGGCTGTGACTAAGTGGCGAGATCCCAGGGGGAATGCATAAGAAAGGGTGGGTTCGAGATGAAAATTTTTATGAGTAGCCTCATAAGTTTCTACGGCATATTTTAAAAAATCTTGTCGATATGGGAGGCGTACGGTGAGGGTGTGCTGCTGGGGAAGAGAGAATGTTCCGTCTAAGGTGGCAAGAAAACGATAGTCTTTTTTAATCCCATCCGATGGCCAAATAATGGGACCGGGAACATGCTGATGGGCCCATAAAAATTCTTGCGTTAGGGAAAATACAGTATGAGGGGTAACTTCCCATAAAGATTTTGCTAAAAAACCTTTGGATTGGAATTGATTATTAATTCTTTTTTCTTTTTGGTGGGTCAGAGGATGTGTATACACATAATCTGATTTATCTTTTTGGGAATGAATATTTAAAAGCATATGAAGAGATTTCCATTTTTGACCCATCGTGAGGGTAAGTTTATGGTCATTAAAATGGGTTGTATCAAAAGAGTTTTTTGAAAAATTATAGCTTAATTGAGGTTTATTTTTAAGAGTCACAATATTGATAACACCCCCAATAGCATCAGAACCATAGAGGGCGGATTCTCCTCCGCGAATAATTTCTATTTTTTCAACCTGTGACAGAGGAATGCGAGACAAATCCACTCCTCCTCCTTGGGCAGAGTTTAGACGAATGCCATCCATGAGGACTAAAACGTGTTCTGCTTTTTCTGAAATGCCTCTGATGTTGGCCGTGGTTAAAGATCCGGAAGACGATTCGCTTTTAATGATAACGCCTTTTTGGGTTTTTAAAAAATCAGCTACGGATTTTGATTGTTCAGTGCGCTGGATGGAAAGGATATTGACAAAAGAAGACAGCTGAGATGGTGCTAGTTCTTCCCCTAAAATTAAAATTTCATTTTGCCCGCCCTGGACAGACGGTGCACATAATAGAAGAAGAAGGGAGATGACAGTGAAAGAGTTTCTTATCTTTTCTGAGAGAGTCTCTCGGAGGGCGAGCGGGCCAGGTTCTGAAGGAGAGCGAGTCCGAGAGTGAAGCGCGAATTTTTCGCTGGGAAAATTCGACGCGGCTCTCGAAGAAACGATAAGAAACTCTTTCTTAGACAGGACCCGAGAAATATAGTTATATAATTGTACTGCGCAAATCATTGTAAAAGTCGTTTTCCTGGGGTAAGTGTGGAGGTATTATTACGTTTTCAATGAAAACACAATACTACACAGCTGAGTTTTTATTTTACGAGGGGAAATTCCAGAAAAATCTAGTCCTAGAAGTGTCAGAGGGTACGATCACTCAGGTAGTGCCTGTTTCTAAAGTGAAAAGTCAAAAAGTAAGGGATTTGGGTAATGTTGCCCTCCTCCCAGGTACCGTAAATACCCACAATCATTCCTTTCAGTCCCTGGTTCGAGGCTTTGGAGATGACATGAATTTTTTTGATTGGCGAGATAAGGGTATTTATAAATATTCCCTCAATTTAAATTCTAAAGATATTTATGTAGGTGCTCTTTTTGCCTTTGGAGAAATGTTAAAACAAGGCGTTACGACCGTTTGTGATTTTTTCTATATTCAAGATGGAGGAAATGACAATGCCAGAGCTGTAATTCAGGCAGCCAAGGATGTTGGAATTCGTTTAGTGTTAGCCAGGTGTTTTTACGATTGGGCAAAAGCCCCTAAAAAATATCAAGAAACCCCTGAGGAAGCCCGCAAGAGATATTTAGAACTGGTAAAAGAATATAAAGGAAATCCCATGGTAACGATTTGCCCTGCTCCTCATAGCCCTCATGCAGCCAGTGAGACGATGATTAAAACTGCTTTTGAAGTAGCCCAAGAAACCCACTCCTCTTTTCACATGCATGTTTCCGAAGGAAAATATGAAGTAGAGATGATTCAAAAAGAAAAAGGGCTAACCCCTCTTTTATATTTAGAAAAACTAGGCATTGTTACAGATAAAATGGTTGTTATTCATGGTGTATGGTTTACAGATAGCGAAATAGCACTTATGGCTGAGCGTGGCGTGAAGCTTTCTTATAACCCTTCAAGTAATATGTTTTTAGGAGATGGGATTACCCCTATTCAAAAGATGTTAGATCAACATATCACTATTGGTCTTGGAACCGATGGAGCGTGCAGTAATAATAAAACCTCTATTTTTGAAGAAATGCGCATGGCCGCCCTTTTACAAAAAGTATATCTATTAGACAGCTCCGCTCTTTCAGCGGAGCGGGTATTTCAAATGGGGACCCACAATGGAGGGAAAGTGTTGGGGTTACCAATTGGAAAGTTAGAAGCTGGGCACCGAGCAGATTTTGTGACACTCGATTTAAATTGTTTAGAAATGCAGCCTCTTCAGAATTTACATAAAAATGTGGTGTATTCATTTTCCCCACGAGCGATTCAAGATGTGTATGTGCAGGGGAAAAAAGTATTTTCTAAGGGAGAAATTCTTACTGTGCCAGAAGAGGAAATTATTCAGAGGGTGAAGAAGGTTACTCAAGGATGGCGCCCCTCCCCTTTATCCCCTCCCTCGAGGGGAGGGGTTAGGGGAGGGTGATATGTTTGAAATATTTTTTATTATTATGGCATATTTAGTGGGAGCTATTCCCACAGGATTTTGGCTGGTAAAATACGTTAAAGGCATCGATGTGCGTGAAATCGGCAGTGGCAATATCGGTGCTACCAATGTCACTCGCGCTCTAGGAAAAAAATGGGGCGCCATAACCCTTCTTATTGATTTAGGAAAAAGTTTTTGTGTCATTTGGATAGGTAAAAAACTTTATTTTTCTGATCCTGTAATTGCTCTGGGCGTAGGTGCCCTTCTTTTAGGAAATGCTTTTTCGTGTTTTTTAAAAGGCCAGGGAGGAAAAGGGGTGGCCACCATGCTAGGGATTTATTTGGCCCTATCTCCTCTTGTTTTTTGTGTGGGAGCTTTGACCTATGGCCTTTTTCGAAAGTTAAGCGGAATTTCTGCGGTGGGATCTTTAGCCGCCGCTTGTGTGCTTCCTATAGCCAGCACTTTTTTCCTTCCCTCTTTTTATGTGTTTTTATCCCTAGGCATTTCTCTTTTTGTCATGATAAGACACCGTAAGAACATCGCTGAGCTGTATCAAAAATTTTGCAAATAATGCAAATTTTTCATGTCATTTTTCATAAAAATAACTTATTTTATGAAAAGTGTTGCAAAAATTTCGCAAATTTTGTAAAAATAAGTAGACTTTAATGAAAAATGGATCCCCGATCAAGTCGGGGATGACAAAAAAGGAGAAAACAATGCAAACAACCACACGAAATACCTCTGCGACCTCAAAAAAAACAAAATTAGGAGCAACAGAGGGCACCAAAAAAGAACTTTTAACCTTAATGAAGGAACAAGGCGTTCGATTTTTAAGAATGCAATTTACAGACATTATGGGGGTCATTAAAAATGTCGAAATTCCCGATGTTCAGTTTGAAAAAGCCTTAAATAATGAAATTTTATTTGATGGTTCTTCTATTGATGGATTTTCTCGAATTGAAGAGTCCGATATGCTTCTTTATCCAGATCCCGCCACCTTTCGTGTTTTCCCTTGGGTGGAAAGAGGGGGAAAAATCGCTCGAATTATTTGCGATGTCTATAATCCAGATTACACCCCTTTTGAAGGCTGCCCAAGGCTTGCACTTAAAAAAGTAGTGGAAGAAGCAAAGGGCTTAGGATTTACAATGGCAGTGGGGCCTGAAGCAGAATTTTTTCTCTTTCAAAAAAATTCCGAAGGAGAAGTCCTCACTTCTACGCACGATAAAGGCGGTTATTTTGATTTAACCCCTATTGACCGCGGAGAAGATGCTAGGCGTGATATTGTAAATTCCTTAGAAGCCATGGGGTTTGAAGTCGAAGCCGCTCACCATGAGGTAGCCCCTGGCCAACATGAGATTGATTTTAAATATGCTGATCCCATTACGACAGCGGATAATGTTAGCACCTTTCGTTTTATCGTTCGAAAAGTAGCCAAAGATCATGGATTGCATGCGACTTTTATGCCAAAACCCGTGCATGGCATTAATGGCTCTGGAATGCATTGTCACCAATCCTTATTTAAAGACGGGAAGAATGCTTTTTATGACGCCAAGGCCCCCTATCAATTATCTAAAACCGCTCTTTATTATATGGGAGGACTTTTAGCTCACGCCAAAGGATTTACGGCGATTACCAATCCCTTGGTCAATTCTTATAAAAGACTAGTTCCGGGCTATGAAGCGCCTACACATATTGCATGGTCTTTACGAAATCGAAGCCCTTTGATTCGTGTTCCCGCTAAAAGAGGAGAAAGCACTCGCTGTGAGCTTCGCATGCCAGATCCGGCGTGTAATCCCTATTTAGCATTTGCGGTTATGTTAAAATCCGGCCTCGATGGAATTAAAAAGAAATTGGATCCAGGAGCACCAGTCAATCAGAATGTTTATAAAATGAGTAGCAGAGAAAGAGCCCGATTAAAAATTGATAGTCTCCCAGGAGATTTAAATGAAGCCATTCGAACCCTCTTAAAAGATGAAGTGGTTCAGAGTGCCCTAGGACCTCATATTTTTGATCGTTTCACCGAATCAAAAAAAGAAACGTGGCATGAATATAGTGCCGTTGTTCATTCTTGGGAAATCGACAATTATTTGACAGTCTATTAAGTAAAAAAGTTTTTTTTATTGACATGGTTTTTTCATTTTGTCATACTCGCTTTCAGTATTGCAGATTGTATCTTTAATAAACGAAGTACAGATTTTGTCGAAAACGAAGTAAAAATAAGATTTCGATAAATTAACGTAATGAATGAAGGAAAAACAAACGATGAAAAAGGGAGGAATAAAGAAATGAAAAAAGACATGAAGAAATTTATCTTTTTATTTGCAGCTTTCATGCTGGTCATGTGGGGAGTTAAAGCCCAGGCTGCTTTTAAATGGAACGCGGATGCTAGCCAGACATTTACGGCTAGGGCTCATTACGATTTAAGTAATGACCACAATAACCCAACCGCAACCCGAGGAGATATACTGGCTTCGGTTGGACAGGGATCTGGAGAGTGGGAACACTTTTTTTCAACCCTTTTAGGAATTAATGGGACGTGGGAATTGGTAAAAGATACGTCCTTTAATTTCCGTGTGGCATCTCAATTTGATTGGTTAGGAGCCAATACCTCAGGACCCTTACAAAGTTCTACCCCGGGGGATAGTAATGGGGCTAACAATCCTTTTGGAGGCACCAATCCTTTTAGTTTATGGATTAACCAAATTCATTTAGATTTTATGGATTTTGCGGGATTCCCTGTTAATTTTAAATTGGGGCGGCAAAATATTTGGTTAGGAAAAGGCTTTGTCTTGGGTAATCGGCTGTTTGGAGCAGGGCCTACGATTTATGCAGGAGGAATGGCACCCACAGGATCTTTTAATCTTAGTCCTAATGGACAAGCAGGCGCTGCTAATTATGGAAATTTACCGCTAAATTCTATTGCAGGGGGATCTCTGAATGCTCCAGAAACCTCTGACTATACGGGGTTTGATGCCGCTGTAGCCAATGTGCACCTCTTAAATAATAAATTAAACTTTGATTTTGGATATGTCTTGGTGTCTAGCGCTCTAACAGAAAGTGCTGCGGGTGCTAATAATGGTGGAGCTGGTACTACTAACAACAGGCGGGATATTGGAGCCAATGATAATGAGACGTTATGGTTTTTAAATGCAGGGTATAAAGAAAAAACATGGAATACGGAAGCCTATGTACTCTTTAATCATGATAAAGAACCCTTGGGAAATAGGAATGTGAATACTACTGCCCATATCTCTTCAGATCAAATTATCACCTATGGAACTAGAGGAGATTTTGATTGGGGACAAGATTTGTGGTGGTTTAAACATGTCAATACCTTTGCTGAATTTGCTCTTCAAATGGGACGCCTGGGTTCACAAGAAACTGTTGCTCAAGTGGGTCGTAAGCGAAACGCCATGGCGTTTAACATGGGGAGTGATTTTCATTTTTCTACAAGTTATTCACCCTCTTTTGGTTTAGAAGGGGTTTATTTTAGTGGGCAAGATCCTACCAGCATTCAAAGGACAAACGCAAATGGTGCGGGGAGTGCTCCTGCGACTTTAGTTGCGCCGAATAATCGATGGACAGCGTGGGATCCACAATTTAGAGGACGCTTCTTTACTAAAATTATGGATTTCATCGATGATGTATATCTCTCCGATACTACAAATAAAACTGGTTCTGCAACAAGTACTGACACTACGGGTCGGGTAGATGCGGGATTTACGAATAGGCTTATGATTTTGGCCAGAACTGGATTTGAGCCTATGAAGAAAACATCATTTGGCTTAACCTATGCCTATGCTATAGCTGCCAAAGCTCCTCAAGCAGGAGCTCAGAAGGCCATGGGGCAAGAAATAGACTGGGATTTAGGGTATCAGCTTTCTAATGTGACAAGCTGGTTTTTCGATGGTGGATTTTTCTTGCCAGGAAGTTATTATACAATGCTTTCATCCATTGCTGGTGGAAGTGATGCCAAAGGAAAATCGAATGCCATGCTCTTTAGAACTGGCTTTAAGCTAAATTTAGGATAATTTAAAATAGGAGATCCCGGATCAAGTCCGGGATGACAGATGTGAAAAGGGCTAGCTCATAACTGAGTTAGCCCTTTTTTTATTATTTAGTTGATATTGTTGGATTTTTTCTTCTATACTGGAAGAGTGAAAAGTAAATATATTATATTGGTTTGTCTAGCAGGCCTGGTGATTGCGCTCGATCAAATATCTAAGCTTTATATTGAGCATCATTTTAATCTGCATGAATCTATTACGGTAATTCCTAATTTCTTTAATTTGACCTATATCAGAAACACAGGAGCGGCTTTTGGGCTTTTATCCAGGGCTCCAGAGAGCTTTCGAATTCCTTTTTTTATTATTATTCCTTTGATAGCCTTAACTATTATTGTTTTAATCTTTAAAAAAACCAAAGAAACGCAAGTCTTGATGATTTCTTCTTTATCGTTGATTTTAGGAGGAGCGATTGGGAATTTTATAGATCGTGTGCGGTTTAACTATGTCATTGATTTTTTAGATTTCCACTGGTTTAACTATCACTGGCCTGCATTTAATGTGGCAGATATGACCATTGTAGTGGGTGTTATCCTTCTTATCTTCTATACTTTAGAGCATGATAGAAAATCTACTTAATTAAGCGGGTGGCGCCAAAGGAGAGGCTCCATCGACGCGCCCGGAACGAAGTGAGGACGAACGATGGAGAGCGTCCTTTGGTGACAGGACCCGGAAGATTAGGTAGAAGTTAAATTTGTTTCTTGCACTTATCGCAGATGGATTGCTGTGTTGTTACGCTTTCAGACCAGATCCAGCAGCGCTCACACTTTTGCCCAGATGCCTTAGTGACTTCTATTTTAAAGGGGGGATTCTTCACTTCGTTCAGGATGACTTGAGAGACAATAAAGAAAGTGCTTAAGTCACATGATTGAATAGACCACCATTCCGGTGTTACATGAAGAATCACCTTGGCTTCCAGAGCGTTTCCAATGAGCTTTTTCTGACGGGCTTCTTCCAAAGCTTTAGAAACCAGCGCGCGAAGCTCTAGAAGTTTTTCCCATCGTTTTTCCAGGTTAGAGTCCAGATATTTAGGATTTACTTTTGGGAAATCTGTTAAATAAATAGATTTTTCTTGTGGGTATAGGTAAGAAAAAATTTCTTCAGCTGTAAATGAAAGAATCGGAGCCATGAGCTTTGTGAGAGAGGAAAGAATTTCATAAAGAACCGTTTGAGCAGCCCTGCGTTCGACTCCCTTAGCAGAAAACGTATAAAGACGATCTTTTAAAATATCTAAATAAATACTACTCAATTCTACGACACAAAAATTATTCAATAATTGAAAAACAGTATGAAATTCGTAGTGATCATAGGCTCTTGTGATTTTATCAATGAGTTGGTGAAGTTTTAACAGCGCCCATTGGTCAATGTCTAAGAGCTTGTCATAAGAGACATGATCTTTTTTAGGATCAAAGTCATCAAGATTCCCCAGCATGTGTTTACACGTATTTCTAATTTTTCGATAGCTTTCCGTAATTCGGTTAATCAAGGGTTCTGAACAATGAACATCGTCCCTATAATCTTCGGAGGCCACCCACAGTCTTAAAATTTCAGCTCCGTATTGAGAAATAATTTTTTCTGGCTCTACAACATTGCCTAAGGATTTAGACATTTTGCGTCCTTCTTGATCAACCACAAATCCATGCGTAAGAACTGTTTTATAAGGAGCCATATTCCGAGTAGCCATAGAAATAAGAAGCGAGGTGTGAAACCATCCCCGATGCTGATCACTTCCTTCTAAATAAAGATCGGCGGTATAAATATTTTTTCTTTTTCCTAAGACAGAAGAAAAAGAACATCCAGAATCAAACCACACATCTAAAATATCTGTTTCTTTTTCAAAATCCTGGCTCCCGCAACTTTGACAGGCAATGTGTTTAGGAAGAATGGTTTTTAAATCAGTCTTAAACCAAAAATCACTCCCCTCTTTTTCAACATAATCTGCAATCATCCTCATAAATTTTTCATCGATAAAAACAGCTAAACATTTTTTACAATGAAGTGCAGGAATGGGAACTCCCCACACCCGTTGTCTTGATAAACACCAATCAGGCCTGGTTTCCATCATGCTTCGAATGCGATTTTTTCCCCAAGAAGGGAGGAATTCAACTTTATCAATCCAAGACAGTGCATTTTTTCTTAAGTTTTGTTTATCCATCGGAACAAACCACTGTTTGGTGGCCCTAAAGAGCACCGGTTTTTTACATCGCCAGCAGTGAGGGTAAGAATGCGTAATAGATGTACTTTTAAGCAGCAAGTCCGCCTTTTTCAGGCGTTCAATAATAAGGGGATTAGTATCAAACACAAATTGCCCTTCGTAGTCAGGCATTTCATGAGTAAATTGCCCACGGTGATTGACCGGTGAAAAAATAGGAAGATGATGTTTGAGGCCTAAAAAGTAATCTTCTTCCCCATGGCCGGGGGCGGTGTGCACGCAGCCTGTTCCTGAATCTTCGGTGACATGATGTCCTTCTAAAATGACTGATTTTTTAGGTAAAAAAGGATGATCGCATTGGAATCCTTTCAAATTTTGGGCTTTAAATCGGCAAAGAATTTTGCCAGAAGTGAGTCCGCACTCTTTTTTAACAGAGTCTAGTAAAACTTCTGCCACAATATAAACTTCTGAGTTTTCCTCAAAGGCGACATACGAAAATTCCGGATGAAGTGCGATGGCCAAATTTGCAGGCAATGTCCAAGGGGTGGTTGTCCAAATTAAAACAAACACTTTTTTTAAAGAAAGTTTTGGAAATTTTTGGGATAAAGCTTTGTAAGAAATTTCATCCAGAGGGAATTTTACATAAATAGAAGGAGAGCTTTTTTCTTCGTATTCAATTTCTGCTTCTGCGAGAGCCGTACGGCAGTGAGCACACCAATGGATGACTTTTTTCCCTCGATATAAAAGATCTTTTCCAGCTAGAGTGGCCAGTTCTCGAACAATCGTGGCTTCATAATCATAGCTCATGGTAAGATATGGATGATGCCAGTCCCCTAAAACGCCCAGTCTTTTAAATTGGCTGCGTTGAATATCCATATATTTTTCAGCATGGGCCCGGCAGTGTGCCCGAATTTCTAGGGGGGTGGCCTCTTTATTTTTGATGTTTTTAGTGGCTTGAAGTTCAATGGGAAGTCCATGGCAATCCCATCCAGGAATAAATTCACACTGAAAGCCCGTCATGTTTTTATATTTAACAACAAAATCTTTTAAAATTTTATTAAGAGCGGTTCCAATATGAATGTTGGCATTGGCATAGGGAGGGCCATCGTGAAAAATGAAGGGAGGGCGGGTTTTATTTTTTTGGATTATTTTTTCATAAATTTTTTCATCTTCCCATTTTTTAAGAATTTCAGGCTCTTTTTGAGGCAAATTAGCCTTCATGGGAAAATCGGTTTTAGGAAGATTTAAAGTTTCTTTGTAGTCCATTTCGTATTTCCTATATCATAAATTAGGGTAAATTTCTTTGGCTTTTTTAAGTTGTGCATGGGCTCTTTTTTTATCTCCCAGCTTTTCCCAATTCAAAGAGGAAAGTTCATAACTTTTAGCTTTCCAAAAGGGGAAAGGGGAAAAAAGTTGTTTTGCTTTTTCTAAAAAGCCATTGGATTTTTTATAGTCATCTTTTTCATAATAAATCCAGGCTAAAAAATAATAGGCAAAGGGATTTTGAGGATCTATCGTTAAGGCTTTATTTAAGGTATCAATGGCGGTGGTATAGGTTGTGGGGGAAATTTGGGTTCTGGCTTTTTCTGTGAGCCGCAAAGAAGCTCTTGTATGGGCAGCCGGTTCAGTGGAATAGAAATCAAGAAGTGGATCATCTGTGGTGGGTCTGGGTTTGAGAAAAGAACAGCTTGTAGATGCGAGGCAAAAGATAATAATAAAGCTATTTATCGTTATAGAAGACCATCGTATAGGATAAATAAATGTGTTATTGGGTTGGGTGGCGCCGAAAGAGAGGCTCCACCCGCCGCGCCCGGAACGAAGTGAGGACGGACGGTGGAGATTGTCTTTCGGTGACAGGACCCAAGGACTTATGTAGAATAATTTGGCGATGTTTTTTAAATAACGATAAATAGTGTACATTATTTTTTTTTCTTCTTCTTTTTTGGATTGTGCAGTTCACACACCCTCTTTGGCTCTGTCCCCTTCATAAAGGCTTCTTTAAAAGAGCCGGGGCATTTTTTTGAAGCTAACTCTCCACTTTCTGGATCTATGGTGGCAAATACAATATCTTCGGGCACTAAAAAATCATGCTCTGGTTTATATTCCGTAGCTTTAAGCATAAAGCGAGTCCAAATGGGAAGTGCCGCCTGAGCCCCGGTTAACCCCACTTTTTTCTCTTTGTCATACCCTACCCACGCCACCCCCACCAAATCTGGCGTGTATCCACTAAACCAGGCATCCATATATTCATTGGTGGTTCCTGTTTTTCCAGCCGCTGGCTTTGTAAAACCAAAGAGCTTGACTCCTCGCCCTGTTCCAGAATTTAAAACCCCTTCCAAAGCATAGGTGATAAGATAAGTAGCTTCTTCGGAAGCTACTTTTTCAACTTCAATCGAGCGCCTTTCTAAGACATTTCCTTCGGGGTCTACCACTTGTTTAATAGAAATAGGAGTGGCCCTAATCCCTCCGTTGGCAAGCACAGAATAAGCGGTGGCTATTTCAAGGGGAGTAACTTCTTTAGAACCCAACGCTAATGAAGGAATAGCGGGCATAGGGCTTTGAATTCCTAATTTTTTAATCATCTGGGCTACTTTTTTAAAACCAATTTCTGAAGCAAGTCTCGCCGTTGGAATATTTATTGATTGTTCCAGCGTTTCCCTTAAAGTTACGGTTTCTTTTTCTTCTTCTTTTTCATCTGGATGAAGTGGAACATAGTTTGTAGGTTCCCAAACTTGTTTATCATACGTTAAAGTAAAAGGTTCGTTGCTCAAAATATCGGTCAATTTATATTTTTTCCCATGGTCAATGGAAAAAGCCGTTAAAAAAACAAAGGGTTTAAAAAGCGAACCGGGTTGTCGATGTGCTTGAGTAATACGATTAAATTGACTTTCTGTGTAATTTCTTCCTCCAATGAGGGCTCTTATAAATCCTGTTTGAGGTTGGATAGCCATAAAAGCACCTTGAAGGATGTCTTCGGATGAATCTTTTAA
Organism: Deltaproteobacteria bacterium GWA2_38_16; assembly: GCA_001797335.1. GTDB lineage: Bacteria > Bdellovibrionota > JACOXK01 > 2-02-FULL-40-11 > 2-02-FULL-40-11 > 2-02-FULL-38-15-A. Next base: position 110,033 of record MGPE01000001.1, read on the forward strand.
ATGAGGGAAGTTGGCTTCCAAGTGTTTTAAAGAAACGGCCATGGCTTGATTTGCAAATATTTGAAGTAGTGGGTCAAGCGTTGTAAAAATTTTAAGCCCTTGAGTATTTAACACTTTTTCAGAATAACTTTCTAAAAGTTCCATTTTAACAAAATCTACAAAATAAGGAGCAATATTAGGGGGGGATAGAAATTTTTTAACTTTTAGAGGGTCTTTTAAGGCTTCTTCATATTCACTTTGTATAAGGGTATTAGTTTCAAGCATTTTTCGAAGCACTACATTTCTTCTTTTGGTGGCCAAGGATTTATTTTTAAAGGGGGAAAAAACGCCAGGCCCCCGAATAATTCCAGCCAGCAAGGCGCACTCTGAGAGAGAGAGTTTTTCTAAAGATTTAGAAAAATAAAATTTAGAGGCTTCTGCAATCCCATAAATACCAGTAGAGCCTCGTTGCCCCATATACACTTCATTGACATACGCTTCTAAAATAGCATCTTTGGAATATCGGCTTTCAACAATTAAAGCCATCAAGGCTTCATTTAATTTTCGGATGTAACTTCTTTTTTGAGTTAGAAAAAAGTTTTTAACCAATTGTTGAGTAATGGTAGATCCTCCTTGGACAATCGATAAATTTTTAAGATTTGTAAAAAATGCTCTAAAAATCCCCTTAGGATCTACCCCCGAGTGTTCTAAAAACCGCGCATCTTCGACAGAAATAATAGCATTTAAAAGGTTTGGAGGAACTTCTTCTAGTTTGACAAGTTGCCTGTCTTCCCGAGATGATCCAAAAAATTCTGTAATCAGTTCAGGTTCAAGCTCGGCCAGCGGTATCTCTTCGTCCTTTTTTTGGTAGAGCTTGGTGATGACGCTATCTTCAATATCTAAAAACAGAGGAAATCCTGTAAATTTTTTTAAAGGGTATGAAAAATCATTTAAATAAATGGCCCACTGTTCTCCTTCAACATGATATTCACTGGGGCGACTGACGGGATCAGAAACTTCTTGATATCCTAGGCGGTCTAATTTTTCTTTGAGATGAACGGACCGAATGTCTAATCCTGGATATAATTGAAGTGCATCCGAATAGACTTTAGAAGGAAGATCCCACTTGGGTCCTGAAAATTTTTCAGTTACAATATGGCTTAAATATTGGGTATAAAAAAAGAGGATAGTTCCTAAAATAAGTGATAAAACAATAAAAATTTTTAAAAATTTCACAGAAGTCCTTGACCTCACACTGATTTTGACTATTGTAGAAGAAATATGAAGATTAAACAAGAACAAGTAGAAAGTGTCTGTCGGCTGATTTTGGGAACTCTAAAAGAGAAAAAAATGATTACCTTTAAGGTTCCCGAACCTAAAGTATACCAAAAGCTAGTAGAAACTTTTGTTCACAATCTAAAACAAGAAGAGGTTATTGATGAACAAGCCAAAGAAATTTTAGAGAAAAATCTAGAAGCTCACCCAGACCTAGACCGCCAAAAAATGTTTTTAATGATTAAACGGAAATTGGCTAAAGACAAAGGATTTGTTTTATGATTTTAAGTGAAGATCGTATTTCTCATCTCTCTCACCTTCTTCAAGATAGTATTTGGAAAGATGATATGGTTGATTTTAGAGAGGATGAAGCGGCCCTTCGTGAGATTAAGCGAGCGCTGCATAAATATTTTTCTACTACAGAAGAAATTGATGCTTTGGTACGTCAAAAACTCTATAGTCAAAGCAAAAAAATTGTAGAAGGTTCCCAGGAATGGGATGTGCTTTATAAAAAATATTTTGAAGAAGAGCTTTCTAAAAAGCGTTTTTAACCCCTCTTGACTTCTTGTTTTTTATCCTTATATTAGCAGCTGCTTTTTTAAGCATTTTAAAAGGAGGAAATAAATATGAAAATTCGACCATTGTATGATCGTGTCTTAATTAAAAGAGTAGAAGAAGAAACAAAAACCAAGGGAGGCATTATTATCCCTGATACAGCCAAGGAAAAGCCCCAAGAGGGAGAAGTCGTGGCTGTAGGAGAAGGAAGAATATTAGAAAATGGTAAGGTTTCTTCTTTAGATGTTAAAAAAGGAGATAGAATCTTATTTGGGAAATATTCTGGAACAGAAATTAAATTGGATGGCGTAGAACATCTGATTATTAAAGAAGAAGATATTTTAGGGGTCATTCAAAAATAATAGGCAAAAATAATAGGAGGAATAAATCATGGCAAAAGAAATACTTTTTGATCAACATGCACGAAATAAAATTTTAAGAGGTGTTAACATTCTTTCGAATGCAGTTAAAGTGACCTTAGGTCCTAAAGGACGAAATGTGGTCATTGAAAAATCATTTGGTTCTCCGGTGATTACCAAAGATGGTGTGACGGTGGCAAAAGAAGTGGAAGTGGAAGATCGTTTTGAAAATATGGGAGCCCAGATGGTGAAAGAAGTGGCTTCTAAAACCTCGGATGTGGCAGGCGATGGCACGACAACCGCTACGGTTTTGGCACAAGCTATTTACCGAGAAGGTTCAAAATTAGTAGCCGCAGGTCATAATCCGATGTCTTTAAAGCGCGGAATCGACAAAGCCGTGGCTAGCGCTGTGGAAGAACTTAAAAAATTAAGCAAGCCTACGAAAGACAAAAAAGAAATTGCTCAAGTAGGAACGATTTCTGCAAATAACGACGAAACTATTGGGCAAATTATTGCAGATGCAATGGATAAAGTAGGTAAAGAAGGGGTGATTACCGTTGAAGAAGCAAAAAGCACAGAAACAACCTTAGAAGTTGTAGAGGGAATGCAGTTTGATCGAGGATATCTTTCTCCTTATTTTGTGACAGATCCTGAGAGAATGACGGTGAATTTGGAAAATCCCTATATTTTAATTTATGAAAAGAAAATTTCTGTCATGAAGGATCTGCTCCCCTTGTTAGAACAAGTGGCTCGTTCTGGAAAGGCTCTTCTCATTATTGCAGAAGAAGTAGATGGAGAAGCCTTGGCAACGCTCGTCGTCAATAAACTTCGGGGTACACTTCAAGTGGCCGCTGTTAAAGCGCCTGGTTTTGGGGATAGACGAAAAGCCATGCTAGAAGATATTGCTGTTTTAACCGGTGGAGAATTGATTACCGAAGATCTAGGGGTAAAACTTGAAAGTGTTTCTTTAGAACAACTGGGTCGAGCAAAGAAAGTATCTATCGATAAAGATAATACAACGCTTGTGGATGGAGCTGGCAGTAAAAAAGAGATTGAGGGCAGAGTTAAACAATTAAGAAGCCAAATAGAAGAAACCAAATCTGACTATGATCGTGAAAAACTCCAAGAAAGACTGGCTAAATTAGTGGGTGGAGTGGCCGTCATTAATGTAGGAGCTGCGACTGAAATTGAAATGAAAGAAAAGAAAGATCGCGTGGAAGATGCGTTGAATGCCACTCGTGCAGCAGTTGAAGAAGGAATTGTCCCTGGAGGAGGGGTAGCCTTTATTCGTGCTTTAGATGCGGTGAATAAGTTAAAACTATCTGAAGAAGAACAATCTGGAGTCGATATTGTAAAACGTGCATTGGAAGAGCCCATTCGCCAAATTGTTGAAAATGCAGGGGTAGAAGGTTCTGTGGTCGTAGAGAGGGTTAAAAATGGGAAAGAAGGGTTTGGGTTTGATGCAGCGAAAGAAGAATTTACAGATCTTTTAAAAGCCGGCATTATTGATCCTACAAAAGTGGTGAGATATGCTTTGCAAAATGCAGCCTCTGTGGCTTCTTTGTTATTAACGACAGAAGCCATGGTCGCAGAAAAGCCAAAAAAAGAAGATAAAGCAGGTGCGCATTCTCACATGCCTCACGGAGGGATGTCAGAGGATTATTAAAAGAGCTAAGTACGTAGTTTAATTTATTTTTTAATAAAAAGAGGTGTTCAAGTTTGTTGACGCCTCTTTTTTTTTATGGTACCCCTAACCCTCATGTTTGCTTCAAAAAAATTTCTAGTAATATCTCTTGTCGTATCTATCTGGGTCTTTTTTATTTATGCTTCTCCCCTTTTGGCAGATTTTTCTCTTTATTGGCAAAATCAAAATTATTTTTTGGTAGAAAGTAGATTTTTTAATACGCTGGATTTGGATAAACAAGGAGCTCCTGCCAGTAATAATGCGGGGAACCAACGTCTTTTTTCGACATTTAAACTACGAATGAAGCCTTCTTTAAGCATTACAGATCGGCTAACTCTTCATGCCATGTTTGATGCATTTATGAGTCCCTATACCACTAAATCTCAGGAAGAAGGGGCCCTCCTGGGACAACCTGCCACGGATACGAATGGTTATGGACCAAATACTACCAATTTACCCAGACAGCTTTTTGGAGATGGATCAGGTAGTAGTGGAACTTTTAGCCAAACTTCTTTAACTTCAGGAGATGGTAATTTTTTATTAAGGGCAGCGTATTTTGAATATATTGGAGATTGGGGAATTTTTAAAGTAGGCCGTCAACCTAGACACTGGGGATTAGGGATTCGATATAATTCTGGGGAAAAACCGTGGGATAAATTTGGGGATAGAACGGATACTCTTTCTTATGAATTAGGATTAGGAAATTTTAAAGTATCTGCACTTTATACTAAAATTGCAGAAAATGCGATTGATTCAAAAAAAGACGATGTAACTCTCTACGAAAGTTATCTCCATTGGAACGATCCTGAAAAAGATTTTGATCTAGGATTTCTATACACATTTTTTAGAGAGAGCCGAGTGTTTATAGCCATGCATTATTTGGATGCTTATTTCATGAAAAAAGCAAAACAATGGCAAGCAGGAATAGAAGCTGTTTTGGGTTCGGGATCTCCAGGAACTGTTTCAGGAAATATGGCTGCTCAAGTTGGGGTAGCTTCTGAATTTGAGTATGACTGGACGGCATCTTTAAGTAATTTTTTAAAATTGGGCTATGCTTCTGGGCCTGATATTGAACGAACAGGAAGATTAACCAATTTTGCTTTTGATCGAAATTATGACATTGCTCTTTTAATGTTTAATCAACCGTTAGGGGCTATTTCTGGTAGTACGGGCATTGATGCCAACTCTGATCCTGATGTGAATGCTATTTTTTCAGCTTATTATCTAAATATAGGGGGAAAATATCAGTTTAATGATCGCATTGGAACCAGTCTAGGTTGGACAACAGCTCAATCTCCCATGGCTTTAGCCAGTGGGGGAGATAAAGATTATGGGAATGAAATAGATGGGTCTCTTTGGTATCGATTTTTGGAAAATTTAAAGTTTAAGGCAGATACAGGTATTTTCTTCCCTGGTAAACTCTATAAAGGTGCAACTCTCAGTCGAGCTACGAATTTTGCCTATGGCGGAGAGCTTTCTGCCACTCTTATTTTCTAATTGTGTCTTTCGTAAAGAATAATAAATTTATCGGTAAGCTTTAACCATCCAGGAACTCCGGCTTGAAGTTTAATCCCAAATCCCAGTTGATTATCTAAAAGCTGATACAATGCAGTGGCAGCATTAAATTCTTTTAAAAACGTGTGATAACTATTAAACCCACTGGTCCATTGAACAAGATACGGCTGCTCAATCATTTCTTGATAGTTAGAAGCCGTTACTAAGGACAATTGAATTTGGTCTGCAAAAACACTGACTGGAAATAAAAAGAAAATTACCAAAATCCATGTTTTCATTGAACACCTCCTATTTTTTATTCACAACGTTCTTATTTTGTAACGTGTTGGATGGGTTAAGGTCAAATACTTTTTTAATAGCTTTTTATAAAGTGCCTTGTTAGGATGGCCGCGGCTTTCATGATTACAATCGAAAAGCTAAATAAAGATGACTTTGAACAAGTTGTCTTTTGTAATGATAAAACCGTTGGCTTAAAAGCCATTATTGCTATTCATGATACAACCCTAGGACCTGGAACGGGTGGGTGTCGTTTTTATCCCTATAAAACAGAAGAAGAAGCCTTAACCGATGTTCTTCGTTTAGCAAAAGGAATGACCTATAAATCAGCTATTAGTCGAATTCCTTTTGGCGGAGGAAAAGCAGTTATTATTGGGGATCCACATCAATTAAAAAATGAAAGGCTTTTAGAACGATTTGGTGAATTTGTGAATTATGTAGGGGGACGCTATATCACTGCTAAAGATGTTGGGGTCGATGGACACGATCTTCAAGTTATTTCTAGGAAAACAAAGCATATTTTAGGAATTGAAGGAGCTAAAAATTCAAGTGGGGATCCCTCCCCTGCAACAGCCTTTGGAATTTTTCATGGCATTCGAGCTATTGCCAAAGAAATTTTTAAAAAAGAATCTTTAAAGGGGCTCCATTTTGCAATTCAAGGCGTGGGGTATGTGGGTTACCATTTGGCATTGGATTTACATAAGGAAGGGGCCACGATTACCATCTGTGATGTAGATAAAGAAGCGCTTCATCGCTGTCAGGAGAAATTACCTGTAACCGTGGTGGATCCCTCTAAAATTTATGATGTGCCTTGTGATTTTTTTGTACCTTGTGCCATGGGAGCTATTTTAAACAGAGAAACTATTCCTAGACTCAAATGTCGAGTGGTAGCGGGTGCTGCCAATAATCAATTAGCAACGCTGCAAGATGGGTATGATTTAATTTCAAAAAATATTTTTTATGCGCCTGATTATGCTTTAAATGCAGGGGGCATTATTAATATTGCAGAAGAATTGCAGGGATATGATCAAAAAAGAGCCTATGATAGAATTTCTCATATTTATGAAACGATGATTGAAATTATTCGTCGATCTGAAAAAGAAAAAAAACCAACCTTTCTTATTGCCAATCAAATGGCAGAAGAAATTATTGAAAGCGCTAAGAAGAGATCCCCCGGTCAAGCCGGGGGATGACAGAAATTATTTTTTTAGTTTTTCTATTGCTTTTTCTACATTCAACCTACCGCCTGCGACTACTTTTTCTGAAAGCGTAGAAATTTTATCTACGGTTTCCATGAGCACTGTCTTAATTTCCTGAGGTGTGAGCGTAGGTTTTAAAGATAATAAAAGAGCTGCTGCGCCTGCCACATGGGGGGAAGCCATAGAGGTTCCATCCAAATGGTCGTATTTGTTGCCAGGAACAGTACTATAAATTTCTGCTCCGGGTGCAGCCAGATGAACCGTTTTCTTCCCATAATTTGAAAAGAAAGCAAGCTTATCTGCTTTGGTTGTGGCTGCGACTGAGATCACAGAAGCGCTATTGGCGGGATACATTGCTTTTTTATCATTATTGTTGGTTTCATTGCCCGCAGCGCATACCACAGTAACACCTTTTTTAGTGACTGCAGCCAAAATGTCTTCCAGGGCTTGAGAAAATTCAGAATCTCCCCAGCTATTATTAATAACTTTAGCTCCCTGGGCGGTGACGTATTCAATGGCTTTAATGGCCGTTTCTACTGCACCAGAACCTGAAGCATCAAACGCTTTGGCAGAAAGAAGAGTAACCACTTGATTGATACCAGAGACACCAATACCATTATTTCCGGTGGCTCCAATCGTTCCTGCGACATGGGTGCCATGCATATGATCATCATAGGGAAGATGATCATTATGAACAAAATCCCATCCAATAACATCATCAATAAACCCATTGTTATCATCATCAATAGCGTTATCAGGAATTTCTTTAGGATTTCGGTAGACATTGGTAATTAAGTCTTCATGGTTATAATCAATCCCCGTGTCTACAATGCCCACAATGATGTCTTTAGATCCAACGGTGGTAGTCCAGGCGTTAACGGCGCCTGTTTTTCCAATGCCCCAGCTTGTATTTAAATCAGGATCTTCGCTGGGAGTCACTGGGTCAGGGGGCAATTGAGGAGCAGGATCATCTTTAGGAGTATCACCGCCACCATCTCCTGGAGGCCATGGCCAAGGAAATTCACCATCTCCTGGGGGCCAGGGAAAAGGAAACTCACCATCTCCTGGAGGGGGAAAAGGGAATGGCCAGGGAAAAGGAAATTTTCCATTGTCATCATCGTCGTCGTCATCATCATCTCCATCGTCTTTTAAATAAAGAATAAAATTAGGTTCAGCGTATTCTACAGCTGGGTGTGATTGAAGAGTGGTTAAGACGGCATCGATAGATTTATTTTTAAAGGTGATCACCTTTAATTCTGGGAGAAGTTCGGAAGTATAAATTTCTGAAGCTCCCATCTGAGTTAATAAAAGATTAAAGGACTGAAGAGAAAGTGTACTAGGCCTAAATTTTACAATGACTTGGTTAGGTGCGTAGAGAGGTTTTGCCTCTGATGAATATCCTATAAACAAAAAGCACATCAAAAACCAGAACAGGAAACATCTTTTCATAAAGTCTCCTTCTTGTTTGAACTACTGGTTTAACTGCTTTTGTATGTAAGTCTGGGGTAAGACAAATGTAAAAACACTAAAAGTATACCAATTCTATTTAGTGCCTGTAAACAGTTTATTTAGGGGATGGATAAAATAACCAAATGTTGAGTTTGAGCAATCATCGTAAAATGATGAACATGGGGAAGAATTTCGGGCTTATTTGCCATAATATAAAGAGGAATATGATTAGATGTATTAAGAAGGGATAGATGAAAAGGCAAAAATCTTTTTTCTTTAAAGGCATGGCTAAACCTAAAGTTTAAGAAAAAGTTTTGTCCTGGAAAATAGTATAAGACATTCTTTTCAGTAATGGCACTTATCGCCCCTCCCAATTCATAATATTGTTTCCAGTAATGGACTTCCGACAAAAGTTTCTTTTTATGAAGTGAAAAAGGAGTAAAAGAAAATACCAGAGCCATGAACAGAGTCGCAGTAAAAACACCGTAAGCAATCCATCGTTTGAGTTTTAGGGAAAGAAAAGATTCTATTCCAACTGCGCACAAAAGGGCCACTGCAGGATTTAAAGATAGGAGATAATACCCTTGGTTTTTAGAAGAAGTAAGGGATAAGGATCCAATTACAACCATGCACCAAAAGAAAAGTGTTAAGATAATAGATTTTTGATGGGGCGTATTTAATTTTGTAAAGCGAATGAATGGAATAAAAGCAAATAGGGTAAGATACAGGTATCTGGTAAACATCGTTTTAATATAAAAAGTAGGATCTTGAATAGTGCCATATCCGGTTGTTCTCCAAAATGACATGAATGAAATATCCGAATGATGTCTTGAGAGCAAAAAGGTATATCCTAAAATCAAAAAATAAGGAGTTAAAGTCCCTATCATAAAATAAGGAGAGAAAAGATCTTTCCATTTTTTTGAGATTAAAAGATAAAAAAGAATAATAGGAATGGGTAATAAACCAAAAGATCCTTTGGTTAAGAGTGCACATCCTAAAGCAAAGCCAGAAATTAGGTAGAAACATTTATGCCTTTCAGAAAAAATAGCTGCTGTAATAGAAAGCGTACTAAAAAAGATAAGGGGGATATCTAAGAGACAAAGACTGGCATGCATCATAAACCGAGGGGAAATGAGCAAAAATAAACCTGCCAAAAATCCGACCCAAGGGGAGAAAAAAGTATTTCCAAACCCAAAAATAAGTAAAATCAGTAAACACCCCATCATCCCCACCAGTGCTTTTGAAGTAAATTCTGAAATGCCAAAAATTTTAAAAAATCCAGCCTGAAGCCATTTAAATAAAAGGGGATGTTCAAAGAACATAAATTCGCTTTGAATATTTGGGTCTTCTGGAAAAAGTGTAGATTGAGCGGCTAAAAGGGCCGCCTGACTGCTATAGGTGTAGGGATCAACATGAACCGATCCCTGAACTCCCATTTTAGGGAAAATGACAGTGATGGATAAAAGGAAAAGAAGTGCGCCTAAAAAAGGCTCAAAATTTTTCATAAAGATACCTTAACCGTTTTTCTAAAGATAATATGCTCCTTCATTTCTTTAAAAATTTCCCAATGTTCATTTAAAATATCTTTTAAGTCTTGAGTAGTAATAGGATCTTTTTCATTTTTCTTATAGACAATATAATTTAAATTTAGATGTATATTGATAAGAGTTTTTATTGTTTGCTTTTCAGATCCACCTGTATAAATGGGGATATTTTTGTTGAGATAAAAATATCCTGTGTCGTCACGGTTAATGTACATGACTCCTGTTGAATCTTGTTGTTTTCCAACAATATAGGTTGCTTTTACAAGTTCTGAATTTTTTGTCCAATGAGGATATTGATACGGGTAATTAAGAAAAGGGGATAAAAAAGGAGGTATGTACTGTGGAATAAGAGCAATAAAAAATAAACTATACGTCAATTTTTTTAATCTTATCTGTGCTGTTTCTGAAAGAAGAGTGTTTTTAAAAAAATAAAAATATCCGATGGGAATCAAAATAAAAAAGAAAGGAGTAATGGGGCTGATATATCGTAAAAGCTTGTGTCCTACCAAAGAATGGATGATGAAATATAGGACTAAAGAAAAATGAATAAGATTAAGTTTTTTAAAAGAATGATAAAAATAAAAAAGAATACAGGGAAATAAGATGGGAGATAAAATTTTAACAGTATAACCTATATAGGTATAAAAGGGTTTTGCAGTATCTTCTCCTGTGACATCATGATAATAATTAAAAAAAGAGGCTAAAAATTTATGCCAGGTAAAATAATCTACTATTCCTTGAATAAGAATAACCATCATTACTCCTATGCAAAACATGAAAGCAGAAACATATTTCTTTTTAAAAAGGAGATAGCCTAATAGTGTAAAACCAAAAACAGCCACATGATATTTAGCGACAAAGACAAATCCAAGACTGATGCCACTCATCATACCCAGATATAGTTGTTTTAATCGGGGATGATCTGGATAAGAAGAAGCTTTAAGACAGAAAAGATGAGCCAGTAAAACAAAAGCAATAGCAATCATTTCACCATGAAGTTGAAGATTAAAGAAAGCAAAAAACCCCCACACGGCAGCATATAATGCGGCAAGATAAGCTGTGCGTTCATTATCAAGAATTTTAGTAATATGAAAAATGCTATAAATGCTGACTAAAGATAAAAGAGCTAAAAAGAATCGTAGAGTATAAATCCACAAAAATGGGTCATCAATTTTTAAAAAAAGGAAACATTTTAGTAAAATATAGATACAACCTGGAATAATCCAAGATCGAGCCCCTCCAAACTGAGAATTAAATTCCCAGGGTAAGGCTCCAAATCCCTTTGCATATTTAAAAGCAGGTTCTAAATATTGCCACTGAGCGTCTGGATGTAAATATCCTCCTCCCATAACAAAAATCATGATACTTCTTAAAAAGAGAGATAATAAAAGAATATTTCTTAAAGTTAAATATTTGCTATCGATCATGAATTTCTGAATGTATTTGTCGTAAGATATCTGCTAAGAGACCAAAGAAAAAACAAAAAATTCCAGCAATAATAATAAGGCCTCCTCCTACAGGGATGCCCAGACCCACAATGGCTGCTTTCCAAAGACTATAGATGAAGCCTATGGCAATGAATATTCCTGAAAGAGGCAGAAAAAAATGAAGAGGTTTAAAAAGAATAGTTAGTCGAAGAATAAGCATCATCATTTTTAGCCCATCTGAAAGAGGGCTTACAGTACTACGCCCTTTTCTTTTAACAACGGTTATGGGGTGATATTGTACGTCATAGTGGTTTGCAAAAGCATATAGAGTTAAGGTAGTTGTAGCTGAAAAACCATTTGGCAAAAAAGAAAAACTTTTTTGAAAAAGATCTCTATCGATAATTCTTAAGCCGGAGTTTAAATCTGGGATTTTTTGTTTCATTAAAAAATTTGCAAAGCTATTCAATATTTTTTTTCCAAAGGCTCTGCGATAATCTCTTAAGAAATTTTTATCGCGTTCCCCCACAATCATGTGGCAATTTTTACACTGTGCATAGAGTTTCTCGATATCCTCAACATGATGCTGCCCATCCGCATCAAAGAGGCAAATATATTTCCTGGTTGCTTTTCTAAAGCCAGACTTAAGAGAGGCGCCGTATCCCATATTGGTAAGGTGTTTAACAATAATAATTCCAGATACAGTTTCTATTTTAGAGTAGGAAGCGTCTGTCGAAGCATCATCAATAACGATTATTTCGGCTTGAGGATATTTCTCTTTCAGGGCACACAGAATTTCTCCAATACTTTGTGCTTCATTATAACAAGGAATAATAATGGATAAGTCCATAGTGTTAAAAGGTACTTTAATTTACAAGATAATATTTGTAAAATGGTATTATCAAATGATAACTTTAAAATATGCTTGATATGTTGATTAAAGAGGCGACAATTTATGATGGGACGGGAAAAATTTCTTTTGTGGCTGACGTAGGGATTAGGGGAGATAAAATTGTTTCCGTCCAAAAAGATATTCAAGAAAAAGCTAAAAACATTATTCAGGCCAAAGGGTTTATTTTAAGTCCTGGGTTTATCGATATCCATTCCCACTCAGATTATTTTTTACTGATTAATCCCACGGCCGATAGCAAGATTACTCAAGGTGTGACCACAGAAGTGGGAGGAAATTGTGGATATTCTGCAGCTCCTATTTGGGGAGAAGCTCAAAAACGCAGGGAAGAAGAATACCAAAAATATTATAACCTAAAATTAGGGTGGAGTAGTCTTTCCGAATATTTTAAACGGCTAGAAGATACTACCATAGCGTTAAATTATGCCCATTTGATTGGGCACAATACTCTTCGACAATCGGCCATGGGATCTAGTAATCGAGCTCCCACGACTCAAGAACTTTCTCAGATGAAAAAAGGTGTTGAAGAAGGGATGAAAGAAGGGGCGGTGGGAATTTCAACAGGGCTGATTTATCCTCCTGCTTGCTATTCTAAAACCGAAGAAGTTGTGGCCTTGGCCAATGTGTGTAAAAAATCGGGAGGAATTTTTACGTTTCACATGAGAAGTGAAAGCGATCGAGTTGTGGAAGCTATTCAAGAGGTATTGACTATTGCACGAGGAGCTAAAATTCCTGTTCAAATTTCTCATGTAAAAACTTCAGGGCAAAGAAATTGGCATAAAATTAAAGAAATTTTTGGTCTCATCGAAAAGGCCCAGCAAGAAGGGCTAGATGTAGAATGTGATCGTTATCCTTATGCGGCTTCTCAAACAGGGTTAATGCAAGTTTTGCCGGACTGGACATTTGAAGGAGGAGCTAAGGGATTGGTGCAAACGCTTAAAGATTCTAAAAACAGGAAAAAAATTAAAGAAGAAGTAATGACGCTACACCCTCCTTCGGAAGAATATTTAGACAAAGTTTTAATTATGGAAGTCATGAGTGAAAAAAATAAGCAATTTGAGGGGCTTACGGTTCAAAAGGCAGCCAAAAAAGCCAAAAAAGAAGAGTTTGAATTTTTATTTGATCTTTTAATTGAAGAAGAGGCAGCGGTATCGGCAATTTACTTTACGATGTCGGAAGAAAATTTAAAGAATTTTTTAAAGAAAGACTATATTTTTGTAGCCTCAGATAGTGGAGCAAGGGCCACTCATGGGCCCTTGGCGAAGGGAAAACCACATCCCCGGATTTTTGGAACTTTCCCAAGAGTGATTCGAAAATATGTAAGGGAAGAAAAATTTTTAGATCTGGCTACAGCGATTTATAAGATGACGTATCAGCCAGCTAGGCGTTTTGGTTTAGAAAAGCGTGGGAAAATTAAAGTGGGATATTTTGCAGATGTGGTGTTGTTTGATTTTAATAAAATCGCGGACAAAGCAGACTTTTTAGATCCCTTTCACTATTGTGAGGGGATTGAATATGTTTTTGTGAATGGGGAGATAGCCCTGGAAAAAGGAAAGCAAACTAAAACCAGAGCAGGTAGGGTCCTAAGAAGACATAGTTAGTGGGTTGGGTGGCATTGAAGGAGAGGCTCCATCGACGCGACCGGAACGAAGTGAGGACGAACGATGGAGAGCGTCCTTCAATGACAGGACCCAAAGAATATGTTTTTAAGTTAAGAGTTGTTTGGCTAAGGTTTGGTGAGCTTCGCATCCCACTACTTCTGAAATCTTTGCAGGATCTACTGGTTGATAGGGCATGATATAGCGATTTCTAACTTTAGTAATTCTTTCTGAGCTATCTTCAATTCTTTTTAGAGGAATTTTTAAATCTAACACACGTCTTAATAAACTTTCTATTGCAGTAATTTGTTTTTCTAGCGTCTTACAAATTAAGATAAAATCTGCTCCAGCATCAATGGCTTTATTGGAGGCTTCTTCAATGGTATAATGATCAGAAATAGCTTTCATTTCTAAATCATCAGTAATAATAACACGGCTAAATCGAAGCTGAGTTCTTAAAAATTCCATCGTGATTTTAGAAAGAGTGGCAGGATATTTGGGATCCAAATTGGGATTTAAAATGTGAGCCGTCATCACTGTTTCAACTCCTCCCTTAATAACCCGTTCAAAAGGGATCCATTCAACCGTTTTTAATCTTTCTATGGAATGTTCTACTTTGGGAAGCTCCAAGTGAGAATCCAGCATTGTATCTCCATGTCCTGGAAAATGTTTTGCACAAGCCACAACGCCCCCCCGCTGAAGCCCCCGAATAAAACCAGAAGCAATTCTTGAAACAATTTCTGGATCTGAGCTAAATGCACGATCTCCGATAATAGGATTTTGAGGGTTTGTATTGACATCTACCACAGGAGCAAAGTTATAGTTAATACCGACGGCTCTCAGTTCTTGAGCCATCGCAAAACCTACATCAAAACAAAGTTTGGGAGAATCTAGTTTTGTTAATAATTCTGGTTTTCCAAAATCTGTAAAGGGTTCATGAAGGCGCTTTACCCTCCCCCCTTCTTGATCAACCGCAATAAATAAAGGTGTTTTTGGATTTAAGGCTTGAATATCATTGGTGAGCGCAGCAATTTGTTCAGGGCTTTCAATGTTTCGTTCAAAAAGAACAACGCCCCCTACGTAATAATCACTGATCATTTTTTTTAGATCATCAGAGACAGATTTTCCTTCAAAGCCAATTATAAACATTTGGCCAACCCGTCTTCTAATTTGATCTAGTTTCATAACAAGGTGATCATAGCAAATTTAAATTTTAGAAACGACTATTTTTTTAACTTGGGATCCCATAGATCTCTCAACCCATCTCCAATAAAATTAAATCCCAAAACCGTTAGCATGATGGCAATTCCAGGGAAAATAGCAATGAATCCCGGCTGAAAGGAAGACTGTTTTGCTAAAGACAACATATTTCCCCAGCTGGGAATGTCAGGCGGTACACCCACCCCTAAAAAGCTTAGAGAAGATTCTCCAATAATAATTCCTCCCATGACAAAAGAAGCCTGAACAATAAGAGGGGATAAAATATTGGGCCAAATGTGTCTGATAAGAATTCGAGAATGGTTAGCTCCCAGAGATCGAACCGCTTGAACAAATTCTTTTTCTTTTTCAGATAACACCTGAGCTCTGGTAACTCTGGCAAATCCTGTCCATCCTACTATAGAAAAAAGCATAATTACGTTGAGTAAGGAAGGACTTAAAAAAGCCGCCAAGGCAAAAATAAGTAAAAGTCCTGGGAAAGCTAAAAGAATATCTACAAGACGCATTAAACACTCATCCCACCATCCTCCGTAATAGCCCGCGAGCGATCCTAATAAAAGACCAATAAAAAATGATAAAAGAGTAGAAACAATGGCTACCGTTAAAGAAATTCTGGCTCCGTAAATAATTTTACTGTAAATATCTCCTCCCAATTTATCTTGCCCTAGCCAGTGAGTGTGAGAAGGAGGAGAAAATCGATGGCTAATGTCAGTACTTTTAGGATCATGGGTTATTAAGAAAGGAGCAAAGAGCCCCGCTAAAATAAAAAGTGTAACCAAGATGAGGCCTATCTTTGTCATTGGAGCCGAATCCTTGGATCAGCCCAGGCATATAAAATATCAGTTAAAAGATTAATAACGACATAAAGAGTAGCAATAAGAATAACGCATCCTTGAACTAAAGGATAATTTCTGGATTGAATGGCTTCTACCAGAAGGCTTCCAATTCCTGGCCAGTCAAAAACAGTTTCTGTAATAATCGAGCCAGATAAAAGTGCCCCCATTTGTATGCCAGCAATGGTAATAACCGGGACCAGTGTATTTTTAAGGACGTGTTTAAAAAGAATTGTTGTTTCAGAAAGTCCTTTGGCTCTGGCCGTTCTAATATAATCTTCTCGAATAATTTCTAAGGTAGAAGTTCTGGTGAGCCTTGAAAGCAGAGCCATCATGGCTGTTCCTAAGGTAATGGCAGGCAGCACAATACTTAAAAAACCACTTCGTTCTGAAATGGGGAAAATGGGAAGCGTATAGGCAAAAAGAATAATTAAAAGAGGGCCTAACCAAAAATGAGGGATAGAGATTCCTAAAAGAGAAATAAGCATGGATATGCCATCCAGATAGGTTTTGTGTTTTACCGCAGCCAACATCCCTAGAGGGATAGAAATAACAATGGCAAACACCATGGCCCAGATGGCTAATTCGGCTGTAGCGGGAAAACGCTCAGAAATTTTTGCCCACACATTTTCTTCAGAAGGAATAGATTTTAAATTTCCTGTAAAAACATCTTTTAAAAACAAAATATATTGCAGGGGGATGGGTTTGTCTTGGTGAAGAAGTTTTCTAAAATGATCTTTGGAGACAGCTTGGGCCGTTTCTCCAAGCATAATATCAATGGGATCTCCTGGGATGATGTGCATGAAGGAAAAAACAATAAGTGTAATGCCAAAAAGAATGGGGACCAACAGTAAACATCGCCGTAAAATATAGGCTTTCATGAACGAACGTGTACAAAGTATAGCATCTCTGACCCACTTTATGCTAATATTTTAGCTTATGAGTAGCAAAGAAGTGATTCTTAAAGAAGTGGATAAATTATCTTTAGAGATGAAGTCTGTGGCCAAATTTATTGGTCAATATCCAGAACTGGCATTTTCGGAATTTAAAGCTCAAGAAAAACTCACCTGGTTTCTTAAAAAATATGGATTTAACGTTAAAAAAGGTGTTGGTGGAATAAAAACGGCATTTATTGCCACGAAAAGTAATAGATTTAAAAAAACACCCAATCTTGGTTTTTTGGCTGAATATGATGCTCTTCCTGGCATTGGGCATGCTTGTGGACATAATCTCATTGGAACCGCAAGTTCTGGTGCAGCCATTGCTTTATCATCCATTTTAAAACAAGTTTCAGGAACCATTACGGTTATTGGTTGCCCAGCAGAAGAAGGAGGTGGGGGAAAAGTTTTACTCGCCAAAAAAGGAATTTTTGACCCTCTTTCTGTTGCGATGATGGCACATCCTGATAATAAAACAGAAGTGGTTAAATACATGTTGGCTCTTATTGAAGTAGATATTGAGTTTTTAGGCCGAGCTAGTCATGCTGCTGCAGAACCTGAAAAAGGCATTCATGCTTTAAATGCAGCTGTAGCAACCTACTCAGCTATTTTAAAAATGAGTAAAACGCTAACCAAAGATGCCAGAGTACATGGAATTTTTACGTCTGGGGGCCAAAAACCCAATATTATTCCTGCCCATGCCGCTTTAAGTTACTACGTGCGAGCGTTGGATATGAAATATGCGTACCAAATTATTCAAAAAATAAAAAAAATTGCTTTTCAAGAAGCAAAAAAAATTAAAGCCAAAGTTATTTTTAAAGTTAATCCCATTGTATATGAACCTTTTCATCCCAATCGGACCCTAGCGCATGTTTTTGAAAAACAATTGGCATTTTTAAAAATAAAAAATGAACAATCAGATCCAAAATCCAAAATTGGTTCTTCTGATATTGGCAATGTGGGAAATATAGTTCCTACCATTCACCCTTCTATTAAAATTTGTAATCATTTTTCATGCCATACCCCTGATTTTTCTAAAGCGGCTTTATCTCAGGGTGGATTTCAAGGGATGATGGTAGCAGCAAAAGCCTTGGCACTTACAGGGCATGAACTTTTTTTAAATTCAACAGTGCTTACAAAAATTAAAGAGGAATTTCATCGGTGAAAGTGATTGGCCTTATGTCTGGAACTTCTGCAGATGGGATTGGTGTAGCCTTAGTAGATATTCATGGCAAAACCCAAATTTCTCTTTTGGCATTCAAAACCTATCCTTTTTCTACAGAACTTAAGAAAATGATTTTATTGGCCAGTTCTCATGAAAAATTAGCGGTCGATGAAATTTGCAGACTTAATTTTTTATTGGGAGAAGAATTTTCTAAGGCTACCCTTCGTTTATGTAAAGAAGCCAAGGTTTCTTTAAAGGACATTGCCTTAATTGGTTCTCATGGGCAAACCATTAAACATCTTCCCCCAAAAAGTACCAAACCCATTCAGTTTGGTTCTACCCTTCAAATTGGGGAGCCTTCTTTAATTTCTGAAAGAACAGGCATTACCACCATTGCAGATTTTAGACCTAGAGATATGGCAGCGGGAGGTCATGGTGCTCCCTTAGCACCGTATCTTCATTATCATTTATTTCATTCTTTGGGATATGGGGTAGCGGTTCAAAATATTGGAGGAATTAGTAATCTTACGTTTATTCCTAAGAATGGAAAGCTAAACCAAGTGATTGCTTTTGATACAGGGCCTGGAAATATGTTAATTGATGCGATTGTCTTTGAACTAACACATAAAAAAAGTAGTTATGACGATGAAGGGCGATGGGCAGCCCGTGGAAAAGTTAATAAAAGACTTTTAGGACGTCTCATGCAGCATCCTTTTTTAAAAAGAAAACCTCCTAAATCAACGGGTAGAGAAGAATTTGGAATATTTTTTGCTCATCAACTGATGAGAGAAAATAAAAATATGAAAAAAGAAGATCTCATTGCAACCATTACCGCTTTTACGGCGCACTCTATTGCTGAAAGCTATGGACGCTTTATTATGCCCAAATTTTCCCTAAAAGAAATTATTGTGGGTGGAGGTGGAGTTAAAAATAAAACTTTATTTTCTATGGTTCAAAGACTTTTACCATCGATCCAGCTCAAGCGATTTGAAGATTTTTCTTTAAACAGTGATGCCATTGAAGCTATGGCTTTTGCGCTCTTAGCTCATGAGACCATGAAAAATGTGCCGAGCAATATTCCCAATGTAACGGGAGCCCGTCATGCGGTACTTTTAGGAAAGATAATTCCTGGAAACAATTTTAAAAAACTTCTTTTAAGCTTTAAATCTTGATTATATTTTAAATATAAATCCAAAGATCCAATGTCGTACCAAGGACCTTGATGTATATAACCAAAAACGTTCATCTTTTTTTTAATTAAATGAGCATAAACATCATTATTAATACAAAAAAACTTTTTATTTTTTGGAAAATAGTTAAAAATTTCAGGCTCAAAAATATGAATTCCCGTAAACATGGCCTTTAAAAGAGGAGGTTTTATGGTTTTAGATTTAAATTGAATGATGCGCCCCGTTTTAGGGTGAATTCCCAAGGATTCATAGGTTTCAGTAGGCTTTAAGGGCCTTGTGACCATGGTTGCCAGGGATTTGTGTTGGACATGAAACTTAAGAACTTTTTTAAGGTCAAGGCGCATGATAATGTCGCTATTAATAACGATAAAAGGCTCATTTTTAAAAAAATTTTTTACTTTTAAAATTCCACCTCCCGTTCCTAAAATTTCAGGTTCAAAAGAATAAGAAATATTAAAATCTTTTTGCGTATTTAAATACTGTTTTAAAGGCTTAGGAAGGTAGTGAAGATTTACCATGACATCTTGAATGTGGGCCGTTTTTAATACTTCTAGAACATAGCGAATAAGAGGAACTTGAAAAATAGGAACTAAGGGCTTTGGAATTTGATAAGTAATGGGACGTAGTCTTGTGCCAAGGCCTGCAGCTAAAATCATCGCTCTCATTTTAAGCATCCACCCATCCAATTAAGAAGATAGTGTTCATTTATAAATTCTTACAACATCCGGATAAAATTTTATAAAATTCCTTAAATTCTTCAAATTTTTCTAAATTCTCTCTCACATAATTCCAAGTGGGTTTTAGGTATTGTAAGTAATTAGATTTCCCCTTCTCTATGTGTAAATATGCAAATGTTCCCATCGCCTTTAAGTTTCGCTGAATGGCCATCCAGTCGAATGTTTTTTGAAAATGTTTTTCATCAACCTCCTTTCCTTCGCGTGCTTTTTTTTCAAAAAGGTAATATTTTAAAAGTTCCTGAACTAATTCTTGAGGAAGCGCCACATAAGAATCTTTTAGAAGTGAGGCCAGATCATATTGACAGGGTCCCATCCGGGCATCTTGAAAATCCAAGACCCCTATTTTCTCTTTATAAATAATTAAATTTCGACTGTGGTAATCGCGATGTGTAAAATATCTAGGTTCTGCATCTAAATACCGGCATAATTTTAAAAAAGTCTGATTGATGGTTTCTTCTTCTTCTTTAGAAAAAGTACTATTTAGATATTTTTCAAAAAGGTATTTTTTTGTGTGATTGAGTTCCCAGAGCAGTTTTTCTGTATCAAAATACAGAGTAAAAGAAACACAAGGTGTTGTTTTTTGGCTGGCGTCAAAATGGATTTTAAAAAGTTCATCAATCGCTAAAAAATAATATTTTGCATATTGTTTTGGGGTAAGATTGTGAACAACTTTTTCTAGAAGATTATCCCCAAAATCTTCAATCAGTAAAATCCCCTCTTGAGGGTGTAGGGCATAAATTTGAGGGGCATAAATTCCATGGCTTATAAGATGCCGCTGGACATTTATATAGGGGAAAGAATGTTCATCTAAAAATGGGTCTGTTTGCAATAAAATCCATGTTTTATGTTGGTGCTGTAATCGAAAATAAGATCGTGTGGAGGCATCTCCCGCTAATTTAGTCAGAATGAGCTTTTGAAAAGAAGTGTTTGTCTCTTTTTCAACAAACTGGATGATGGCGTTAGACCATTGAAAGGGATTACTCATTCATTTCATGGCGTGCAAGATAAGCCCGATATTGTTTTTTTAATTCAGAAACTTTATATTTATTTGGATATTTTTCTAAGATTTTTTTCATTTCCTGAAATGAGGGAGTAGATTTAACAGGATTTGGTTTTTGAGTATATTTTTTAGTTTCTGCAATGGCCTGGGCAATTCTATCTTTGGTAGGAGGGTGAGTAGACAAAAGTTTTTCCATGAGTGTCGGTTGTCTTTTTTCAATTTTTAAGAGCTTTTCAAAAAACGTGTGGGCAAAGGAAAAGTCATAGTTAGCGTTATAGAGAGCTTCCACGCCAAATCGATCCGCTTCAAGCTCTGCTTTTCGTCCATAAAATAAAAGGCCTGTTTCTCCAAAGAGATTAATCACATCTACCTCTGTTTGTCCGAGCCCTACGGCGGCTGCGCCAATGGCGAGACAGCATGAAAATCCCTGAGCTTTGGTTAATTGCTCTGTCCCATGGCGAAATACCACATGCCCAGATTCATGACCTAGGACCATGGCAAGTTCTGCTTCTTCATCGACCACCTGCAAAAGCCCCAGATTTACAAAAATATATCCGCCAGGCAAAGCAAAAGCATTTATTTGAGGATCTTTAACGATTTTAAAATGATAATCAAACATTCGATCTGGAAAGGTTGTGATCAACTTTTGGCCTATACCATTGACATAGTCCATTAGTTTTTCATCAAAAAGTATGGGCATCATTTGTTGAACTTGGGCTGCCCAATGAGCGCCTAGTTTTGCATCTTGATTGACAGAGTAAATATTAACATCGCCTTTATTTCTTCCCTCTCCTCCACATCCAAAAATAAATATACTTAAAAATAAAAATCCAAAGAAAGAAAGGAATTGTTTTTTCATAAACGTATTTATTAACTTAACAAAACTAATTGTGAAATAAAAGAAATAATCTCAAAAGTATTGACGAAGATTTTAAATTTATTCTATACTCATGATTAGATAGAGGATATCCTCAATATATGTTGACTACTCAAAGGCGATTAGCCACTCTTTTTGTTGTAACCCCATTATTTTTTCCATTCATCATAACAGCTGTATATTTAAGCTATATAAACGTGAAATTATTTAAGTTTTCATTGAGTACTCAAGTTGAGTACTCATCTTTAGAAGAAACAATTCAGATTAGAATTGGAGAAAAACTAGCCTTCCAGAAAATAGAGCCGCGAGAGTGGATCTTTAATATGGATGGAGATCAACCACGTGATTCTTCTCCATTATCCGTCCTCGCAAAAGCTCCGGGCGCGGCGATGGAGAGAGTCCTTCGGCGACAGGACCCAGGAATTCAGGTAGCAAATACGATGACTCAAACAGTAAATTTAGAAGAAGATCCTTTTCTAGAAGAATGGAAACAGAAAAATCAGAAAAAACCAGAAAAAATCATTGGCTATGTTGCTTTGAATAAATCCGTACCTCTTCCTTCTTCTTCTTCTAAAATATCTTATATTATTGATGATGGGCGCAACCGATCGGCTTCAACCTTAAATATAAATTTTGCTGAAGATCGGTATTTAAATTATGAAACTTTAGAAGGACGTATTGAGTGGCCAGATCTTTCTCCCGATCAATATTTTTCTGAGGTTTCTTTCTATGATCAGATGGGTCCCCAAGGCCTAGATGATGATTCTTCTACTGCTCTTGCGTCTCAAGAAATGAGAGATGAAAATCATTCTTTTTCTTTAAGAGTGCCTATTGAAAGCAGAGGATTTTTAATCGCAAAAATTTATTCTATTCAAGATACTCAGAAGGAAAATCCTTTGTATATTGGAGCCTATGGGAAAAATCCCATTGTTATTACTAAAAATGGTATTCCAGGGCTTTTATTATCTCTTGTTTCTAAAACAAAATATCTTGAAAAATACGAAACTGTTTTTGAGGGAAAATTAGTAAATGAATACAACAACAATGAAGGAGAAGAAACTTTCATGGGTGCCCATGTGTGGGTGGCAGAAACAGGACAACATGTGGTGTCTGATGAAAAAGGAGTTTTTGAAATAAAGGGACTTTTGCAAGCAGAGTCTTATCAATTGATTTTTGAAAAAGAAGGATTCATGACCACGCAGATTCCCATTACCATGGATCAAAAGCGAAAAACACAAACATTTTTAATGGCGCCATTATCGAAATTTACAAACGGATATGATGTATTATTAGGAGGGCGGGATGCTTCCAAATCTATTGTATTTGCAACGCTTCTTAAAAAGGGAATGCCTCTCTCCAGGGCTATTGTGAAAGCTCCACAAACTCAAAAAATTCTTTATGAAAGAACGACCGATTTAATTTCTCTGCCAGATTCCACCCTTTTTTCATCAACTGAAAATGGAAAAGTGCTTCTTTGGAATGTTACCCCCGGGAAAAATAAAATTGATATTTATCAAAATGGAGAATGGGTAGCGAGTCGGGTGGTTAAACTTTCTCCCGGTGTGGCCCATTATTTGGCGCTAGAATTTTAGCTTTCTTTTTCTTGCCCAAGCATTTGATCTAAAATTTTATTAGTTTCTTCCACTTCTCTATAAAAATCTAAGAGGGGCTTTCGTTTTCCTCTGGGGAGTTTTAAATAATATCCTTCGGGCAAATAAGAACGGGAATCTAAAGCTTTTTGTCTTAAATCTGGATTATAGGTTTTAATTTGTGCTTTGGTTAGCCCGCAGAGCTCCATAATATATTTTACGCGCATAGAATATTTAATCTCAATATCTTCGTGTTCCAATTGTTCATCCTTAGGCACATATCCAAAGATTTTGTCTTGGTATCGTTCCGCATAGGTGACGGCTAAAAAACAGCTATAAAAATTCTTAGAGGCAAAAGCAAAGTAAGGATCTTTATAATTTTCAATTAAGTCGTTTAAATTTCGGCTTCCCACCCTTTTGGCTCCTTTTAAAAGTCCACCCGGACCATGGTTATAGGCAGTTACCGCTAATGGCCAATCTTTTAAAGCTTGGTAGTTTTGTTTTAAAAGGCGAGCGGCAGCTTCAGTGGCTTTTAGGGGATGATTTCTTTCATCAATCCCTTGAGCATAGGAAACGGTTAAGAAAATTTTCCCAGTTTTAGACATAAATTGCCAAATTCCTGAAGCGCCATCTTTTGAATAGGCATCTAAATTAAAAGAAGATTCTAGGAAGGGAATTCTGGTAAGTTCTATGGGCAATTTTTCTCGTTCAAAAATAGCTTCCATGTTCTTTAAATATCGGCCAGACTTTTTAATGGCATATAAAACAGAATCTCTTTGACCCAGCTGTACACGGATAGAGTTTTTAGCTTTTAAAAAAATTGTTTTTCTAGAGCCTGGAATGTCTTTAAAAAGCGCATATACTTTTTGTTCGTCTTTAGAGAGGAATAAGTAGTTTGATCGGTTAGCCAGTTTTTCTAAAATATTTTTATATGTATACCGTGCATTTCGAATCATTTGTGATTTTGCAGCATTTCTTTGATCAGCCAGGCGGTATTTGCTGTAAACAGAATTTAAATTAATAACATCGTACACAATCCATGGGTGTTCATTGTCGTGAAGCACAGCATGAGAAATGGTGTAGAGGGTATAAATTTTAAACCAAAATTCTATACGTTTTCTTAAATCATTGGGGATATTAAATTCATCTGAAATTCTACTACCCCGATCATTTAAAACATAATCAATAAGACCCTGGGAAAGTGTGGGAATATCTCCATTGTCTTCATCTTGTTCTTGAGCAGCAATGTCATTTTCAGAAATAGAAGAAGCCGCCAATGTTTTAATGACATTATTTTTAACTTTGTGTTGGGTAACCTTCGTTTTAATAAAGTGTTGAAGAAAATTCACTACAGGATCTTTATCGGGTGAAAGAGATAAGCGATATCCACTATACCCCACCATAAAAAGGCACAAAAGTCCCAAAAAAATATTTTTAAAGCTATTGATGACTTTTAAAGAATCTATAAGCACAGTGCGAGCTCTCCTTCTGATTGCTTTCTATGCAATTAAGATGCCGAAAATCTATTTATTAACTAGCTGAAATTACTTGTGTTTTATTTATATCTGAAGAGGGAATAGGCTCAAAAAGGCATTATCTTTTTAACACCCTGCCGTAAAACGTCACTTTTTGAAATTCTTCGTAAGAATAACTTTCCCTTGCCCGGGGACAAAGTCACCTTCTTTATTTTTATAATGAACTGTAATTTCAATAATAGGAGGGCCATCGCTTAGAATGAACCACCAATCGCTCCGTGCAAAGCCGTTTTTTTCTAAAAATTGAATATGAAATGGTTCTGAAAGATATCCTTTATTATAATCAATTAAAAGAGTGTTATCCAATAAATCAAAAGTTTTCTTGAAAACATTATTAGTATTAATAGAAGAAATGGAAAAAATACTATAAGTTGGTTTTATGATACATTCTCCTTTATGTGAATGAGTGGCTTTTATGAGTTCAACGCCTTGATCTTCAGATATTTTCTCAAAAGTTGTTATATGTGCGTGATTTAATGAAGGATCTATCCATTGAGTTGTCCATTCACCAGGTAAGAGGGACATCAATTGATAAGCTGTTAAATCCTCACCATGAACTTCAAAAGAAAGTCCTATAAAAGAGAGGGATATTAGAAAAGTGTAGAAAATTTTTTTCATATCAAGTACTTAAAACAGCAAAATTCATGCCACTTCTTTTAAGCTTAGAATAGGTAAGTTTATAATGATAAATCCCAAAAAACGTCACCAGGCTTGCATGATTTAGCGATATTTTGGGAGGATATCAAATACTCTAATTCATGCTGGTATTGACACCGTGTCATCCCGGGTGAGCATAGCGAGACCCGGAATCCAGAAACTTTTAGTCAGGATAACTTTTGCTCTGTCATGCCAAGCATGAGATTTGAACTTCATGCATCGCTTACACCTAGTATCTTCATTAGAATTTCTTGTTTTTCTAAGGGGATCATTTATAGTATTTTAAAAATATGACAGATTTAGTGAATAAAATGTGTGTCCCCTGTAGGGGAGGAGTCCCTCCTTTAAAAGGGGAAGCCATTAAGAAGTTTCAAAAAGAATTGGGAGATGGGTGGAATGTTATCGATGAACATCACCTCGAAAAAGAATATGTATTTAAAAATTTTAAAGAGGCTTTATCTTTTACAAATAAAATAGGGGATGTTTCAGAACATGAAGGCCATCATCCTGATATTTATTTGTCCTGGGGAAAAGTGAAGCTTGTTATTTGGACACATAAAATTGATGGTTTAACCGAGAGTGATTTTATTTTAGCAGCCAAAGCAGATAGGATATTTTTATCTTCGTGAGAGGAAGACAAAGATGTTGGAAAGGCCTTGGGTTTGGACGATAAAGCTCCAAGTTAAGTAGACATTGCCGTCTTGATCCACCATGCCTGAAGGAGGATTGGGAAAAGGGGCTGCCAGTTCAAAGGCTTTGACTGCAGCGCTGTCGACATCTTCTACTCCAGAATTTCGAATAATTTTGATTTTTGAAAGCTCCCCTTTTTTATTTAAAACAATAGTGAGTTTTGTAATGAGATCTTGATCTCCAATATCTTTTCCTTGAGCGTAAATCCTTTGTACGCGTTGAGTGAGTTCTGGTTCCCAATACATGCGAAGGCGATCTTTAATGCGTTCAAAATAAGAATAAAATTTAAATTCTCTCGTATTAAGAGCCGTTTCTGGGCCTTCTTTTATATTGGGTAAATAATCATCGGTGGAAGAAGGAGGACGATAATGAGAAGGTTTCCTGGAGGGCTGTGGTATGGGTTTTAAGCCCAAATCAGCCATCGTGAGAGTTTTCTTTTTGGGTGTAGAAGGAGTAGAATTTTTAGGTTTTGCAACTTGAATAGCCTTGGTTTCTTCTTTTACCGTTTGATTTTCTTTACTTAAATACTGAGAATCTTTTGGCGGTGTTACATCCTGAGAAGGAGCAGTTTGGCTGACTACCTGTTTTTTTTCTTGCTCTGGAGGTAAGGTAATTCTTTCTACAATCATAGGGGCCTTTGGAGGAGGCGCAAATGTAGGTAGATTAACTCTAAAAAAGGCAATGTGCAGTAACAGGGATAACAGTATGAAAATAATGAACTTTTTTTGTTTTTTAAGTGACTTTTTCATAACACAACAAACGCCCTAATATACCTTTTATTATACCTCTAAACTCCGTATAGTCTATATCGGCTAAATGAGCGCCCTTCTAAAGGTATAGACGGGATCATGTTTCGGAAAGTTTAGGGAGATAAACAAGAAGCTTAATCTTTCTCTTGTAAATTTAAGATCTTTCTAATTTCAGGGATCATTTTTTTAGTGGCGTCATACCCTGCTAGCATGGCTTCTCGTTTTCGCGAAAAATCAAAAAAATCAATTTTAGAAACCTCTGGTTGGATTACCAAATGTGCCTGAGTTAATTGTTTTTTAGTTAAGGCGGAAGAGGTAATTTTATAAGATTGAAGGGTAATGTCTTTTTCTCTTCTAAAGGCATAACTTTCAATGCCTTGCATCAGATCTACTGCAATAATGAGATCTGCTCCTCTGTGGATGGCTACATCGACCGGTAATCCATTGCTGATTTCTCCTGAAACAAGCGTTTTATCTCCATAAGAAATGGGCTCAAAAAATCCTGGAATGACCAGGCTTGCTTGAACAGCTTTGGAAATAGGTCCTTTATCAATCAAAAAAGGAGTCCCTGTTTTTAAATCGGTCGTAACAATAACAAGAGGGATAGGACCATCTTCAATCTTTGAATGTACTAAGCGCTGAGTTAAAAAGCGATCAATCTTAAAATTCATATACGTTTCTTTTTTAAAATTCATGGCATGCCATTCAAGATCGTTGGCACTTTTTTTATTGGCATAGAGAGCTGCCATGAGGGCACCGGTTCCACTTCCAACTACTAAATGAAGGGGAATTTCTTCTTCTTCCAGTGCTTTTATCACTCCCACATGTGCATAACTTCTGGCGATCCCTTCTCCTAAGACCAGTGCAATGATCGAAGAATCTGGATCAATAGAATAAATGTTGGGATTAGGGCGAGGCACGCTACATCCCGCAAGAAAAATAAGTGATAGAGTAATATTAAAGAGTAATTTCATGGATATTGTTCCTCCCAAGTTTTTCACTGTACCATGAATCATACGTAAATAAAAAGAGTTGATGCTCTTTGGCATAGTGTTTTAGAAGGTCTAACACTTTTAATCTTCGTTCGTGATCGAAATTTACAAAAGGGTCATCTAAAAATAAAGGGAGATGACGGTCTGATCCTAAATGTTTTAGTAAAGAAAGTTTCATGGAAAAATACAGCTGATCTTGAGTTCCACAGCTTAAAGAGGTGATGGAGATAGGTGTTTTTTGCCATTCTAAAGAAGGAGTTAAGGTTTCTTTTTCAAAGGCAATATTTTGATAGGAGTCTTTAGCAATGATTTGAAAAGTTTTTTCCATATCTTTAGCAAAAAGTTTCAAATGCTCTTTTCTAAATTCAATAATCATCGTTTCTAGTGTTTCTTTGGCAAGCCAAAGTACTCGAGATTTTGTGCGAAGAATTTTTTCTTTTTCTTTTAAATCAAAAAGATCTTCTTCTAAAGTAAAAGGACTTTGTAGGCCTTTAGCAAAATAAATATAATTTTGTTTTTCAATGGTATGGGTTTCTCGCAATTGATGTAGGGTTTGAGTTAGGGATTCTTTTTCTGCTTTGTTCCCATCGGTAACTTTTTGTTTAAACTCTATTTTTTGAGCTTCTATTTCAAAAAGTGATTTTTGATGTTGTTCAATGGTTTGATCTAATTTATGTGGATCTGGGAGAACTTCAAGTTGGCTTTTAACACGCATTTCTTGGAGCTGAAAGTGCGACTGAGCCTTTTTTTGAGTATAAAAATGTTGTCCAAAAAGCACAGAAAAGGCAATAAATAATAAAATCAGCCAAAAAATACTAATATTGGCAGAAAAAAAGATCATGGGAAGAGCAAACAAGGAGACAATAAAAAGTCCAATAGAAAGGCGATTAACTTGAGGTTTACTTTTTTGAATTTGAGTAAGCTGTTCTGTGAGCCGTTCAATAATAGCTTTTCTTTTTTTAAGATCATTTAAAGAATCTTTAATCTCAGTTTCTTTTTTAGAAAATTTAGCGAGTTGCTCAATGGCAATAAGACTTTCTGTTACGGCTTTTAACCGGATTTCTTTAGTAGTAATGGTTTCCTTAAGATTTGTAATTTTTTCAGAGAGTTTTTTTAAAGATTCTTGGTTTTCGCGAGTTTTTTTTATTTTTTCTTCAAGATCTAAAATTTGTTTTTGAAGATCTTCTAAAATTCGATCATTTCGTTTGTCTAGGCCGCTTGGATTTTTTTTGGTAATTTCAAAATATCGTTCTTCTAGCCTGGAACAAATTTCATCATATTTAAGTTCGGAAATATGAGAAATCATTTGTTTTACGTCTGTGGCGGTTTGGTTTTGAGGAGGAAGATGTAAAGAGCGTTGTTCAATAAATAAAGAGTGTTTAAAAATTTCAGGTTCACAAAATCCAAAAAGATCTTGAATTTTATTTAAATAAATTTCTCTTTCGGCGCTTCTACCCAAAGGGGAAGCTTTGTATTGAAAAGAAGACATGTGATTATTTTCTTTTTGGATAAAGGAGACTGTATCTTCTAAAAAATCTCTTTCCAGATAAATTTCGGTACAATTGTCGTCTAATGCAAGCCGAGCTTTATAAGAAGTGGGATTTTGCCAGGGAAGATATCGTTTAGAATCTTGCTTAAATCCAAAAAGAATGCCCAAAAAAGCTTGAAAAAGGGTTGATTTTCCAGATTCATTTTCTCCAACAATAATATTAAGCCCTTTTTTAAAGGTCAGTGTTTTATTTTGAAATTTACCAAAATTAGCTAAATGAAGTTCTTTAAAAATCATGAAAGCTCAGCCTTTTTTTGAAACTCAAATAAAATTTCTTTAAATGAGGCCACCTGCAATTCTTTTTCCAGTGGGTCTTTTACTTCATCCATTTTTTCTTTCATGCGGCGTACAAAAAAACCACGAATGCTATTTTCTTTTTCAAGATGACTCATCCATTGACTATTCATGACGGATGTTTCATCTAGAATTTCCACATGAGGAAAATAGGGTGCAATTTCTGAGTATATTTTTTCGATGTCTAAAATATTTTCAGTTACCCCTTTTAAAATAATTCGAAGTAAGGTTTTTTCTTTTTGAGGAGAGAGTTTTAATATTTCTTTAGCTAAAGAAGTTTGAGTAGGAAATGTAAATAAGTCTATTTCTTTTTCTAGAAGCGTTTTGGTGTTAATAGGTACAGGAGTGAGCTCAAGGGGAGAACCCTCTTTAAACTCTAAAAGATGAACATATCTTTGGCCAGATTCTTTAAACCGTTTTCCTTCTGGGGTGCCCGTGTAGCTGGCAATGATTTTACCCTCGTGGGAATAGACCATGCGATTATGGTAATGTCCCAAGGCAATATAATCTAAGTTGAGGGATGCCAGTTCATCAATAGAAACAGGAAAATCTTTTGCATAGATTTTCCAATCTGGAGATCCCTGGATAGAACCATGAAGAAGTCCCAGATGAATTCCTGGCATGTCTCTTCGTTTTAGATTTTTTAAATATTCTCCTGGGACATCTGGATGATAAGCCATTCCATAGAGATAAATAGGATGTTCTTTAAGATCTAAAAATTTAGGTTCTTTTAAAATAGGTTCTTTAAATAAAATGGTTTGTTCAAAAAAGGGATGTCGATAGATATGATCTGAAGCCATGATATTGTCATGCGTGCCTGGGATAAGAGCAATGGGGATATTGGCATCTATTAATTTTTCAAGTTCTGCTTTGACCGTTCCAAAAAGATTTAAAGAAGGATGAGGGGAATCAAAAAGATCTCCAGCGATTAATACCAAATCTACTTTTTGGTCTAAAGAAAGTTTAATAATGGAGGAAAAAGTAGTGAGGAAATCTTTTTCCCGCTCTGGTCCATAATTTCCTAAAGAAGGAAAATGGGTGCCTAGGTGAAGATCCGCGGTGTGAAGGACTTTTAAGGGCATAGGCCCTCTTTATCTTTGAATAAGTTTAATATTAGATTTTTTTTGTTGAGTAGAAATTCTAAATTTTTCTTGAACAGCGCGAAGAATCCCCGCAGCATCCAATCCACATTGGCTTTTAAGTTCTTCTGGTGTTGCATGATCAAAAAATTCATCTGGGATCCCAATATTTAAAACCGTTTTTGATATTCCCTTTTTAGATAACCATTCTAAAATAGCACTCCCAAATCCTCCTGCCAAGACATTTTCTTCGACGGTGACAAAATAAGGGATGGCTTCAGCCAATTTAAGAAGGAGTTCTTCATCCAAGGGCTTAATAAATCTGGCATTGACGACGATAGACGATACGCCTTGTTCCGCTAAAAGGAGAGCCGCTTTCATTGATGGATACACCATGGAACCAATGGCAATAAACGCAATGTCTGATTCTAAAACAGTTTGAGGTGTGGCACTTTCTGGGTACACGATTTGGGCTTTCCCAATTTCTAAAGAATGGAGTTCTTCATCCATTTTAACCCCATAGCCATTGCCTCTGGGATAACGAACTGCTGTGGGAAGTTTCACATCAAAAGATGTTTTAACCATGTGTTGAAGTTCATTTTCATCTTTAGGGGACATGATGACCATATTGGGAATGCATCTTAAGTAGCTAATATCAAAAGTTCCATGATGAGTCGCCCCATCAGATCCTACAAATCCAGCCCGGTCTAAGAAAAAGCGAACGGGAAGCTTTTGCAGCGCAATGTCGTGAATAATAGGATCATAAGCTCGTTGCAAAAAGGTAGAATAAATAGCACAAGCAGGTTCAAGCCCTTCGGTAGCAAGGCCTGCAGCAAAAACGGCAGCATGTTGTTCAGCAATGCCCACATCAAAATAACGATTGGGAAATTCTTTGGCAAAAAGGTCTAGTCCTGTTCCTTCAGGCATGGCAGCGGTAATTCCAATAATTTTTTTATTCTTTTGGGCCAATTTTATAAGGCTTTTGGCAAAAACAGTTGTGTAACTAGGAGGAGCTGGTCTTTTAGGTAAACTTTTTCCTGTAGTGGGATCAAAAGGAGATACCCCATGATAGGTAACCGGATTATTTTCAGCAGGAGTATATCCCTTCCCTTTTTGGGTAATGACATGAACCAATAAAGGATGAGAATGAAGCTGAGGGACATTTTTGAAAACTTTAATGAGTTCTTCAATATTGTGGCCATCAAAAGGGCCTAAATAGCGAAGGCCTAAGGATTCAAAAAAGATTCCAGAGGGGAAAAAAGATTTTACAAAAGCCCTTATTTTTTCAGCCGGGGAAAGAAGGGGTATTCCATGCTGGGAAAGAAGAGTGAGAAGATGTTTTAACTCTTCTCGTACTTTAAGATAGGTATCAGAAGAAGCACGCTTTGTTAAAAATTGAGTAATGGCACCCACATTTTGGGAAATCGACATGCCGTTATCATTTAAAACGACAATAAGATTTTTCTTTAGATGGCCACAATGATTGAGCCCTTCATAAGCCATTCCACCCGTAAGCCCCCCATCGCCTACCACCACAATGACAGAATTATTTTCTTGTTTTAGGTCTTTAGCGGTTTTAATGCCCAGTGCAGCAGAGATGCCAGTAGAAGCATGAGCAGTGCCAAAAGTATCATAGGGACTTTCGGAACGTTTGGGAAATCCGCTTAAACCACCTGTGGAACGAATGGTATTTAATTTATCTTTTCTGCCCGTTAAAGCTTTGTGAGCATAGGCTTGATGTCCCACATCCCATACAATTTTATCTTTGGGCATATTGAAGCAATAATGAAGAGCAACAATTAGGTCGACGGCTCCTAGGCTCCCTCCCAAATGACCGCCGTTTTTAGCACATGCTTCAATAATACTTTGACGAAGTTCTTGAGCAACCAAAGGGAGATCTTCTTGTCTAATTTTTTTAAGATCTTCTGGAGAATTAATACCGTGTAGAAAACTCATTCTCTTCTTTCAACCACATAATGGGCAATTTCGCGCAAAGGATCTGCTTTTTGATCAAATTCTTTCAAAGCTTCAACGGCGCGGCTAGCCAATTCCCAGCTTCGTTGTTTGGTTTCATCAAGGCTTAAAATAGTGGGGAAAGCGGGCTTTTTTCCACCATCCGGACCGCGGTAATTATCATGCATGTCTAAGATGTCATCGACCACCTGGAAAGCGAGCCCTAAATTAATTCCATATTGTGTTAGAGCCTTAATTTGTTTTTCAGAAGCTTTGAGAGCTTTGGCACCACTAGTGATGGCCGCTAAAATTAAATTTCCTGTTTTTCGGATGTAGAGAAATTCTAGCTCCGGATAATTAATTTCATCTTCTGATTTTTCCTGAATCTGAATATCTAAAAGTTGTCCGCCAATCATGCCGCTGGCACCACACGCTAAAGCTAAATCTTCAATAATTTCTAACAATGTGTCAGAGGGAATATTGAGTTTTTTTCTGGCCTGGGCAATAAGTCCAAATGCTTCTGTAACTAAAGCATCTCCCGCTAAAATAGCGGTGGCTTCACCATATTTAATGTGGTTTGTGGGTTTTCCTCGCCGATAATCATCATCATCCATAGCGGGCAGATCGTCATGGATCAAAGAATATGTGTGAACCATTTCAATAGCACACGCAATATCCAGGACATCTTCTGTTTTTCCCCCAATAGCTTCTGCAGCAGCACAGGTTAAAATAGGTCTTAATCTTTTTCCACTGGGAAAAAGACTATAGTGCATGGCTTCATATAAAAGAGAAAAAGGGCTTTCTTTTTTATTGCTTTTTCGTTCGGCAAAAAAAGTTTCTAAAGCGTTATCAATGAGTGATTTTTTGGTCTCAAGATAGATATTAAGCTTCATGATATGATTTAACTATGAGTTAAAAGGTTCTTTAGTCAACGAACCATCTTTGGAAAGTAAAATTTCAACTTTCTTTTCAGCTTCATCCAATTTTTTGCTGCAAGAAGAGGCAAGTTGAACCCCTTCTTCAAAGGCTTTAACAGAATCTTCTAAAGAAAGTTCTCCACTTTCCAGTTTTTTAACAATAGTATCTAGTTTTTCTAATGATTTTTCAAAGGGGAGAGTTTCACCCGGTTTTGCTGTTTTCATAAAGAATTTGAATACACTGAATAACTGGGGGAGGTCAAGCTAAAAGACTTGATTTTAGGCAATTATTTCAGTTACGATCTTAAAATAAGGGGGGTATCACCATGCCACATATGATGAGAAAACAATATTTTATTAAAGGGCCCATTCAAAGTCGGTATTTAATTTTAACCGTCTTTTCGATGATTGTTCCCACCCTTCTTGTATCCGGTTGTCTTTATTATCTCATCGCAACGCTCATGGCTCATGAATTAGCACTTCCAGAATCTATTTATGGCCATTTAATTCCTGTTTTAAAGAAAATTAATGTGTATCTGGCCATTGGTTTGCCTATTATTTTTGCAATTATCTTTTTTTATGCTGTTATTATTTCTCACAGGCTTGCCGGTCCTATTTTTCGGCTGGAAAAAGATTTGGATCGCATTATTGCAGGTGATCATTCTGTTCGAATTAAGTTTCGGACCAAAGATCGGCTGGACAATATTGCTGATAAATTGAATCAAGTCTTAAATAGACTTCCTAAAACTTAATCTTCAGTAAGGATACCAAAAAGGGCAGAATTTTTTTCTTGAGAACACTCTTGAGCCAGAGGAATCAGTGCAAGTCCTCCCAGGGGATTTGTATAGCCAGAAGAGGAAGGATACAGTTCTTCTCCTTGTGCTTCAAAAAGGCCATTTTTTTGAATTAAACTTAAAAGGCCCGTTTTAAGTTCTTGTTTTACTGTATTTAATTTTTCTTTTTCTTCATCTGATAATTCTTCTTTTTCAAAGAGAAACTCTATTGCAGAAGTAGCATAGGGAACGGTTGAGAAAAAATAATAAGGAGCCAATGAATCTTCTCCCAAATGCGTGTCATCTCGTTTAATTTGGGCCATAAGCGAAGGGAGATATTTCTTATAATTTTCTAAAGCTTTTATTAAATAATTTTTATAGGTCGTTTTTTGTTCTGGATCTTTTTCATTTCGATATAAAGCTAGGTATATGGGTACGGCTCTGGCTGCACTGCCTCGAACGGTATTTTTAATAAAACCCCCTGCACTGTAAGCAATTTGAAAGGGATTATCGGGATCGGGAGATTGTTTTAAAATATTGAATCCTTTTTCTTCAGGATGAACCAAAAGAGAGGTGGCCAGGGCATAGCTTGTAAATAAACTTCCTCGATTGGGTGTAGAAATAGCTTCTTTTGAAATTTGAATATTGCGTTCTAAATGAAGATGGGTAGTGGTAAGCTCTTTTTTTAATTTTTCTCTTTGTGAATCGGTTAAAGAATCTTTTTTAAGAATTTCTTGAAGAAGAAGGGCATAAAATTGTTTTCCATACACAGCGGGGGAATCTACAGGGATGCCGGTAGCAGATAAAACATCCGAAGCAAATATGTGGAGTTTTGAAAATGGAGACGAAGGAAGTTCGCACCGACTGGGATCTGATTCTTGGGTAAGATCATGGGCAATAAGAGTAGAAATGTCTTTTATTTCTTTGCAAAAAGGGGCCGCTTTCACCATAAATAATGCGCCCAAAGATTGCAGAGCAAATCCCCAGGAAGTTTCTGTGGAATGGGTTTCTGGGTTATTAAAATTTTCTTCAATCCACCTCTGAGAATTTTGAGCCAAAGAACAAAGCGTAGAACAAAGGTCAGGAAGTTCGGGTTTTAGAAACGCTTTTTTAAGTTCTGAATCTAAAACCTCTCGATCTTCTTTAGAAAGATGAGGCCTAATTTCTTCAAGCACTTTGGCTGCCCGAGTTCGGGTATTGGAATTATCAGGATATTTTAAAAGTTCTATAAGGTTTGGAAAAACGTTTTTATTTTTTTCTTTTAACGCAATTAAAATATGAGAAACGACCATTCGATTATTGCTATCTTCATCTTTTAGAGCCTCAACAAGGTCTGGTGCAATGATGGCAGCATAATCATTTGTTTTTTTAATAACTTGTAGAATATTCCATCGAACATGAGGATCTTCATCTTTTAGAGCTTTTGCGAGTTGGGGAAGGACTTCATGGGCATCTGGCTCTGCCTGGGCTAAAATTTGAGCTGCTTTTAAACGAATATCCGTTTCGGAATGATTTAATAGTTTTGTAAAATTAGGGAGAGCAGGCTTAAGGTGATCTTTCATGTTTCGCAGGGCTCCAGAGGCAACAGAACGAACATAAATATCTTCATCTGCTAAGGTATCTACCAAAGCAGGAGCAGCATCTTTGGCTTTTTCTCCCCATTGTTCTAAAATATTGCCTGTATTCCATCGCATAGATTGATTGGGATCTTTTAAATTTTTAATAAGCTCAGGCATCAGATCTTCGATGGCAATTTCAAACTCCTGGGCTCTGCGGCTAATAGTTCTAGCAGCAGCAAGGCGAGTTTCAGGATCTGAACTTTTAAACTCCTCTACGACTTGTTCCACTGTCTTTTCTTGGAGTATGCCCTGCTGTGACCAAAATGAAAAAAGTAGCAGAGCACCTATAAAAACAACCCTTTTTTTCATTTCTTTTCCCATTACTCTCTTATCGGAAGAAATGAAAAAAAATTTACTTTATAAAAATCGTCAAAATGCCGATAAACGTATTGTGAAACAATACTTTAAAATATCACTCTTGGTGATCGCTTTTCTGATGGGCATACCATATCTGTGGGCAGAAATTTATACTCCCAAAGACATTCCGGGCTGTTATATGGAAGGAAGCAGTTTAGATCAATCCCTCCTAGATGAGATGATCTGGCAATTTTCTCTTGAATTTCAAAAGCCACCTCATGAAAGAAATCATGAGAGATTAAAGGAGTTTTTGGAAAGTAAATTGGGGCTAGCGGAATCAAGAACACTTCAAGCACTCATCATGAGAACTTGGGGGCCGCGAGGGGGGTTGGTATCATTTTTGAATATTGCCCCTAATCTAGAGCACTTGAATCGAGAAAACCAATTAAGGAGATTAAAGGAAGCCTGTGATAAAATAAAAATGTTGTCGCAAGATCGCACCAATGCCATCCAAAATATTACCTATCTCTTAGACCTCGATGGAAAATGGAATCCTCTTCAATTTGAATATACTTTAAATGCGCTCAAGGATATTCGTGCTTCTTTGCCAGTACCTGAAAGTTCTTTTTTGGTATGTAGTGATAATCTATTACAGATGGATGATTATGCATACAAATGGGCACGGGAAATGAAAGACGCCCTCCAGAAAATTCAATTAGCACTTCCAGAGAGAGGACAAACCTGTTGTGTTTGCCAAACAGATATTAGTCCTGAATGGCAAAAACCATTTTTTAGAAAAGGATGTAGAGATTGGCTAAGCCATCAAGAGGGGTGTGCGTTTGAAGAGGTGAGAGAGGAAATTCCTGTTTATATGACGGATAAAGATGCCATTCAGCTTCCTCATATATGCGATAGCGGTACGCTCAAGCTTGGTTATGTTGGTCATTGGCATGGAGGTTTAACGAATTTTTTTGTAAAAAATGCGCTTGTTCCTACCGCACGATTACATAATGTAACTATTCAGTACGACAATACAGCCTGTGAAGCCTTGAAATCTCCCCATGGTGTTCAAGACGAACTTTCACATGTAATACTTCCCAAAAATGTCGATATCTCCATAACGGGCAATCAATGTATTAGCTGGGGAGCTTGGGAGTACTATTTAGGAAAGGGCCCAAATGTTTCATGC
Organism: Deltaproteobacteria bacterium GWA2_38_16; assembly: GCA_001797335.1. GTDB lineage: Bacteria > Bdellovibrionota > JACOXK01 > 2-02-FULL-40-11 > 2-02-FULL-40-11 > 2-02-FULL-38-15-A. Next base: position 147,640 of record MGPE01000001.1, read on the forward strand.
AAGGTCGGAACCCAGTGTTCCGCGCCAGAATTTCCTTCGTGTGCACCTCATCTTAATCAAATGTGTTTGGATGAAGGAGCTATCGTGACATGCCTTAATGAACAAAACCAAAGAACCCCTCTTACCTGTTGTGAGCGTCGATTTCGAAGTCTAAGCGGTATTGGTGAATCCAGAGAATGGGTTTTTATTCCTGGAGCGGGTTGTCGATAAAGATTCTATTTCCCAGTTACAATAGAAATAACTTTAGAATGCCAGGTTTTGCCTTTGAGAGTGTGTAAGGTAGATACGCCTTTTAAATAATTTCCTTCGTTAAGTTCATACACATTCCAAAGATAAGGAGTGCATATAATGACTCCATGGGTGGGAGGGCGGCCAGAGACGTTAATCGTATCAGGAAGTTTAGTATCCATGGGAAGTTTTTTGTAATCCAACCAATAAGCGGTTCTTACTTCAGCTCTCATTTTTAGCCATATCTCCTGTAGTAAGGGATGATTTTTATGGATGAGAGTGGTTTTAGATTCCCATCTAAACTGAATTTGGCGAAATTCATCTAAATAGCATCCTGAAAGAATAGGATTTTTTTTGAGATGCTGCCATTTAGCAGATTTTGTATGAGTATTTATGGCCAAAGCCTTGAGTTCGGCAATGTAATGAACATGAACCGTTCTTAGTTGTGGGTGATTTTTCAAATCGACAGTTCCCACCTGGCAATAAGCCGGATGTTCTTCATCCGAAAATGCTTTGGCAATGAGATTAAAACAAAAATCTGGGGAAAGGAAATTAGACATATGAAGACAGTAATCCGAATAATTTTTTTGTATTTTGAGTTGTGACTTTGGCGACTTCTTCTAAGGGAATATGTTTAAGTTCCGCAATTTTTTTAGCTGTTTGTACCACAAAGGCAGGTTCATTGCGTTTCCCTCGGTTAGGCTCAGGAGCTAAAAAAGGGGCATCCGTTTCAATGAGCATTTTTTCTAAAGGGAGTTCTTTTACTACTTCTTGAAGTACAGTGGATTTTTTAAAAGTGACAATCCCAGAAATAGAAATATAAAATCCCATGTCTAATGCCTTTTTAGCTTCCGCTAAAGATCCTGTAAAACAATGAAATACCCCTTTAAAATATTGGGACCTATTTAAAATATCAATGATATTTTGAAACGCTTCTCTGCAATGAATACTGATGGGCAGGTTGAGCTCTTTGGCTAGACAAACTTGTTCTTCAAATCTTTGTTTTTGAATATCGGGGGTTGAGTGCTTATAAAAATAATCAAGGCCAATCTCTCCAATAGCCACGACTTTAGGCTTTCTGGCTAATTCTTTTAAAATATCTAAATAATGATCGGGAGTATCTTTGCCATCATGGGGGTGGATGCCAATAGCTGCAAAAATATGAGGATATTGAGAAGCCAGGGCTACTGTTTTTTTAGAATGTTCTACAGAAGTTCCGATGTTTAAAATGGCTTCAACCTGAGCAGACTTAGCCCTTTCTAACACCTGAGGAAAATCAGCTGCATATTCATCAAACTCTAAATGAGCATGGCTATCAATAAACATAGGGGGCTTTATAACTCATTTCCCAATTGTCTTCAATGTGCTATAATTACCCTCATGAAACAGCATCATCTTACTCAAAAAATGGCACTGACTCGGTTAAAACAATGGGAAGCCATTACAAATCTTTGTCTTCAAATGAAAGCTTTAATCTATAAGGATAAAAAATTAAATAACCTTGATTTGCTCCAAAAAGTTCTATCCACTTTAACCAAAGAAAAAACACTCAAGTGAAGCACCTTCCCCCAGAGTCCTTTGTAGATGATTTACTGACGGTTTGTTCAGCTTTAAATCAATTAGAGATTCCTTATATGATTATTGGAGGTATAGCGGTTGCTCTTTGGGCAAACCCTCGTGCGACCATTGATTTAGATTTTGTTATTGCGCTTCATTTTTTTGAATTGAAAAAAATAAAAATCATTCGTTTTTCTCTGTGTAAAGACACGCATGATCTTTTGACCATTGATCTTATTCTCGCAATAGATAGTTTTTTAAAAGCAGCGCTTGATCGACGTGTATCGTTTACCCTTTCAAATCAAAAGCTTTATGCAATAACTCCAGAAGACTTAATTTTATTGAAACTTAGCAGTGCTCGTCCTCAAGATATTGTTGATGTTACAAATGTTATCGCTGCTCAAAAAGGATTAGATCTTCCTTATCTGACAAAGTGGGCGAAGCAACTTAAACTTACGAGTCAACTTAAAAAACTTCTAAAACCAAACGCCTCAAAACTCTCTTAGAATCCTTAGCTTAAGAAGTTTGGATGCGGGGGAAGAGAGGGGGAATAATGTGTGTGAGCTGCCCTTCTTGAATGTGTCCCCACGTTGAACTTTCTAGAAGAGTGTGTTCTTCGATTTTATCTTGAATCCCCAATGCCGACCAAATCTTTTGACTGCTTTCGGGCATAAAAGCATAGGTTAAAAGAGCAGAGATTCTTAAAACTTCTAAACACAGATACAGTGTTTTTTCGAGTTCTTGAGTTTTTCCTTCTTTGGCCAGTTTCCACGGAGCCATGGTTTCCAAATAACGATTGGTAGCGCCAATCAATGTCCAAATTGCAATCAATGCTTTTGAAAAAGAAATTGCCTGAAGATGATCTTTGGTTTCTTGAACTACTTTTTGAGAAAGATTTATGAGTAGTTGATCTTGAGAGGTTAGGTTTTTAGGTTTTTGGGGAACTACACCTTTACAATATTTTTGAACCATCGTTAAGGTTCTGGAGAGTAAATTTCCATAGTCATTGGCCAAGTCACTGTTTACTCGGTGAATGAAGGCTTCCCTGGAATATTCTCCATCGAGTCCAAAAGGAATTTCTCGAAATAAAAAGTAACGCAACGGATCTAATCCAAACTCTTGGGTTACAGCATAAGGATCAATGGCATTGCCTTTTGATTTTGAAATTTTTTCTCCACTTTTTCCTGTAATCCACCCGTGGGCAAAGATTTTTTTAGGAAGAGGCAGCCCTATAGACAGGAGCATGGTAGGCCAATAGACTGCATGAAAACGCAAAATATCTTTTCCAATGAGATGAATGGCTGTGGACCAGTAATGGTTAAATTGAGAAGAATTTTCTAGATAGCCAATGCCACTTAAATAGTTAATGAGCGCATCAAACCAAACATATAAGATGTGTTTTTTATTGGTTTTTTCTATTTCTGGGACCGGTATTCCCCAAGAAATTGTGGTGCGGCTAATACTTAAATCTCGAAGGCCAGTTTTAATAAAACTCACAACTTCATTTCTTCTGGATTCGGGCTGAATGAAATCAGGATTTTTTTCAATATGCGCTAATAACTCTTTTTCATATTTTGACATCCTAAAAAAATAACTTTCTTCTTTAAGTTTTTCGACTTTTCTTGAGCATGTGGGGCAATTACCATCGGTAATTTGGGTTTCTGTCCAGAAGGCTTCGCAGGGGATACAATACCAATCTTCATATTGGCCTAAATAAATATCCCCTTTTTTAATTACTTTTTGAATAATGTCTAAAACAACTTTTTTATGACGATCTTCTGTGGTTCGAATAAAATCATCGTTTGAAATTTGAAGATGCTTCCAAAGCTTTCGATAGTTTTCCACTACCCGGTCGGCTAATTCTAAAGGAGTAGTTTTATTTTTTTCAGCTGCTTTTTCAGTTTTTTGACCATGCTCATCCGTGCCGGTAAGGAAAAAAACATCGTATCCATCTAATCGATGAAATCTGGCTAAAATATCTGCTGCCAGAGTGGTGTAGGCATTCCCAATATGGGGGACATCATTGACATAATAAATGGGGGTAGTGATGTAGTAAGGTTTTTTATTCATTGGGCCCGGTGAGTTGGGATAACCGCAAGAGTAAAGTTTCAGAAAGGAGTTCTCTGTTCACTTGAAAGGAGAGATTTTTTTTGGCTTCTAGGATGATGTGTAATTTGTCATAAATAGCTTGGGAAGTGAGCTGATGACACATGTTTTTTGCCAGAGTTTCTTTTTCTTTTAAAGGAGAGGAAATAGGGGTTAATCCTTGTTTAAAACACAAAAGGTCATGGTACCAAGTTAAAAAAACTTCCAAACAGTTTTTAAGGGTTGCCTCATCTTTAGAGATTTTTTTAGCCAATTCAAAACGGCCTTCGGCATTTTGAGGAAGAGACAGAAGGTCATTTAAAAACTCTATAGGAGGAAATGTTATTTGAGAAGCGCATGTGAGTCGAATAATATGACATCGAGAGATAATCGTTGGCAGTAAATTTTCTATATAAGGCGTAAGAAGAATAAATACGGAATGTTTGGGAGGTTCTTCTAAGATTTTAAGAAGGGAGTTACTAGAGGCAGGATTTAAATGATGGGCGCCATTAATAATGGCAACTTTCCATTTTCCCTCGTAAGGTCTTAAATGAAGTTCACGCTGAAGCTCTCTTAAGGTATCAATCTTAATGGTTTCATCATTGCTTTCAATCCATTTAACATCGGGATGAACAAGGCGATCTATTTTTTTACAAGAAAGACAAGTACACATGGATCCCTCGGTCAAGCCGAGGGATGACAGGCAATTTAATTTTTTGGCAAATAAAAGAGCCTCTTCTTTAAGAGAGAGACTATCCGTTCCTGTAAAAATATAAGCAGAGTGTACTCGTTGAATGTTAAGTAGTGGGTTCATATTTTTTTAAATACAAGTTTTAAAATCTGTTCATGAATTTCTTTTTTGGATCCCAAGGCATTGACAATTTTTACTCTGCGCGGTTCTGATTTAGCAAGCTTTAAATATCCTTTACGAATAGCGTCATGAAAAGATTTTTTTTCTTTTTCAATTCGATCAAAACGATGTCTGCTCTCTTTGACTCTTTTTAAGCCATCTTTAGGAGGGCAATCTAAAATAATGGTTAAGTCGGGTTTTAAATCGCTAGTGGCAATGGCATTTAACTTAGAGACTAAATTTGAGGAAAGTTTTCGGGCATATCCTTGATACACGGTCGAAGCATCAGCATAGCGGTCAGAAATAACGACAATATTTTTTTTTAAAGCAGCAAGGATTTTTTCTTGAACATGCTGAGAGCGGCCAGCTTCATAGAGCAAAAGTTCTGTGAGAGGAACCATTTTTTTATTTTTTGGATCTAAAAGAATATGCCGGATTTGATCCCCTATGGTTGTTCCCCCAGGCTCTCGGGTAATCAAGACATGATGGTCCTTTTTCTGAAGCACTTTTTTAAGAAGGTTAATTTGAGTGGTTTTTCCACTCCCCTCCCCTCCTTCGAAAGTAATAAATAAGCTCATGAGCATTTCATATAACCACAAGCCCGACAGAAGGTGCAACCCTCTTCATGCTCAAATGGAGTGTGGCATTCAGGACAAGTAAACTCTGAATCTTGAGAGGTTGCGGGTGTGGACTGAGATTTCCCTACATTGAGAGTAATTTGAATATTGCCCTGCTGATCTGGTTTTACAGTAAAGGTGGTTTCTTTGGCAGAAGTTAAAACCTGTGTTTCTGTTGAACGATCCCTAAAAACCGTAATCCCTTTACATCTCAGTTCATAGGCCAAAAGATACGCTTTTCGAATATCATTAATCGTGGCTTCGTGTTTTAAGTTTACGGTTTTGGATACGGCACTATCACTATATTTTTGAAAGAGTGCTTGCATTCGAATGTGCCACTCTGGGGAAATTTCATGGGCGGTGACACAGGATTCGGGATAAGTTTCAGGCAACTTTTCTCCTTCTAATACATGTCTTATAAATGATTTTGCAAAAATGGGTTCAATCCCACTGGAGCATCCTGCAATAATGCTTAAAGTTCCCGTGGGAGCAATGCTAGTGACCGTTGCATTTCTTAAAGGAGCCTTACCCTCTTTAAAATACGTAGACTCTTTAAAATTAGGGAAAGCCCCCCGCTCTTTGGCCAGTTCTTCAGAAGCTTCATGGGCTTTTTTATAGATAAAAGACATGAGCTCTTCTGAAAATTTTAAGGCTGCTTCACTATTGTAGGGGATATTCTTTTTAATAAGGACGTCGGCTAGCCCCATAATACCCAATCCAATTTTTCGATTGGCTCGGCTAATATCTTCAATTTTTTGTAATGGATAGTGATTAACCTCAATGACATTATCCAAGAACCGCACCCCTAGTTTGGTAATTTCTTCAAGTCGATCCCAATCTACTTCCCCTCCCTTTAAAAATTTGTTGAGGTTAATGGATCCCAAATTACACGACTCAAAAGGTAAAAGAGGTTGCTCTCCACAGGGGTTTGTACTTTCGATAGGACCTAGGTGAGGAGTGGGATTATCTGAATTTACTCGGTCAATAAAAATAAGACCGGGATCTCCGGTTTTCCAAGCAGCTTTTACAATTTGATCAAAAAGAGATGTGGCTTTGAGCTCACCCCGCTTTACTGCTTCCATAAATTTTTCAGTAACGGCAACAGAAATATTAAAGTTAGTTAAACTTCCCGGAGTTTCTTTAGAGTGAATAAATTCGGAAATATCTGGGTGGTCGATATTTAAAATGGCCATGTTAGCACCGCGACGCGTGCCACCTTGTTTAATGGTATCGGTTATAGCATTAAAAATAGAAATAAAAGATAAAGGGCCACTAGAAACTCCTTGGGTGGATTGAATAGGACTATGTTTGGGACGTAGTTTTGAGAAATTAAATCCTGTTCCTCCCCCAGACTTTTGAATAAGGGCCGTATTTTTTAATGTGTCAAAAATCGACTCCATGGAATCTTCTATGGGAAGCACAAAACAAGCAGAGAGTTGCCCCAACTCTGTTCCTGCGTTCATGAGGGTTGGAGAATTGGGAAGAAATTCAAGTTGCGAGAGCATGTGATAAAACTTTTCTTCGATTTCATGATTGTCGGCAATGGCCCTAGCCACGCGTTCAAAAAGTTGCTCAGGAGTTTCAATAACCTCCCCTTTTTCATTTTTTTTAAGATAACGTTTTTCTAAAACAATCCTAGCGTTTTCGGTGAGCGTGACTTTGGGTTTAGAAGGAGCTTTTTTAATTTGGAAGTGATCAATTTTAGAAGAAAGGAGGCGCTCTAAAAATTCCATTTGATTGGGACCTTTAAAGTGATCGAGTTCTTCTTCAAGTTGTTCGTAAAGGGCGTGCGCTTCATTTAAATCAATTTCAATGCTTTTAATCAGATATTGAATAAATTTATCCCGATTCAGAGAGAACTTTGGACTGCGCTCTTTCGTGGATTCCCTATTCTTCTCTACAAAAGGTAAGGAGGTTTGAAATCCATACTTCATATAATACGCCTCTAAGCCTAACTATAGTCCTCCTGAAAAAAACGTCAACCCCTTAATAACAAAGGGGTTTTTATGTGTTGTATAAAAAATAGTCAAATATCGAAGGTTTTTGGTTTTAAGGCTTAACCCATTGATTTTTAAGGCTATTTTAGGTGTGCATCTCAAGGTGAATTTGAGCTATGTCCAGATCCTGATCATTTGGGCAGATTAAAAAGAAAAAGAATGAATGCTCACAACCCGGTGATTTTATTACAAGAATAAAGTTTTTATTCCTCATGGCATGGCCCTTGCTTTATTTAAGAGTAAAGGTGTTGGGACGATTAGAAAACGATTAAAATAATTAGGTATCGAAAGCTCGAGTTAAAAGTTTATTTTAAATTTTGGTTTAGATTTTGGAGGTAGTTATGTTGATGAAACTGAAGCTCACGTTCAATCCGGTAGTGATTAAAAAAATAATTATAATTTTATTGGCCATATTGATTGCATCAATTACGACCAGTTTTTCTTTTAATCTCAAGAAAGCATATGGTGGAACTCCTGAGGATATTTTGGTGAAAGAGTTAATGGACAAAAAAGCTGAATTAGAAAAACTAAGTGCAAAACTTTCTGAATTTATTGAAAGAAGTAAAACAGCTACCCCTTCTGCAGACGATATGAGTGTTTTAGTAGCTGAGCTTAAAAGATTTCAATCTTTGTATCCTTCTAGAGCATTAGATGGACTTATTGAAGTTCTATCAGATAGAAAAGATACTTTTGATAGTGCACTAAAAAGTGTTTTAGTAAATTATTTAGGTACTTTAATTGAAGATACTACAGAGCTTGATAAAAAAATTAAGTCCTATGGTGGAAATACGGCTAAAAAGCCTTGTGATCCCACAGATCCTAATTCCCCTTGTGCATTAAAGTCAGACCTTCTTGAACAAATTGCTGCGTTACAAAAAGTATTAGAAGCTAAGAATCAAGAAACCACTTCTTTAAAAGAAGCAGTGAGTGAGCTTAAAAAAGGCAATAAAGACTTGACAGAAAAAATGGGGAAAATAGAAAAAGACATGTTTGAAACTATTGTTCAGCTTCAAACTCAAATTACCCTTTCTTCGAGCTCTCCAGAGCAGATTGTAACTCAGTATCACGAACTTTCTAAAAAGTTCATGGGGCTCTTTCAACTGGTTCGATCCATTAAAGTTTCTATTGGTCAGATGGATGAAAGAATTGAAGACATTAAAGAAGAGCTTACTAAAACAGACTTGTCTTCAGAAAAACGAGAAAAGCTAGAAAAAGAATTAAAATCACTGACAGCAGATCGAGATAAAGCTCAAAAAACATTTGATCAACTTGAAAAATCTTTTGCCATGCAAAAGTCAATGATTACCGCGTTTAGAGCTCATATGGAACAAAACCAAATTGACCCTCAACTTTCGGGTCAGGGCAGAGGCGTTAGAGTAATAGGGCCTGATGGACAAGTTGTCATGCAACAACCTCCTGTGGCCACACAGCCTCAAGGCCAGAATCAAGGTCAAATGACCCAAGATGAATTCATTCGAAATATTGTCATGCAACAAGTGTTTGGAATTCAGCGATCTGTGAATAACTTTAACCAAGGGATTTCTGCCAATATGCCTCCTGCCCAAGTGCAACCCGCACCGGGAGCTAATCCTAATCGGCAGGCAGGCAATCGAGGCAGTAGCTCAATTTCAGCCGGTTCTAATGTACCCAGAGGCAATAGCCTGATGGATTTAATCCAATTTTAATGTGGAGATGGAAATGACAGATGAGAAAATGGAAAGGGAGAAGACAATGAAAACGATGGTTATAAAAATGGTAGTGGTGATGGTAATTTTTGGTGGGGCATTTACCCTCAAGAATTTCACAAATTTTGTCGATAAGGCATATGGTGATGGAGAAGCTCCTACAATCGATAGAGCGGCACTTGTAGATGAAGCTGTTCAGTTGATTGGGAAGGTACAAGAGTATGAGAGACAACGAGGTGCTTTAGATGCCATTATTGCTCGCACCAATATTTCTCATAGTACAAGAGGATTAACGATGAAAGAAAAACATGAGCTTATTAAAAGTAATGCTCAAGTACTTTTAGATAAAATTGAAGCTTTTATGAGGAAAGTTCATGATGCTCATATGGTAGAAATAGAAGCAACGTTGCGTTCAAAAAAGGAGAGCTTAACAGGGGATCTCCGAGGGCAAGATGAACTTATTGAAAAAGCATTAAAAGAATTATTAACAGAATGGGCCAGTGCTGCCGATGAAAGTACATGCCCGGATCCAGGTGCGGTAACTCCAGAGCCTAAGAAACCCGTGGTTACTGAAGCAGATGATGCGGATAAATATATTGAAGCTGCTCTGTGGGAAGAGGTTTTAGAAAACTTAGAACCCGATTTTTCTGCCGAACTGAGCCGAGAAGAACTTAAAGAATTAAAAACAGATATCACTAAAGCTGTGGCTGAGTTTGTGGAAACCTATGTTGCTCAATATCAAGCACGCATTGATAGTCCCTTTGCGTTTATTGATAGCCGCGATGAGAAAGATCAAAGGCTTTACTATAATCCAGATAGACAGCTTCGAAAAGTTGCTCGAAAAATTAAAGAGTTAGAAGCCGCTCTTAAAGTCGAAGGGTTAAGTACAACCGATGCCAATAAATTACGACTTGAACTCTTTACAGCTAAGCAACTCAAATCTTACTTTGAAAAATATATTCGAGGAGTCAATACCCATACTTCGGGAGAAGAAGATGCTTCTGTTCCTTCCGGCGGTGGGATTGACCAAGAAACCATGGCCATGCTCATGCTCTTAAATAGCCAAGGGATGTTATCTCAAGAAGAAATGCAGATGCTTCTTATGGGCGGTGGAGCAGGAAGTTCTTCTAAACCTAAAACAGGGTTTGGAATTAAACTGGGGAGCACCCCCTGGGGTGGAGTAGACGTTGGGTTTGATTATAATAATCAAGATTATGGAATGAGTATGGGCGGAACTTTTGGAAATGAATATCGTGGATTTCCAGGAATGCCTGGTGGAATGCCCGGAATGATGGGGCCTGGATTTAATCCAGCAGATCCCTACTCAGATCCAAGTATGTGGTTTAGACGGTAAGTAAAGATTTAGAGTGTTTGGGGCCTTTTCGCTCTGGCCTTCGGAAAAGGTCTCAAACATTCTAGTAGTAGTTCAAGCTCAAGTTCACGTTGGAAGTGCGTTTTTGGTAGTAACTTGAATCTCGTGCCGAAGACTGTAATTTAGAAAAAGTATGGTATAATTAAAGGAGTTATATCCTTATGAAGAACGTATTATGTAAGTCTGCCTGGGTGTATGTTTTTGTATTTACTCTGTGTATTAGCTTATCTTCTGTTAAAGGAGAGGAGCCAACAGCTCCTCCCAGGCCTGGCGATCCTACCTTCATAGGACCAACTCAGACAGATCCAGCGCCTGCAACACCTGCTCCTGCACCTGCTGGTGCGACAATAAATCTACCACCCGGATCGACAGTTACAGTGACTGTTCCTGGGGGACAACCAGCTCAGCCACCAACTCAACCACCCGTTCAAACACCTGCACCCGAACCCCCTGCTCCTGCAGCAACTCCAGCGCCCACACCACCTGAAGTTACTCACTATCAGGTCCCTCGCTCAGGGTTTAATTCAGCTACCGAAGGCACACTCCTTCACCAACAGAATGCTTCGAGAAGACGTATTTATGATTTAAGAATAACCTTAGGGACATTACAACAAGAACTGATGAAACGAAGACATGATGCTCAACGTCTTCCCAAAGGAAGTTCTGCACAAAAAGCCGCAGAAATTGCAGCCCAAAAAGCACAAGAACAAGTTGCCTTGACCAAAAAGGAATTACAACAAACTCAACAAAATTTTTCTAACCAACGCCAACAGCTTGCTCAATTAGGAAAAAGAGCTCCGGCCATTGCACAAGATGCAGAAAGAATAAATGTCATTAATCGAGATCAAGTCGTGGGAAATATGATTGCCCGCATTCCACCAGGAAGTAATGGTGTGGGTGCCTTAAAAGCCGGTGAGTTACCCCAGGATATAAGTGAAGTACAAGAAGCATTTAATGAAGATCAGGCAGATATAACTGCCCTTCGAGATGCTTCTGGAACCCTAGCCTATCTTTCTCAATTAGATCCCAGTCAGTTAGAAAATAATATAGATCTCATTAATAACGCCTTACGGGGAGTTCCTGAATTTGATACGGAGTTAAGGGCTTCTTTAACCTCTCTTAAAAATATTGCTGAACAAAGAAAAGAATCTAATCAGAGAGAAAGGCGAGAGGTTAAACCCTTGGAACATTTTGTAGAGATGGATACGCGCTCTATTTTAAGATTGAGCAAAGAAGATTTAGCTAAATATTTAAGAAGGGCTGGCAAAGATGATACTTCTATTGAAGTAACTTTGTCAGAATTGGAGAGTGGAGGTTTTTGGTCAGATGTATCAGGAGATTATAGTCGTCGTACAAAAGCTGCAGAGCAATTAAGACAAGATGTGGGCGGAGAATTAAATCAACGAAAACGAAGAATGAGAGAGGAAAAAGCAGCACAGGATTCCCAGTTTAATCGCAATTTAGGAGAAAGTTTTACAATGGCCAATGCAGAGACAGAAGCTATTCAAGCGAATATCTCCCAAAGCTTAAATGAAATACGACAAGAAATCGCTAATCAACAACAAATCCTAAATAATACTAAAGATGACGAGGTAGCTACTGCAGCCAGTCATCAATTGGAAATATTAAGAGGAAGAGAAGGGCCATTGATGGTGGCGCTACAGGCGGCATCCGATCGGCCAGATGAAAGACTTTTAGCAAATAATGGATATGTAGAGGGAGAACCGCCGGTGAATAATCGTATTGCTCAAGTGGATGCCGAAGAAGATATTTTAGCAGGAACCCAAAAAATGAAAGCAGCGGGAGAATCCCAAGAAGCCATTGAACGATGGCAAGAGGGGATGCGTATTGCCACAGCCCCGGAGGCGGAGGATGCGGGAAGTTGTTTTTGGAGCAATCTTGGAGGGGGTGTTGCAAATGTATTATGGCGTCATGAATGGAGTGTAACTGGTATTCTTGGAAAGGGTGTTGGGTTATTTGGAAAAGGAGTTGGGTTGATAGGAGATGTGTTTGGAGGAATTGGAAGTTTCTTTACCACACCGGTAAAACAAGGACTTTTTGCCACATTTTCAGCATTGGCCCAATATCAATATACCCAAAAAGGAAGCCAAAACGAAAACACCCAAATTTATCGAGGGTTGGCCACGGCCTTAGGACTCAATATGGCGGTTCAAGGTGAAATGCCTGCCGGTATGGAAAAATTTGTAGATCCCCTAGAGCCTTTTAAAAGAGATCCCCTGGCCATGCAAGATATGATTGCGGGACAAGATCGCATTTTGTCTGAAGTCTTAACGATTGGTGGAAATCCATCCGCTCCGGGAGGATATCCTTATGGAACCAGCGACAGACTTCAATCTGTTCTTCAAGGAGCCGGTCCTGGCTCTCCGAGATTTCCAGCATCGGCGAGTTCTGGTTTTCCAGGAGTGTTTGATCCCAATTTTCAAAATTTTTCTGGCCAAGCTTATAATGGATTTCCTCCTCAAGCCAATATTCCTGTCGGAGGGGCTTATTTAAATCCACAAGCCGGTTCTCAAAGTCCCTTTTATTCAGGCAGTGGCCTTGCGTCGGTTACGCGGACTACGGCTAAGCCTTCTTTAGCTAAGCAAGGACTAGCAGGATTGGTGGCAGCAACGGCGGTTGAAAGAAGTGGTGTCCAAAATTATCGTCAGCAATTAGAAGATGTGAATCCTCCTGATAATTCCATGGTGAGTATCGTCGGAGAAGTGGATCGACTGGCCGCGCGTAATCGAGAATTAAGAAATCGAGGACTCACTCTTTCTCAAATAGAAGAACAACAAAATGCAAGTTACATTAATAACACAATTGTTCGTCAGCAAGCCAGAATTGCAGAACAGATTCAAAAGCTATCAAATATTAATATGCGCATTTGGGAAAAATCCCAGGAATTTAGAAAGCATGATATTCAAATTCAAAGAGATGACGATGGGCTCATGATTGGTTCAAGGCGAGACTGGTCTCAAAATATGGAAGCCAGAAATGCATCTTTGATTGAACTCACCAAACTTCGGGATGAAAGAGCAGCAGCCTTAGAAGCCATTGCCTTTATTCGAGCTAATCCCATGCTTTTTGAACGGATGCTGGCCCAGCAACCCCAAGTTCCACAGCCTAAAAATAATCCTCAGCAACCTCAAGAACTAACCCCTTTTGGTTTTCTGATGATTCGACCCCTCTGGGCGGCTGAAGAACTAAACGTAACACTGGCCTTAGATCCAAATTGGAAAGCCATGGTTCAAGAAGAAAAACAGTTGGTTCAAAAAGAATTGGCTGAGAATCAGAAAAAATTAGAAGCCTTAAAGCCAGAGCTTAAAAAATTAGTAGAGCTCGATCCCAGAGGCGTTCATGAAATTAATGTGCCGATTCTCCAGAATGAAGAACTCAATATGAAAGCCATTGCCCTTCAGGCGCATCAAAATTTAGAAAAACTTAAAAAAGCTGAAGGTAAGATAAAAGACGATACAACAATCAGCGTTCAAGAAAAAGAAGAAACATTGGCGCATATTAAAGAGTATCGTTTTATATTGACAGATCTTCTAAAAGAGTCCAAACAATGTGCGAATGAATTGGCTCAAGTTGAAAGATTGCAACGACAAAAACGAGAACAATTTGAAATATTTCATCATTTTAGAGAAATTGGACAAAAACGGTTAGAAGAATTTTCCTCTTTATGAAATCACCCACCCTTGAAGATATTCAAAAAGCCCAAAAAGTTATCAAAGACGCTATTCTTCACACACCGCTTAAACGATCTAATTATTTTTCTGAACTTTTTTTAAAAAATATCTATTTTAAAATGGAAAATCTTCAGCACACCGGTGCTTTTAAAGTCCGAGGGGCTAGAAATAAACTTCTTTCTTTAACCGATGCAGAAAAAAAACAAGGCGTTATTACCGCTTCCGCCGGAAATCATGCGCAAGGAGTGGCCTACCAGGCTAAGCTTTTGGGGACACCTTCTACGATTGTCATGCCTGAAAGTACGCCCATGGGAAAAGTTCAAGCTACAAAATCCTACGGAGCCAAAGTAATTTTAAAAGGGCTAAATTATGACGAAGCCTATGAAGAAGCCCTTCGTCTTCAAGAAGAAATGGGAGCCATTTTTATTCATGCGTATGAAGATCCTTTTATTATTGCAGGGCAAGGAACGATTGGGCTTGAAATTTTAGAAGAAGAACCCAAGACAGAAGTTATTATTGTCCCCATTGGCGGAGGAGGACTTATTTCAGGGATTGCTATTGCGGCAAAATCGTTAAATCCAAAAATTAAAATTATTGGAGTTCAGGCGGATGGCGCAGCCACCATGGCAGAATCTTTAAAAAAAGGAAAAGCCTGCGTTCTTGCTTCGATGAGTACCATGGCCGAAGGGATTGCAGTAAAAAAAGCAAGTCCTTATACGTTTGGTTTTATTCAACAATATGTAGATGAAGTGGTCACAGTTTCCGATGAAGACATTGCTGTATCTATTTTGCAACTTTTAGAAAAAACAAAAATGATTGTAGAGGGAGCTGGGGCAGTAACACTGGCTTCACTTTTATCTAAAAAATTACATCTCAAAGAAAAAAATATTGTATGTCTTTTAAGTGGGGGAAATTTAGATGTAACAA
Source organism: Deltaproteobacteria bacterium GWA2_38_16 (assembly GCA_001797335.1). Lineage (GTDB taxonomy): Bacteria > Bdellovibrionota > JACOXK01 > 2-02-FULL-40-11 > 2-02-FULL-40-11 > 2-02-FULL-38-15-A. The sequence continues at coordinate 162,650 of MGPE01000001.1, forward strand.
CCTTAGCACATATTATTGAACGAGGATTGGTACAAGAAGGAAGAATGGTTAGGCTCAGTGTTACCGTCGATGATATACCAGGATCTCTTCAAAAGCTCACAAAAATCATTGCAGATTTAAAAGCCAATATTATGCAGGTCAATCATGAGCGACAGTTTTTAAATGTATCTTTTGGAAAAACAAAAATTCTTTTGACTCTAGAGACTAAAGGTCCAGAGCATATCAAAGAAATTCTTCACAAGCTTGAAAGTTCGGGCTATAGTCCAAAACAAGATGAGTAAAGAGATCGTGATTTTGCCAGGGAAAAGAACTCCTTTTGGCGCCTTTGGCGGAACTTTAAAAGATTTTACAGCCAATGACTTAGGCGTTTTTGCTGCCAAAGCGGCCTTGGAAGCTTCTCACGTTAAACCAGAATCTATTGATCATGTTATTTTTGGAAATGTGGCTCAGACCTCTCAAGATGCTGCTTATTTAGCGCGTCATGTGGGATTAAGAGCAGGCGTTCCAATCGCAACCCCTGCCTATACGGTGAATCGTCTGTGTGGGTCTGGGTTTCAAGCGGTTGTGAATGCGGCAGAAGAAATTTTATTGGATGAAGCCTCTTTGGTATTAGCCGGGGGGACAGAAAGCATGAGTCAAGCTCCCTATGTCGTAAAAGGTGCTAGGTGGGGCATTCGGATGGGATCAACAGAACTTCAAGATTATTTATGGGCGGCGCTTACCGACACCTATACAGGGCTTTCCATGGCCGTCAGTACTGAAAATTTGGCCAAGAAAAAAGATATTTCAAGGCAAGCCTGTGATGAATATTCTTTAAGAAGCCAGATGAATTATAAAAAAGCATATGAAGCAGGACTTTTTAAAGAGGAAATTGTTTCTATCGAAGTAAAAGATCGAAAGGGAACTAAAACATCATTTCATAACGACGAACACCCAAAACCAGATACGACGCTAGAGGGGTTATCCAAACTTAAAGCTTTTTTTGTGGAGAATGGGGTTGTAACCGCGGGAAGCGCCAGTGGAATTACCGACGGTGCATCAGCCATGGTGGTGACCAGCAGTGAAGCTGCAAAAAAACAGGGATTAAAACCCATTGGAAAGCTTTTAGGATGGGCAGTTTCTGGATGTGATCCCAAAGAAATGGGAATTGGGCCATCTCTTGCTATTCCCAAAGCACTTCAAAAGGTAGGGCTTTCGTTAAAAGAAATTGATTTAATTGAAGTGAATGAAGCTTTTGCTGCACAATATTTAGCGGTTGAAAAAGATTTAAATCTTCCTAGAGAAATTACCAATGTCAATGGGGGCGCTATTGCTATAGGCCATCCCCTGGGAGCTTCTGGAGCACGTATTACCAATCACCTTCTTTACGAACTTAAACGCCGGAAGAAAAAATATGGTGTCGGCTCTGCCTGTATTGGCGGCGGCCAAGGCATTGCACTTGTTTTTGAATCCATAATTAGGAGTTGAAATGGTCTATCGGATCAATGCTCATTGCTTTCCTTTAACAATTACAAAAATAAATTGACAGTGTATATCCAATTGGATATATTATACAAGTGATAGTAAATTTTTATGAGACTCCTTCTGGAAGATCACCCGTAGAAGATTTTATTACTTCTCGCTCCAAAGCTGATCAAGCGCGATTTGCTGAAGTTGTGGTTGGGCTTGAGGAATTCGGACTATCGTATAGTAGAGTCCAATTTAAACCATTAAGAGGAAAACTCTGGGAAATAAAATTTAGAGCTCCAGATGGAGGATATCGAATGCTTTATATTTTATTAAAATCAGAGGAGATGGTTATTTTACATGCGTTTAGAAAAACGACCCCAAAAACACCACTTCATGAATTAGAGGTGGCAGAAAAACGAATGAAGGAGGTATTAGGCCTATGAAAAAAGCATATCGATCCACGCGTCCTTTTATAAATAAACTTCTTAAGGATTCTGAGATTAAAGTCTTGTTTCAAGAAGAGCGAATTAAAACTCGAATAGCAGAAACGGTTCGTTCTGCAAGGATTCGAGCTGGGCTTACCCAAGTTGAACTTGCAAGGCTTGCCGATACCACACAAGCCGTCATTAGCAGAATTGAATCGGGAATGGATTCAAGAACCCCCTCTCTTTCTCTGTTGGCTCGAATAGCAGGTGCCTGTAAAGCCAACTTGGCATTTAGTTTTCTTTTTGAGAAAAAAGCAGCTTAATAACACCATTTCTGAGGTTGTTATATGCACGGCAGATAATACCAGTTACCCACATTTAAGAATTGCTTAAATTTTATCTAAATCGAATAAGCATCCCCAATGATTCGATTATCTTACAGGGGAGATACTCTTTTGGAATCTTATGATCAAAGATGTTGGGCTAGTCTCTCTTTAGTGTTCGTATTTACGAGAGACTTCTTCTGCTATGGCACGTATGCGTGAAAATTGAGTTGGAGAGAAAAATCTCCCACAGGTATCTAAAGAAGAAAACTTTTTAAAGATTTTTACATCAGATCCAAATTCATCTCGAATTTCTACATAACACAAGCAATCGGTGTCTAATTTAAGGATGGTTGTGTCGAAGTCGTTTCCAAATTGATCTTGTTTTAAGGTGAATTCTTGAGGAGCGCAGTTTCCAAATTCTTCTTTAACGGCTTGAGCAACCAAGAGGGGAATGCAATATTCGATGGGAAGTTCTTCTACATTAATTTTGGTATCAGATCCAAATTCGTCTGTGGTTTCTCGAATACAGGCAGCGCCTTGTAATCGGACTTGAGTAACGTCCGTGTCATTTCCAAAAGAATCAGATTTATAAAAAGTCATATCCTCATAGTAATATCCACCAAAACATCCCATTCCTAGTATCAAGACTAAAAGGCCTGTGTATTTTTTCATATTTTCCTCCCTTTTAAAAAAAGTGGCTTCTTTATAAAACAAATTAAGGCTGTGTCAATTTCTCATTTTCTCATTGAATTTTAAGGGTGGTCACGATACGCCTTAGACACTTATGGCAAATAGTCTTAAAGGCAAAACACTTTTTATAACCGGGGCAAGCCGTGGTATAGGAAAAGCCATTGGGATAAGAGCGGGTGAAGAAGGTGCCAATGTAGTGATTGTGTCTAAAACTACCTCTCCTCACCCAAAACTT
>MGPE01000002.1:0-48227 GCA_001797335.1 Deltaproteobacteria bacterium GWA2_38_16
TGCCTCCCCAGCGTTAATTTGAGTTTTCTCAAGTTGAATACCTTGAACAATAACGGGAAGATCTGTATCGGGGCCCGTAAAAACCACATTATTTTGATTTTGTTGACCTGAATCTTGAGTCCCTTGGTTTAACGTTGTTGAACTCTCAGAAGAACTTCCACCGCCGCCTCCCCCGCCACCGCATTGTATCAAGGTTAAAAAGATTAAAAATATTCCCCCGTTACATAGAACCCGCACACACTTTTTCATGAGAATTCTCCTTAGAAAAATAAAAGAAAATAATACCCACAAACGTACAACATCTTGATTTTAATTATAGCCACTTTCAAAGCTTTGTATAGCTTAAATTAATTTAAAGATTAAAATTTCATGAAAAGGATTAAAGAGACTATTTAGTTATTTAAACTGCTCCCTAACGAAAATTTCGATATAGGTCTAACGCTTTTTTCCAAGGAAGAAGAGTCATATCATGGCCAAGATTTCTGGAATGTTCATCCTGGAGAGAAACGATATATAAAGGGACTTCTTTAAAACGAGCACGAAAAGCTTTTAACGATGTTTCATTTTTAATTTGCTTTCCAGATTTAATTTCAAAAGCTAAAAGAGGGCCCTTGCTTCCCTCAATCAACACATCCACTTCCCATCGTTCTTCTCTCCACAATGAAATCTTATGCTCTTTGTTTAAATAATCTTTTATTCGAAATAGTTCATTCATAAACCATGTTTCAAATAATATGCCTGTCTCTTCTGGAGAAGGATCTGAGGTTAATCGGCCTTGAATTGCGCGAACAACACCACAATCAAAAAAATAAAATTTTGGCCGTGCTTTTTTTCTTTCACTCCTGTTAAAAGGCCAAACAAATCTTCCGACAAGGGTGTCTTCAAGAATTTGATAATATTCTTTGACCGTGCTGGGAGCGACAGAACATTCCCGGGAAATATTCGCATATTCAATCATTTGTCCATTTGCCTGAGCCGCTACTTCGAAAAAACGCTGAAACGTATCCAATTGCCTTACCAAAGCCTCAGCCTGAATTTCCTCTTTTAAATAAATCGTATAATAACTTTTTAATAAATGAACGGCTTCTTCCCTTTTTTCTTTTAGAAACAAAGAAATTCTAGGCAAAGTGCCAAACCGCAAAGCATTGTGAAGATAAAACTCTTTCCCAAGCTCAAAAACAGTCAGAGGATGTAAGTGAAATTCCAAAGCTCTCCCCCCTAAAAGATTTGCACTTCCCCGTTTTAATTTTCTAGCGCTGGAACCAGATAAAAAAAACTGATGTTCATACTTTTCAATTCCCATTTGAATATAATCTAAAAGGACAGGAAGTCGCTGTATCTCATCAACCACAATTTTCGATTTTGGTTGCAAAACGGATACCTCTTCCCAAAATAATTTTGGATTGGATCTGAATCTAAGCTCCAGATCTGGGTCTAACAGATCAAAGTACCGATTCGATGGAATCTTTTCCAAAAGCTTTGTTTTGCCTGTCATGCGAGGGCCAAACAAGAAAATAGAGGATAAAACTTGACTAAGATCTAACTCACGGTCATAAATCATATTGTTATTTAATACCATAAATAACAATATATCATTGATTTATGTAATTGTAAAGAAAATCAACCAATGACCCCAGGGTCAGTTTTTTATCCCTCTGATTTTCGAGCCATTGTGGAAGGGGCAAAGAACGCCCAAAGCGTTTTTCAAGCTCCGAAGCCAAGGCCACTAATGCCATGGAATCAAATCCCAAATCTTCTGTAAAAGAAGCCATGTCTTTTAAGTGCTTACGATTCATTTGCTTTCGAACGGTGAGAATGGATTGAACTAATATTTCTCTAATTTCAACTTCAGTCATGTTTTTTTCTCTTCAAAAGCGAACTCATCATATAAAAGAACATGCTGATGATCAAATTTGTACGGAATATAAAATATCTGAATCGATCTTTTAAAGAAATAACGGTATTTAATTTTCCTTCTAGATATAAGGCTTTATATTTTGCCCGTTGTAATTTTCCGCTCGTGGTTTTGGTGAGCGTTCCTCTGGGGAAAATCACCACTTCATCTGGAGCAATTCCAATTCTACTGGACACTTCGCTGACTATTCTTGAAGAAAGTTCATCTCGTTTTTTATAAAAATCTGGTTTTACTTCTGCCAGGACCACCAGTTTTTCAGTTCCCATTTTTTCTTCATACACCCCAAAAGTCACCACACATCCTCGTCTCACACCGGTAATACTTTCCACGACCACTTCAATATCTTGAGGACAAAAATTACGCCCTCCTTTAATGATCATGTCTTTCTTACGACCCACAATATACAAATGCCCGTCGGCCAAATATCCTAAATCTCCCGTATAAAGCCAGTGGTTTCGGATGGCCTGACGAGTTTCAAGTTCTCTTTGATAATATCCATCCATCACAGAAGGGCCTCGAACCGCAATTTCTCCCACATGGCGTTCAGCTAACATATTTCCAAGATCATCTATAATAACCACCTCATGATCCAAAATAGGTTTTCCCACAGACACAAAACAAAGAGTAGGCACTGCTGTCTGAGTCAAATCAGGAATCGCCACTCGATTAAGCTCAAATTCCTCTCGTTGAACCGTATCATAAATAAGTCCTTCACCCGGTTGCACAAAAGAAATGGCCAGGCAGTTTTCGGCCATGCCATATCCCGACACAAAGGCTTTGGGATTAAAACCATAGGGTTCAAATCGTTTAATAAATTTTTCGATGGTGGGCACAGAAATAGGCTCCGCCCCACTAAACGCTACTCTCCAACTCGAAAGATCAATATCTTTCATTTCTTCAGGTCGAATGCGGTTTAAACAAAGACTATAAGCAGAGTTTGGCCCCGTAGACATCGTTGCTTTATATTTTGAAATGGCTAGTAACCATTGTTTAGGATCAAACAGAAATTTTTCAGGAGACATCAGTACGAGCTGCATGCCTGCATAGAGCGTATGTAAAAAAGCCCCGATAAGCCCCATATCGTGAAACAAGGGCAGCCAGCTCACGGCACAATCTCTAGCATTGGATTTTAATCCGTGAATCAAAGATTGAATTTGAGCTACCAACTGCTCATGCCGAATCACAACCCCTTTGGGCAAAGATGTACTGCCAGAAGTATATTGAATAAACGCCACATCTTCTGGAAATACCGTTAAGGGATTATAGGAAAGCTGAACCCCTTTGGGCAATCTATCGACGATAGAAATAACGACAGACTGAGATACTTTTTCAGCTGTTTTTTCACACAAGGCTTTATTGGATTCCGTGGTGAGTACATATTTAGCCGCAGCATCCCGAAAGATATGCCCTAAAACCTCAGCTGCTTTATTTAAACTTTGAAGAATGGTTTCTCGCGTCACCACAGGAACGGCCACTCCACCGGCCATTAAAGTTCCTAGAAAACTTGTTAAAAAAGACCTCCCATTGGGAATAGCCAAAATGACCCGATCCCCTCGCTTTAGCCCCAGGCTTTGAAGCTTGGAGGACTGAAGAGAAGCTTCTTCATAGAGGTTCTTATAGGTAATTTTTTCTTCCTGCCCATTGAAATGATTTAAATAGCAATAGTTCTCATCGGGGCATGTTTTATTCCAATAATCCAAAGCCTCTATAACAGAAGAAAATTTTGGAGCTTGTTCTCTCATATTTAATTGTCTATCCATATCCATCACCTTCTTTGGCATATTCTCATTAAAATCTCATGAGAACTCTCTAATTCCAATTTAATTATACCTCTCTCTTTAAAAATAATACAACTTTCTATCTTTAATGCTATCTTATGGGTCCTGTCATCGAAGGACGCTCTCCATCGTTCGTCCTCACTTCGTTCCGGTCGCGTCGATGGAGCCTCTCCTTCGATGCCACCCAACCCTCAAAAGTTAGTTGTGGTATAATAAAAGAAGAAATAAAAACAGGGGGTTTTTTATGGAACGTTTATGGATCACTCTCGTCGCATTCATCTGTATGATCATCGCGTTGTTCACGGGGAAAGTCTCATATGCCGACGCGGAAGATGCCCGCATTCGAGGATCAGAACTCACAGTCCAACGCATGGAAGAACAAAAAAAGGCTGAGAAGCAAGCCCTGGAACGTAGCCCAGCCATGCAAAAGCGGATTGAACAGATGAAGCTACCCGCATACAAAATGGATGGCTCCCAATACGAGCCTGAAGAGACAGCTAAAGAAGACAAAAAATAAGGAATTTCAGCAATTTATTTGACTTTGCTGAAGCAAATCTATACTCTATTGGTGTAGCTATTGAAAAGGACGGAGAAAAGAAAACATGAAAAAGGTTTTTGATTATCCCTTAATCAACATTATATTTTATGCTTTTTTAGTGATTTCTTCTCTTGTGCTCCTCATGCGATAGTCATCCCGGACTAGATCCGGGATCCATTTATCGCTCAGCAGCCCTGCGAGCACTTCTTAATAAAATGGGTAGTAGTGCATCTAAAATTCCACCTCGATATTCCCCTTCTTTTAAGTGATAGGTTAAATGCCAAAGCAATGCTCTATCCAATTTATCCTGTTCAGCCATTCTTCGAATCATCTCCCAACGAGCAGCGCCAGGAGTCATGGGGATATCAGGATTACCCGGAATATTTCGCATCCCCTCTTCTGCTCTTTCTGAAACAATCCGCTCAATGACTTCTCGAAGGGAAGGCATATCGTTAGGAAGTACTTCATCCAATCCTTGTTCCGGCATCTGTCCTAAAATAGCCCTTAAAGATTTCCTCAATCCTTTAGCCACTCCTTGAATTGGGATCCACTGGACATCTTTGGCTTCAATAGGAGTTCCTTTGACAAGAGAAGTTCGAACCACTGCTCTGGGGATGATGGCTACATCCGATTCAGTTAACACTAAAATATTTTGTCCATCAATACCCAGCCCTTTTATTTCAAGTCCTTCTCCCCATTTAATATCAATCCAAGTCGGTTGAATCGTCGGATTATATTGATAGAGCATAGATAGACGCCCTTTTCTTAAAGCAAAAAGGGCTCGATCGATAACCACAATTTCTTGTACAGAAGGGTCTTGTACTAAAAAAAGCCAAGCACCCCTATCCCACCGAAACACTGAGCCATCTCGTTGAAGTAGCCACAAGCCTTTTTCAGAAAACGTAATTTGTTGATTTAATTCTTTTTGAACATGAGCAGAAGCACACTCTATAAAATTCACTTCCACCGTTCCATCAGATCTCAATACAGCTACATCACCCATGCTATTCACTTGATATTGAATTATGGCATTTGATTTTCCAGGTTCGGCCGCATAGATAAAATCGACAAAATTAAAATGCAGGAGAAAAAGGATTAGAAAAAAATAAAGTATCTTTTTCATGCCTCCCCTTTTACGAGTATTCTTGTTTTTTGTCAATTTTTCAGTTAAATAAAGTATGTCATCCTGAGCAAAGCGAAGGATCTAGATTCTTCACTACGGGGCAAGCTCCTTCGTTCAGAATGACACATTTTCTTATATGACAAAAAGAATTTATATTTCAGATATTCATCAGCATGTGGGAAAAACAGTCACCCTTTTTGGCTGGGTCTACAATAAACGCTCCAGTGGAAAAATTAATTTCTTAATTCTCCGAGATGGCACCGGAACCATTCAAGGCATCGTTGCCAAAGGAGAATCCGAAGACTCTGCCTTAAAAGCATTCGATGAGCTTACCCAAGAGACTTCTATTAAGGTCACCGGTATCGTTCGGGAATTTCGAGGAAATTATGAGCTAGCCATTCAGTCTATAGACATTATCCATCTAACCCAAGATTATCCCATCACCCCTAAAGAGCATGGAGTGGATTACCTGATGGATAAACGCCATTTATGGCTTCGCTCTTCTAGACAGTATAATATCCTTCGCATTCGAAGCGAGCTCATTCATGCATGTCGAGATTATTTTCATGGAAATGGATTTACTCTCATTGATGCTCCCATGTTTACCCCTTCTGCCTGTGAAGGCACCACGACCCTTTTTGAAGTCAAATATTTTGACGACAAAGTGTATCTCACTCAAAGTGGTCAACTCTATATTGAAGCAGGATGCCAGGCCTTTGGAAAAGTCTATTGTTTTGGCCCTACATTTAGAGCAGAAAAATCTAAAACCAGACGACACCTCACTGAATTTTGGATGGTGGAACCTGAAGTTGCCTTTAATGATCTCAATGACAATATGGAGTTAGCCGAAGATTTCTTAGAATATATCGTTCAACGAACGCTTAAAAATCGAAAAAAAGAATTAGAAAGCCTAGAGCGAGATACAAAAATTCTAGCCAATACCAAAGCCCCTCTTCCCAGGATTAGCTATGATGAAGCCATTGAAATTCTTAAAAAAGAAAACAATCCCTTTCAATGGGGAGGAGATTTTGGAGCCCCCGATGAAACTATTTTAGCCAATAAATTTGATAGGCCTTTTTTCGTTCATCGCTTTCCTTCAGCCATTAAAGCATTTTATATGAAAGAAGATCCAACGAATAAAAAACTCTCCCTTTCAATGGATGTTTTAGCCCCCGAAGGATATGGAGAAATCATTGGAGGTGGACAGCGGGAAGAAAATATTGATGTCCTTTTAGCCAAATTAGCTGAGCATAAACTCGATCCAAAATATTTTGAATGGTATCTGGATTTAAGACGATATGGGTCTGTCCCCCATGCAGGATTTGGAATGGGCATTGAGAGATGTTTGGCATGGATCTGCGGGCTTGAACATGTACGAGAAACTATTCCTTTCCCTCGCATGCTCTACCGAACTACTCCCTAACAAATATGACCTCAGGCACCCTTTATGTTATTGGACTTCCCATCGGAAATTTAAAAGATATCAGTCATCATGCTCAAGAAGTTTTACAAAAACTCAATATTTTAGCCTGCGAAGATACACGCCATGCATTTCAACTTTTAAAAGATCTAAATCTTCCCCACAATAAAAAACTTATTTCACTCTATAAAGACAATGAACAAAGACGCGTCCCAATACTTCTTAAATTGCTCAAAGAAGGAAATGACATTGGGCTTATCGTTTCAAGAGGCATGCCTCTTATTTCAGATCCAGGGTACGTGTGCATTCGAGAGATTATCCAACAAAATATCCCTCTTCACATTCTTCCAGGGCCTTCCGCCTGTACCGCTGCTTTGGCCATCTCTGGCCTACCTCCGGACAAATTTGTTTTCTTAGGTTTTCCTCCTCGAAAACCTGGAAAACAAAAAAATTTTTTTGAAAAATATGCCAAACTTGAAATCACGCTTATTTTTTACGAATCTCCTAGACGAATAGACAAAACCCTTCACAATTTAGAACCTTTATTTGGCACCTGGAACATAGCTATTTGCCGAGAACTCACCAAAATTCACGAAGAAGTCATTCGCGGAAATTATTCAGAGACCTTAAATTCTTTAAAAGAAAAAAAGTGGCTAGGTGAAATGACCATTCTCATCTCTCCAAAAATTTAAAAAATATTTTTGTTTTCTTGAAATGTTTGGTAGAATAAAGATGTTTAGTACGTAACTTGGATCGGAGTCTCATTAAATTTTAATGTAATATATGAGTCCCTATTTTAAAACATTTTTACTCTACTCTTTCGCTATAGGAGCGCTCGTAAGTATTATTTCATGTCAACCCTCTGGAGAACTAGAAAAAAATACAGCACCCATTGGAAACATTCCTGGAGGCTCCGATATTCCTCCCGGAGATGACCCAGGAAGCGGAGGACCTGGGGGAGATTCAGATGGAGGGGATAATCCACCTCCGGACACTTCAATTGATCAAATCAGACGAATCTCCATAGGGTATGATGGGAAGGAATCGGGTTTGGGCAATTATTACAAACCTTCCTTTTCGTCTGACGGAAAATATGTAGTATTTACTTCAACGGTTTCCAATTTAGTCGCCAATGATACCAATAACGCAGAAGATGTTTTTCTTTTTAATACCAAAACCAATCAAACACAAAGGGTTTCAATAGCTAACGATGGAATTCAAGCAAATGATAACAGTCGCGGCTCTTCCATTTCTGCAGATGGAAGATATGTGGTATTCACGTCAAAAGCTTCTAATTTAGTCGCCAATGATACCAATGACGTAGGAGACATTTTTCTTTTTGACACCCAAGCCCAAATCAATCTTCAAATCAATCCGATGAAAAGAATTTCAATTTCAAACAGTGGAACTCAAGCAAATGGTTCAAGCTATAGTTGCTCTATTTCTTCTAATGGGAAATATGTGGTATTTAACTCATCAGCGTCTAATTTGGTAGCCAATGATACAAATGCAAAAGGAGATATCTTTCTTTTTGATACCCAAACCAATCAAATTAAAATAATTTCAATGGGGATGAATAGTCAAGGAGCTAATGGCTCAAGTTATAGTCCCTTTATCTCCGGAGATGGAACCTATATCGTATTTGAATCAAGTGCCTCCAATTTGGTAACCGATGACACAAATGGAAAAGGTGATATTTTTCTCTTTTATAATACCTTTTTTTCAACCAATCCCATCAAAAGAATTTCAGTCTCCCCGGATGAAAAAAACACAAATGACGAAAGCTTTCTACCCTCTATTTCTTCGGATGGAACAAATATCAATATCGTATTTTCATCAAATGCTTCAAATTTAATATATTATACGGGTGATACAAATCAAAAAGAGGATATCTTCCTTGTTCATATGGAACCTACCATGACTACCACACAAACAAGAATTTCATCAGGCCCTAATATAGCTAATGCCAATAACGCTAGTTCTTGGCCTTTTATTTCTGCAAATGGACAGTATGTAGTATTTGAATCGAACGCTTCAAACTTAGTCAGCAGTGATACCAACGCATTAAATGATATTTTTCTTTCTGACACCAATAGGTTTCAAATCAAAAGGGTTTCCATGGGAATAGATGGCCATGAAGCGAATGGCAACAGCTCTTTTTCTTCCATTTCTCCAGATGGAAAATACATAGGATTCGTATCCAACGCTTCAAACTTAGTAGCCAATGACACGAATAATTCACCTGATCTCTTTCTCATCCCAACTTCTGTTGTTATTAAATAACTTCTTTTTTGTTACCCAGAAGTATGTTATACTGCTTTTACAGTATCGTTGTTGATCATTCCCCAGAACGCTAAAAAAAAGGAGGTATTTTTGTGAAAGCCTTAGTTCATCACAAACGGGGTGTAACGATTGTTTCTTTTGAAGGTCATCTTAATTTTTCCCATATCCAAAAACTCAAAGAAAGCTTAACCGATCTTTACACAACTCAAAAAAATAAAAAAGTTATTTTTAATCTCTCAAAACTCGCCTTCGTAGGAAGCTCTGGGATTAAGCCTTTTATTAAAGTCTTCAGAGCCTTTAACAAAGATAAAAAAACAAGGCCACACTTCACGGGATTAAGCCCAGAATATCAACGGCTCTTTAAAGCCTTCCAAGGAAAAGGAAAATTTGAAATTTTTGATGACGAGCCGACGGCTCTTCGCAGTTATTTTCTACGTCCCAGAAAAAGTGCCAGGGCTTAAATCCTTTCCTCCAATACATTCTCTAAATGAATAATTTTAGGAGCATCGTGTTTTAGTTCCACTCCAATAAAATCTACCTGAAAATTTTCAAACGAATGATGATATTTTTTTAAGTAAAATTGAATTGTTCTGAATAAATGTTTTAATTTGTGATGGGACACAGAGTCTAAAACATCAGTTTGTCTGGTCTTAACCTCAAAAAAATAAAGTCTTTTTTGCTTACTCCCTACAATGTCTAGCTCACCCCAATGACAATGCCAATTTGTGTGTATTATCTTATACCCATGGTGCTCCACATACCGACGCGCAATGGTTTCTCCCAAACGCCCAACATCTTTTTGATTCATGAAGAGGGAATACTTTTAACGCCCCGGAAGGTCAAACGATGAATTTTAGAAATACCATGCGCTTTTAATGCTTCCAAATGAAAAGCAGTGGGATACCCTTTATGCACAGCAAATCCATAATCAGGATAAGTTTCATCATAATTCTTCATCAGATTATCTCGAAATACTTTGGCCACAATTGAAGCAGCAGAAATAGATTCTGACAATTGATCACCCTTGGGAATAGATTTTTGAGGAATAAAACAAATATTTTTTAAATTTCCATCTACCAGTAAAAAATCCGGCTGGGGTTTTAAAGCTTCCACAGCTTTTTTCATGGCAGCCATAGAAGCCTGTAAAATATTAATCTCATCAATAATATCAGGCCCCATAGATCCAAGCCCAATCGCTAGGGCTTGTTTATAAATTTCGTTATATAAAAGTTCTCTTTTTTGAGGAGACAAAAGTTTTGAATCATTCAACCCTTGAATAGTATGGTCTTTGGGTAGAATAACCGCTGCAGCAATAACGGGACCCGCTAAACATCCTCGTCCTACTTCATCCACCCCTGCAATAAATCGATACCCTTGGAGGTAAGCCTCTTGCTCAAAATACTTGGAGGGTCCTTTTTTCACACACGATACCTTTCAAAAAATAACTAACTTAAATTAGTTTTTTTGAAACTCAGCCACATCCATTGATGCCGCTGTTTTTTTCTCAACACCTTCGGGTTGGGGACTAATCACAGGCCCTGTCGCCACCGTTCCCATTGTCTCAACTACTTCTTCTCCTGATTCTACCCATTGGCTTTCAATACGAGCCGCTTTCCCCCTTCGCTGTCTTAAATAATAGAGTCTTGCCCTTCGTACTTTTCCTTCACTGATCCTTTCAATTTTTTCAACAGCAGGTGAATAAATGGGGAAAACTCTTTCTACCCCTACCCCAAAAGAAATTTTTCGAACCGTAATCGACGTTCTCGATTGCCCTTTCGTATAACGACAAATGGTGCCTTCATAAACTTGAACGCGCTCTTTATCTCCTTCTTTAATTTTGGCATAGACTTTAACCACGTCCCCCACCTTTAAAGAAGGCATATTTTTACGCATTTGCTTTTGTTCAAATACTTCTAAAAGATTTTGTTTTTTAGTCTTTGGTTCTGTCATAAGATTTAATTTTTTGTAACAAATCAGGCCTTCTTTGTAAAGTGCTATTTATGCTTTGTTCATGCTTCCAGCAAGAAATCTCCTTATGATGTCCAGATCTTAGCACCTCTGGCACTTTTTTACCTTCAAATTCAGTGGGTCTTGTATAATGGGGATATTCCAAAAGACCATCTATAAAACTATCCTGATAGGGCGCTTCTTCTTGACCCACCACCCCTGGAATAAATCGCGATACTGCATCCATTATTACCATTGTAGCAATTTCTCCTCCTGTTAAAATAAAATCCCCAATCGATAGCTCTTCATCCACATATTCTGTAAATCGTTCATCCACCCCTTCATAACGCCCACAAAAAATGACCACTTGTTCAACTTGCGAAAGCTCTCGCGCAACTTCCTGATTAAACACTCTACCCCGGGGAGACATGAGAATGGTTCGGCTTTTTACGGTTGGATCTTTAATATTTCTGAGGGCTTTAACCAGAGGTTCAATTTTAAAGATAAGCCCACCGCCTCCACCAAACGGAACATCATCCACAGTTTGATGCTTATCCGTTGTATAATCTCTTAAATTATGAACACGATAATCCAGGAGTGATTTTTGACGAGCTTTTCCAATAACCCCCTGTTCAAACACATGGTCAAACATGTGGGGGAAAATGGTCACAACATCAAATTTCATTATTACTCAATAATTTCTAAAACACTTCTCTTCTTAAGCTTTGTCGAAGCAGCATTCAGAATGGTTCTCATGGCTTGTGCTGTGCGGCCTTGTTTGCCAATTACCTTTCCCAGGTCTTCTTTGGCAACTTTGAGTTCCACTACCGTTGTTTGCTCTCCAACCACTTCTTGAACTTCTACTTGATCCGGAAGATCCACCAACGCTTTGGCGATCATTTCAATGAGTTCCTTCATCGTTTTCCACCTCCACTATTTTAGATATTTTCTTAGAAGATTCTTAACGCCTAATGTTGGCTGGGCACCTTTTTCAAGCCAAAATTTTACCCGATCCATTTTTAAGACTACTTGAGCGTCTGTCTTTAAGGGATCATAGGTTCCAACATTTTCAATGGTTCTCCCATTTCTGGGGAACGATTTTTCAGCAACAACAATTCTAAAAAAAGCTCTCTTATTTGTACCTTGTCTTGCTAATCTCATGGCAACCATTCTTCATGCTCCTTTCTTAAAATAACCCGAAAGGATGTTTCATACCAAACTTTGACATTCTTTTCATCATTTTTTTTGCTTCCATAAATTGCTTCAAAAACCGGTTAATTTCAGATACCTCGGTACCACTTCCTTTAGCAATCCTCAATTTTCGACTTCCATTTAAAATTTCTATATCATTTCGCTCTCTTGGAGTCATAGAATCAATGATCGCCATCACCTTTTTGGCTTCTTTTTGTGGATCTATTTGAGCTGGGACTGCCTTTAAGAGTTTATTCCCTCCTGGGATCATTCCTAAAACATCTTGTAGAGAACCCAGCTTTTGAATCTGCCCCATCTGTGCTTTAAAATCATCTAAAGTAAAGTCATTCTTTTGAATCTTTTTCTGAAGTTTTGTTGCAGATTCTACATCCACCATCTTTTGAGTCTTTTCAATCAAGGTCAGCATATCTCCCATTTGTAAAATTCGAGAAGCCATTCGATCGGGATAAAAAAGTTCCAAGTCTTGCAATTTTTCTCCCACCCCTAAAAATCGAATGGGGCATCCGGTCATCTGTTTCATCGATAGAGCGGCACCCCCTTTGGCATCTCCATCGGCCTTGGTTAATATAATACCGGTAAGATTTAATTTTTCATGGAATCCTTGGGCAATACGCACTGCTTCTTGCCCTGTCATTGAATCTGCTACTAATAAAATTTCATGAGGATGAATTTCTTGTTTTATTTTCAAAAGTTCATTCATCAGTTCATGATCCATCTGCAGTCGTCCAGCCGTATCGATAATAACCGTATCTAATCCCATTCTTTGCGCTTCTAAAAAAGATACCCTACAAATTTCAAGAGGCAACATTGAAACAGAAGAGTTGAAGCAAGAAATTTTTAATTGTGAGGAAAGAATTTTTAATTGTTCAATAGCAGCGGGCCGATATACATCCGCAGGAACTAAATAAGGAGATCTTTTTTTCTCGTGCACTAAATAATGAGCCAATTTTGAAGAGGTCGTGGTCTTGCCACTTCCTTGAAGCCCTACCATGAGGATAATGAGAGGAGGTTTTACATGAAAATTAATTTCTTGTGTTTTACTTCCTAAAAATTCAACCAACTCCTCATGAACAATTTTCAGATAGTGTTGAGCCGGAGTAAGGCTTTCATGCACTTTTTGCCCCAGAGATTTTTGGGTTACATCATCAACAAACGCTTTAGCCACTTTAAAATGAACATCTGCTTCAAGCAGCGTCATTTTAAGCTTTTGGGCAATCTCTTCGATATTTTTTGGGGTAAAATGCCCTTGGCCCTTAATATTTTTAATGAAGGCTTCTAGCTTTGAAGAAAGAGCATCAAACATGCAGGGAAGCTAACAAAAACAAAGCACTGTGTCTAGATTTAGTCTTTTGGACGCGGGCGTGCGGGAATACCATCCCCACGGTGCCAGCGCTCTGGATATTGGGATCGTGGCTCTGGATCAGGCTTTATTTCTTCCCGTGAAATCCATTTATTTTCATCCCCCACATATATCCCTAAATCCTCTTCTGGTGAGTCAGGGGTAGTCAATTTTTCAATGAAGCGAACTTTTGTAATCACCTTTGCACTGTGATCGATAATCGTACTGCCATAGGATGTGTAGCTTCGGGTATCGTAAGGGGTTACAGATCGTGTAATTTCTACCCATAACTCACTGTCTGGAGTGCTCATGATTTTCATTTTTAATCTATCGTCTCCTTCTTTGGTTTTTTCAATCAGAGAAGGATCAATGGTAAATGAAAATCCATTGCGATCTTGAGATGAGCCAATTCTTAATTCTGCGCGCCCCTGGCCATCTTTCACTTCCCAGTTAAATTGACTCTTTATGGGAGTATCTTTAGAATCTAAATTCCCTATTTTCCAAAAGGAATCTTGGCGAGATTTAAGCAACATGAACTGCCCATTGGTGCTTTCTTGCGCATGGCATCCCATCAGAAAAAGTCCTGCTACTATTAATCTAAAATACCTTTTTTTCATTCTTATCTCCGAGTCATTCACGCCAACAGCGGGAATCTTATTCCTTGTAATTTTTTGGATTTGGACGCCCCTGAGAATCCACCGGATTAGAAGGTAATAGCGGAGATGCTCTTAATTCTTGTGGCACAGGGATAGAATCAATCAGTTCTTTATCCGCATCATCATCCGACACATATTCTCCCATAAATTTTTTACTATCTAATCCACCATTACTTTCTATAGAGACACCATATAACGTTATCTTGGAAGCACGCTTTCGATAGGTATTTAAAAACCCATGCTCTTTTTTAGTATAGGTTAATTCTACAACCGTAATGTCTCCCATTACTTCAAAATCATTCGTACACCCCACATTTTTTAAACTGTAGACCATTTTTGTTCTTTTGGTTTCTTTGGAATCTTGAAATGGCTGAACATCACTTGTGTTGGCCTCAAAATGATATGAGCTGGATACTTTTTGTCCAGAGGCATTATAAATATCCAAGGTTATGTTCACTTTTTCAAGTCCATATTCCCATTTAAATTTACTTTTTAAAAGACTCGCCCTATCTGAACCTACTTCTAAAAAATTTCCGGTAGGTTTAAACTGGCCATCCATTTCTCCGCTGTTACATCCAGCAAATAAAATGAAGAGTGAAAGAACTCCTAAAAGACTGACATAACTTTTTTTCATAGTTTCCCCCCTTTGAAAACGCTCGAAAAGAAATGCAAAAGAAGTGCCAGAATAGGAAATTTTATTTCATAAATAAAATCAATAAGTTAGAATTCTGAAGACTTACAATAAAAGCACAAGGGGTGGAGATTTTTTAAACACGTTGTTTAAGGAGTAGTCACATTTAAATTTTTCCATTTTTTTAAATGCATTTCGGCGCCCTTAAAATAGCCTAAAACAGTTTCTTTTTTGGATAAAGTTAAATCGAAATCTCGGCGATCAAAGAAGAATACTCGACTGTTTTCTTCCATCTGAACTTCATATTCACTCACTCTAAACTGAAGCAACACTGAAGCATCCTCCAGGGAAATAAAAGTTCCCTCATAAATAATTTTTTTATTTTCTTCTCTCACCCTCACATTTTTTAAATCCACCCAAAATCGATAGAAAAAGAGGTTAAATACCAAAAGAGAGGCTGTAGCTGAATGTAAATCCCACTCAAACTCTGCTGGGTGAAAACCTGCGGGAGGAGTTTCGTAATACACTTGAGCAATGAGATATTCTTCATGAGAACGTTCTTTTTCTCCTACACTAAACACCCCATTGACCTTTGCATAAGGAAAAGGCAAATAGCACCCTGTAAAAATGACACTAAAGAATAAAAAACCAATGACGATACCTTGCTTCAACACAGGCGTAGAAATATAGCAAAAACAATGCCACTTTCTGTCATTCCCAGAAAAGCAGGAATCCAACGAAAAATAAGAAAAATTTCAGGTATTTTTTACAAACTGTTTATAAGTTAGATAAATCTTCGTTAATATTTTTAGCAAAATCGAAGTTCGTGAGATATTGGAGATAAAATTGTTCTAAAGCATATTCATCGTTAGGCGTGGGTTTGCGATTGGCGCAAAAAGATGCTGATTCTTGAAAATACATAATGTCATTGGAATTAGGCGAATGGCCTAAGCCCATCAAATGCCCCACTTCATGCGTCACGATCGCCTCTAAGCAATTTGAAAAATACACTCTCCAACCATCAAAATGCCATTGATCTGTCGTGTGAAAAGATTTATCTGAAGCAATTCTAAGGTCTCCTCCAAAAACAGGTTTCTGGCCAAAAGGAGTCAGCAAAAGACACGCTTGGCCAACTGTATTGCCAGAAAGAGGATCTTTTTTGATCACATGCATCGTATCATCATCGTTAATGGGAGTAAAAGTATATCCCATAAATCTAAAATGAAAAGGAGTGGCTGTTAGTTTTTGTAACGCAGGTTCCCAGTTTTGATATCCTTGGTGAATGGTATCCACTTCTTCTTGTGTAAAATCCCCAGCATAAATCCAATATTCTGTGGGAAATTTAGGCTTAATAAATCGGTTAAAAATACTAGATCTATCGCCAGAAGAATAATCTAAGACACGACACCCAAAGAGTAAAAACAGAAAGAAGAAAAAACTAAAGACTCTAGTAAAAAGCTTCATCTGAAATTTGGCTTATATCACTTTTTAAATATTTTTTCAGATTTTTTTTATTTACCGTTTTACTTCTCTGAGTCCTGTGCGAAGAACTTCTATGGATAAGCCCTTAAATGTCAAAGCGGCTTCATCCGCATTCATCTCCCTCATGAAATCAAAGAATCGTGTAAAAGCAGCAGAGCTTTCATCAACCTCAAGTTCCGTAAGACCATGCTCATCTAAAGTGCCCTCAATGCTGCCTTTGATAATCCCTCTTAAGTTTTCATAGTTATTTTTTGTCCAATGTTTATCAGAGAAAAAAGGTGCTCCGCTTCTGTTTGCCGATGGATATACACTTCGATTAAAAATATCGAATAATTTAGAAGAGATGCTTCTTCCCAATGTTTCTTGCAGCTGTGGATCTGAAATGGCCGCTTTTATTTTTTCACATGCAGCTTCCAATCCCCCCACACCAGATGCAGGTAAAAAAGTAGAAGCAGATCGGGCTGGAGAAGCAACTGACACCGCGGCGGGCGCTGTGGGCGTACCACCTCCTACTTTTTCTCTTACAAAACTGATTAACTCTACTTCTTTTTTTACAATTTCTTTTCTCAACGCATCCATCTTAAAAGCTTGCCCCTCTATATCATCTTGAGCTCGAGCCTGATCTCTTAAATTTTTAGATCTTTCGCCATCAATGCGACTTATTTCATCAGAAAGAAAACGACTTCTATCATTCCCTGCTCCCACATACACATCTCCCATGGCAGTGCCTTCCACAACAGCATCTTCTCTGAACCAACTTCTTGGATTGTACCACCGTGAAGTCGCTTGCCTTCTTAGATTAGCTAATTCAGCATTAAGCTGATTCGCTGTTTTATTGTACTCATCGATTAAATCGAGTCCTTCATTATGTAAATCTATCCATCTATTTCTTAAATCAACCAAATTTCCAAATTCTTTTGCCATTTCATTTAAAGGAGAAAGAGGAGGTTCTTTTATTGCCAGCACTTCATTGGCTCGATCATAGAAACCATTGTACTGATATATTAAAATCGCCATTGGATTTGCGTCCCCTGTTCCTTCTGGAAGACGAGACAAGTCTTTATAGGTAACAGAGGCCAGTTGATTTAAATATCCTTGTAATGCAGTTACTGTCGGATGATTGCGCACTGGATCTTCTGCCCATGATAGTGGGCACATATATGACAGAATAAAAACCAAACTGATTAATTTTAAAACGTGTTTCATAATTATTTTTCTCCTTTTTTGGGGCTGTGTTCTTGTACCACAAAATTTTCTGAAATCAATATAGGGGGTAAATAAAGTGATTACCGGTGGTAAATTTTTGAAGCTAAAACAGGACATCAAGCTATGATAATTTGAATATCTACTTCATATTATCATGATAAACTGAAGTTGAATAAATGACATCTCCTTCTTGCAATATTTTCTCTCTAAAAACTTTTGAAACCCTGGAAAGATCTACAAGATCCACAGAGTATGGAAAGTTGCTTTCTTCAAAGTATTCTTTCATAAATGCCATTTTAGCAGAATCTAAAGGTTTTAAACTACTGATCGCAATATCAATATCAGATAAACGCGATGTTTTTCCAGAAACAAAAGAGCCAAATAGAATAATCTTAAACTGCTTATCTTCTAAGATTTTACAAATACCCTCAATAATAAAGCTAAGACTATCTTTAGGAAGTTTATTTTTCACTTTCTTGCTTTAAACGGATAAGAGTCTTTTTGGCGACCTCTAAAAAATTTTTAGATGCCTCAAAAACATCTTCTGCTTGATCTTCATTATAGGTATGTGTCGTTAAATTTCTCTTTTCTAAAAAGCCAAACCAAAGATTTAAATCATCAATGAGCCCAATCTTCAAGGCTGCTCGAAAAACTTGTTTTGGGCTTCCGACTTCTATGCCTTGCATTTTTAAAATTCGCTGCATCATCTTCCACATCAGTTCAAAGGTGTACTCAAATCGTTGGATAGCCCCATCTCGCCGATAAACATCCATTTCTTGCCGATGAATATCTTCCAGACTTTCAACGGCCTTTGTTAAGGCAGAGAAATCTATTTTATAGCTCATCATAAGAATTAGTTTATGACATAATCCCAAGAAGTTTCAATCCAAAAATAGAAAATCTAAAAAATAACTTGATTTTATACACGTAACCATTATAATGGTTACGTGTATCGGCTTCTTTTTACAGATAAAGCAAGAAAGCAGTATGAGCCTATTTCTGGGAAACTTAAAGGACAAATAGATAAAGGGCTTGAACGAATTTCTAAAAACCCCTATGGAGGAAAGCCGCTGATAGGAGATCTCAGAGGAATTTGGTCTGAAAGGGTTTCTACTTTTAGAATCCTTTATAAGATTTATGAAACCAAAATAGAAGTTTTAGTACTTTTAATTGAACACCGAAAGAAAGTCTACGGAGGGCATTAGCCATGATAAAAAGTAAATTTATCTCTGTTAGTAAAGCAAAAACAAAACTCTTGGCATTGGTACGAACCATGAATGAAACGGGAGAATCTTATATTTTAACCAAAGACGGAGAGCCAAAAGGCGTTTTGCTCCCCACAGAAGTATATGAATCCTATCTTGAAACAATGGAAGTTGAGGAAAATCCAAAACTCATGTCTGAACTCAAGCAAGCTTTAGCGGAAGAAAAAAAAGAACATCTTTGGACCAGAGATAAAAAAGGACGCTGGATAAAATATTCTTCAAAATCTACCAAAAAAGCAGCTTAATTTTTTATTTTTAAAGACTTGATTTCGACTAATATTCAGGAACCACCCAGTGATCACGAGACCACCAGCCAGTCGAAGAATCCAGAGGATTAAAATTATGTACAACATCAGCTGAAATTTGAGGAGGCAATCCCTCATAGCATCCTCCCAGGGGATTAAATTGTTCGTCTTTATAGCTTTGGTGTAAAGCTTGATTTTGAATGACAGCACGATGAACGGGGATATCAAATCCTTTGATCCTAAAATAATGCCAATTTCCTTGATCGTAAAGAATAGGAATAGAAAGTTGTAATTCTAAAATCTTTGGATCTGGACCAGCCAAAGATTTATAGCGACCTTCAGCATTCCGCGAACCATCAGCTCTTCTCATTCCATAATCGCGATCTGCTGCATTGCTCCAAACTCTTTGCTCAAATCTATATCCCGTATCAAGATGTGTCATGTCGGATCCAGATTGAACTAAATCTCCAGGGCTGATGGATGCCGCGGGAGAACGGTTGTCATCAAACACATAGGTTCTGGCATGACGGTAGTTACTGGTGGGCTGATCGAACACAGAAAGAATATCTTGGGTTTGAAGAGGTCTATTGGTAAAATTATATCCTGAAATAAAAGGAAAAGGATTAAGCGGTCCTCGGAACCATTGTTCAAGAAGAGACTCAGATAGCACAAGATCATTCGAATGTTGTATGTTGGCATTGATAATGAAAGGGATAAGATCACTCCACCCCAATTGAGCCCAGCGTTTAAAATAATGAGGGGGCAAATAATCAAATTTAAGATTAATAAAAAGCCCATCGAGATGGGTCGAAGGAGTATATGTGTCCTCCCAATCTACACGACTAAAATCTCCATATTCTCTCGTCATGGCACAGATGTTGAGTCGAACAAGAGGAATCGCCGTTTCAGGGTCTACTTTTTGCCCTGCTAAGGGACGACTCCATGGCCAATTGGGGTCATCTTCAGGCCAAGGATTCCAAGGATCAGTACCAGTCCATGGGTCATCAGTGCTTCCATCTTTTTTAGGAGGTATAGTCATAGACTCATCATCCAAATCAAATGTATTGGAGCCTTTAAGAAGTGAGGTACTGCTGCTGGTAGAAGCACTCGTCCCAGCAGAAGGTGTTCCACTCTGTTCGCCTCCTCCACACGATATAAAAAGCACGAGAAGTAAAAGCAGTAAAAAATATTTCAAAATTCTTAACTTCATAAACGTACTATAACACTTAAATTTTACCACGAAACCGGACAGAGACAATGTTTGGAACATTAAAATTAGATGAGTAAATAAAGTGATTACCGGTGGTAAATTTGGAGATTGACAAAAAGACATTTGCCTAATATATAAGCATCTATGATTTTTGAGCACACAGATTATAAAAGCTATCTCAAAGAAGCCTATATTCAAAAAAAGAACGCCAATTCAAAGTATTCACAACGAGCATTCGCAAAACACCTTGGAATTAGTCCAACACTCATCAACCTTGTCTTTAAAGGAACCAAGAACATTTCTTCCGAAACAGCACTCATGATGTCTGATCCCTTAAAACTTAAGGAAAATGAACGAGATTATTTTTGTAGCCTTGTCCAGCTTGAGGGAGCCAAAACTCCTCAAGCCAAAGAGTTTATGGCCAAAAAACTTGAAAACCTCCACCCTGCACAATCCTTTCAAACCATTGAATTGGACCACTTTAAAATGATTTCAAACTGGTACCACCATGCCATTTTAGAGATGACGGAGCTTGATCATTTTAAATATAATCCCAGTTGGATTTCAAAAACATTAAACATTTCAAAAGAGGAAGTGGAGCTTGCCTGGGAGAGGCTAAAACGACTAAAACTCATCACAAAGAAAAAAGGGAAATGGCATAAAACACATGCCTTTTCCTCCATACAATCTGATAAATATCACGATGTTATCCGAAAATTCCACAAACAAACACTTGAAAAAGCCCTAGAAAGCTTAAGTTCTCAAACCCCAGAAGAAATGGAGATGGGCACGATGACACTTTCTATTGATCCTTCCAAAATAAAACAAGCCAAAAAGAAAATGAAAGAATTTAGAATGGAAATGGCGCAATATTTAACGAAGGGAAAAAGAACTCATACCTATCAACTCTCCACTCACCTTTTTAAACTAACCAAAGGAGATTCACGCGAATGATTAAAAAAATATTTTTTCTGCTTATTCTAAACTTTCTCACTACGCCTGCCTTCTCTGGAGGAGGAGGCATTGATGTTTCTGGTGGTGAATTAGAAATATTTTTAAGAAACCATTTAAATTTAAGTGCATGTTTAACTCAAGATCATCTTTTATTGATTGAAGATATCGAAACCCAAGAAAGAGCCATTTTTCCGATAGAATCTTTTGAAGTAGAGTCTCTGGGGGAAGACTGGGTACTACAACTCCCCACCTGTGGTTCTTTCTAGCTTCTAAATATTTTTTTAATGCCGTAGAGAACCGTCTGCCGGTTCATGTCGGCAATAGAGGTGGTCAGAGGAATACTTTTAGGACAAGCGTTCACGCAGTTTTGAGAATTGCCACAGTCTTCAATGCCACCCTCACCCATCAACGCCTCTAAGCGTTCTTCTCGTTGCATGTGTCCTGTGGGGTGAAGATTAAAAAGACGGGCTTGAGAAATAGCCGCTGCTCCAATGAAATTAGATCGATCATTAAATTGCGGGCACACTTCCACACAACAGCCACACGTCATACATTCTGAAAGTTTATACCCAATTTGCTGGTCTTGATCTGACATCTTTGGACCAGGACCTAAATCATAAGTTCCATCGATGGGGATCCATGCTTTTACCCGTTTTAAGGCATCAAACATAAATTGACGACCCACTTTTAAATCTCGAATCACTGGAAACTTACTCATCGGTTCTAATCGAAGAGGTTGTTCCAGATTATCTATTAAAGCACTACACGATTGCCGTACTTTTCCATTAATCACCATGGTACAAGCACCACAGACTTCTTCTAAACAATTACAATCCCATGCAACTGTAGTCGTGGGTTTTCCATCCTTGGTCACAGGGTTTTTGGCAATTGCCATCAGTACCGAAATCACATTCATTCCAGCTTGATACGGCACTTGAAACTCTTCCCAAAAAGAAGGAGACTCCTGATCCAGCTTTCGTTTAATTTTTACATGAACTGTTTTCATTAGCTGTATTTTCTGGGCCGTGGCTTAATCCAGCGAATATCCACGTCTTCATACTCTAACTTTGGATCTCCCGAAACAAACGAAACCTTCGTTGTTTTTAAAAAGTTTTGATCATCTCGCTCAGGAAAATCGGGTTTATAATGAGACCCTCGGCTTTCATTTCGTTTTAAAGCTCCCAGTGTAATCACTCGGGCTAATTGTAGCATATTATAAAGTTGCCTTGCAAAGGGAAGTACTGGATTTGCCCAACGGGTTTTATCCGTAAGGGTTACTTTTTTGTACCGCTCTAAGAGTTTTTGAAGTTCTACCTCTGTTTGTTCCAGGTTTTTATTTTTTCGAATAACCGTAACGTTGTCTGTCATCAATTTGCCTAATTCCTCATGAAGTTTAAATACATTTTCAGAGCCATTTTGAGTTAACAAACGATCATTGTGAGAAGCTTGTTTTTTGACTTCCCCTTCAAATAAAGAAGACGGCAGAGCATCAGAAAAAGTTTTAAGCCCTTTGGCATATTTTAAGGCTTCAGGGCCCGCAATCATTCCACTAAACACACAAGACACCAAAGAATTGGCTCCCAACCTATTTCCACCATGGTATTGATAATCAGCTTCTCCAGCTGCAAAAAGACCTGGAATATTGGTCATGTGATTATTATCAATCCAAAGCCCTCCCATAGAATAATGAACAGCAGGAAAAATTTTCATGGGAACTTTGTGAGGATCATCTCCAATAAATTTTTTGTAAATCTCTAAAATTCCACCTAATTTAATATCGAGCTTTTTGCTGTCGATATGAGACAGATCCAAATAAACAATATCTTTTCCATCGATTCCGAGCCCTAATTCTTTCACCACTTTAAAAATGGCCCTGGAAGCTACATCACGAGGCACAAGATTCCCATATTTTGGATACCACTCTTCTAAAAAGTACCAGGGTTTGCCCTCTTTATACGTCCACACTCGCCCACCTTCTCCCCTGGCAGATTCTGACATCAGTCTTAATTTATCTTCTCCGGGGATAGCGGTTGGGTGAACTTGAATAAACTCCCCATTGGCATAATAAGCCCCTTGTTGATAGGCAGCCGACGTGGCTGAACCGGTACAGGCTGTAGAATTGGTGCTTTTACCAAAAATCATCCCACATCCACCGGTGGCCAACACCACTGCATCTGCCAAAAATCCTTTCACTTCCATCGTTGATAAATTCATGGCAACAATGCCTCGGCAGGTTTTGCTATCATCTAGAACGAGAGATAAAAATTCCCACCCTTCATATTTTGTAACATTGCTTTGGGTTTCTGCCCGACGCACTTGCTCATCTAGGGCATAGAGCATTTGTTGACCTGTCGTAGCACCTGCAAAAGCGGTGCGATGATATAAAGTTCCTCCAAACCGACGTAAATCAATATTCCCCTCGGGAGTTCGATTAAACATCACTCCCATGCGATCTAAAAGATCAATAATCCCCGGAGCTGCTTCGCACATGCGTTTGGGAAGTTCTTGGTTGGCTAAAAAATCTCCCCCATAAATCGTGTCATCGAAATGTTTTTCAACGGAATCCCCTTCGCCTTTGGTATTTTTGGCCGCATTAATCCCGCCTTGCGCACACACCGAGTGAGAACGTTTTACGGGAACCACAGAGAAAAGAAGAGCTTCTCCGCCATGTTCGGCCACTTGAATAGTGGTCATTAAACCCGACAGCCCACCTCCCACTACAATGATTTTTGGTTTAGCCATATATTATATGAATGCCCATAGAGCATTTAGCCCTACATAAAGAAAAACCACACCAATCCCTGCGCACACACATCCAGAAAGTTTTTGTGCCCGAGGACCTACCGTAATCCCCCAATGAACTAAAAAATTCCAAACACCATTGGCAAAATGAAAAATAGCTGAGGTAATTCCTAAAATATAAAAGCCAAATATCCAGGAATTATCTAAATGACCTGCCACCAAATCAAAATTTACTTCTTCACCGTTTAGAACACTTTCAATTCTAAATTCCCACACATGATAAGCAATAAATGCAAAAGCAATTATTCCTGTCACTCTTTGGAGAGTATAAAGCCAGTTTCTGGCATAGGGATATTGGATAGAATTATCTTTCCAAGCCCATAAAAATACTACTCCCAAAACAGCGTGAAACAAAATAGGGGCAAAAATAGTTCCGATTTCCAAACCCAAAAGATAGGGAAGACTTTGAAAAAACTCAATTTTTTCATTGTACACTTCTGGGCCAAACGTTGCAAAGGAGTTGGTAATCAAATGCTCCATCAAAAAAAGCCCAATGGGGACAATTCCTAAGAGAGAATGAACTTTTCTAATGAGGAAATTATTTTTTACTAACCAAGACACAAAATTTTTCTAAACCCTTTAAAAATAATATGCAAGTAAAAACACTATTCTAAAAAATCGGACGGAAAACCGACCACGGCAAAAAATCCGTCCGGTAAATTTTAAAATTCCTCAATAAAATCAAGGAGAACGTTTTGGCACATTGGATTCACATATGATGGAATTTTAATTTACACTAAAGGAACTATAAAAACATTCGATGGAAAAGTAATTTCATATCGCTTGATCTCGGCCAAGAGAGAGGGTATATTTTAGCTATGGGTATTAATATAAAACTTTTAGGAAGATGCCCTGACTGTGACAGTCCAAATATCAAAGATGTCATTGAAGACCGCCCTTCTTTTCCAGGTGGAAAAAAAATTATCATTCCTAATGTTCCTCACGAAAAATGTTTTGACTGTGGAGAAAGATCTTATGACCACAATTCAATGGTATACATGGAAGCTTTTTTAGCTAAAAAAAATCTTTTGCCAAGAGTCAAAAAAAGAAAAACCGGATAATTTGCTTATCTCACCACTAAATTCACTAATTTTTTTGGGACGTAGATTTCTTTAACAACGTGTTTACCTTCTAGATGTTTAATCACATTGGGATGGGTCTTGGCGAGTTCTTTAATTTCAGCTTCAGAAATATTCTTATCCACTTCTAGATTGGCTCTTAATTTCCCATTTACTTGAACCACTAGGGTCATCGTGGTTGTTTCAATCCATTTGGAATCAACCGTTGGCCACTGAGCTTTAAAGATAGACGTTTTATGCCCAAGCTCCTCCCACAGCTCTTCTGCCATGTGCGGGGCTAAGGGTGAGAGTAAAATTAAAAAATCTTCCAAGGTTTTCTGATCGACAGCATAAGATTCCGCCTCTAGGCGAGAAACCGCATTCATAAATTCCATAAAAGCACTCACAATAACATTAAATTTAAAAGACTCTATGCGCTCCGTTACTTTTTTAATAAGAAGATGTTTTTCGCGCTCTATCGCATCGTGCGCTCTAGGAGATAAATTTTCTTTCTTTTGAAAAAACCACTGCCATGACCGTCGTAAAAACTTATATACTCCCTCAATTCCATTGTCATTCCATTCGGCTTCTTGTTCTGGAGGGCCAATAAAAAGTTCAAAGAGCCGAACAGTATCTGCCCCATATTTTTGAACCAGATCATCGGGATTTACCACATTCAATTTTGATTTAGACATTTTTTCGATTTTACCCGTTTTTTCAGATTTCCGACACACCATGCCTTGATTAAAAAGCCTCAAAAAGGGCTCTTCAAATTTCACATATCCTAAATCATAAAGCACTTTTGTAAAAAACCGGGCATACAAAAGATGAAGAATGGCATGCTCTACCCCACCGACGTAAAGATCGACCGGCATCCAATGCTGAACAGCCTTTTGATCAAAAACGCCTTCTTGATAATGCGCCGAAGGATAGCGTAAAAAATACCAAGAACTCCCGGCCCACTGGGGCATCGTATCGGTTTCTCGTCTGGCGGGGCCGTGGCAATGATAACAAGAGGTCTCCACCCACTCTTTGATCGTTGCTAAAGGAGACTCCCCTGTACCTGAAGGCTCATAACTTTTCACATCTGGCAAAAGAAGGGGTAGATCTTTTTCTTGAAGAGGAAGCTCTCCACACTTTTTACAATAAATAATGGGGATGGGCTCTCCCCAATATCGCTGACGGGAGAACACCCAATCTCTGAGTTTGTAATTCACTTTTGGAGTAGCAATTTTCTTTCTTTGTAAAGATTCTGTAATTTTCTTTTTGGCTATTTCAAAATTTAGACCATTAAATTCCCCAGAATCTATTAAAATGCCATCTTCACCAACCACTTGTACAATCGGTAAATTAAATTTCTTCGCAAAGCGAAAATCTCGCTCGTCATGCGCAGGAACCGCCATGATGGCCCCAGTACCATAATCCATCAGCACATAATCTGAAATCCATACGGAAATTTTTTGCTGATTCACTGGATTTATGGCAAAAATCCCTAAATTTTCTCCCGAAATAGGCAGCTCACTGCTGGTTCGATCAATTTCTTTTTCTTGGCTTGATTTTTTAATATAGGCTTCTACGGCTTTTTTCTGTTTTTCCGAACACAATTTTAAAACCAAGGGATGTTCGGGAGCAAGCACCATATACGTAGCTCCAAATAAGGTATCTGGCCGAGTTGTAAAAATGGTCACCGGATGGGCTTTCCCTTTTTCATCGATAATATCAAAAATAACTTGGGCCCCTTCGCTTCTCCCAATCCAATTTGCTTGCATGAGTTTTACTTTTTGAGGCCAGTCGAGTTTTTCTAAATCATTGAGCAAGCGATCGGCATACTGTGTAATCCGAAGCATCCATTGATTAAGTTCTTTTTTTGTCACTTCGGAATCACACCGTTCACACCGTCCTCCCACCACTTCTTCGTTGGCGAGGCCTGCTTTACAACTGGGGCACCAGTTAATGGGCATCAATTTCCGATATGCCAATCCTTTTTTATAAAACTGAAGAAAAATCCACTGTGTCCAACGATAAAAAGAAGGATCCGTGGTATTCACTTCCCTCTCCCAATCGTACATCGCCCCAATTTCTTTAAGCTGGCGTTTAATATTGGCTACATTTTTTGCAGTATTTTCTTTAGGATGAATTTTTTTCTTAATGGCATCATTTTCAGCGGGGAGTCCAAAGGCATCCCACCCCATAGGATGAAGCACTTTATGGCCTAAGAGGGTTTGGTACCGAGCCCATACATCACTTAAAACATACCCTCTCCAATGCCCCACATGAAGCCCTGAACCCGAGGGATAGGGAAACATGTCTAAACAATAATATTTTGGGCGAGGATCAACTTCTGTCATATGATGAAGATTCCCCTTTTCCCAAAATTTTCGCCATTTAGGCTCTAGTTCTAAAAAAGTATATTCTCGAATCGGCATAGAGGTCAGTGTATCGAAATTGACTAGTCTTTGCAAATTGATGGAACGTGGGTATAATAAAAGTATTGGCGTAGAACGTGAGCGGGAAATGATTAAAATTACATTAAAATTAAGTCTTATTCTTATATTTGTAGGATTTTGTTTTATCCAGTGTGCCCCATCATCTGATTCCATTGAAACTGAAGAAACACAGATTACAGATACTTCAGGAGGACAAACTATCGAACCTCCTCCTTCTAATACCAATCCACCCTCAAATACGAATACCCCTTTGCCACCGGCACCCGTCAACAATCAACCTGTCAATAATCAACCTGTTGATAATCAACCCGTAAACCCTCAACCGGATAACAGCACAACCACCCCTTCTTCGGGTGGAAATACAGCTTCTTCTTTTTCCGCACCACTTTTAGAGAGTATAACGCTTCCTGCTACGATCGAAGATTTTGGCACTGTTACTGCTCAAGTTTCTCTGAAAGCGACGGTTAATGACGATACAACAATTCAGTATACTATTAAAGATAGTGCTGGATATCCCGTAGCCACAGGATCGGTTGTTCAAAAACCGATTCCCAATCAAAGTATGACGTTTAGCATCCCTGTGATGACACTAGCAGAAGACAATACGGATTTTTATGCCAAGGGACCTTATACGATTGAAGCCATGGCCACTCAACGCAACACACAGTCAAATCTCATCTCTTCTCAAGCAGTAAATGTTTCAAAACTAAACTGCAAAACAACGGAGAATACACCATTTCAATTAAATATAGAGGGCCATGCTTCTAATGCTGGCAAATCAAAATATAAGGAGTTTAAATTAAAAGCACATGTCCAAAATAATAATTCCACCCTTTTAGACAAAGAACAGGAGTTTTCAATGACATGGGATAGTGCCGCTAGACATCATAAAGGAGATTTTACTTTAAATTCACCCCCCATAAAAAATATTGCCATACAAAATAATAATTTTTCTGTTAATAAATCTAATTCTAAAGGCCATTGGAATATTACCCGGTTAACGGTTAAATTAAAATGGAAATGTCGCGATACGGCTACTTCTCAAGAAGAAACCATTTTTCATCATAAAAAATCATCTTCTGCATTTAACAAGGACCTTACTATTTCTTTCGAAAGACCTAATAGATAGATTCCCATATCAAGTCGAGAATGACATTTTTTCAAGTTTATTATTGACAAAGCGTATTGATGTCGTTAAATCTTTTTCTTCATGATTGTTGCAAAAGAAATTTTCTTAGTTAATGGTGTTGGCGTTCACAAAGCCAAACTCAGCTCTTTTGAAATGGCCCTTCGGGATGCCGGCATTGCCTGCTATAATTTAGTACGAGTGTCTTCCATTTTTCCTCCACACTGCAAAATTATTCCTTCAAAACGAGGGGTCGCTAAACTTCACCCCGGACAAGTTGTATTTGCGGTCATCGCAGAAAATTCTACCAATGAACCTAACCGCCTGATTGCTTCTGCGATTGGAGTAGCCATTCCGTCGGATAGATCTAAATATGGATATTTAAGTGAACATCATCCCTTTGGCGAAACTGAAAAAATGGCAGGCGATTTTGCCGAAGATCTAGCCGCAGAAATGCTCGCTACAACGCTTGGAATAGACTTTGATGCTAATAAAAACTACGATGAACGAAAAGACCTGTGGAAATTAAAAGATGAAATTGTCGCCACCAAAAATATTACCCAATCGGCTATCGGTAATAAAAATGGTCTTTGGACAACGACCATTGCAGCCGCTATTTTACTCCCCTAATGACTCCAAATAACTTCCTTGGCTTAGAACCAGAGCATTCTCATTATGACACATCAAAAGTAGTCATCATCCCCGCCGGTTTTGAAGCATCTACGAGCTACCAACAAGGCACAGCTCATGGCCCCAGTGCCATCATCAAAGCCTCTCAGCAAGTGGAACTTTATGATATTGAACTCAATACCCACTTTCATACGGTAGGGGTACATACTTTAGAAGCCCTTCATTTTACAAAAACTCCGGCTTCTAAAGCCTGTGAAATGCTCCATGAAAAAACAAAAACAATACTCAAAGATCATAAATGGCCTATCATGCTCGGAGGAGAACATACGATTTCTTATGGACTCTTTTTAGCGCTCTTTGAAAAATATCCTAATCTTTCAATTTTCCACATAGATGCCCACACAGACATGCGAGAAGCGTATGAAGGAAATCCCTATAGCCATGCTTCTATCCTTTATCTCATGCGAAAAAAATGTTCTAAAACAGTTTCCATTGGCATTCGAAGCATGTGCGAAGAAGAAGCCCTCTATGTAAAGAGAAATAAAGTTCCGGTATATTATGATTATCAGACTCGCAATAAAAGTTTTTCTCCTAAAGAACTTTTTAGTCACTTAACTGACCAAGTTTATTTAACAATCGATGTGGATGGCTTTTCTCCTGCTCTCGTCCCTTCCACAGGAACCCCAGAGCCCGGAGGATTAGAATTTTATCAAAGCCTTGATATCTTAAAAGAACTCTTTCATGAAAAGGAAGTGGTGGGAATGGATGTGGTAGAACACATGCCCATCCCCCATGTCGTTTATGGTGATTTTTCCGTTGCAAAGATTATTTATAAATGTATAGGCTATAAGTATTTTCAATGAAGACAATGGGAAGCTATAAAGATAAAACGAATGAACCCGTAGAGCAAATTACGGTTGAAGAAGACATACTGGTCATCAGCGTGAGCGGGAAAATTTTTGATGTCGTTGGAGACATTGAAAATATAGATCTTCCTGAAGAAGGCAGTGAAATTGAAGCGGGAGACATCCTAGCAACGGTTGTGGGAAGCGAAGAAGAACTAGAACTCAAAGCCCCCGTTTCAGGCACTATCCTTGAAGTGAATGATCTTTTTTCAGAAGAAATTACAAAAACCAAAAATAATCCCCAATCTTATGAATGGCTAGTTAGGATGGAACCTCAGGATCCTGAAGATTTGGTTAAGTTTGAGGACTGATCGGCTATCAATTCTGCCTCTTCAACGGTATCTTTTGCAAAAAGCGGCATATCACTTTTTTCTCGCCCTTTAAGTTCTCGAAGCTGTTCTAATGAAGGCAGCTGAGAAAGATCTTTTAAGTTAAAAAATTCTAAAAATTCAATGGTAGTTCCATACAGTAACGGTCTTCCAGGAACTTCTTTCATACCCACAATTCGAATAAGTTTTTTATCCACAAGGATTTTTAAAATAGACGAGCTATCGACCCCTCGAATGGCATCAATTTCAATACGTGTCACCGGTTGTTTATATGCAATCATGGAAAGAGTCTCAAGCTGTGCTCGCGTCATCCGCATCGGGCCAGCTTCAATCAGTTTTTTTACCCAAGAGGCTTTGTCTAGTTTTGTGCGAAATTGATATCCTTCGGCAATTTCTTCTAAGCAAATCCCTCGCTGACTCATTTCGTAATTTTTCTGAATATCTGCGATAGCAGTTCTTAATTCCTGAAGCGAGGCCTCTGGAATAACGGCTTGAAGTTTTTTTAACGTCACCGGCTGATCTGAACTAAACAGCAATGCTTCTACAACGGATTCTAAATGTTCAAGCTGCATGGATGCTGTCCCCCCCTATTTCTTGAAATTCTTTAATTGCTTTTAAATGAATTTCAGACGACTCATACCCCGCCTGAAAAAGCTTAATATATCCCATTTTTGCCAATTCTAAAATAGCTAAAAAAGAAACAACAACCTCAAGTTTTGAGATATTTTCTCGGAAAAGTGTTTTAAGCTCCACCATTTGATTGAGCGCTTGATTTAAGGTTGAAACAATTTCTAAAATTTTATCTTCAATTCGATACTCTTCTCCCTCTACATGTCCCACCACCGTTCGAGATCGCGCGACCATATCCTGAAATGCCAGGGCCAATTCATAAAGCCCTACTTCTACCAGCCCTTCTTTAGGATCAAAGTCAGAAGAGTACTCTTTGGGCAAAAGATGAATCTTAAACACATCTTCATTTAAAAAAGGTTTTTTCTCTAACTCTTCTGCGGCCCATTTATACTGTTGGTACTCCATAAGCCGCCGCATGAGTTCTTCTCGAGGATCTTGCCCTTCTTCTTGAGCTTCTTCTTCGGGAGGCTTAGGAAGAAGGATTTTAGATTTAATATAAATAAGGGTAGCCGCCATCACAATAAACTCAGAGGCCAAATCAATATCCAGCGCTTTCATGACATTAATAAAGGAAAGATACTGCTCTGTGATCTTTGAAATTTCTATATTCCGAATATCCATTTCTTCTTTTCGAATTAAATAGAGTAAAAGATCCAGTGGGCCTTCAAAGGTTTCTAATTTAACTTGGTAGCTCATAATTTTAATTTTTCTCTCACTTCCCCCATTGTTTTTTGAGCTTCGGAAGTGGCTTTTTTAGTACCTTCTTCTAAGATATCACGAATGAGCTTAGGTTTTGTAATATATTTTTGCCTTTTTTCATATATAGACGCATGCCAGGGCAAAAGTCTCTCTAAGAGTGTTTTTTTGCAATCAATACACCCAATTTTAGCCGTCTGGCAGCCTTGCTCAACGTCTTTAATCACCGAACTTTCCGTATATACTTCATGCAAATCAAAGAGGGGACATTTTTGAGGATCTCCTGGATCTTGCCGTCGTTTTCGGGCTGGATCTGTCATCATCGTCATGATTTTTTGAGTAACCACTTCTTTAGGATCAGACAAATAAATACAGTTGTTATAGCTATTGCTCATTTTGCGACCATCGGTACCCGGAATTTTGGGGGTAGGACTTAAAAGTGATTCGGGTTCTGGAAAGATATCCCCATACAGATAATTAAATCGCCGGGTAATTTCCCGACAGAGTTCCAAATGGGCTATCTGATCTTCTCCAACAGGAACCAAATTTCCTTTATACATGAGAATATCAGCTGCTTGAAGCACAGGATATCCTAAGAATCCCAGGTTTGAGAGATCCTTATTTTGAAGTTGCTTCATTTGATCTTTATACGTCGGATTTCTTTCTAACCATCCCAAAGGCGTCATCATTGAGAGTAAAAGATAAAGCTCTGCATGTTCTTTGACATGCGATTGAATAAAAATCACCGATTTCTTGGGATCAATTTCCAGAGCCAACCAATCGGCAACATTACTCAAGACATATTTTTCAATAGAAGATGGATCTTGGTAATCAGTAGTAAGGGCATGCCAATCGGCCACAAAGAAAAAACATTGGTTTTGATCTTGAAGCGAGACCCAGGTTTTAAGCGCTCCAAAATAATGACCCAGATGGAGCTCTCCTGTTGATCTTTTACCACTCACCACTCGTTTTTTGGTTACCACATGAATAACCTTTCTAAAAAGTGAGCTGCAATATAAATGGGAATCGCAATATATCTTAAAATTCCTGACACAAAAAGCGCCAATAAAATCATGCTCCCCACCATCGGATTAATCTGCTCAATCGAACTTCTCAGGGAATCTGGTAAAAGCCGCCCAATAATTTTTGAACCATCTAAAGGCGCTAACGGAATTAAATTAAAAAAACAAAGAGCTAAATTTAAATATAAAGACATTCTTGAAAGATCGATAACAATTTGAACCATCGTGGCATCCATCCAACGATGACCGTATTGTACGGTCATGCCATAAATCCAGGCTGAAAAAAAAGCCAAAGCAAAATTGGAGGCTGGTCCTGCCAGGGCTACCCAAAACATATCTGATACGCGATGTTTAAAATGAGCAGGATTGACGGGAACAGGTTTTGCCCAGGCAAAATAAATACCTCCAAATAAAATAGAAAAAATGGGAAATACGACCGTTCCAATGGGATCAATATGAGGAAGAGGATTTAGCGTCAATCGCCCCATAAATTTTGCAGTGGGATCTCCTTTTTTATAGGCCACAAAACCATGACAAAACTCATGAATGGTTAGGGAGAGCAAAAAAATGGGAAAATACATGAATAAAAACTGGATTCGATCAGCCATTGCCTTCTACCGTATCAAAATATAAGGGATTATTCAAATGTTACGAACGGGGATGGTATTTCTTATACACTTCTTGAAGGCGCTCTCTACTCACATGAGTATAGATCTGAGTGGTAGAGATATCCGAGTGCCCGAGCATGAGCTGCACAGCCCGAATATCTGCCCCACGTTCCAAGAGATGCGTCGCAAAGGAATGACGTAAGATATGCGGATAAATATTTTTGGAAAGTCCTGCCGACAAGGCATATTTTTTAAGCAGTAACCACACATTTTGACGGCTCAATTTTTTCCTCTGTTGAGAAAGGAAAAAAGGCGAAATCTGACGATGAGGATCCCACAGTTTTCTCACTTCATTTAAATATCGCTCCAAAAAACCACGCGCTGATCCCCCAAAAGGAACAATGCGTTCCTTAGCTCCCTTCCCCTTGGCCTTTAAATACCCCACATCAAAGTGAACATCGGTCAGCTCTAACCCGGTAAGCTCTGAAATCCTAAGTCCAGAAGCATATAAGAGTTCTAAAATAGCTCGGTCTCTCATCCCTAAAGAGGTTTTAAGATCGGGCTCAGAAATCAATTTTTCAACTTCTGAAAGAGTTAGCACTTCTGGCAACGTACGCCAGGTTTTGGGAGCTTCGATATCTCTCGTCGGATTTTCATCAATGTACTTTTGAAGAAGCAAAAACTTAAAAAATACCCGAAGAGCTACCAGGTTTCTCGCAATGGACTTGGAAGACAACTTTTGTTTATGAAGATGCACTAAAAAAGCCAGGACAGATGCTTTTTGGGACATACTCTTTTTTCCCAAAAAATTAAAATATTTAAATAAGTCTCTCTGATAAGATTCCAGAGTATTGAGAGAGAGCCCCTTTTCGACTTTTAAAAAATTTAAAAATTCATCCAGGTATTGGTCTTGAAGGAGCATGAAACTTTATTGTACATAAAACAAATCCCCCGGGCAAGTACCCGAGGGATTGTTAAGAAAGTGGATATAACTTTTAGTATTTAATAACGTGTTGTCCTGCCGGTTCGGTCAGAACAATAGTTCCGCTTCCTTCCATCAGTCTTCCATCATTGGCCCAAAGACCGAGGATAGGACCTAAACCGTACCCAGAACCAAATTCAATATCAAATGCGACGTTACCGGTATTATAACTTCTTAGGCTCCCGACTAAAGCATAGTTGGGATTAACCCATACGTCACCTTCAACCACATACCTAATAGCTGTATTCACATCGCTTACCAAAGTTAATCGAATTTTGGCGTAATTTCGGGGAGGATTAAAAGAAAAAGCATCTACATTACTTCCATCTTCCTTTAAAAACTCAACCCGAGTAAACCACTGACGAAACGAAGGAAAAGCAGGTACTGGCGTATATACTTGTTGTTGAATAAATTCTTTTCCAAGCCCATCATACATCCCATTCATTCTTTGAGAGAATACGGGAGTCGTATTATTGATAGGAGCCTGGTTTGTATTATTGCCCATCACAGCGCCAGGTTGGCTCTCATCTTTTTTTGTTTTTGTTGGATCACCACACGCAGTTAAAAAAACTGCTGTTGCAACCACCATCACAGTTATGATTTTTGTTAGTTTCATTCTCCACCTCCTTAAGGTTTCACTTGAACATCTGTTAAAGTTAATTGAAAATTTCCAAACTTTGCTAAGCCATCCATCACCACATCACCCGTCAATTCACTTTGATTTGAACCGGTTGATGTAAACTCTATATATCCACTATTTTCGGGTTTTGGATTATTAATAGGATCAAAAAGCGTAATTTCTAATTTTCCATTTTTAAATTGACCACAATTTTTGGCACCTGTGTAACAAGCGGCCTGATAGGAATAAACACCTTTGGCATCCTCGCCCTCTACTTTGACATAGCCCATGTCAATCCATTTCGTCTCAGGATTCACTTTTAAAACCATTTTGACTTTCACGGCAGATCCTTCCTTTCGACTTCCGGAATAATCAGATGGGGTAATAACACGATAAATATTTTCATCGACCACAGCGATAGTTCCAGAAAGTTCATGTGTAGCGCCGGCAATGAGTTGTTGAGCAGAGGAGTCATTGGCAGAAGGACCGGTGACAAAAGGGCTAAATACCTTTTTTTGAACTTTTTCGTCTTCACCGCATCCCACAAGCATTAAGGCAAAAGCCATAATTCCCATGAGCATCAATATAAAATTTATTCTCTTCATAATATAGTCTCCTGCCCTTAATAATTGCAACGGGTATGCCAGTTTTTTAAAAAATTAAAAAGATTAATAATATCAGCTGGTTATGATTTTATGGCTAAAATACTTCGACGGAAGATTTTGGGAAAGGGACGTAGAGCGTCACTGACTTTTAGAGTAGTAGTTTTAAAAATACAATAATTTCAAGTATTTATGCCTATTTTTAATGAAATCCTAACAGATGCGAAGAGATTTGACAGAGAGCAAAAAAAGGCAACTTAATCTATGGGGTCCTGTCGCTAGGCAGCCCATTTGTCTTGAAGCGTCACCCATCCCCCCGTGGGACCCCTGACGCTTCATCCAAATGGGCGCCCCGCCTAGCGCCACCCCACCCACCAACTAATTCACCCTTTTCAAGATTTTTTAAAATCTCTTTGGCCTTGTCAATAACAGAGTCTGGCAGGCCGGCCAGTCTGGCCACCTCCACCCCATAGCTTCGTCTTATGCTCCCCGGCAGAAGCTTTCGAATAAAGACAATCTCCCCCTCTGCTTCTCGAATAGCGATATGGAAATTTCTAGCCTGGGCCTTTTCATGCACCAGGGCTGTGAGCTCGTGATAATGGGTGGCAAAAAGGGTTTTAGCCCGAATTTCATCATGGATTTGGCTTGCCACTGCCCACGCAATACTTAACCCATCAAAGGTAGAGGTCCCCCGCCCTATTTCATCGAGGAGAATTAAACTTTTAGAAGTGGCCGATTTTAAAATTTCTGCTGTCTCTTTCATTTCAACCATAAAGGTAGACTCACCAAAAGCCACATTGTCATGCGCCCCCACACGGGTAAAAATGCGATCCACAACCCCAATCTGAGCAGATTCAGCCGGAACAAAACTTCCCATCTGAGCCATGAGCGTAATCAAAGCCACTTGCCGCATTACCGTCGATTTCCCCGCCATATTAGGCCCTGTAATAATTAAAAGCCGTTGCTCCAAATCAAGCCGAATAGAATTAGGCACAAAGCGTGTATTTCCCATTTTTTCAATCACGGGGTGGCGTCCTT
Organism: Deltaproteobacteria bacterium GWA2_38_16; assembly: GCA_001797335.1. Lineage (GTDB taxonomy): Bacteria > Bdellovibrionota > JACOXK01 > 2-02-FULL-40-11 > 2-02-FULL-40-11 > 2-02-FULL-38-15-A. The sequence continues at coordinate 36,699 of MGPE01000002.1, forward strand.
CTTGAATATCAATCGTAAAATCTTGTGAAATATTGGGTTTCTCATAATGATTTTGAGAAGCTACCTCGGCCAATGAACATAAAACATCTAGCGTACTAAGCCTATGACACATTTCTAAAATCAATGATAATTCTTTTAAAACCTGAACTCTTAACCCTTCAAAAATTTCATATTCTAATTTTTTCCGTCGCTCTTCTGCGGTTAAGATCTTATGCTCATAGTCTTTCAGTTCTGGTGTAATATATCGTTCGGAATTAACCAGTGTCTGTTTTCGAATGTAATCACTGGGAATAGAATCAAGATGCGTTTTGGTAATATCAATATAATAACCAAAGACTTGGTTAAAGCGGATTTTTAAAGAAGAAATCCCGGTACGTTTTTTTTCTTTGGCTTCAAGTTCGGCAATCGTACTTTTCCCATCTCGACAGAGTCGAATAAGTTCATCTAATTCGGAATGATAACCCTCGGCAATCATGCCTCCTTCTTTAATGGCAAGCGGAGGCGCATCTACTAATGCTCTTTTTAAAAGGTTTGTCAGTACTGAAAATTCCGGGAGGGGTTCACTGAGCAATTCATTAAATCTTGGAAGAAGTGAAAGTGCATTTCGAAGCGCCGCTAAATCCCGAGCATTCCCACTCGCCAGAGTAAGTCGCCCAATCACTCGTTCCAAATCCAAAATTTCCGAAAGAAGCTTTCTGAGTTCGTCTCGAAGAGACGCTTTTTCTACCAATTCTTCTACTCTTTCTTGACGATCTTTAATTTTAGAAACTTCAAGCAACGGATACAAAAGCCATTGCTTTAAAAGTCTTTTCCCCATGGCCGTTTTGGTGTGATCCAAAAGCCAAAGGAGTGAGCCTTCATAAGACTGGGTGTAACTGGTCGTTAAAAGTTCAAGATTTCGAATGGTAGAGAGATCAAGTTGAAGCGTTTTTCCTGTTTCATAAGTTTCTACTTTTTGGATATGCGCACAATTTTCATAATGATATTTTTTAAGATACCAAAATAAAGCCTCTACAGATTTTTGACTATTGTCTGGAGATTCTTCGGGCCTTCGGCCCTCAGAATGACTGGGGATAAAATTAACCAAAAGATTTGGAAAAAGTTTTTGAAGGATTTTTAAAAGGGTATTGTCTTTAAGTTCTAACGGCCACAAGAGTTCTTTGGGACGAACCCGATAAAGCTCATCTCGAAGCGCTTGACGAGAAGTTAAAACCGTAGCCCGACATTCTCCCGTTGCTAAATTTAAATAAGATAGGGCATAGGTTTTAAAAAGTGTTTCTTCCTGGGGCACAATAGATGCCAAATAATTTTGAGCTTCTCCCTGAAGGGTTAAAGAAGGCGTAACCACGCGAATCACTTTACGCTCAACAAGTCCTTTAGAATCTTGCGGATCACTCACCTGCTCACAAATAGCCACTTTTTTCCCATGATCCAAAAGTTTTTGAATATAACTTTCAGAGCTATGAAAAGGAATCCCACACATGGGGATTTTATCTTCTTCCGTGCGGCTGCGAGAAGTTAAGGTAATTTTTAAAATAGAAGAAGCCTCTAGGGCATCTTCAAAAAACATTTCATAAAAATCCCCGAGCCTAAAAAATAAAATACAATCTTCGTACGAGCGTTTAATCTCGACGTATTGTTTCATCATAGGAGTTAATTGGGGAGTCAGTTCCGATACCATAAAGGGAATGTCTACCATAGCCTTTAGGAAGAGGCAAAAAAAAAGCGCTGGTTTTTTACCAGCGCTTTTTTATAAGAGGTTCAATGAACGATCTTTTTTAATTTGAACTTGGTATTTCTACTTCCACCTAGCCACAGCTATCTTAATCCGTTTGAAACTCCGCCTGAGAATTGAAATCCATTATTTCCACCACCCGCATTCACAGAGAATCTTTGACCACCATTTCCACCACCAAATACCGCCTGTCCTGCTTGCCAAGGCTGTCCACCCATATTTCCAACAACATTACCATTGCCACTGCGATTGGAGTTATCATTCACCGTTCGGGTAATTTGGGTTGTAATGTTACCATTACCTTTGATAAAGCTATCTTGATTTTGAGTCATTTGTCCTGCTTGTCCCCAGAGCGTATCAATTTGGTCTAACACTTGGTTCATCCCTCTATAATACTGCTCTTGAGCTTGCATAGCAGTAGCCAAATTCGACACTGCATTGTACATATCTTGACGATCGCGCGTAGACAAACCACCACTTAATTCCTGACGCATGGCTTGAAGTTGTTTTCTGGCATTGTCAGTTAAAGATCCAGGATTCCAGGTACTGGCCATGTCATTTAAAGATTTAACGGCTTGTTGAATATAGAGCTTTTGAGTCGTCGATGTGTTTGAAGACACATTGGTTGACTTTGAAGCTTTGATCATTTGAAGAATTTGTGCCATTCGCTGAGATCTGGCTCTTTGGTCATAATATCTGGCAAATTCATCGGCAGAACCCTTCTTACCTTTGCCATATCCACTGTCTGTTGCATAGAGCTGAGTAATGGCCATCATGGCAGGCGTTAAAGAATCTCCCATGAATCTAAAAGGATCGTAGTTCATAGCGCCTTGCATAAGGCCCATATAGGTATAAGGAGATTCTCCTCGAGCAGCAGCTTGCCCCATCATCCGCTCACCCGTTCGAAGCATATCGCGTTTGTGTTTATTATTTTCGTAAGCGCCCCAAAAAGTTCCCACAACACCTAATGTAGGCAACAGATAAGACATGGCTGTCGCAAAACCACTGGGGCTCTTTTTGTTACACTCTTCGCAATCTTCATCACGATCAGAATCTTTATCTTTCCCATCCAAATCCCATCCACTACCCGCTTTTTTACCCTTTGTAGGTTCTTTGGCAGGACCATGGCCAGGATGAGAAGGAGCATCAATATCTTCAGCTGCAAGTTTAAAGGGAATAAAACGCGTTCTCCCATGAAGCTCAACTGGAATTCGAACCACACCATCGGCATCAATATTTAAACCAAACCGTCTAAATATTTCTGCAGTATCGTCTGTCATTGTTCTTTCAGGATAATCAATATTATAAGCAGCCACTTTAAGTTTGGTAGCTTCAGACAAACTATAAATTTCATTTAACGCATTATGAATGCTCTGCATTCTTTCTTGTAATAATTCTTTTTGAGAATCATCCAACCGATAGGTAGCAGCATTAATCACTTCTTGAAGATCTTGTGGGCTATTCCAATGCTCTGCTGCAAACACAGGATGAGAAAAAATAGCTCTAAGTCTTGAACTTTCTACACCATTAAAAATTTTCACTTTTCTTCGAAGTTCATCTTGAAGAGCCCGAATAGCTTTTTCATCAGCTTTACGTTGAACTTCTTTATCTTTACTGAGTTGCCCTTGAGTCAGCGCATCCATAATATCAATATCTCTATCACTCGGGGTGGCTTTAGCGGTAATAGGTGGGAGAAAAGATAAAACTCCTACCATCAATATCCACATTCCATATTTAAAACAGTTCGTTTTTTTCATAAGGTTCATAAGGGTGCTCCTTTTAAAATAAACTTTTAACTTGAGTTTAACGATACCTCTTACAATTCGTCCAACTCTTACTCATATATATAAGCAACGGGCGTGCCAGCTTTCTAAATAGTTAAAAACCATAAGATATATCCATGGGTTAGCGGCAAAGATTAAAAAGGCATGAGAGGTTTTAAATTGTCTCACCCCTGAACAAGCCCTCTCAGAGGCAGAGAAGACACCTATAATTATACTGTCATTTCAAGAGGTTATATAATTTGGCTGAAAGTTTAGAGTTTTGTCTACTTCTTAGACGCTTTAGAAAACATCTGTAATTTCCGATAGGTAGATTATGAATCTCCCTAAAATTTTAATCATAGATGATGAGCCCAATATCCTAGATGCTCTCAAACGCACCCTTCAAAAAGATTATGAGATACTGCTAGCTGAAAGTGGGCAAAAAGGCTTAGAGATCCTTAAAGAAACTCCCCATATTCAAATTATTTTATGCGACCAACGAATGCCAGAAATGATGGGGGTCGAAATGCTTGAAAAATCCATTTCCATTCAGCCCCATGCCGTGCGGCTTCTTCTGACCGGTTACTCCGATATTGAAGCCGTGATTGAAGCTATTAATAGAGGACATGTCTATCGATACCTCACCAAACCCTGGGAAAATGATCAGTTAAAAATAGAAATTAAAAAAGCCTGTGAATATTTTTATTTCGACCGTGCCAAAGATAATTTTTTAATGTTGATTTCCCATGAACTAAAAACCCCGCTCACCACGATTCTTTCTTTTACCGAAAGTTATTTAAGAGGCATTCCCCAGACTGACGAAGAAAAAAAACATTTTGTGGGACGTATTCAAGAAGGAGCCAAGCGATTGGAAGTGTTAGTCAATGACACCTTAGATCTTGTCACCGCCCAAACGGGGAAACTCGCTCTAGCTAAAACCCCGTGTCACCTAAAAGCCCTTATAGAAGAAACGCTGTTGTCAATTCACGATATGCTCACCCAAAAGAAAATTCTTTTAGAAAATAACCCCTATGAGGATTGCATCCTTTCCGTGGATGAAGCCCTTTTTAAAAAAGCACTCACAAAAATTTTAGAATATGCCATCGCGGCTTCAGATGAAGGCGGGAAGATTGAAATAATCATTCAACTTCAAGGGCAACGAAAAAGAGATCTCACGGTTTCTATTACACACGGAGGGGAAATTTTAAGTAAAGCTCAACAAGAAAAACTTTTTGAACCTTTTTTAGTCGTAGGAGATATTTTGACTCACCAAATGGGAGCAGGATTGGCACTCCCTATTTCAAAATCTATTATCAATGCTCATGGGGGAAAGCTTTCTGTCGAAAGTTCTAAACACTCCGGCACCCTTTTTCAGCTGATCTTGCCTTTTTCAAAAACTTAATCTAATAACCCCAAATTTTTAAATCATAGACTGTCGGAACACGATAGGATGTGGACGTATATCCCCACGTCGTATTAGCATAAGGATGACCACTGCCCAGTTGATTCCCCCAGATGTATGGACCAATAGAACTTCCTTGATTATCTGCGCCCGGCTCATTGTAACATGACCTACGAGATGTATCTTGAACGTTGGAATCAAAATTAGTTTTTCCTTTAATCACAAGTTTATTTAAAGCATAAGAAGGATGTTTTTTAATATAAAAGGGAATCTTTGAAGATTGAATAAGATTAAACCATGTACCATTTTGAAACCACAAAATACTTTTATACGGTGCTTTTTCTCTACTCGTTGGATAATACAAAGGAGGAGACAGAGGATAATAAACAGTATCATAATAATCTGTATCTCTTCTAAAAATAGGGATTGTCCGTTCTTCCATCTGGTTTGATGGATTATAATAATCGATGGTAAGATTTGGGAAAGCCCACCACTCATTGCTGTTCGTATCACAAGATATACAATAGCTCGAAGGACATCCCGGTCCCGCTAAATATCTGTGTTCTTGAAACATTTTACCCATAAAAATATCTATATATTTTACAGTGACAGGAGTATTAAATTGAAGCTCAAATTTCCCTTCCCCATTAGGGGCATTTCGATCAAAGCTCGTATATTTCCCAAGATTGAGCTTTCCCTTCCCTGCAATACTGTCAATATCAACAGTTTTCCCAATTTGTCCCATCATCCGGCCACTAATAGTCGCCATAACCAAAGATGTATTATTATTTTCGTCATGTTTATATTCCCACAACAGTTTTGGAGTGATCACAGAAATAGTACGGTCTTTTGAATCAACCACCGAGCCATTCTCATCATGAAGACTAATGCGAATATAGATCGTGTGGACACCTCCTCCCACCAATCGCCACCAATTTAAATAATCCCATTGTTCTTCATTAAGATCTAACTCAACAATCCCGCCTTGAATATTTATATCTTCTGAGTAATCTGACCCAATCTCATTTGAAAAATCAGCTTTATCTGAAATGGTAATATTATAATAGGATAGTTCTAGACCACCTATATTCCCCGCACAAAGGTGCCATTTTAAAAGAGGCAATTCTTCTGAAGACATCGCAGTGTTATTGGCGGGTGAATCAATATCAAAAAAACAAGGAGTGGTAAGAGAAATAGCTATGGAACTCGTACGGGTTTGTCCTCTGTCTGTGTGCTGTGCCGTAATTTGAATAGAAGACGTTTTATCTTTAGCCGTCACTAATCCCTTATTGACAGCGGCTCTAAGCCCATCAGAACTCGTCCATATGGCTTGATCTGTAATTTTAACTTCTGTCCCATCTGAATATTTAGCATAGGCATCAATTTGTCTTGTCCCTCCCTGAGGAAGAGCGGAGGTATCCTCATTAGGAATTCTTAAAATAACACTATCAAAGCTTACGGAAGCAGGGGGAGGAGTCGTTCCTCCTCCACTCCCTAAAGAAATAGTAATGGGTAAACTTGCACGTGTTTTCCCCCGATCTGTATATTGTGCCGTAATTTGGACAGAAGACGCGTTAGCCTTGGCCGTCACTAATCCTTTATCAACGGTTGCCTTACTCCCATCAGAACTCATCCAGGCAACTTGATTTGTAACAATAACGTATGCTCCATCAGAATACCGGGCATAGGCTTCGATTTGCCTGGTACCTCCTTGAAGAAGCGCAGAAGTATCATTATTTGGAATTCTTAAAATAAGATCATCAAAATTTGCTGCCGCGCTGGGAGGATTTTCACCACCACCGATAGGTAGGTCACCGACAGGAGGTTCTCCGGGCGGAGGGCAGCCTATAATCGAAAAAGATCCTAGGATCACAAGACTTAAAAGCAATAAAGATTCTTTTTTCATCACATATTCCCCTTATGATTAAAATTGGATTAAAATAACAGCAATCCACATACGAACAGATACTTTAATTGTACCCAAATTTTTATAGAATGCAAAAAAAACAATTCCATCGGAACGGACGGTTTTCCGTCCGCATTTTTCGCCATTTGAGCTCAAAACCCCTGGCACACCGTTTGCAAGTAACACCAGGGCATGAAAAAGTTTATCACCCTTATTATCCTTATTTTCCTATTTCAAGTCTCCTCATTATGGGCTGCGGAGATCAGGCTATCTATAGGAGAGAAGCGCACCCTTCACTTCCCGGGGTTGAAAAAATTTCACAATACCAATTCAAAACTCGTTCGTGCCAAAATTTTACCCGATCAAGAAGAGGTCATTCTTACGGCTCTTTCTAAAGGCAATGGAGAACTTTTTGTTCAAGACCAAGAAGGATCCCGCACGGTACCGCTCATTATATTTTCAAAACTTGCTTTAGATCTAGAACGAGAAATCAAAGAACTCACTTCGGATATAGAAGGCATTTTGGTTCGAAGCGTTGGGCATAAAGTTTTAATTTCAGGAAAAATTTTAACCCCCCAAGATGTAAAAACCATCGAACGCATTTCAAAAATGTATGAAAATGTCATGAACATGACCCAATCGGCCGCTTCTGCACAAATCTTAACACTGGAAAAAATGATCCATATTGATGTTAAAATGATGGAACTTAATAAACAAAAACTTCAACATTTAGGAATAGAATTTCCTGAAAGCTTAACAAATCACTTTTCTCTTTTAAGCCATTTTCAAAAGGGCGCCATCACTTCTACCCTTCAAATGACTACAGAATTTAATCTTATTTTTAGAGCGCTTGAAAAAAATGGCTATTCCAAAATACTGGCCAACCCAAAACTCGTCTGTAAAAATGGAGGCGAAGCAGATTTTTTAGCGGGAGGAGAAGTTCCCTTAAAACTTTCCCGAGGGCGGGATCTGTCGATTCAATGGAAACCCTACGGTATTCTTCTTCATATTAATCCCCAGGCCGATAACCAAAATAATATTGCCACAACTCTTAAAGTAGAAGTATCCACTTTAAACCCTGCTACCGCCGTGGAGGGAATCCCAGGTCTCCTCACCCGAAAGTTACAAACCTCTGCCAATGTTCCCAGTGGGAAAACCATTGTTTTATCTGGGCTCATCCACCATGAAAATAGTGAAGATATTCAAGCTCTTCCACCGCTTTCTCATCTCCCTGTGCTAGGAGAGCTTTTTTCTTCCAAACAATTTCAACACAAAGAAACAGAACTCATTATTTTTATTACCCCTTCTATTTATGAAAATTAAAATTTTAACAACTTACCAAGAAAGTACCCAAACATTTGAGTTTGATAAAAACATCATTTCTATTGGAAAAAACATGGCGGCTGATCTTTTCTTAAACGATAAAAAGATTTCCAGAAAACATGCAGAGATCGTTTTTACCAATAAACAATGGTTTCTCAAAGATCTGGATAGTACCAATGGAACGATGGTTAATGGAAAAAAAATTAAAGAAATTCCTCTTCATATCCATGATCAAATTCAAATGGGAGATACGTTTTTGTCTTTGCATCCCCTTTTTAAAAATAGTCAGGATAAAATAACCGACGAGCTAAAACAATGCTTAGAAGATACTCCTGCCCTTTTTGTTCCTAAAGAAATGTTAAAAGAAAGACTGTCTCATCATATGGAAAATCTCTTAGAAAAAAATAATATTTCCTTTTCGGATTCTCATGAAAAAAAATCGTATATCGCTCAAAAACTCCAAGAAATTTTAGGACTAGGTTTTTTAGAAGATTATCTTAAAGACCCTCGTATTTCAGAGATTATGATCAATGGCTCTAAAGATATTTATATTGAAAAAAAGGGAATCATCGAAAAAACATCGAAAGTATTTGAATCAGAACAGGTTTTAGAAACATTGATTCATAAAATTCTAACTCCTTTGGGAAGACATGTCGATGAAGCCTCGCCGATGGTCGATGCCAGGCTTCCCGACGGTTCCCGCATCAATGTCATTTTACCTCCCCTTTCACTTAAAGGCCCTATTTTAACCATTCGAAAATTTTTACATTCTTTTCAAACGTTGAAAGATTTAGTTCACGTTGGAAGTATTTCACAAGAAACTGCTTCTTTCTTAGAAACATTGATTCATGAAAGAAAAAACATCTTAATTTCAGGAGGCACAAGTTCAGGTAAAACTACACTTCTCAATGCACTTTCAAACTGCATTAATCCCAAAGAGCGTGTCATTACGATTGAAGATTCTGCAGAACTTAAACTCCATCATCATCCCCACACGTTGTCTTTAGAAGCACGGCCTTCCAATATTGAAGGCCAGGGTGAAATCACTATCCGACGTTTGGTTCAAAATGCCCTCCGAATGCGCCCGGATAGAATTATTATTGGAGAGTGCCGGGGAGCTGAAACCTTTGACATGCTTCAAGCCATGAATACCGGGCATGAAGGATGTCTGACGACCTGCCATGCCAATTCTCCCAGAGATGCACTCAAAAGATTAGAAACCATGGTGCTGATGACCGGCTTTGAACTACCCATAAAAGCCATCCGAGAACACATTGCTTCTGCCATCCACATCATTATTCAAACCAAACGCCTTACGGATGGAAAAAGAACGGTGACTCACATTACAAAACTTTCTGGATTTGAAGGAGATACAATATTAACTCAAGATTTATTTAACTCGACGAAAGGAGACCCCCATGCTATCTGACGCAAGATATATGAACGCACAAAAAACAAAAACACTGGTTATCCCGCTTTCTTCTCCCCTGCCTAAGGAAGCTTTTTTGATTCTCTATCACGAAGGCTATCCAACGAAACACTATCCTTTACTGAAACAAAAAATATCCATCGGAACTGCCAACACCCATGACATTGTTCTTAAAGATCCATATGTTTCTTCTCACCACGCAACCATAGAAAAAAAAGAAGGTTTGTATTTTCTTATGGATCACAAAAGTAGAAACGGAACTTTTTTAAATAATACGCTTATTCGAGAAACAGCGCTGGCCCATCAAAGTTATATTCAGCTTGGAAAAACCCTACTTCAATTTGAATATAAAACTCCGAAATTAAAAACATCATCTCCTCTGGGTGACGATATTATTTCTCAGCATCCTCTGATGCAGCAGCTTTTTGGTACACTTGAAAAAGTAGCTCCGCTTAAAACGACCGTCATGATTTATGGGGAAACAGGCACGGGAAAAGAACTCATCGCTCAGGCACTTCATCGCCAGAGTGGCCGAAACAAAAATCCCCTGGTAACCATTAATTGTGGAGCCATTCCCAAAGAACTCTTAGAAAGTGAACTCTTTGGCCATGTCAAAGGAGCCTTCACCGGTGCTCATACTCATCGGCAGGGATTATTTTTAGCGGCCGATAAAGGAACTCTTTTTTTAGATGAAATTGGAGAGCTCCCCCTAGATCTTCAGCCAAAGCTACTTCGTGTTTTAGAACAACGAGAAATTAAACCCGTGGGATCAGAAAGATATCAAAAAATAGATGTTCGCATCATCGCAGCCACACATCGAAATTTACCCAAAATGGTTCAAGAAGAAACTTTTCGAGAAGATCTTTTTTATCGATTACATCTCATCCCCTTATATTTGCCACCCCTTCGGGATCGAAAAGAAGATATTCCCCTTCTTATTCACCATTTTACTAAAAATATGTCGATCACCCCAAAGGCTCTAAAACTTTTGCATCAACACTCGTGGCCAGGAAATATTCGAGAGCTTAAAAACGTTTTGGAACGAGCCAAAGTCTTAAGTCACTCTCCCATCATCACAGAAAAAGAAATTCAAGAAACCCTCTCTCATTCTCCTTTAAAATCTTTTTCTCAAACTCTAGAGGTCATGGAAAAAAGCATGCTTTATGATTTTTTAGATAAAAATCAGTGGAACAAAACAGCCACAGCCAGAGCACTTTCCATTCCAAAATCAACTCTCTTGGATAAAATAAAAAGGTATAAAATTGCAGCGCCTAGGGCTTAGCGTTTAAATACTGAAACAAATATTTAATTTCTTCATCTGAAAGAGATTGTTTGGGCATCGCATGCGTGTTGCGTTTCGGCGTATATCCTAAGGGATACGCACCCTCTTGAATTTTTACTTTTAAAACCTCTAAAGAAGCTCCAAAAATTTCTGGCCCTACGGAACCTGCTATTTTGGGATTAGCATTGTGACAACTGATACATCTGGCCTGATACAAAAGACGCCCTTTTTGTATCAGAGGATCTTGAGACTTCTGAGTACAGCTTATAAAAATAAGAAGAATAAAAGAAAATAAAAAGTAGATAAGATACCTCCTATTTCAGTTTTTCTTAAATTACTTTGTTAACAGTTCCAAAAGTATATAAAGAAGTACCGTTAGAGCCACCCCACTGTGAATAACTCCTGGAATAGAAGTCAAAATTCCCAATTTCCCCTTCAGTGCATTCAACTCCAACAGCACTAAAACCAAAATAAATACCAGCGCTAATAATCCCAAATGGGCCGTCGCAGAAATTTCAACCGGCAAATGGGAAGCCGCACCCATGAAAAAAAGCATGGGAATGGAAAAAAGCACATTGTGTCTGGAAGCCACTCCTGCCCGTGCTCCAATAGCTGCGGCTTCTGGGATGGGTTTTCCCCCGCTAGCGGCTTGTACAGCGGATTGAATGACCACTTTTTGAGCGGGCCAA
>MGPE01000002.1:48247-112924 GCA_001797335.1 Deltaproteobacteria bacterium GWA2_38_16
CCACATCAAAGCCCCCAATGCTGCTCCCATTAAAATCGACACTCCCCAAGACGTTGCATAAATTTCAAACCCGGCAGTATGCCCTTTTAATCCCAAAATCAAAAGGCCTGAGAAAAATGTAAACATCGCTCCCCACCTAAACCACCACAGGGCCCTAGGGACCAATTTTTGGACACAGTTTGATTTTGTTGCAGCATCGGTTTCACCGAAGAATGCTCCTTGAACAAAGTTAAAATAATAAAGCATTCCAATCCACGTCACTCCTGCAAAAAAATGAATCCATCGAAATACAAACATCAGTCCTTCTAAATTCAATAATGAAAATGTCATAGCTTTTATCTCCTTTTTTATTTTTATGATCTAGATCAGAAAATAGACTACCAGAAAAACCAAACGCGTTTCAAGTATTTAAGAGATGCATATCACCCCACGTGGGGCCGGTGTGAATATCCACTTTGATGGGAACGGAAATTTGAAACGCGCCCTCCATTTCTTCTTGAACAAGCTTTTTCACTTTTTCAATTTCTGGGGTAGGCACTTCAAACACCAGTTCATCATGAACTTGTAAAATCATTTTGGTTTTTAATTTTTCTTTTTCAAATCGCTTAACAATATGAAGCATCGCTATTTTAATCAAATCAGCGGCAGATCCCTGAATGGGCGTATTAATGGCCATTCTTTCTGCCAATCCCCGCAATTGAGGATTAGCACTTTTTAAATCCGGCAAATATCGTCGCCGCCCCATCATGGTTTCCACATATCCTTTTTCCTTGGCCTCTTCGATAATCCCTTCCATAAATTTCTTTACATGAGCATAGCGAGAAAAATATTTCTCAATATATTCCTTGGCTTTTTCGATAGAAATTTTTAATTGTTTCGATAACCCAAACGCCGAGAGTCCATACATGAGCCCAAAATTAATGGCTTTGGCCATGCGTCGCATTTCAGAATTCACCATTTTAGACGAAACCCCCAATACTTCTGCAGCCGTTTGCGTATGAATATCTTGATCTTCTTTAAAAGCATGGATTAAGGCTGAATCCTGACTTAAATGCGCCAAAAGTCTTAGCTCCACTTGTGAATAATCCGAAGATAAAAGCTCACACCCTTTTTCGGCAATAAATGTCCGTCTTATTTTTTGCCCCAAATCAGACCGAATAGGAATATTTTGAAGATTAGGATCGCTGGATGAAAGCCTCCCTGTTTCGGCAATCGTTTGATTATAAGACGTATGCACCCGGTGTGTTTTTGGATCTGCCAAAGTAATAAGTTGATCCACATAAGTCGATTTTAATTTTGAAAGTTCCCGATAAGATAAAATATGAGCAGGCAACGGATGGTGTTCAGAAAGCTCTGTCAATACATCTACATCGGTTGAAAAACCTGTTTTTGTTTTTCGTCGGGCAGGGAGTTTTAATTTTTCAAATAAAATTTCCCCCAGTTGTTTAGGCGATTGAATATTAAACGTTTCTCCCGATATTTTATATACTTCCTCTTCTAAGAGTCTCATATCTTCTTCTAAATTTTTGGACATTTGTTTCAAAAAAGAAATATCCACTTTAACGCCCGCTTGTTCCATATCGACTAAAATCGAAACCAAAGGCATTTCAATATCCTGATAAAGCGATAATCGTTTTTCTTCCTTTAGTTTATTTTTTAAGAGCTCAATTAATCGATATGTCACATCCGAATCTTCCCCGGAATACTGAGTCGCCTGATCAATTGGGACATCTTGAAATCCGATTTTCTTTTTTTGAGTCACCTCTTCATATTTAATTGTTTGATGACCTAAATATTTTAAAGACATGGCATCCATATTGTGAGGCTCCGCTGGATTTAAAATATAGGAAGCCACCATTGAATCATCTGAAATAGGGAAAACGTGAATACCGTGGTTTGCTAACACCAATGTGTCATATTTAATATTTTGTCCGCCTTTTTGAATAGCAGGGGATTCTAAAATGGGCTTTAATTTTTCTAATACTTTTTGACGAGGTAGTTGTTGACCCTCTGTATGTCCAATAGGAAGATAACACGCCTCGTGAGCATGGGAAGAAGTGGCATAGGCAAAAGAAAATCCCACAATATCGGCAGAACGTACATTTAAAGAAGTAGTTTCAAGATCAAAAACAAAAAAGGCACTGTGAGATATTTTACCTAAAAGAACTTCGAACTCTTTTTCCGTATCAATCGTTTTATAGTTTCTAACAATGTTTGAGGTCTTTACTTCTTCTTTAAGCCCAAGCGTTTCTAATAATTTTTTAAATTCTAATTCAGAAAATAAGGGGATAGCCAAATTCGCTTTAAAAGATTTCCTTTTAAATTGATCGAGTGAAAAAACTAAAGGCACATTGCATTCTAATGTTACTAATTTTTTACTCAGCAATGCCTTCTCCTGATTGGTTTCTAATACCTCTTTCTTTTTTCCTTTTAAGGTGTGTGCATTTTTTAAAGTATTTTCTAAAGATCCAAATTGTTGAATAAGTTCTGAAGCTGTTTTAGGACCAATCCCGGGAACCCCAGGAACATTATCAGAACTATCCCCAGAAAGCCCCAGAACATCCACTACCTGACTGGGAGAAACTCCAAATTTTTCTTTTACTTCTGGGATTCTAATTTTTCTATCTCGCATGGTGTCGTATAACATGACCTGATCATCGACGAGCTGCATAAGATCTTTATCCGCCGTAATAATCATGATATCTATTTTTTCTTTTTTAAATTTTTCACAAATGGTTCCAATAATGTCATCTGCCTCATACCCTTCTTTTTCTAATTGGAAAATGTTTAATGCCTCTACCACCTGTTTAATATAGGGAATTTGCTCGACTAAATCCTGGGGCATCTCTGTTCGATTGGCTTTGTAATCACTATAGAGTTCATTACGAAATGTTTTTTTAGCAGAATCAAAGATAATAGCGGCATAATCGGGCTCTATTTCTTTTAAGACTTTTAAAAGCATGGTCGTAAAACCATAGATGGCATTGACATGAATTCCCTTGGAAGTAGTTAACGGACGAATCGCAAAAAAGGCTCGATAAAAATATGAACTCCCATCAATTAGGCAAAGAGTAGGTTTGGAGGAGGTCATTCTCGTAAAAGTTTTGCAGCTTCCTTGGCAAAGTATGTGATTAGGATATCCGCTCCAGCACGTTTCATGGCTTGAAGACTTTCCATCATTGTTTTTTCTCCATCAATCCATCCTTTTTCAGCCGCCGCTTTAATCATCGAATATTCTCCGCTCACACTATACGCTGCAATTGGAAGATCGGTGAGTTCTCGTGTTCGAGCAATAATGTCTAAATATGCCAAGGCAGGCTTCACCATCACAATATCGGCGCCCTCTTGGATATCAAGCTCCACTTCTCGAAGTGCTTCTCTTTGATTGGCGGGATCTAATTGATAGGACTTACGGTCTCCAAATTGAGGAGCAGAGTTTTGGACATCCCGAAAAGGACCATAAAATTGAGAAGCAAATTTAGCCGAATACGCCATGATGGGAATATTTGAAAAACCATTTTCATCTAAAGTAGCCCGAAGATGAGCCACCCGCCCATCCATCATGTCTGAAGGAGCCACCATATCGGCTCCCGCTCGGGCATGAGATAACGCAATCTTCGACAGTACTTCCAATGTCACATCATTTAATACTTGGTTTTTATCCACAATCCCACAATGGCCATGGGTCGTATACGCACACAAACACACATCCGTTGCCACAACCACATGAAGAAGTTGCGATTTAATTGCACGAATGGCTTGTTGAACCACTCCATTGTCTGCATATGATTCTCCTCCATTGGCATCTTTATGTTCCGGCTGTCCAAATAATAAAATCCCGGGGATTTTAAATTCAGCGGCTTCTTGAACTTCTCGAATCACCTGATCTACAGAAAATTGGTAAATGCCAGGCATCGATGGCACTTCACGCCGAATATGGGTCCCTGGGACCACAAAAATAGGATACATGAGATTATCAATGGAAAGATGTGTTTCTCTCACCAAACGACGCAAATTTTCATTTGCTCGTAAACGCCTCATTCTGATTTCATGAAACATCTGTTTACAGTTCTCTGCAGAGGGTATTTACAAAAGAGGGAATGGTAAATTCTGAAGGTCGCACCCGCACGCGTAATCCTTTATCTTCTACGGCTTGCGCGGTCACATCCCCTAAAGTAGCAATGGTTAACATTTCCAAATGTCGTTGCATCTCTCGTGCTCTTTCAGGATTAACCATGGTTAAAAAATTTTCAACGGTTGAAGGGCTCGTAAAGGTCACGGCATCAATTCTTTCTTCTGAAAGATATTTTAATAATACTTTGGAATTTCCAAGAGGGATGACCGTTTCATAGAGCGCTAAAATATCTACCTCGGCACCATTTTTACGAAGTTCTGTCGGTAACAGCACTCGACTATTTAACGAAGATACAATGAGAATTTTTTTATTCTGTACTTTTCCCTTAAATGCTTTTACTAATTCTTCCGACTGATAAATAGAAGGCGTAAAATTCACTCTTAATTTATGCTGCTTTAAGTACTCTCGGGTTGTTTTTCCAATAGCTGCCAAATGACATCCCCGAAAAGTCATTTTTGAAATTTTTTGTTTTTTAAGTTGTTCAAAGAAATAAAAAACTGCATTTTGACTCATAAAAATAACCCAGTCATACTTCTTTAAATTTTTTAAAATTTCTATATTCTCACGATTTTCACGAGGGATAATTTCAATGGTAGGGCAATGAAGAACCGTAGCACCTTTTTGCTTTAATAAATGAGTAAATCGATCGGCCTGATGAATGGCCTGCGTCACCAAAATGGTTCTTCCTTTGAGAGGAAGTCTTTTTGTTTTATGTATTTTTCCCGGCACGCTCTATCGTCTCCAAAATCTTTTTTCCGCCCCTGTTTAACAACTCTTGACTTAAAGACAATACATTTTTTTGAGAATCCACTAATAAACCTTTTACGTTATGCTCCAAAAAAAGTTTCCCGTCAAGGCTTCCAATGAATGCGCTCATCAAAAAAGACATTTCATTACATGTTGCATACGCCCCTAGGGGCACCTGGCACCCTCCTTGCATCTCTTTTAAAAATAATCGTTCTAAAAAAGTAGCTTGTGCCGTTTTTTTATCATTTAAAAAAGAAATTTTATCTTTTAAATCTTTATCTTTTTTTCTTGTTTCCAATACTAAGGCTCCTTGACCGACGGCAGGAATAAAATTTAATACCTGAGAAATTTGTTTTTCTAATCCCAGTCTTTTTAAAGCGGCGGCTGACATCACAATGGCATCGTACTCACCACGATCTAATTTTTTAAGCCGCGTGTCTACATTCCCCCGCAAATCCACTACTTTTAAGTCAGGATTCAAATGAAGGAGCTGAACTTTTCTTCTTAAACTACTGGTTCCCACCGTACTTCCTTTTGGAAGCGCTTGAATGGTTTTATATTTAGAACTTACAAAAGCATCTGAAGGATCCTCGCGTTTACAAATAACAGATAATTCTAATCCAGAAGGCAATTCTGTGGGAACATCTTTCAAACTATGCACTGCAAGATCAATATCGCCTCTCTGAAGCGCTTCTTCAATTTCTTTAACAAAAACCCCTTTTCCTCCGATGCGAGATAAAGGACTTTGCAAAAATTTATCCCCCATTGTTTTAATTATTTTTAAAGAAATATCGGTCTTAGGATTTTTTTCTAACAATTTTTGGCGGATATATTCAGCTTGGGCCAGGGCCAACTGGCTACCGCGCGTTCCAATAATAATACTTTTCATGAGAACTTCTTTAGAAATTTTTGAACTTCTTCTTGAACAATGACTTCTGCTTTTAAGGCTTCTTCTTCTCTAGACTTATAATTTTCTTTAATAATAGAATGTAAGTCATCGATATTATAAAGATATATATTTTCTATTCTATGGATGGCAGGATCCACATTTCTAGGCACAGAGATATCCACACAAAAGATGGGATTTTGCTTTCGATCATCAATGGCTTTTTTCATCATGGTTTTGGTGACTAAATAGGTAGGACTGGCAGTAGATACCAAAATCATATCCATCTTGTGTAAATATTTTGGAAATTCTTCTAAAGATAAATAGTGTGTTTGAATATTTTTAAAAAAATGCTCTTTTTCTGTACGATTAGCCACGTAAAATTTCTGAACGCCTTTTTTCCACAAAAGTTCTGCAATGGTCTCCATCATTTCACCTGCGCCCATGAGAAGAATTGTTTTATTATCCAATCGGTCAAAAATTTTGTGGCACAGTTGTACGGCCACAGATCCCACAGAGACCGGTTGACTCCCAATGGCTGTCTCTGTTCTCACCCGCTTGGCCACTGAAAATGCCTTTTGATACATTCGATGAAGAATAGGCCCTACGATTTTGGCTTCTTGAGACAATCGATACGCTTCTTTAACTTGCCCCAAAATTTGAGCTTCACCAATCACCATGGAGTCTAAACTGGAAGTAACCCGAAATGCATGATGAATCGCATCTTGCTCAGAAAGAGTATACACATAGGGAGATAATTCCCGAGGACTGTAGCCATGATATTCAGCCATAAAAGAAGATAAATTTTGAGAAGCCGTTTTAGTATCTTGAGTGGCTGCATACACTTCTACCCGATTACAGGTTGATAAGATTAATCCTTCATCAACACCACTTAATGTTTTTAATGTTTGAAAAGGTGCTTTATCTTCTTTTGGAAAATGAATTTTTTCTCGAATATCTAAAGGCGCTGTCTTATGATTAATTCCCACCACCACGACACTCATGGCAAAAACCTCTTTAAATAGCCTTCAAAATAGGCATGCCCAGCAGCAAATAAAACCAAAAGAAGCCCCACCAAAGAATACCAGGCAGCCCTTCTTCCCCGAAATCCGGTGAGTCGTCTAGCGATTAAAATCAAAAGATAAATCAACCACCCTGAAAAAAGCCAAAGTTCTCTGGGCTCTAAAAACCATTTTTCTCCCCACGCATGAAAGGCCCAGATAGATCCTAAAATAAGCCCTAAAGTTAATGATATAAACCCAATCCATAAGAGTTGATATTGTGCTTTGTCTAAGGCTTCTAGGGCTGGTAATGCATTTTTAAATTCGATGATTTTATTTTTTAATCTTTTTTCCTGAATCCCATAAATAAGCCCAACGATCAGAGCAACCGCTAAAAATGCTTCTCCTAAAATTGACAAACCAATATGAATATCAAGCCATAGCTTATTCATGAGTTTTAATCTTTGGGTAAAATTGGATATCGATCATCAAAACAGGCCGTACAAAATAAACTCCGTTCATTTTTCTCAACCTGTAAAAGCCCCTCTAATGACAAATATCCCAAACTATCTACTCCTAAAAAATGTTGAATTTCTTGCCGATCTTTTGATGATGCAATTAACTCTGACTTTGTAGGAGTGTCAATGCCATAAAAACAAGGACCTATTGTAGGGGGTGCCGAGACACGCACATGAACTTCTTTGGCTCCGTATTGACGTAAGAGCTGAACAATTTTTTTAGATGTTGTCCCCCGGATAATGGAGTCATCTACCATCACAATCGATTTTCCTTCTAAAACTTCACGAATGGGATTTAATTTTATTTTTACCCCAAAATTTCGAATGGCCTGTTCGGGCTCAATAAACGTTCTTCCAATATAATGATTTCGAATAATTCCCATTTGAAAGGGAATCCCCGATTCCTGAGAATAACCAATTGCGGCTGGCACTCCTGAATCTGGAACGGGAATAACAATATCCGCTTTGGCAGGATGTTCCTTGGCTAATTGCTTTCCAAAAGAAACTCTCATTTCATAAACATTTTTTCCAAACACAACACTATCGGGTCTAGCAAAATAAATATGCTCAAAAATACAGTGTTGGGTTTTGGTTTTTAAAAAAGGCTTTAAACTCTTTATCCCTTTTTCAGAGATAATCACCATTTCCCCTGGCTCAATTTCTCGAATACATTTGGCTCCCATTAAATCAAAAGCCGTGGTTTCAGAAGCAACCACCGATGCTCCTTTTAATTCTCCCAACACCAATGGCCTAAATCCATAGGTATCACGCACACAGATTAATTCTTTTTGGGATAAAAATAAGAGTGAGAAGGCCCCTTCTACTTCTTTTAAAGCATCTGTAATCCTCTCAGAAAATGTGTCTTTTTGAGAGCGAGCAATGAGATGAAGAATAATTTCTGTATCAGAAGTGGTTTGAAAAATAGTCCCGGATTTTTCAAGTATTCGTTTAAGACTGACTGCATTGGTAAGATTTCCATTGTGCGCAAGGGCGAGCCATTGGTTGCCAATATTCACAAGTAACGGTTGAACATTTTTTAAAACATCATCCCCTTGGGTAGAATAGCGCACATGACCAATAGCGGTATTTCCTTTGAGACGATTTAGATTTTCTTCATGAAAAACATCATGAACCAATCCCAGCCCTTTTTCGATGTGATGTTTCTTTCCATCATAAGAAACAATCCCTACGCCTTCTTGTCCTCGATGTTGGAGTGCATAGAGTCCCAAATAAGTAAGATTGGCCGCTTCGGGATGACCAAATATTCCAAAAACACCACACTCTTCTTTCAGCTTTGAGTTAACAGACCAGCTTTTCAAAAGAACTCTCCCAAAGGGTTTTGAGGGGCATCATATCTATATCCACTCCTGGTTTCCAAACAAAGCGATACTGAGCAGTCACTTCACCCAGGATTTCAAAGGGGGTGGAATGCCTTTCTACTACAGTTTTGAGCTGAGGTAAATAGGCTCCAGATACGCTCACCACCACTCTCGAGGGTGCTTCTATCAGCATGCTTATTTCTTCTTTTTTAGGTTCTTTTTTATTTGGATCTATTTTCACTCCCAGATTATTTTCAAAAGAAGATTCTAAAAGTGCCATAAGAAGTCCACCCTCAGAACAATCATGAGCAGAAGAAATTATTTTTTTTGAAATTAATTCTAAAAGAGCTTCTTGCACTTTCTTTTCAAGTTCCAAATTTAATGATGATAAGCTTTCTCCTAGAAGAATAATAACATCTCCAGCCTGTTTAAAACCATGAGTCATTCGTAATTCGATATTTGAGATAAGCCCTACCATTCCAATCGTGGGAGTCGGATAAATAGACTCGCCATTGGTTTCGTTATAAAAACTCACATTCCCACTCACCACCGGAATATTAAAATATTGACATGCATGGGAAATCCCTTCCACTGATTTTTGAAACTGCCACATGATTTCGGGTTTTTCAGGATTTCCAAAATTAAGGCAATCTGTAAGCCCAATAGGAGTAGCCCCGACACAGGCTAAATTCCGGGCGGCTTCACAGACGGCCATTTGTGCACCTATGTAAGGATCCTCTTTACAATAAACGCTGTTACAATCCGTGGTAATGGCTAAGGCTTTTTTTGTACCCTTCACACGAATCACAGCGGCATCTCCTCCGGGGAGGATGACAGAGTCGTCTCGAACTTGATGATCGTATTGGCGATAGATCCAGCGGCGGGAGCAGAGATTAGGGGAGGCTACAAGCATCTTAACAATGTCTTCTAGAGAAGATGACTCATCTACTCTGAGAGACCCTCTCGCAGGACGAGCGGGCATGGTTCCGGAGGAGAGCGAGTCCGAGAGGGAGCGCAAATTCCTCGCAGGGGAATTTGATAGCGTGTCGAGAAGAGTCGATGAGTCATCCTCTCTAGCAATATTGTTTGGTGCCTGCATAGGTCTCTCATACATCGGGGCGGCTTCGGTCAACGCTTTCACCGGAATATTGGCCACTTCTTTTCCCTTAAATTTCACCCGAAACCTTCCGTCACCTGTCACCTTTCCAATCACCGCCATATCTAAATCCCATTTACGAAAGATTTTTTGAACATATTTCTCGTATCCCTTTTTCACCACCAAAAGCATTCGTTCTTGAGATTCCGACAGTAAAAATTCATAGGGAGTCATGTTTGTTTCTCGTGCCGGAATTTTTAAAAGATCAATAATAATTCCATTGCCACTACGTCCTGCCATTTCTACCGATGAAGACGTCAGCCCAGCAGCACCCATATCTTGAATCCCTACCACATAGGTTTCTTTCATGACTTCTAAACACGCTTCTAATAATAATTTTTCAGTAAACGGATCTCCCACCTGCACCGTTGGTTTTTTGGATTGGGCTTTATCGTCAAATTCTTGAGAAGCCATCGTGGCTCCATGAATCCCATCTCTGCCCGTTTTAGATCCTACATAGATCACTGAATTTCCAACACCCTCTGCTCGACCTAAAAATATTTTATCTTTCTCGGCTATCCCCAAACAAAAAGCATTGACCAAGGGATTTAAATTATAAGATTCATGAAAATAAACTTCCCCCCCAACAGTGGGACACCCAAAACAATTTCCATAGCCAGCGATTCCACGCACCACTCCTTCCACTAAAAATTTTGTTTTGGGATGAGCGGGAGAACCAAACCGAAGTGAATTTAAAAGTGCAACCGGACGTGCTCCCATCGTAAAAACATCGCGAAGAATTCCTCCTACTCCGGTAGCAGCTCCTTGATAAGGCTCTATAAAGGAGGGATGATTATGGCTTTCCATTTTGAATACTGCCACCTGATTATCTCCAATATCCACCACTCCGGCATTTTCTCCAGGTCCCTGGACAACTCTTGGGCCTTTTGTTGGGAATTTTTTAAGATGAATCCTAGAACTTTTATAGCTACAATGCTCAGACCACATCACCGAAAAAACACCTAATTCTACACCATTAGGTTCTCTTTCTAAATACTTAATAATATTACTGTATTCTTCTTTAGTTAAGCCGTGAGAAGCAATAATTTCAGGCGTAATGGATGTGGGCGCCATAGGTTTGGCAGGAGTGTAGCGAAACTAGAGGCAAAAAGCAAATTACTGATTACTCCGGTTCACTTCTGTTTTCACCTGAATAAAATCATTTTGAAGGAGATGACCATCATCAAGAAGATCATCATGGTTAACTCTATTGATGACGACACCCGTCTCTAATTTTTGAAATATACAATTTTGGATAGAAATACCGCTGACTTGAGCTCTATCATTATCATTGAGACGATCCACTCGTCCAATCTGCACTCCTGTACCCAAATGCCTTTCTTCATTATCCAATACTCGACTTCCATCAAACGTTAATCCATGGAGAATAATATTAGACACTCCATTAATCCAAACTGCAGCGGTAGCAACCTGTCCATTATTTTTAACACTTTTAATCATGGGGTGCTTACCTGACTGAGCACGAATATAAATATGATACTTCCCCGTACTTCTATTATTAGAACTAAAACTAAAAGGTTCATAGACTTCATCATCTTGAATTTCAATCACTACATCTTTTCCACCACCAAAATTTTCTAGACGTAGAGGAACTCCATAACTTATTGCATCTGCTAAATTATTAAAGCGACATCCGTCACTGGCGCGAGACTGCTGAGTAATATTTTTTCTGATAATGACTGGCTTAAAACTAAGGGGAGAATGAGTACACATACTATCCGTCAAAGAACCTGAAGGACCAGGCATTGTTGTTCCTGTGCTTTCTTCTCCCGCCGTCTCTTCTGCTACAACTTCTGCCTGAGCTTGCACAGAATTATTACAGTCATTATCAGGGTTGAAAGGACATGGATCTTCTCCATTTTCTCGCAGAGTATCACTGTCATCGTCATCATCACAGGCATCTCCTTGGGAATCCGTATCAAAATCATTTTGATCATTATTCGCTACAAGAGGGCAATTATCCTCATTATCTAAAATAAAATCGTCATCATCATTATTATCACAAGCGTTACCTTGGCCATCCGAGTCTTGGTTAGCTTGATCCCTATTAGTCACAAGCGGGCAATTATCCTCATTATCGGGCTTTCCATCCCCGTCTCCATCTGGCAAATCCACAGTTGCCGTATTACCTGCTGGCTCTTCTGTCATGTTTTCTTCCGTATTCGTATTGGAAGCAGTATCAGATACAGCTTCTTGCACCACAAATGTAAACTTCTTATTTGGCGCCAAAGATTTTCCTGCTATATCCATAAAAGACTCTTTAAAAGTGATAGTTATCTTTTCTCCTGCTGATAAAGAAATATTTGAAAAATTAAAGCGAAGCTCTCTATTCCCTCCTTTCACAAGAACAGTGGGAGCAAGCGCTCTTCCATCACTCTCTCGAATCACATCAATATAGCTTAGGTGATCTATGGCTGGATCTATGTCACTTTGTAACTGAAAAACGAGGTTACATTCTGGCGGTATTTGAAAAATTTCTTCACCCTCAGATGGTCTTTCCTGAACTCCTGTCGATTCATCAATAAATCCATCGTACGAAATGTTTTCTTCTATAATAGGCTGTATAGATATAGTATCCTCGCCTGTTTCTGTCTGAGATGCGCTTCCTGCGCTGCTACTCCCTCCACTTCCACTTCCACCTCCTCCACCTCCACCACAGGTAGTGAGTGCCCCTAAAAAAACAAGAAGTAAAATTGTTGATAAAAACTTCATAAAACAATAAACGTACCACTTAAAATTTAAAAACCCTATGGGAACACCACTGACACAGGGGTTGATCTTTCAATTTGTGTTCCATCTCCCAGTTGACCAATGCTATTCATTCCCCAACACTTAGCTACATCATTTTGAATGGCACACGTGTGAGAATCTCCTGCTGAAATCGCTTGAGCCCCTGCTGAAATAGCGGGAGCACCAAAAGATCCAAAGTTATTTCCAAGTCGACCGTTGGCACTATATCCATAACACTTTGCAGCACCGTTAGACATTAAACACGTATGTTGGTTGCCTGCTGAAATGGCTGCTACACCAGCGGAATAGTTATAAGCCCATGACACTTGACCAACGTTATTCATCCCCCAACATTTGGCAGCGCCATTTTGAATCGCACAGGTGTGATAATTCCCCGCCGAAATGGCTTGAACCGCAACACCAGAAGTAAGCCCAGAATACTGCTGGGAAACTGCGGTGGGCGTTAAGGACATATATCCCGCCGAATACCCCAGTTGATTTGTTATTGTTTGACCATTATCGTTTCTCCCCCAACACTTGGCTGCACCATTGTGAATGGCACAGGTATGATAACCCCCTACTGAAATGGCTGTAACACCAGAATTTAACCCAGCCACTTGAACGGGGGTTAATCTGATGCCCCCCATTGTTCCATCCCCCACTTGGCCATAATTATTCTTCCCCCAACATTTTGCTGCACCATTGTGAATGGCGCAGGTATGATTTTCCCCTGCTGAAATGGCTGTAACGCCGGACTCTAACCCAAAAACTGGGAAAGGAGTTAATTGAGGAACCCCTATGGTTTGATTCCCCAGTTGCCCACCGCTATTATCTCCCCAACACTTGGCTGCACCGTTTTGAATGGCACAGGTGCGATAGCTCCCTCCTGCTGAAATGGCTGTTACACCAGAAGTAAGATCTGAAACAGAAATAGGGTTAGGGTGAGGACTACCGTCTTGCATCCCATTTCCCAATTGTCCATAACCATTAAATCCCCAACACCACGCCGCTCCCTCTTTAATCGTACAGCTGTGGCCACCTCCTGCAGTGATGACATAAACGGGAACTTGGATCGAAACAGGGAGCTGCCCAGTTAAAAACGTTCTATTGGTTCCAATATTCGCTGAAACTTGTAAAGTGGTGGACCCTGCTTGAGTGCTTTTAAAATAAAAATCTATAGATGATGGCCCGCCTGGTGAGGATAGGCTCACAGGATAAGAAGAGCTACAATTTAAATCATTATAAAACATACCATTGCTCTCCAAACTTTGAAAACCAACAGAACTGGATTGATAATAAGACGTTGGATTTAAATACTCATCTTTAAAGGTGGCAGTAAATTTCGTACATTGATTTGTAGAAAAAGTGGTTTTAGCGCCAGTCACTGAAATAGTAGACGGCCATCTTGGATTAACAGCAATTGAAAAACTTTGTTCAGGAAAAATATTTCGAACCTGCGCTTTGACAGTTAAAATTGCTGCTTTTGTAGGTTTAAAAAAGAAAGGCGTCATGGATTGTCCTTGAGGTATAGTAATCGAATACCATTTCACTGATGAATCACTAGATGTATCAAGAGGTAAGTTCTCGCTACAATCACTCAGAGAAGAAAAACTGGCACTATCCTCTGGATCAACAGAAAGAGAGAGTACGTAAGAGGTAGAAGATGTTGTATCATTCCCATTTTGGTCTTTAAGTGTGACGTGATATGGCTGACAATTTCCTGCTCCTAGAGAGGAAGCCGTATTCGTAGGCCCGTAATCAATGAGAAGCCTAGTAGGAACATCAGGATTCACCGTAACACTTAATGATGCTGATAACGCAGAATAATAACTATTGAGAAGAAAAGTTTCGGCTTTTAAATCTTTTAAATAAAATGTTTTTTGAGATTCATTGTTAAACGCTAAAAAATTAATTGGAGTTTGTGACTGCTCACACGCTGATAGATCACTATAAAACAAAGCCTGACCTCCTCCACCATTCAATGAGATATACGCTTGTTGCAAAGGAGAAAGATTCCCATGCTCATCTTTAATGGAAAGGGTATAGCTACCACACCTTCCAGCAGTTAATACGGTGGTTCCTCCTGTAAATGATATGTTTTGGGGTGAAGCGGCCACAATAGGAACCGTTAAGGTAGCTGCCGTTAACTGTTGGGCTTTATCAGAAATTTTTAAATAGACCTCTTCAACCTGGGTATCTTTTACATAAACGGTGATCGTATCGTGATCTTTTGGAATCGTGATCGTAGAGTTAAGGATAGGATCAGAAGTGCAACTTCCATCTGAATAAAACGTCACATTAGAACTGTTTGAAAGAAGATTCAGTGACACATCTTGAGAAACTTTCGAAAGATTACCATAAGTATCTTTGCTCTTAATAATATAAGGAGAACAGTTCCCAGCAACAATTTGGGGTAGCCCACTCAGTTCAAGCCAAGAGGGAGCTTCGGGCATTACTAATACGGTAGATGAAATGTCAGAAAATCCATTTGCCTGGACAACAAATGTAGACCATTCTGCTCTTGTATCTTTAAAATAAAAACTCTTTTCTTTTTCTCTCACTAAAATGTTAAAGCCAGTGATGGTGTCACCGCTACACGTAGAATCAGAAGCACCATACAATTTCCCCGATCCAATATGATCCCTATTTAAAGCAATATGTATACCATCAACACTCACGCTGCTTGGATTTCCATATTGATCTTTCGCAATGATTTTATATTCCTTACAAACTCCTGCCATGACATAAGAGGCCATTACCATAAATTGTGATACCACATCGGGTTGAACATCCATCGTGACAGTTCCATCCACAAATCCAGCAGCCGAAGCTTTAAGCTCAGTAGGCTGAGCCAACGTCGGCTTAAAATAGAGAGCCATTGAATCTTTTCCTAGAGCTAAAGTGACAGTTGAAGAAATATTCACCCCATTATTGCAATCGTCCTGTGATAAAAATACTCCTTGTGAAAGCTGTATGGGAGTTTCTTGGGAAACAGTAGAGGGATTGCTATTCGAATCTACAGAAGAAAGAGTATAGGCACTACACTCCCCCGCTCGAATAGACTGCGATCCACTCACCAATAGCTTCGCTGCATCTGCGGCAACACTTGCAATGGAACGTTGGGCAGACTGAAGCCCCTCTTTTGAAGCCGTCAGAGTAAATAGGTTTGCAGCCAAATTTTTTAGATAAAAAGAATTATTTTGAGGAGAAAGAACTGAAGTAGAATTCGTACAGGCAGCATCACTATAAAAAATAGCAGATCCCCCGACAATAATTATATCTTGAGAAAGGGATAAAATATTGTCGTATTGATCCATGACAATAACGCTATACGGGCCTTCGCAGTCTCCCGCTTTAATGCTCTCTTTCCCTCCTTGAAGTAAAAGCTTTTTCGCTGCCCCTGCTGATATATCAATTGAAAAAGGAGCTTTGAGAGTCAGCCCTGCCGCTTGAACCTTAAGGGAAAAAGTTCCTACCTTTGTGCTTTTTAGATAAAAACTGTGTGAGCTTGTCCCTTTTAAAAGAATTAAATTTGGTGTTGAACTTGAACAGTTTTTATCTGAAAAAAAAGTGGTGTTTATAGCATCTATGGGAACAATAGTCGTATCACTTAAAACATTTAAGGCATTACTACCCTTAGAATCCAGAGATTGAACTGTGTAAGGCCCACTACAATCATCAGCTGTCATTTGAGCTATTCCCTCCAGCAACAGCTGAGTGGGAGACTGCTCAGAAGAAGCTTGTGGGGCCGCACTTGAAACAATAGCCCCCATACTTCCTGATGGAACACTCCCACCTCCTCCACTTCCACCACAGGCAGAAAGCATGCCTAAAAAAATAAGCCAAGACATCCGCATAGGATGTCGTTTTAAAGATATTTTTTCTAAAGACTTCATAAAACAACTCACGTACCGCTTATACTTTTAAGTATAAGCCGAACTAAAAATATTTCAAATTTTTATCGATATTTTTTGCATTAATTTTAAATTAAGCTCTTGCCTTTCATGAGGGCTTCATTAAACTCTCATCCGATGATTTCGACATTGCTTTTTATTGCCCTCACTGCTTTTTTAGACCCCTGGTCTGTGACAGAAAAAGCACCGGTGATGAAAGAAGAGGGATTTTGGAATCAACGGTTTGAATATGGATTTTATTTTTATCAAAAAGTCTTGAGCCCTGCAGATGGAGCTAGATGTGGAATGTACCCCACCTGCGCTGATTATGGATACCAGGCCATTCAAAAACATGGGCCTCTTCTGGGCGGGTGGATGGCGACCGACAGATACATGAGAGATAATGGGCGTGGTAATTCTTTTTATTCTCTTATTGAAAAATTTGGACATCGAAGACTTTTTGATCCAGTCTCTGCAAATGACTTTTGGTTTACAGCACCATGAAAAAAATATTTTTTTTCTTCATGTTTTTTTCATTCCTTCCTCTGTCTTTATTTTCCAAAGACAGCCCAGAACAGATCCTACAGTTTGGCAATCATCTCTATCAAGAAGAAGACTACTACCGAGCCATCACTGAATATAAACGTTTTTTATATTTTTATCCAAAACACCCCCAAAATTCACACACTGAATTTCAAATCGGATACTCTTATCTTAAGGGAGAAAAATGGGAGGCCGCTCTCCCCTATTTTCAAAAATTATCCACTGATTTTCCACATACAAGGCTTGGGGAAAACTCTTTTTTTTCCATTGCCCATACTCACTTTCTTTCTAAAAAATACAAAGCCGCACAGGAAACATGGAATGAGTTTCAAGAGCGTTATCCAAAAAGTTCACTGAATGACATTGCATGGTATCAAAAAGGGTGGGCTTATTTTTTCCAGGAAAAAACCAAAGAAGCAACCCAAGAACTCTCTCTCATTAAAAATCCTTCTCTCAAAAACAAAGCCATGCTTCTTTCGACAGAAATTGAAAAGTGGCACACACTCCCCTATCGATCTCCCTTTTTAGCCGGAATGTTTTCAGCAATGCTCCCAGGCTTGGGCCAATGGTATGACGGCCGATTTTGGGATGGTATGTCGGCACTTGTGGTAAATAGCATGTTCGCCTATGGAATATATGCGACTTGGAGAGATGAGCACTATGTCGCTTTTGGCATCGTCACTTTCTTAGCCAGCGGATTTTATGGAGGAAATATTTTTTCTGCAGTCTCTTCTGCCCACAAATTTAACCGAAACGTCAAAGAATCTAAATGGCAGATTCTTCAAAAAAAATATGGCGTTAATCTGGAGTGGAATGGAAATTCACTTACAATTAAATTTTAATGCAACAATCCCTCAAATGTTTTTAATTCTAAAAACTTAGCTTCGCTCGGAACTTCTAAAAAGGAACTTACATCTCGGACAATCTCTTCCCAATTAAATTTTGAAATGTGAGCAAACAATTCTTTTTTCCAGTTCTCCTCAGTCATTCCTGCTCCTTTCCACCCTGTTTGTTTTAAAGCATTATTTAAAAATAAAATATTGGGTGCAACTTTCTGAACATTTGTCAAATACCATAATAAATCATATAAATCTCTCCCCTTTACATACGGTCTCATAAAAACAGCATGGAGTTTTCCTGCCATGGAAGAGGCCAAATCATGATGCCTTAAAGACAAAACAAAGTGGTGATTAATAAGGGTTGTCATAAAATGAGCCCCCGAAGGAGGATTTGTATCTATATCTACATGAATATCTAAATTTTCATTTTCTCGACGACTGACTTGCGCTTTAAAAAGAACTTCTGAAACTCTCACAGATAAAACTTTTACTGTTTTCGGTTTTTTTTCATGAATAGTTACTTGAAATCCCCCATATTGAAGATCTTTTAAGATTTTTTCTTTCATTTTTCGAAAATCAAAACCTTCTTTTTTTTCAAGAGCAAAATCTAGATCCTCAGAAAATCTTTTAATGGAATAAAGGAACCGTAAAGCCGTCCCTCCTTGAAAAGCAATATATTGGAAAGCTCCTGACTGTTGAATGGAGTACAAAATATTGGCCTGCATATATTCTCTTAAAACATTTTTTCGTTGTTTCTGGGGGAAGGATAAGGCTAACGCTAAAGCTCTATCTTTCATGCAGCTTTTTTCTCCTCATGAATTAAAGGAAGTAAAAAATGATGAATAATTTTTGACAATTTCGAATTTTTTGTTTTTTCTGTAAATTGAAGGAGTTTATCAACATTAATTTGATCTAAATTTTGGAATCTCATTTCATCTACTCTGGCTTGAGAAATTTCCCCCCTCCAAAAGTAAAAAGTATCCAAAATGGCTTTTTCAGGACAAGCAATCATAGCTTCCTTCATTCCTTCACTTTGAGATTCATATCCCCAAAACATTTCTTTTTTAAGATGCCGATATGTAAAATTTCCAGCTTTGGTTTGATATTTAATGGGTCTTAAAGATGTTACTGAAGTTACGGAATATACAGCTTCCGGGATTAAACCAAAAAATGAAAGTGCATACTCTAAGCTCACATAGGAAGGATATACCAAATGATTGGCAATATATACTTCTGAAAAAGTATCTTTTTGATAAAGTGCAGAAAATACATACCTTTCACGTGCAAGCTTGATCAATTTTCCACTCTTAACCCAGCGGCTCATTTGCACTTGAAGGGATGTATCATGCCCTCCGCACGCATAGACCATTTGTGGCGTAATAATAGAACAAGCACTAAATTTAGCATAAAAAGCTTCCCATTTCATACCTTTTATATAACACAAATGTTATATAAATGCAATATTTTTGCTATATAACAGATTCAAAAAGGCGAAGGCCATCGGTAGACCCTAAGAGAGCTTCAGATGCTCGTTCGGGGTGGGGCATGAGTCCCAGGACATTTCCCTTTTTATTTGAAATCCCGGCAATGCTTTTTAACGACCCATTAGGGTTTTTCACATATCGAAAAATAATTTGACCATTATCTTCCAGCTCTTTTAAACCCTCTGCATCAATAAAATAATTTCCCTCCGCATGGGCAATGGGCATTTGGAGGTGCTCTCCTTTTTTATATTTTTTTGTAAAAGGATTTCGATTGTGTTCCACCGCTAAAGTGACAGTTTCGCAGATAAATTTTAAAGAAGCATTTTGAAGCATGGCACCCGGCAAAAGCCCAGATTCCAAAAGAATTTGAAACCCATTACAAATGCCTAAAACCAACCCTCCTTTTTTAGAAAATTGAATCACTTCTTTCATGATTGGGGAAAATCGAGCCATCGCTCCGCATCTTAAATAATCCCCATAGGAAAACCCGCCGGGAAGAACAATGGCATCATAAGTTTTTAGATTTTTATCTTTATGCCAGAGAAAATGAACATCTTGATGAAGAACGTGTTTTAAAACATGGTAGGCATCGTGATCACAATTAGAACCGGGGAAAACAACAACACCCCATTTCATACCCTGTCATCCTGGCATGCTCTGTCATCCTGAGCAGAGCGAAGGATCTCAAAAGAATAATTTTCAATGACGGTATTGGCCAAAAGCTCATCACACATTTTTTGAATTTGCTTTTGGGCTTGAGATTTTTTAATGGATTTATCTATTTTTACTTCAATATATTTCCCCACACGGACATCGCTAATGTTTTTAAAACCTAGAGAGTTTAGGGATTTTTGGACAGTTTTCCCCTGGGGGTCTAGTACGCCTTCTTTAAGTGTAATGTATATGCGAGCTATCATGTTTCACTCATCACCAGGAGCTGACATCTTTTATGCCCCTGCTTCATGGCTCGGCCCCGAAGGCCTGCGCTTTACTTCAGCAAAGGTCATAAAAGATGTCAGCTCCCACAGATCAGTTTTGATACCTTCTCATATGATTCTTCTATTTTCCCTAAGTCTCTTCTAAAGCGGTCTTTGTCCAACTTCTCCCCTGTCCCCTTTTCCCACAGCCTGCAACCATCCGGAGAAATTTCATCGGCTAAAAAAAGCTGCCCCTGGCTGTCTTTCCCAAATTCCAATTTATAATCAATTAAATCAATTCCCCGCTCATTAAAAAATTCTGTCAAAAGCGTATTAATCTTCCAAACTTCTTTTTTTACATGGTCTATTTGAGCTTGCGTTGTCCACCCAAAAGCAACCGGCGCTGTTTCACTAATCATGGGATCATCTAAGGGGTCACTCTTATAAAAAAATTCTAAAATAGGCTGCTTAAGCACTGTGCCCTCTTCCATCGCCAAGCGCTTGGCTAAAGATCCCGCCACTCGATTTCGAACCACCACTTCAACAGGTATAATGCTTAATGCCCGAACCACCATCTCTCGGTCATTCAGATGTTCCTTAAAATGAGTCTTCACTCCATTTTTTTCTAAAAATGTAAAAATAAAAGAAGACATCTTGTTATTCATCACCCCTTTATTGACGATTGTCCCTTTTTTCTTGGCATTAAAGGCAGTGGCATCGTCTTTAAAGTACTGAATGAGAAGGTCTGGGTCATTGGTTTTATATAAGATCTTTGCTTTTCCTTCGTATATTTTTTCTTTTTTTATGAGCATTCAAATACCCTCCGATAGATTTGAGAAACATGTTTTAGATAATGCTTTGGGTTAAAACAGCCTTTGAGTTCTTTTTCAGATAAATACTCTCGAATACGCTTGTCGTTAGATAAAAGATCATAAAATGATGTTTTATTCTTCCAGGCTGTTAGTGCATGCTCTTGCACCCATTCATAGGCTTTTTGTCGATCTATATTTTTATTGGCTATATTTTTTTGAGTCAGGGCTAAGAGCACGCGCTGAGAAAAAATAAGTCCCTGAGTTTTATGAACATTAGCTTCTACTGTATCTTTGTGGATAACAAGCCCTTCTAAAACCTCTCTGATCCTGGCCACCATAAAATCAACTAAAATCGTACTATCCGGAGCAATGACTCTCTCCACAGAAGAGTGGCTAATGTCTCGCTCATGCCAAAGCGCCATATCTTCAAAGGAAGCCATCGCATAAGATCGAACGAGTCTAGCCAACCCCGTTAAGTTTTCACACAAAATAGGATTTTTTTTGTGCGGCATGGCCGAACTTCCTTTTTGACCTTCCATAAAGGGTTCTTCTACTTCACCCACTTCAGTTCGCTGAAGGTGCCGGATCTCTGTTGCCATTTTTTCAATGGTGCCAGCAATAATGGCTAACGTTGAAAAAAATTCAGCATGACGATCGCGTTGAATCACCTGAGTAGAGACAGGAGTAAAATTTAATTCTAATTTTTTACAAATTTTTTCTTCAATTTGAGGAGTCAAATAGGCAAAATTTCCAACCGCTCCTGAAAATTTTCCATACGCAATTGTCTGCTGCGCTTTTTTAAGACGATTATAGTTTCGCACCATTTCTTGATACCAAAGCGCAAACTTTAATCCAAAAGAGGTAGGCTCTGCATGAATCCCATGCGACCTACCAACGGTCACTAAATCTTTTGTATCATAGGCCCTGTCTTTTAAAACTTTCATTAAAAGTTTTATTTCATCTAAAATATGTTGAGCTGATTCTTTTAATAAAAGAGCTAGTCCCGTATCCAACACATCTGAAGAGGTGAGCCCAAAATGAAGATATCTTCCTTCTGGGCCAATTTTTTCTGAGACATTGGTAATAAACGCAATGACATCATGTTTTACTTTTTTTTCTAAAGCTTCGATTTCAGAAATACCAAAAGCTGCTTTTTTCTGGATGGTAGCAGCGGCTTCTTTGGGAATTTGGCCTTCTTCGGCCAAGACATCCACATGAGCCAGCTCAATTTGTAACCATTTTTTGTATTTGGCCTCCGTACTCCAGAGGTGCCCCATACGAGGCCGGGTATAGCGATTGATCATAAAGTAATTGCGTCTTTCTTGCCATTTTTGTATCGTTTTTATAGGAAAAAAGCAAATGGAAGCATCCCATTACAAAAAAAGTGGCGTAGACATTACAAGAGCTGACGAATTTATTGAGAAAATCAAGCCCTTAGCTAAATCCACCTATCGAAAAGATGTTTTAGCAGGATTAGGTGGTTTTGCCGCTTTAGTTCAAGCTAATTTTAAAAAATATAAAAATCCTATTCTTGTCTCAGGAACAGACGGCGTTGGAACCAAGCTCAAAATTGCATTCATGGCGAATCGCCATAAAACCGTAGGCATTGATTTGGTCGCCATGTCCGTCAACGACGTTTTAACAACCGGCGCAGAACCTCTTTTTTTCTTAGATTATTTTGCTACTGCCAAACTAGATATGAATGTCGCCAAAGATGTTATCGAAGGCATTGCTGAAGGATGTCGGATATCCCATTGTTCTTTGATTGGCGGCGAAACTGCCGAAATGCCAGGATTCTATCATCCCAAAGAATATGATTTGGCTGGCTTTGCGGTAGGCATTGTTGAAAAAAATAAAATTGTCGATGGGTCCAAAATCAAACCAGGGCACGTACTCATTGGGCTTGCCTCTTCCGGCCTCCACAGTAATGGCTATTCGCTGGTTCGAAAAATTATGTTTGAAGATTTAAAATTGTCTCCCAACGATCATATCAAAGAGATTGGCACAGTGGCCGATGTACTGCTGACTCCTACCGTTATTTACGTCCCTCTTGTTTTAAAACTTTTAAAACAATTTTCCATTCACGGAATGGTTCATATTACCGGAGGGGGCTTTACAGAAAATATCCCCCGGGTTCTTCCCAAAGGTGTTTCCGCTCGCATACAAAAAGGAAGTTGGCCTATCCCTCCCATTTTTGATTTTTTAAAAACCAAAGGAAACATCTCTCAAGAAGAAATGTTTAAAACGTTTAACTGTGGCATTGGATACATATTGATTGTTCCTGAAAAAGAATCTCAAAAAATTCTAAAAACCTTGCACGCTCAAAATCAAAAGGCGTATGGTATAGGAGAAGTTATTTCTAAACGCAGAAAGGATGACAATGATCCAAATGTCGTCTACATCTAAAACTAAATTGGGAGTATTAGCATCGGGAACAGGGTCTAATCTCGAAGCCATCATGAAATCCTGCCAAAAAAAAGAATATCCGGCATATGTAGGAGTTGTGATTAGTGACCACAAAGATGCTCCCGCACTTAAAAAAGCTATCGCCCATAACATCCCAGGTGTCTTTCTGAATTCAAAACTTTTTGAATCTCGCGAAGCGTATGATCAAATGCTTTTGGCCACCTTAAAACAGTACCAAGTAGATCTGGTTATTTTAGCAGGGTTTATGAGAATTCTATCTCCTATTTTTGTTCAGGCATTTCCCAAAAGAATTTTAAATATTCATCCTGCCCTGCTTCCACAATTTCGAGGCTCACATGCCGTTCAAGATGTTCTTAAAGCCGGCCTTACAGAAACAGGGTGTACGGTTCATTTCGTCGATGAGGGGGTTGACACAGGCCCTGTCATTTTACAGGCCAAGGTTTCTATCCTAAAAAATGACACAGAAGAAACGTTACATCAGCGAATTAAAGAAAAAGAGCATATCCTTTACCCTAAGGCAATTTTTGAGGTCATTAAATCTCTCAAATGACAACTTCTTTTGTCCAGGAAATTTCTCAATTTTTATCTCAAAAAACAAAAAAAGATCCTTCTTTTTTTGTCCCTTTTATCGAAAAACCTCCTTCTTTAGAGATGGGGGATTATTCCTTTATTTGTTTTCCATTGGCCAAAGAACTTAAAAAAAATCCAAAAGATCTTGCTCAAGAATTGGCTCAGGCTTTTCCCCCTTCCCCTCATTTTGACAAAGTCATTTCAACAGGCCCTTATTTAAATTTTTTTGTAAATCAAAAATTTTATCAAACTGAAATCATCCAAGACATTGTAAATAAAAAAGAGCTCTACGGAAGCTCTCATGAAGAAACGCCCAAAACGATTGTCTTGGAATATTCTTCTCCCAATATTGCCAAGCCCTTTCACATTGGCCACTTTCGAGCTACCATTATTGGAAATTCCTTAAAGAAAATTTTTGAAATGCTGGGGCACACCTGCATTGGCATTAATTATTTGGGCGACTGGGGAACCCAATTTGGAAAACTCATCTGTGCTTTTAAAAAATGGGGGGATGTAAAAGATTTAAAGGACGATCCCATTCAATATCTTCATTCTCTCTATGTGCGATTTCATTCCGAAGCTAAAAGCAACCCCTCTTTAGAGGAGGAGGCTAGAGAGTGGTTTAAAAAGTGTGAAAAAAAAGACCCAGAAGCTCTAAAGCTGTGGAAAGAATTTAAAGAGCTCAGTCTTAAAGAATTTAAACTTATTTACGATGATCTTCATGTCCAATTTGATGAAGTCTCAGGAGAAAGTCATTACGATGAATTCATCCCAAAAACCATTTCAGAAATTCAAGCCTCTCTTAAAACCCAAATTTCCGAAGGCGCTTTAATTATTGACCTCGAAAAATTTGGAATGCCCCCAGCACTGCTTTTAAGATCCGACGGAGCCTCTCTCTATCTTACCCGGGACATTGCTGCTCTTTTTGATCGGCATAATCGACTTCACTTTGATAAAATTATTTATGTCGTTGGAGACACTCAAACGCTTCACTTTAAACAGCTCTTTAAAATTATTGAACTCATGGGAAAACCCTGGGTAAAAAACTGCCACCATATCGCTTTTGGACAAATTCGCTTTAAGGATCAAAAGATGTCTACTAGGGAAGGCAAAGCCATTTGGCTAGAAGACATGCTCCATCGATCCACAGAGCTTATTTCTAAAATCATTGAAGAAAAAAATCCAACTTTAAAAGACAAAAAAGAAGTGGCTCAAAAAGTAGGATTGGGAGCCATTATTTTTGCAGACTTTAGTAGTAAACGCATTAAAAACTCTGTCTTTGATTGGGACGTTATTTTAAACCCAGATGGAGATACCGGCCCCTATGTACTTTATACCTATGCCCGAGCTTCCAGTATTTTACGAAAAGCATGTCATCCCGAGAAGAAAGCATGTCATCCCGAGCAAAGCGAGGGATCTCTCATCCCCCTCGAATCCCCCGAAGAGCGCATGCTTATTGGCCACCTGGAACGCTTCCCTCATATTATTGCCTCCGCAGCACATGATTTTGAGCCCTGCTATATTGCTAATTATTTGCTCGATCTTGCTAAACTTTTTAATCGCTTCTATCACGAACATCGAGTCATTCAGGAAAATCCCGATCTTCAATCTGCTCGTTTAAAATTGGTCACCGCCACCCGACAAGTCATGAGCACTGGGCTTTCTCTTTTAGGGATTGAACCCCCTGAAGAATTATAAAGATCTGGAATTTGACAAATTATCACACTTTGTGTGATAATTAGGCTATGGCAATCATCCTTAAAACATTGAAAAAAAAACAGTATGCTTATGTGGTTTCTCGCAGAGCAAAAGGGAAAATAGTTCATACGTATCTAGGCCCCCTGGGACATGAAAATGTCACTCGGCTGATGGCACTTGAAGAAACAAGTAGGCAGATTCCAAAGGATATACATTGGTTATTCTGGGACATAGATCCACAAAAAATAGAAATTCACACATTTTCAAAATACATCATCGAGCGGATATTAGAACTTGGAAACGAGCAGGCTTTCCAATGGCTTCAGCTTGTTTTTCCAACAAAAAAAATTATTGAAGTTTTATATACTAGTCGGGCGTTGTCTAAAAAATCAAAAACATTTTGGGAAGTTTGGTTCTCACTCAAATGACACCGAAACTTACAATTCATAAAGAACGTTTTATAAAGGACCTACAGCGAAAAATTAAAATTTCAGGTATTTTGGACATTGCCACCATGAAGCTTATTGCCATTCATCAAAGAGGCACCAAGAGAGACTTTGTAGATCTTTATTTTATTTTAAAATCCATTCCTTTTGATCAAATCGCCTCTTATGCCATACGCCGCTTTGGAAAAGAACGTATTAACCCCTTTCAGATTGGGAAATCCCTGGTTTATTTTTCCGATGCCGATAGTGATCCCGATCCCAATTATAAAAACAAGTGTCACACACCCTGGGAAACCATTAAAGAATTCTTTAGAAAGCACATCAAGCAGTTCGTGTGGGATTTAGAAAACGAACTTAAAACAAATCAAAAATAGCATCTTCAGTTGACAAACAAAAAAGTCGCAGTACACTTAAAACTGTAGAACGTATGTAGGATTAATATTTCATGAGAACTAAAGATTATTTAACTTTTATTTTTTCTCTCTTTTTGGGTATCACTTTTGTAAGCTGCGGAGGAGGCGGTGGTGGAGGGGGTGGAGAAAGTACCAGTCCCATTGTTTCAAGCCAAGCTCCCGCTATTGAACAAGAAGCAAGCCCAATTCTGACCGCATCTTTACCTGCAACAACCTATAGCCAAAAAGACGCCCAAAAAGGGCTCGAACTCACATTTAATATTTCAAATGATACCAGTACTAAAATTTATTTTACACAAGGGAATAATGCTGTTGCTTCACCCACTGAAGATTCAAAGTTTTTATATCAGGGAGAATCTATTTCTATTAGCGCTGATACTGTTTTTAAATTTTTAATTGTCCCCTCTAAAGGAAAAAAAATTGAAACCTCATTATCTTACTCTTTTGATCTAACACCCCCAGTATCCCCAGAAATAAAATTAAGTTCAAATGCTGGCTTCTACAGCAATGAACTACAAGTAACCATAGAAAATAAATCTCAAGAAAAAGCACAATTATATTATGCATTATCTGATGGTATTTTAAACATAATTCAAGACGCCGATGATCTAAACACAAAAGTTAAAGCAGGAAACGTTAAAATTTATCAACAGTCATTTAATCTTCCGTGCCCCGCTGAAGGATTAAATGAAGGGGAAGAAGGAAAACTTCAAGCAATTGCCATGGACAGTACGGGTAATTTAAGCAGTCCTTCTGCCATAACTACATTTGTTTGTGACAAAACTCCCCCCATAATAAGTGCTGTAGCAGAAGCCAATGGCCACTATACGACTGACCAAGAAGTTGAAGTATCAGCGAATGAGGATGTAACCTTTTTATATAGTAAAATTAGAGGCATGGAACTAGCATTGGGCAAGACCTCTGTAAAACAAATCGATAAAGCAGCTCAGGAGAAATTAAAAATAATTTTGGACCAACATGATAGTCATTTAAGCATTAAAGCCAAAGATAAAGCTGGAAATTTTTCAACCGACATTATTTCACGTAACTACGTTATTGAAAAACAAGCATTTGTAGATGTAGAGATCACTCCCGACAAAAATCTTTTTGAAGAAGATGAATCCATTACGAACATTACTTTTAAGAAAAACATAGATCATCTAAAAGTATATGCAGCCTTGGATCGTAATTTAGACTGCAATTCTCCATCAGAGAGCGATCAAGTCCAGTTTAATAGTGGAAGTTTGGAATCCTACAATTATCTGACAACGGTTTTAGGAGGAAGAGCCGGAGAATCTCGTCATTTAAATTATTGTTATGTATTAGAGGAATCGGGTTCCATTATTTATAGTTCACCCATGATCAGTAAAGACTTTAGCTTTGTAGAAGTTTCTCGTATTGAAACACAAAGAGATACTTTTTTAGTAGATAATTTCGCTCTGCATGATCGTAAAATTTCATTTTCCGTAACCTCTCCTACTGGCATTCAAAAAATTTTTTATACAATAGATAATCTCTCAGATGAAAACATCCTGGATATCCCTAGCAATACAACAAACTTTTCGCATGAGATTCTCTTCCCTGCTTCTGCCAATCGGGTAGTTGTAAAAGTCAAATCTTTCAGTGGGAAAATAGTCGAAAAAATATTTACCAAGAAACCTGCTCAAAGAAAATGGAACAATTATATAGGAACTTTACCACTGGATTCCATCTTAGCTGTAGCGATTGATTCAAAAAATAATGTTTATTTTTCAGATCGAAAACTTGGTTTATTCAAGATAGACAATCAGGGAAAAATTCAAGCTGTCATTACTATAAAAAACGGAAAGGCATTTAGAATTTCTGGACTTATTAGAAGTATGCTTTTTGACACTCATGACAATCTTTTCATGCTTACCCCAGATCGCGTTTCAAAGATGGATACCCAAAAAAATATAACTGTTGTAGCAGGCGGTGATAGCTCAATATCCGCTCAGCCAGTCATTGAAAAAACATCTAATCTGGCCGCTACCAGTATTAGACTAAACGATGCTATTGCCCTGGATATGGACAAAACAGGAGCATTGTATATCGCAGAAAGAAATCGTATTCTAAAAATACTTCCTGATACACAAACGATTTATACACTTCATTATCATCCAGCGTATGAAATTATTTCCATAGCCGCAGATAAGAATCCTATGGTATCTCATATTATATGTTTAGCTCATCTTTCTAATAGCGATAACAATATTATTATAGGAGTTTCAAGTGACAATCCAAGCTGGAATTATACTAGAGGGCAGCGAAGTGAATTTACACTCATTTCAGACATAACTAGCACTGTTCTTCCTCTGAGCCGTAATCCTTCCAAATTATACCCTGATTATAATGATCGTTTCAACTCTCACAAAGGATATCCCTTAACCTACCAACCTTTCCCAAAATATTTTGTAAGACATGGCAAAATAACATTTGTTTTATTATCGGACGGTGACGTTATAAGCATTGATGCATTTAATAATCATCAACTCATTCGTCCATGTAGTAATGCTAATTATGCTCAGTGCCAAATTCCTTCAGGGACTAATCCTACTTCAGGGCAAGGACTTCTCATAGGACCGCCGGAAGTAGATCACAGTGACATAATTCCAAGTTTTTTAAGTATTTCACCTACAGGAAATTTTTATTTTTCTTATTCAGATGCTAAAATTATTAAAACTTCAACCCAGGCAGGCTTATCTTTGTCAACCGTCATTAACCATTCACTCCCTAGTGTTTTAGAATACGCACAAGATATGATCAAAGATGAAGAAGACAATATGTATGTGGGGAAATTTTTAGAAACTACTACAACAGATCAATGGCAAAACACAATCCATAGATTTTATCCTTGGATTCAAAAGATTGATTTAAATAAAAATATTTCTGATGTAGTTCCAAAACCATCCAGTGCCTTTTCATATTGGGAGAATGCAGAGTTAAAAGATATCTACATTGATCAAAACAAGCAGTTGTATGAAGTTCTATCCGTTTTTTATGCTGATTATCATCTTTCGAGCACCCGTAATGATGATGAACTGAAAAGATTTGTTCGAACCACAAAATATAGCATTGGGCCTAATACAGGCAATAGGATACCAGGCATATTAAATCAAGTTGTTTCCCCTGGTTTGGGTACGGGTAGTCTTATTAAGAACTCGATGTTTGTAAATAAAAAAGGAGACCTTTTTTATGTTGATCAAAATGAGACATCGATTCGCCGTCTAAATACGAATGGTCAAGATCAAGAAATGGGTGCATTATCTATAGCTAATCAAGATATCGAAAAGATTTACGAAGAAACAAATGTATATTTTTCGAGCTCTTCTAATAATCAGTCTTATATTCATAGAATTGCCAATGATGGCACCATTCAATCTGCAGCAGTAGATAGCCGCATTAGTGATATTTTAGAAGAATCAGCAGGAAGTAATGCAATAGCGAATGGAGAAGTAAATCTATGGCTGGTTCATCCCGATATAATGGAAGTTAGAAAATATTCTTTTGACTCGGATTTTTCCCCGCGTGGATCAGTGTTAATCTCCAATCATGCAAATGGCCTCATTCATCCAAAGGCGATAGTTCAGCGTGATACATCTATTTTTATTCTTGATGAAGCTTTTATCCTTGAAGGATATTTAGAATAAAAAATTTTATCCAAGCTTCCCTCAAAAATACTCTTCTTTAAAATTTCCTAGCTAGAAGGATAAATAATTAAATTTCCATCTAGATCTTGATAAGCATAGCTCATGGTGGGCGTAGAATAATCAAAAGAGACATTTCCCTCACTATCGATCCCAATAGCTCCAATTTGGTATTGATGAGCTTTGACTTCTTTAAAACTTTTTTGAAAGGCATCTTCTAGCGTCATTCCATCAATAACACGCGTTACAATGCGGCTGGCCAGTGATTCATTAATAATATGCTCTCCAATCCCAGTACACGATACCGCCGCTTTTTGGTTCGCATAGTTTCCAGCCGGCATGGCAGAGTCACTAACACGCCCTAATTTTTCAAATCCTTTTCCCCCGGTTGAAGTAGCTGCCGCTAAATGCCCTTTGTCATCTAACGCCACGGCTCCCACAGTACCCACTGGTAAACTCTTCTTTTTTTGAAGCCATACTTCTCGTTGCCGGGGAGTAATGGGGTCATAAAAAAGAAATCCTTTCTCACGAGAAAAAGCCGTAGCAAATTGTCCGCTTAAAACAGAATCCGTACTTTCTTGCAAGTGTGCTGCTACTTGAATAGGATTTTTAACATCTTCAATATTCAAGACCGCTGAAAAACGCTGAGTTTTTCCATCCATGAGTGATGCACTCATTCTGGCTTTTCCATCTTGTTGAAGTTTAGATCCTGTACCCGCATTAAAATAAGGAGAATCTTCTAAAAGGGACACGGCATAAATCACCGCTTCTACTGCAGAATGATTTTTTAAATATAAAAAAGAATCTTCATAAATGCGTTTAAGTTCTTGATGAATGATCTCTTTATCTTGTGTGTGGACATTCCCTGCCCCACCATGAATAATTAAAACCGCCATAAAATAATCCTATACCAATAATATTTTAAATATTCCAAAAAAATCACTTTCCAGCTGATCGAAGTAGCATCCACAGCATACGGAATAATCTCGACATTGTCAGGGAAAAGTTCTCGAAAAATAAAAAAAGCTCTTTTCATATGATAATTGGATGTCACTAAAATGGCAGAACCCAACGAATGCTGAATAATATAATTTCTAGTTTGAAGTGCATTTTGATAGGTACTCGTCGATTCTTGTTCTAGATAAATTTTAGAGATATCAATCTTTTCTAGTTCTTCGGATGAAAAAATAGCTTGAACAGATGTACGGTTTCGGGCTCCCGAAATAAATAATACCGTCGCCTTAGACTCCGTAAAGAGTTTTAAGGCTTGAGACAAACGTCCTCGCCCACCGGTTAAAGCCACCACTGCATCCACAGAAGGCGTTTCAGTAAAATTAGGATTACTCAATGATTGATAAAAATCCGAAAAAGAAAATCCCACCGCACTCAGAAAAATAAGAATAATACTTAAAAATAATAGTGTCTTCTTTTTCATAACGCTGAGATTCCTGCTTTCGCAGGAATGACAGGAGTGTATCATAATTTTTATTCTTGCCTCAACTTGTAATATTTGTTAAGAAGATTTCCATTATGTCACTTGCATGCGATCATTGCGGAAAAAAACCATTAGTTGGAAATAGCGTTAGCCACGCCAACAATAAGCGAAAGCGAAGAACCTTTCCCAATATTCAAACTGTTCGCGCTGTTTTAAATGGTAGTGTTCGTCGCATTCGAGTCTGCACTCGCTGTTTACGTTCTGGTTTTATCACCAAAGCCGCTTAAATTCTCTCAACAGAAATAACACCCGGTAGTGCTTCCATCGCCTTCATGACCTTTTGCAGCTGTTCCAAATCCATAATATCTACTTCAAAAGTACTAATGGCCTTTTTATCTCGAGTGGTTCGAATTTGAGCCTGAGAAATATTGACTCCTCGAGAGGTAAAAACCCGACTCATTTCCACTAAAAGCCCGGGCTCATCCTTACATACGACTTTCACTTTAATGTGATGACGAACCACTTTTGTATCTAAATCCCATTCTACATCAATTTTTCGATCGGGATCACAGGCAAACATTTTAGCACAACCGGCTTGGTGAACAGACACTCCTCTTCCTCTCGTCACAAAACCAAT
Organism: Deltaproteobacteria bacterium GWA2_38_16; assembly: GCA_001797335.1. GTDB lineage: Bacteria > Bdellovibrionota > JACOXK01 > 2-02-FULL-40-11 > 2-02-FULL-40-11 > 2-02-FULL-38-15-A. The sequence continues at coordinate 80,540 of MGPE01000002.1, forward strand.
AATTGGATCTCCTGGGAGGGGGTTACAACAATGGGCAAAGCGCACCAAGACATCTTCTTCTCCCTTAATTTTAATCGCGGCTTTAGCTTTAGATTTTTTCGCCGCTTTTTGAAAAATTTGTTTTAAGAGAGAAGGCTTTTCAGATTCTTCTTTTTTAATCTCTTCTGAAGGAAATAATTTTTGAAATAGCTGAGAGGGCTGAATCAGTCCATAGCCAATAGCCACCAAAACTCCTTGGGGGTCCTTATGTCCTAATTCAGAGGCAGCTTTTGAAAATTCCGAAGTATCTACAAATTTAGAAAAACTTAAATTTTGTTTTCGAAACGCTTTTTCACAAATAGCTCTTCCCAACTCCAACCCCTTTGCCCTTTCTTGCACCTTAATAAAACTTCTAATTTTTGCTTTGGCACGAGAGGAATGAACAAAAGAAAGCCACTCTTTATTGGGCTTAGGAGTAGCTTGCGTTAGAATTTCAATCGTATCTCCACTTTTTAATACATATCGAAGTGGGACAATTTTCCCATTCACCTTAGCCCCAATACACCGATGTCCTATCGTCGTATGAACGGCATAAGCAAAATCAATAGGTGTGGCCCCTCTGGGGAGCTCCATCACCTCTCCCTTAGGAGTAAACACATAGACATCTCCAGGAAAGAGATCTAACTTCATGGTATCTAAAAATTCTGAAGGGTCCCTAAGTTCTTTTTGCCATTCTAAAAGCTGACGAATCCAACTAAATCGCTCCACATCTTTTTTGCTCATATTACCCGCTTTATATTCCCAATGGGCCGCAATTCCCTCATCGGCAATATGATGCATTTCTTCGGTTCGAATTTGTATTTCAAGCCTATCCCCTCCGGGGCCAATGACGGTTGTATGAAGCGACTGATAGGAATTGGCTTTGGGCATAGCAATAAAATCTTTAAATCGACCTGGAACGGGTTTCCACACCGAATGAATAATTCCCAAAGCTTCATAGCACTCTGAAAGCGTATGAACGATAATTCGAAAAGCAATCACATCATAAATTTGTTCAAATTCTAAATTTCGGGTTTCCATTTTTTTATAAATACTAAAAAAATGTTTGGGCCTACCCATCACCTCAATAAAATTTAAATTCTGTTCTTTTAATTTTTCTCGAATTATTTCTTGTACTTTTTCAATATAGCCTTCTCGATTGGTTCGGGTTGCCACCACTTTTTCAACCAAGGATTCATAAATTTCTGGTTTTAGATATTTCAGCGAAAGATCTTCTAATTCCATTTTCATCCACCCAATCCCAAGCCTGTTAGCAATAGGTGCATAAATATCTGCTGTTTCTTGAGCAATGCGAAGTTGTTTACTGATGGGCAAATGAGCAAGCGTTCTCATGTTATGAAGCCGATCAGATAGTTTAATAAGCATCACCCGAATATCTTGGGCAGTGGCCAAAATCATTTTTCTAAAATTTTCAGCCTGTTTTTCATGAACATTTTTAAATGTTAAGCGAGATAATTTAGTCACTCCATCTACAAGCTCGGCAATTTCTTTTCCAAATTCTTTCTCTAGGAATTCAAAAGTAGCCCCTGTATCCTCAATCGTATCATGTAAAATAGCGGCTACGATGGAGGGGATATCCATGTGAAGACGGGTTAAAATCATGGCCACTTCCAGAGGATGACTCACATAGGCTTCACCAGAAGCACGGGTTTGACCTCGATGGGCTTTTTCTGAAAAATCACAGGCCTTTTTAATGAGGGTGAGATCTGCATCTGGATAATAGGCGCAAATGCTTTTAAATAAATCTTCAAGAAGAAGGGTCATTTCTTTCGCTTACTTTCAATAATGGATATCAGTTGAGATACCGCTTTTTCTACATCATCATTGACGACGTGAAACTCATATGCAGAAGAACTCTTAAGCTCTGCCTCTGCATCGGCAAGTCTTTTTTGAATACTTTTTTCGGTTTCGCTTTTTCGCCCAATGAGCCGTTTTTTTAATTCTTCAAAAGAAGGGGTATGAATAAAAATGGTCACAGCCTCTGGATATTGCTTCTTTAAATTTTTTGCTCCCTGCACATCAATATTAAAAATGACATCTCGACCATTTTGGATATTTTCTTCTAAAAAAGATTTTTGAGTCCCGTAATAATATCCATGGACCAGTGCCCATTCTGAAAATTCATTTTTTTCAATCATCCCCTTAAAAAGGTTTTCTGAAATAAAATAATAATCCACTCCATTTTTTTCATTAGATCGAGAAGGACGCGTTGTATATGAAATGGAAGGAATGATGTTTTTCATCCGAGAAAGAACGGCTCGACACAAGGTTGTTTTCCCTGCACCCGAAGGAGCAGAGATAATAATTAAATTCCCTGGTTTTTGACTATTCGACATTCTGAACTTGTTCTCTCATTTTTTCTAGCAACGACTTACACTCTATAACTTCTTGAGTGAGTTTAAGGTCTTGTATCTTAGAACCCACGGTATTGATTTCCCGGTTCATCTCTTGAATCACAAAATCTAATTTCTTCCCAATGGCTCCTTTTTCGTGAAGGACGGATCGAAAGTGTTTCAGATGACTGCTCAACCTTTGAAGCTCCTCACCCACGTCTGCTTTATCCATGAGATAGGCTATTTCTTGACAAAGTCTTTGGTCATCTAGTTTTTGCTCTCCCAAAAGCTTGGTCATTCTTTCTTTTAATCGTTCTTCATGTTTTTGGCTCAAAGTTTCCTTATAGAAAGACAAACCTATAATCTTTTTTTCTAATCTTTTTATATCCCTCAAGATCATTTTTTGAAGTGCATTCCCCTCTTTTTCTCTCATGAGATTCACTTTTTTAAAGCATGTCTGTAAGATTGGAAAAAGTTTTTTAAATTCTAATTCTCTTGAAAAAGAATGTTTATAATTCCATATATTTGGCATGGATATTAAATGTCTTACGTGAATATCTCCCTTGAGCAGGAATTTCTTTTTTAAGTGCTGCAAGGTCTTAAAATAATAAGAAATGAGTGGTGTATTTAAAGAAGGAAAAGAAGTTTTATCTAGCCTCGTTTCTCTAAATAAAGACATCTCAATCGATCCCCGAGAAAAAAAAGATTTTAACTCTTTTAAAATCTTAGGCTCTAAAAAGGAATATTCAGGAGAGGATCGAAATTTTAATTCAAGATAGCGATTATTGAGGGTTTTAACCTCAATCGTGATGCGATCAGGGCCAATATGTGCTTCTTCACTGGCATATCCCGTCATGCTCCTCATAACGCATCATGTTAACAAAACTAGAACAATTCTGCAATCTTACGATAAATTTGAGAGTCATGAGGAGAAAACCACTGAATTTCTAAATCTTTTCGAAACCAGGTCCACTGCCCTTTGGCCAGGTGCCGAGTGGCTTGAGTAATTTTTTGTGAAAGTTCTTTAGATCCCCCGGATAAACCGGGGGATGACGATTGTAAAAATTGAAGTGTTTCTTTATACCCCACGCTTTTAAAGGGTTTACAGGTAAGCGGATATTTTTTCATTAATCCAGAGACTTCTTCTATGAGGCCATCTGCAAGCATTTTTTGAGTTCGATGTTCAATATTCTGATACAGCTTTTCTCTTTCTATCGTTAATCCAATTTTTAAAAATGGAGAGGCCTGTTTTGGATTGTGCTTTTGACGAAATTCAGAAAATTTTTTTCCACTGACTTTAAATACCTCTAATGCTCGAAGAATCCGATATCGATCATGAGGGTGAAGGGTAAGAGCCCATTCTGGATCCACAGCTCTTAACTTTTGATACATTCGCTCACTCCCCTCTTCTTCCATCTCTTTTTCCAATTCTTTTTTAAGAAGGGGATCCGAGGGAGGCGCTTGAAACATCCCACGGGTTAAGGCTTTTAAATAAAGCCCCGAACCTCCCACTAAGAAAACCTTCTTTCCTTTTTTTTGAATCAATCGAATAGCTTGATTTGCTGCTTCACAAAAATCAAATGCAGTAAAATTTTCTTCGGGGCTAATAAGATCAATCACATGATGAGGTACTCGTTGGCGTTCTTCCAAAGTTGGTTTAGCAGTTCCAATATTAAAATCTCGGTAGACAACCAGTGAATCTACACACACAATTTCAGCATTTAATTTTTCGGCCAACTCAAGAGAGAGGAGTGTTTTACCTACGGCGGTAGGTCCCACCAAACAAATTATTTTATCCATCGTTATCGACGAAAATACTTTTCTATATCTACAATCGGCACACGAAAATCAAACGGCCGTCCGTGGGGGCAATGAGGGGCTACTTTAATCTGATCCAGTTCTGAAAGCAATGCCGAAACTTCTTCTCTACTTAACTTTTCTTTGGCGGTTCTGGCAGAATGACAGGCCAGTGTAGCTAAATGGTGATTAATGATTTCATCTCCTACTAATGTTTTAGAAACTTCTTTAAGCTCATGAATTACAGATCGAATAACTTCTATAGAAATATGATCGTGCAAGAGAGAGGGAACGGCCTTGATTAGAAACGTAGTCCCCCCAAAAGGCTCAATTTCAAAACCAAGCTGAGAGAGTTCCTGAGAAAGCTCCGTCAATAACACCGCTTCCTCTTGAGTGACTTCTAAAGAAATAGGAACGAGGAGATACTGCTGTTGAAGGACTGAATCACGATATTGTTTCCGAAGTTTTTCAAACGCTACGCGTTCATGCGCAGCATGTTGATCGATAAAAATAAGTTCATCTTTATCTTCACATAAGAGATAGCTGCTTTTGATTTGGCCAATGTAATGAAGGTTTCGATAGTAGCCGGTCTGAGTGAAAGCCTCAGTGGCACCTTCTCGAAGTACCTGTATTCGGTGGTCTGGGGGGTAGAGGGAAAAGTAGGAGTCAGTCCCTTCTGCTTCATCTTTGGGTCCTGTCGCTGAAGGACTCTCTCCATCGTCCGTCCTCGTAAACTGCGGGCGCGGCGATGGAGCCTCTCCTTCAGCGCCACCCAACCAAACATGAGAATTTAATTTATCTCCCGCTGATCTCAACTGTCCCAACACCTGACGAATACTCTTTTCCACAAAACTATGCACAAAGTGTGTTTCTTTAAAGCGCACCTCTCTCTTTGCTGGATGCACATTCACATCCACATCCTCTCCCTCTGTTTCTAGAAATAACACCACCTTTGGATAATGCCCCTGTGGCACAAAACTTTGATAAGCCGCCGAAATCGCATGAAGCAGTGTTCGATCTCTGACAGGCCTTCGATTAACAAACGTATAGCATTGACGAGAAGTCCCCCCCATAAACCGTGGCAATCCCACATATCCTGAAAGGTGAAACTGCGAGGCATTATTTTCGATGGGTACAAATACCTCAGGCTTTTCTTTGAGAACAGCTAAAATTCTTTCTAAGAGCGTTGCCCGAGGAAGAAAAAAAACATCTTTTTCCTGATGAACCAACTTAAAAGAAATCATGGGATGCGCCAACGCCAACTGTTCTACTATCTCAATACAATGACTCAGTTCTGTAGCATTGGATTTTAAAAACTTAAGCCTGGCCGGTGTATTAAAAAATAAATCCTCTACCTGAATTTCTGTCCCAATGGGAGCTCCCACAATTTTAGAAGCCTGTTTTTTCCCACCCTCCAAAAAAAGCTTTGTGGCTTCTACAGTATCTTTGGTTTTTGAAATCAGAGTAAAGTAAGATACAGAAGCAATCGAAGGAAGTGCCTCCCCCCGAAATCCTAAAGTTTTTACTTTAAATAGATCTTCTAAGATATTGATTTTACTTGTTGCGTACCTTTCAATACAAAGCTCAACTTCTTCTTTTGTCATTCCACATCCATTATCTCGAATTACAATTTTCTTTTTTCCTGCTTCTAACAATTCAACGTCAATTTGCGTAGCTCTGGCATCAATAGAATTTTCAACCAGTTCCTTTACAATAGAAGAAGGACGTTCCACCACCTCTCCCGCAGCAATTTGATTGATAAGATGAGAAGGTAAAATTTTTATTCTAGAGGACACTGACTTGATTCCTTCCAGAATTTTTTGCTTTGTACAATGCTTGATCTGCTTTTTTAATGAGATCTTCGGGAGTCCGCGTGGCAATATCTAGCTCACATACTCCCAGACTAATCGTTACAGCAAGTTTTTGGTTATCATATTCATAGGGATAATTTTCAACAGTCACTCTCAGTCGTTCTGCAATTTCACATGCTTTTTGAAGGGTGGCTTCTGGTAAAATCACCACAAACTCTTCCCCTCCATAGCGGCCGAAAACATCCTCACTTCTTAAAACTCGATCCTTCAGTAAGGCACACGTTTTTTTAAGGACATAATCCCCTGCCAAGTGCCCATATCGATCATTAAATTTTTTAAAAAAATCCACATCAAAAATAATAAAAGACAGGGGAATACGAAGCGATCGGCACCGCACAAATTCACTGTTTAAAAAATCAATAATATATTTTTTATTAAAGACCTGCGTTAAATCATCAATCGTCGCTAAATCCCGCATTTTGTCATGATACACATTCTCAATATTCCCAGCTGGAAGAAATTTAAAAATGGTGGTTCCAATACGAACCACATCACCCTCTTTAAGAGATGTTTTTTCTTGAATACGCACATCATTCACAAAGGTCCCATTTCTACTTCCCAAATCTGAAATAAAAAATACATGATCTTTGGCGGTCACTTCGGCATGAACCTGTGACACACTTTGATCATCAATAGAAAGATCGGCTTTCTTTCCTCGCCCCAAACACACACGAGGAGGTACCAAAGGAAACTTTCTTCCTAAGGGACGTCCTTCTATTAAAACAAAACACGCTCCTCCCCCTTCAGAAGCAGCTAGTTTTTGTAAAAAATCTTCACTTTCTATGACAAATGTTTTTGTTTTTTCTTCCTTCACTGCAATATCTCCTTAGCAATAATCATCCGTTGAATCTGATTTGTTCCTTCTACAATTTGAAGCACCTTAGCTTCTCTCATCAATCTTTCTACAGGATAATCTTGACAGTATCCATTTCCTCCAAAAACTTGAACAGCATCGGTTGTGACTTTCATCGCCGTATCCGAAGCCAGGGTTTTGGCCATCGAGGCTTCTTTAGAATAAGGCATTTTTTGATCTCTTAAAAAAGCTGCTTTTTGTACTAAAAGCCGAGATGCTTCAATCGTCATGGCCATCTCTGAAAGCATGGTTTGAATCGCTTGGAACTGAGAAATAGGCTTTCCAAATTGAACCCGTATTTTAGAATAATTTTTTGCTTCTTCAAAGGCACGCCGAGCCAACCCTACCGCCGATGCCGCGATGGTAATTCTTCCACTGTCTAAAGCCCGCATGGCAATGGCAAACCCTTCTCCTTCCTTTCCCACTAAATTTTCTTTGGGTACTTTGCAGTCTTTAAAAATAAGTTCCATCGTTGGAGAACATTGAAGGGCCATTTTATGTTCTTTTTTTCCAAACATAAATCCTGCCATGTCTTTTTCAACAATAAAAGCACTGATGCCTTTTTTCTTATCTTCACTGGTTCTGGCCAGCACCAAATAAATATCTGCTTCTCCAGCATTCGTCACAAAACATTTGGTGCCATTTAAAATATAGTAATTTCCTTCTCGAATGGCTTTTGTTTTTAACGCCGCACTATCGGATCCCGATTGAGGTTCTGTCAGTGAAAAAGCTCCTAGTTTTTTCCCCTGAGCTAAAAGCATTAAATATTTTTGTTTTTGTTCTTCATTACCAAAGGTCCCAATAATATTTTGAGGAAGTCCCGTCACTGCTAAAGACACGGCCACCGCTAAAGAGTGAAAAGAAATTTCTTCTAAGACTAAAGCATACGTTGAAAAATCAAGCCCTGCCCCAGAATATGTTTCCGGAGTCATCATGCCCATTAAAGAAAGCTCAGCCATCTTCTTAAAAATAATTTTTGAAAATTCTTCCTTCTCTTCAAACGATCCAATGACAGGATCGATTTCACTCACGCAAAATTTTTGAACCATCGAAAGAAGAGACTGTTGTTCGTCTGTTAGTTGAAAAGAAAGCACTTAGTGTAATCCTAATTTTGAAAGTTCTTTAGCAATAATGATTCGTTGAACCTCAGACGTTCCTGCGCCAATTTCCATAAGCTTTGCATCTCTCAAATATCGTTCCACATTATAGTCCTTGCAATAACCATATCCTCCCAAGATTTGAATCGCATGAAGTGAGGCTTGAGTAGCTATTTCAGCACTAAATACTTTACACGCCGATGCCATCGCAGATAAAGGTTTCCCAGTAGCCGACAATCGGGCAGCTTCGTAAGTTAAGGTTCTTGCTGCTTGAAGCCAAGTATACATATCGGCCAACATTTTTTGTACCAACTGAAATTCAATAATAGGTGTTTTAAATTGTTTCCGATCTTTGGCATACGCCAGCGAATCTTCAAGTGCCGCTTGGGCAATCCCTAAAGAAATCCCCGAAATAGTAATTCTCTCAACATCCAGCGTTTTTTTCATCTGAGGAAGCCCTTGATGAAGCTTCCCCAATAAATTTTCCTCTGGAACTCTGCAATCTTCTAAAATAAGTTCAGAGGTTGGAGATCCTCTCATTCCCAACTTAGATAATTTTTTGCCCACAGAGAATCCAGGAAAATCTTTTTCAACAATAAAGCTACTGACCTCCCGCTCTTTTCCCGTCCGCGCATAAATCACAAAGGTTTGAGCTACCGTACCATTGGTAATAAACATTTTTCTTCCTGTAAGATGATAAAATTTCCCCTCTTTAATGGCTTTAGTTTCTAGCCCAATCGCATCCGACCCATATCCAGGCTCTGTCATTCCCATGGCCCCTAATTTTTTTCCAGAGCAAAGATCTGGAAGATATTTTTTCTTTTGGAATTCATTTCCATTGGCATGAAGATTGTGCACACACAAAATACTATGGGCCAAATAAGAAAGAGCTGTCGAGGCACATACCCGCCCAAATTCTTCCATCACAATGGTTGCCCCCAAGACATCCATATCTCCCCCACCGTACTGGGAAGGAACGGTCACTCCTAAAAGTCCAAGCTCTCCTATTTTTTTAAAAATTTCAGAACGAAATCCTTCGGTTTCATCAATTTCACGAGCAAAGGGTTTAATCTCTTTTTCGGAAAAATGACGAACCGTTTCTCTGAGTAACTCATGCTCTTTGGTCATCATAGATACTCCTTTGTCATCTCTTTCGGTCTTACACAATTTTCCCCATCAAGACAAGGAGATTGGATATCTACAGTTTTCTTGACAAGGCGCGTAAAAATCCGCTAGGGTGAAGACACATGGTCGCAACATCCCCAAAAAACGCAAGCTTCACTAAATCCCTCTTTTTTGGAAATATTTTAGAAGAAATGGTTTTCCCTTACCCTCAAATGTCCAAAGAGGAAAAAGAAACGGTCAATATCCTTGTAGATTCTTTTAAAAAATATGCTGAAAAAAATATTGACACCACTAAAATCGACCGCGAAGAAAAAATCTCACCAGAGGTCATGTCAACGCTTTCAGAAATGGGTCTCTTTGGAATGATTATCCCAGAAAAATACGGCGGCAGTGGGCTTTCTGCAACAGCCTATGCTCGCGTTATGCAGGAAGTTTGTTCTGTAGATGCGTCTTTGGGTGTTACTTTTGGAGGACATCAGTCCATTGGCCTTAAAGGCATTATTCTTTTTGGAACAGAAGCTCAAAAGAAAAAATATTTACCTGATCTTGCCACGGGGAAAAAAATGGCTGCTTTTGCCCTCACTGAGCCTGAAGCAGGCTCTGATGCCGCAGGTATTAAAACCAAAGCCATTCTTTCCGAAGACAAAAAACATTATATTTTAAATGGAAGCAAAATCTGGATTACCAATGGTGGCATTGCTGATGTATTTACTGTTTTTGCTAAAACTGAGGAGCCTGACGAGAAAGAAGGCCAAGGCAATTTGAAGAAGTGGAAAATTACTGCCTTTATTGTCACACGAGACATGGGCGTTCGCAATGGCCCAGAAGAACATAAAATGGGAATTCGGGGAAGCTCTACTACAGAACTATATTTTGAAAACTGTAAAGTCCCCGCTGAAAATATCTTAGGCGAACCAGGAAAAGGTTTTAAAGTCGCCATGGAAATTTTAAATAATGGCAGACTGGGACTGGCTGCCGGTTGCATTGGAGGAGCTAAAAAAGCCATTAAATTGGCAACCACCCATGCAACCACCCGAAAACAATTTGGAAAATCTATCGCCGAGTTTGGAATGATCCAAGACAAAATTGCTAACATCACCATGGATACCTTTGCTGCTGAAAGTATGATCTATATGACCACTGCTCTCATTGATCGAGGCGTAGAAGACTATTCTTTGGAATCCGCCATTTGTAAAATTTTTTCATCTGAATCTGCCTGGAGAGTTATTAATGAAGCTGTTCAAATTGGGGCAGGCATTGCCTATATGAGAGAGTACCCCTATGAACAATTATTAAGAGATGCTCGGATTAATATTATCTTTGAAGGTACCAATGAAATTTTGCGATGTTTTACAGCTCTGGCCGGCATGCAAGGCCCTGGACAATATTTAAAAGAAGTGGGACAAGCCATGCGCTATCCTTTAAAAGGCATTGGCCCTTTATCTGATTTTGCCGTTAAAAAAATTAGTCGAGACATCGTCGGCTTAGGAGACCGGATCACCAAAGCCGACATTTATCTTAAAAAAGAAACAGCACTGATTGAAGATTATGTAAAATATTTGGCCACGGCCGTTGAAAAAACCCTCATGAAACATCAAAAAACCATTTGGGAAAAAGAATTTGTCCAAAGACGCATTGCCAATGCCGTTATTGATCTTTATGCCATGATTTGCACGGTTTCAAGAACCACTTCCTTCATTCAAAAAGATGGTTTAGCAAAATCAAAATATGTCATTCAACTGTGCCAATCCTTTTGTGACCGGGCCTCTAGACGCATTAAACGAAATTTGCGCTCCATGGATGGCAATGACGACGAGCGTTTAAAAGATCTCTCGAACCAAACCTGTGCTCTCAGTGGTTATCCATTCGATATCCTCTAATACCCCCATCCAATATATTAAAGGAGTGGGGCCAGCTCTGGCAGAATTACTCAGACGAAAAGACATTTATACCGTCCAGGATGCTTTATATTTTTTACCCAGAACATACGAAGACCGAGAACATTTTAAACCTATTGCTCAGTTAACACCCGGCCAAGCAGAAACGTCTTTTGGAACCATCCGCCGTATAGCTCTCGTTCCCATGAAGCTACAGCGAAAAAAAATTCTAACCATCGCCGTTGCTGACTCAAGCGGAACCCTCCTTTTAAAATGGTTCCATTATAACCCGAAATATATGATGACTCGCTTTAAAGTAGGCATGCACATTGTCTTTCGAGGAGAAGTAAAAATATTTAAATACCAAAAAGAAATAACTCATCCAGACCTGGAGGTGATTGAAGACACTCATAGCACCAGTCTTCATTTTGGCCGTATTGTTCCAGTGTATTCAGAAACAGAAGGATTATATCAAAAAACCATTCGACGTATTTTGAATAATGTTCTTCTTCAAAGTTTAAATACTTTTACCGATCCCCTCCCCCCAGAAATTAAAGAAAGACATCATCTGCCCGATCTATCGCAAAGTTTTCAAGAAATTCACTTTCCAAAGCACAAAACTTCTTTAGATCTATTACTTAATGGCACCCATCCCGCCAGAAGAAGACTTGTATTTGATGAATTCTTTTTCTTAGAATTAGGCTTGGCATTAAAGCGGTCGCAGATGACTCAGGAAAAGGGAATCCCCTTCCCTTCTTCACAAACATTTAAATCACAACTTATTTCCTCTCTTCCTTTTGAACTCACTCCTGGACAAAAAACAGCTCTTTTAGAAATAGAAGAAGATCTGAAACGCCCTACCCCCATGAATCGTTTGCTTCAAGGAGATGTGGGAAGTGGAAAAACATTGGTCGCTATTCTCTCTGCTCTGACGGTACTAGAGCACCATCATCAAGTAGCGCTCATGGTGCCAACAGAAATTTTAGCCGAACAACATTTTAAAACACTCACAACTCTTCTTTCCCTTTTTAACATTAAGATATCACTCTTAACCAGTGACATGAAAAAAAATGAGCGCTCCCTTCTTTTAGATAACCTTAAAAAAGGAGAAATCAATTTTATCGTTGGAACTCATGCCCTCATTCAAGAAGATGTGGAATTTTTTAAACTAGGATTTGTCATCGTGGACGAACAACATCGATTTGGTGTTGAACAAAGACTGGTCCTTAAACAAAAAGGATTTAATCCCCATCTTTTGGTCATGACCGCTACCCCTATTCCCAGAACTTTGGCTCTCACGGTCTATGGAGATTTAGATATTTCTTTAATGCAAGACATGCCGAAAGGACGAAAACCGATTAAAACAAAAGTAATTCATGAACGCCAACGGTTACAGCTCTATGATTTCATGAAAAAAGAATGTGCCAAAGGTCGCCAGGCTTATGTCATTTATCCCTTAATTGAAGAATCAGAAAAAATAGATTTAAAAGATGCCACCCAAATGGCCGAACATCTAAAAAATATTTTTACCTCCTTTCGCGTAGAACTCCTCCATGGAAAAATGAGTGGAGAAGAAAAAAAACACATCATGGAAGATTTTAAAAACAAAAAAATTCATCTCTTGGTTTCTACCACCGTTATTGAAGTAGGCATTGATGTTCCCAATAGCACAATCATGGTTGTAGAACATCCCGAACGATTTGGTCTCTCTCAGCTTCATCAACTCAGAGGAAGAATTGGCCGGGGGAGTGAAATGTCTTACTGTTTCTTACTCTCTCAATATGCTGCAACGGAAGAATCTAAAATTCGACTTAAAGCCATGGAAGAACATCTTTCAGGATTTAAAATTGCAGAAGTAGATCTAAAACTTCGAGGTCCGGGAGAATTTTTAGGTACACGGCAATCGGGACTTCCTGGGTTTCGAGTGGCAAATCTTATAACCGATACCGAACTCCTCATTGCAGCCAGATCGGAAGCCTTTAATATGGTATCAAAAGATCCCCAGCTCTCCTTGCCACAACATCAACCTTTAAAAGAAGCGCTTAGACATCACTGGCAACATAAAATTAATTTTATTAATGCTGGGTAGAAAAAAATACACAGTATTGTTTACCAGATATACAATAACCACACTGCCTATTTTTTTAGCTGCATCATAAATCTCAATAAAATTCACTCATTACGTCCTATTTTTGGCACAAAGTGTCATGGCATTTTTTTTGCAGATCTTCTACAGTCAATAAGGAGATCGTCATCATGAAAAAAAAATATCTTTTTTTAATTTTATCCCTATCTCTCATTACCTTCAGTCTTAAAACGTTTGCGCAAGAAGAACCCATGGCAATAGAACCTCCTCCTCCGACTTCTGTCCCCAATCTTCTTTTAAAACCCACTCAGGTTATCTGGGAAGAAGAGGATGAAAATGGAAATTTTCGTGTGGACCAATACACCGTTCGAGGAAGCAGAATCCTCATTGGAAACCGCCAAAAACTCTATGCCGTACTCACAGACTTTGAAAATTATGACAAATGGATGCCCTATTTTAAAGTCACCCGAAAAATAGATCCAGAACATTTAAATTTTATTTTTCAAACCAAAAATTTTGGAGATTATAATTTAACCTTAAAAATTGAATACCCCCGGCGAAATATGAATGGATATTACCATTGGGTCCGGCTAACCACCGAAGGAGAATTTCCATACTCAACCTTAAAAACCATGGAACATAATTTTTATCTTCACCAAGTATATAATACACAAACAGGGGCCCTGGATGACAACTTTACGCTTATAGAGCTTGCCAATCACACTAAAGTTGCAGGTCTTTTAGCCGCCTTTCCAGAATCAAAAATACGAGAGATTTTTTTAAATGTAATAGAACAGCTCTTTCGGAACTTACAACTTCGTCTAGATTCGATTGAAAATAAGTGAAACATCTTTCACTCGCTCATAATCTTTTCGGTGGCACACCAAAAGCCCATGAGGGGAATCAACAATAATTAAATCTTTCACTCCAATAGTTGCCACATTTTTAGTAGGAGCATCCACAAAACAATTTTTAGAATTAAGCTGAATCCATTGTTTTGCCCGACTGGGGCGTTTTAAAGAAAGGCTCTTCCAATTCCCAATATCTATTAATTTAAACGATGCTTTAACCATACACACCGATTGTGCTTTTTCCATGACCGCATAATCAATAGAGATATTAGGCATTTTCTCATAAATACGGCCTATAGGATATTGGCCTATATTTCTAAGATTTTTATAAATGAGCGGTTCATGTGTTTTAAGTTCATCGAGAATGGTTTTTGCTTTCCAGACAAAAATGCCTCCATTCCAAAAATGATGTCCAGTTTGAATAAGCCGCCTTGCTTTAGAAAGATTTGGTTTTTCAATAAATCTCTTAACGCTATATATATTTTTTCCGTGTTCTTCCCCTTGTTCAATATATCCATATCCTGTTTCTGGATAGGTTGGTTTTAATCCAAACACCACCAGTGTTTTCGGATGATGTTCTACAAACTGAAGAGCACCCTTAACATCTTTTACAAAAGCTTTGGGATTATCAATCCACTGGTCGGCCGATAACACAACCATGGTTGCTTGGGGGTCTTTTTGATAAAGTGTCCATGCTGCCCATCCTACACACGGGGCCGTATTTTTAACCATGGGCTCTAATAAAAACTGGGAAGGTTTTAGCGTTTTAAGTTGTCGTTTTAAAAGTTTTTTAAAATTTTGATGACTGACAATTCGGAGTTGTTCTTTTTTCGCCCACGCAGACGCTTCTTCAACAGCCATTTGAAGGGTTGATTTTTGATTATTCACTAACGGCAAAAATTGCTTGGGCTCCTGAGGCGTAGATAATGGCCAAAAACGCCTTCCAATTCCGCCGGCCATAACCACAGGATAAATCATCTATATCCTTCCATAACAATCTTCTAAGCGAACCACATCTTCTAAATGAGGAGTGGACACCTCAAAAATTTCACTATCCGCCAATGCTTTCACCCGATGCATCGTCTTGGGAGGAAGATGAAGCGTTTTTCCTGGGGTCATCACACGTAATTTTCCATTCACCCACACGTTAAGCTTTCCTCGATACACATACATCGATTCTTCTTTTTTTCGATGATATTGCAAAGATAAAGATTCCCCTTTCCGAACAAATAAAATTTTCCCAGCATAGTGTTTGGTTTTTGCAAAAAGAAGTTCATATCCCCAAGGTTTATCAATTTTTTTCATCTTGAATAACGTCCAATAAAAATTCCCAAACCAAAGATAATCAGCGAAACAGAAATTAAAAACAGAAAAATAGCCACAATATCTTTTCGTTTAAATTGTACTTCTTTCGACATAGAATTGACTATGAGTGTATAGCGCAACGTGTTCAAAAATCAAGAAAGGAATCTACTTAAGACTTAAATCACTTTGGAGAGAATAAATAATCTTATGATCTTCATCCATCCAGATTTCTTGATAGCGGATGGTGCGCTCATCTAAACGTTCTGCATGATACTGAAAATATTGCCTTGAATTCTTGTCATAACGGTTTACATCCAAAAGCTCTTCTGTAATCACCCCTACTTTTTCATTGTTAAAATAGAGGTTCCCTTCTTTGATATCCATCATCACAGGCTCCCAGCTTACCTGATAATGAGGAGAAGAAAAATGCCCCTCTTTTAAAGAAAAGGTACTGTCTGTTTGTTCCAATACAAAAAAAAGCGTGCCTGTATTCTCTACATCGCCTACTTTTAGAAAAGCTTTTCCTTCCCACTGGCCAGACCAGGATGCCAAAACAGATACGGGAAGAATCATTAAAAGACCTAACACAACGCTATAAATAATATTTTTTATCATTTACAAAGAGCACTTTAACTTTTTCGATGCATCGCGTCAAGAAAAAAATCAGAAATGCCAATTCCGTCGGAACGGACGGTTTTCCGTCCGCTTTTTTCGCTATTTGAGCTCAAAACCCCTGGCACACCGTTTGCAAGGACATCCTGTCCAGGAGGAAATATCATATGAAAAAAAATATATCAGGCCAAAGCATGGTCGAATACATCATCTTGGTGGCTATCATTGCAGTGGCATCGTTGGGAATTATTAAAGTCTTAGGCAGCACCGTCTCTTCTAAGCTTTCTCAAATTACCTTGGCGCTTCAAGGGAAAAATCAAGAGGCCAACCAAGTCACCGTTCCCAAGGTAGAAAAGAAACATTATCAAGAAAGAAGCCTCGAAGACTTTTATGAATCAACGGAATAATCAAAGAGGACAATCGCTCATAGAGACAACGCTGATAATTCCTATTATTCTCTTATTTTTATTTTTTTCTATCCAGTTTTCCTATGTAACGATTGCAAAAAGAATTCAAGAGTGGGCTTCATTTCGGATGGCAAGACAGCTTTTACCTCTCCCGATTGAAAATAAGCTTACTCCCATTACCGCAGAAATAGAAGCCAGAGCAATTCTTTCTAAAATTCCGTTTCAAAAAAGTATCCCTATCATCATTTGGAAGAACACTCTTTCTGAAGTAGAGGTCTCACTTCAACACACTATTTTTTTATTGGGGAAACCGTATGAACTTAAAAATAAAGTCACCTTCTATAGATAACCATCAAGGGCAAGCCCTCCCCTTTGCTTTAATTCTCATCCCTCTTTTTTTAATTTTAATCCAACAAACTTTATATTTTTCTCGATTGATTGAAAGAAAAATAGCCCTTCAAAATGGGGTCGATGCGGCGCTGATCTCCGGCATAACGATTCTTTCAGAAGGGCTAAATCGAATCAGCACGCTCAATCAAAATCTCGTTCGCTGCCATAAACTTTTAATCCTAGCACAAGCCGGAACCGTTGTTACCGGCAATGGAGGACTCCTCTTAACTGTTGAGGCACTTAAAAAAATGATCCGAGCAATTGCCCTTAAACAAGAAATGATTAAACAAAGCGTTCCTCTAATCGCCGCACAAAAAACACTTTCTATGGCCCGAAAAAATAATACGCCACACAGTGTTTTAAGTCCGCCTTTATTTCGCTATTCTATTGAAAGACTCCCACCAACACAAGGATTACCAAGCCCCTATGTTTTAAACCCTGATTTTGACACTCATCGCACATGGAGCATTTCAGGGTTTAAATATAAACACGCGTATAGAGCACACGCCAAAGCCGCTCTCTTTGGAGACTCTCTCATGCTCTCTAACTGGAAAGGATATATTAGTGAATAAGCCAAAAGGCTCCGCACTTATAGAAATAATGTTTATTCTTCCCCTCTTTATCCTTTGCATCAGTCTCCTTGAAACGATTTCAGAGGGCTATGGTGCACGCATTCAAAATCGCCTGCTCAGTCGCTATGTTTCTACCCACACTTTTCGTGAGGGGACTTCTCCTTCGCTGTCTCAGCTAAAAGAAAAATTTTTTATCCAACATCCTCTGACAATTCAAAATATTGAAACCACTCAAATAACCTTTCATCCCTTTTGGCAAAAAAATAGCCTAACCCTCACTCAACACTTTTTTCTTTGGAGGAAAAATCATGATTCCATTTTTGAAACAACTCGCTCATCAGATGAAGAAGAAGAATTCTAAAGAATTGAAAGCTCTCTTTTTTTCGGCCATTTCAGGGCTAATTCTTATTATTTTATTTGAACTTTATATTCAAAAAATAAAAGAGGATTTTTTGACAAATAATATTGATAGTGGTAGTTTAATAAAATATTACAAGTAACTAAAATGAAAAGACTTTTTACAATATTTTTAATCTTATGTTTTTCTTTTGAAATAGGGTTTGCAGGTATTGAACCCCCTGCCCAAGAAAATTTATCCATTGCTTTTGAAAAAGTAATTCAAGGAAAAGAGCTATATTACCAGTCTTCTTTTGAAGAAGCTTTGAATCATTTTAAAGAAGCACAAACGCTTTATCATGGTCACATGGCTTCTCTCACCAAGGGAGATTCTCTATTTGAAGCCCATATTTATGCTGGGCTTTGTCACTTTTCTCAAAAACAGATGACCAGCGCCAAAGAAGAAATTAAAAAAGCCTATCTTTTAAATCCCAAAAAAACATTAGATCCAAAAACTTTTTCTCCTGCATTTATTGCCTTTTTTCAAGAAACCACAAAACCTTTAAAAGATTTATCCAAAACAAAACTTGAAATTCATTCCACTCCTGATTTTGCAAAAGTGTACATCAATGGGTTTGAAATGGGCTTAACGCCTTTGATTATCAATCATTGGCCTCAAGCGGAATATCACGTGCGCATTGTCATGGATGATTTCCGGGAATGGACTTCTTCTATTAATACAACACAGCAAAAAAACTATCGTGTAAATGCAACGTTAATTCGACTTTCAGATCCAACATGGTTATCCAAAAAAACATCGTCAAATGATTCAATCTCAATTGAAACACAACGTTTTTTAAAAGCCATGGAATCACAAAACACATCTGCTTGGACAACGTCTTTTTGGTTTTGGTCTATTGCCGCCATCGCGGCAGGTGGGGTTACCTATGCCGTTCTAAGCTCACAGCAACAAAAAGCAGTTCCAAAATCTTCTACGCCCGTTTCAATTGTCACTGCTCATTTACCCTAGATTACCTAGATTAATAGATTAATTAGTCCGATAGAAAATTTTTACCCAATCGATATCCACTTGATCTTCTTGGGAATCATCATCATCTCTGGCAATACCTAATTGAAAAGACTCATATCCGGTAAGCACATTGTCCCAATATTCTACTTTCCAGGTTTGATCAATAGAGCGAGTCCAATCATATTCTTTGTTATCTAAAAAAAGCCAGCCTTCCGCTTCTTGATCTTTTTTTGCTTTCCATCGGACCTCAATTCGATCAATAGGATAATGCGCCAGCGGCAATTCGATGGTCCGCGCTCCTTCACGAAGGGGAGAGCCAATGTCACGACCAGAAAACGTAATCACCGCTCCTTGGGTATCATCAGCCATGGGAAGGACGGGATAAAAAACATATAAAAGAAGAAAAAAGAAAAGAAATTTTTTGATCATCACAACCTCCTTATAGATAGCTGTAGACTATCGTGGGCATCCATGGCTGTCAAGACGGGATTCCGCAAATTGACTTCCCCCTTTTCCCATGGTACAAGATGGCGCTTTTTTAAGCAGCTATGAAGTCATTGAATTTATTCCTCATTTCAGCAACTCTCATGGGCTGTGGCGTTGCCAAATCCCCTGAAATTACGAGTACTTTGCCCTCTTTAAATCCTGAAATACCTCTCTCTTATACTTCTTATATGGCCTTTCCTTCGGACTGTAAGGGACTTAAAATTTCTGGAGAATTATCAACTGCTGATTTTACAAAACTCTTTCGCTGTTTGAATAAAAAAGGGGGGCTTAATGACATTGCTCCCATGGTTTTAGACAATCCCAGCGATACAGAACTTTTTGTCTCTCTCTATAATGAAACCTTCGGGAAAAATCCACAGTTTAGAAATGATACGCTCCAACTTCTTAAAAATTTAGATGACAATCAAGGGCTTGGGGATCTATTTAAAATTCTCTCCCTCCTTATTTCAGAATTTATTGACACTCCCAATTTTGATGAAACCACTCGGGAACTTTTAAAATCCATTTTATCGGACGATTTAAATCTGATGCCCCTTTTAAAATCCGTTATCACACACCCAGAAAGTGAAGAATTCAATCGTCTCCTAAAAAATGCGTTCCATCGAGGAACGTTAAGCGATTTTCTTACTCATCTAGGATTTTTTCTCAATCAACCTGAACTCTTGGTTCAATTCATTAACAATATTTCAGCACTCCCTACCCCTTCTTCAAATTTTACGTGGAATGATCTCGATGAACTCAATATTCACCACGTTCCTAGAAATTCATTAGAAGCACTATACGAACTTCAAAAAAACTCTAAACTTCCAACCCTGATTCAATTAGTCACTGATTTAGTAAAGCGTAACAGCACAAGCTCTCTAACGGCTGAACGACTTGAAAAATTAAACCACTCTCCAGAACTTCTCACGCCCGAACAACGAGAAGCTTCTCTTCAAGTCTTAAAGAGCCATCCTGCCAATGATCTAGTGGCTCTCATTAAACTTTTTTCTAGCCTCAACCGACGGTTCATGGATGATGAAAATTCAACTCTCAATAGAAATTTCTTGTACTCTCTTGATATTTTTCTCCAAGGAGTCAAATCAGCGTTTGATGCTGACCCCCATCTAGGAGTAGACGCAGAGGCCTCTCGCGTCATGACCATTTATAGTTTATTCATAGATCTTTCCTATACAGAAATAGAGTCTTCTGACTTTCACTCCAAGAACTTAGATGAAAAATTTACTCTGTACCAAAATGGAACTCTGTACCCAAAATATATTACCGATTACCAAACTCAAAAAACACGAGAAGTCCTGTCCCTCTATAAAGAACAATTAGAAAATGAAAAAGATCCAGATAATCCTGATCAACCCCGGTGGACACCCAAAGAAATTAGACAAAAAATAAGAACCCGCGAAACAGAATTTAAAGAAAATGAATTGCCAGGATTAACAGCCCTCTATCAAGATTTTTTAAATAAAGAAGTTAAAAAAGCCCTTTCTTTTATTAATGAACGGCCCTTGATTTTAACCTTTACTCTCTATGATGTGCTCATGAACCTAAAAGAAAGTCCCCAAACCATTGCTGTCATCGCTGCAAAATCTCTCTTAAACTTAGACAATGATTTTATTCTCCCCTTTCTAGATCAATTGATTCAAGGACCCATTAAAGATTTTTATGAATTTAATCGCCCTGTAGATACTTTTTTAAAATCATTAGACGTAGAACATTCTGGATCCACCTGGCTTAGTCACACGGTAGATCCCTTGGTTCATGGATTTTCAGATGGCATGCCTATAAAAGACCAAATCACTATTATTTCTGTGGTCGAATCCTATCAAGCCTTGGAAAAACTTCTCATCACCGAAAATAGAATTCATGATATTAAAGACATATTACTTCCGTTCATGAAAGCAATTAACATGGCAAACCAAGATCAACGCATTTTAAATATGCTAACCCTTTTTCATTCAGGCCAATTTACAGATGGGCATACCGAAAGCCAAGAGCTCGCCACCACTCTTTCTCCCATTCTTATTTCTGCTATCGATTCTGGATTCTTAAATAGTTCTTTAGAACTCATGGCCTCTTTTGGGAATGATGCCGATACCATCAATCGTTTCTTAACGTTCATCACCCATCCAAATGACAATTCAGAAAGACCCATTTTGTCTATGATCAACACGATTAAAAACTTAGCTCAAAACCACCCCCAAGCCCTCACGTTATGCTTAACCCATCTTCACCATTTTTTAACGCCCCAAAATATCTCTACCCTTCAATCTTTTATTCAAAAATATGAAACGGCGTCTTTTCATCTCCGATATTCAGAAAGTATCTTGACTCAAATGATAAAAAGAGGTCAAATGGAACATTTTTTAAAGATTGTGGAACGCATGCTGGACAATCAATCATTTCGTTCCGTCAGTCTTCTTTTAAAAAGAGTGATCGAAAAAGGTGAACTGGAAAAAACATTAAAACTCTTAGTACAGCTGATGCTGGTTCAGGAGGGAAAACAGTGACAAAATTAAACAATCATTTAAGAGAACTAAAACTTCTTATTTTAAGCATGGTTATTTTCATTTTAAGTATCTTTGCTACTACCTATGCCGATATCCCCATTGGAAATAATCGTGTCAAAGAACAACTCGATGATTTTTTTCAACCCTCCATCATGAAAGCCCAGTTGTATCTTCAAAATACAGTCGACGCTGGAAGACAAGGCATGGTTTCTAGAAAAAATATTGAAAGTGGCACTGTAGCGGTATTTAGATATGGAAATCAAAAAGCCTCGGGAGGATTTTTCCCTGCAACAGCTTGGGCCACACGAGAAATTGAACGCGTCATCCGAGAACACTGGGAAGATGGTGGTATTGACCCTGATATTGCAGATGAAGATTTAACCCCTGAAGAAAAAGCTCAAAAAGATCAACTCACTTTAGATGCCCGAAAAGTAGTAGGATATACGGTAGGCGAACAAAAACGCTTTTTAACCAAAGCATGGGCAGAAAAACAAAAAGAATTGGGAAGAGAGCTCTCTGAAGATGAAAAAGAAAAAATTAAATCTGTTATTGTCAAAAATTTTCCCTTAAAAACAGACACCCAAACCGATGAAACTGAAGGTATTGCCATTGTTAATAATACGTCTATTTACAAGGTACATGAAATTTTTTCTCAAAAGGGAAAATACAGTAGCTATCTTCCAGAGTTTTTCTTATTCTCACACGCCCTAACACCCGAAGAACTTTCAGCTAGAAAATTAAAATTAAATCCCTTTGAATCCTTTCTGTTTGCTCGTTTTTACATTGCCAATATGACGGTAGACTATACCGATTTTAATGAATCCAAGCAAAGTTTTAGAGATGTCATCTTAAACACTCCTGAAGGAAAAACCAAAGTTGTTATTCCCGTCATTACCGAAGCCTGGACGATTGATCCCAGATTCACAGACGATGGAAAATTTGTCCCTGTACTAGATGAAAAAACAGGAAAAATTATTGGGCATAATGGAAAATTTGGGCACAATAATATTTTAGTCATGGATGGCTATCTGGAAACAGAGCCCTATATTGCCAAAGATGAAAAAGGGTTTGAGTTTGTCGATGAATCCAGAGTACTGGCCATTTATCATACCTACACCCGAATCGATCCTTATTATAGAGATCTCACAGGGCTTACCGATATGTTCAGAGAAGCTGAAGGACGCAGATTCATGGAAAAAATGGTTTCTGTGATCCAAAAGTATTAGGGAGAGCGTTTATTTTCATGAAGCAATTTGCCCTCAAGTGTTTTATGATTGTCTTATCAACATGGGGGCGCGAGGGTTTTGCTGCTTCCTCCCAAAATCTCATCCAATACAAAAATAGCCTCTTCATGCATCGTCCTACATTTATTGAAGAGCTCTACGAAACTCAGCAAATTTTAACCTCTAAAAATACTTTTAATCGAAGAGACATTGAAGAGGGAGCCATCCCCATTGAACTCTTTCAAAAAACATACTATTCCCCTCAAGAAATCTACCGACTGGCGAAAGAAACAATAGAAGAATCTGAAAACAATGGAGAAAATCTATCCGATCCCCAAAAACAGGCTTTGGTTCAAACCCTGTTTCAAGAATATTCAAATACCATAGATTCCCAAGTCATGGAGGGAGTCGCTCTGGCCATTGCCCCTGCTTCTATAGATAAGATTTTTAGTGCTTTTTCAAGACTTGAAGACTTTAAGCGATATGTGCCCAATGTTTTTTTAGAAAGCTCACATCTAACCCTGGATCAGCTTAAAAAGAGACGTATTGTAAAACTCGAAAATATTGAATATCAGTTTTCAAAAGTAAAGATTGCTTCTGTTGAATTCACTCATACCCTTCGATATGAAATTACCCGAGAAGAAAAACCTAAACAGCGCATTACCGTTGCTTGGGAAATAGACCCTCTCTTTGAAAGAGATAGAGAATTCTCTCAAAAAGGCGTTCTCATGAACAATGGCCTTTTTATCATTGAGCCTTATGACGCCCATCGTTCTATTATTTTATATCAAGTATATATTAAGGTAGATCCTTTAAATGCGATAATGAGAATTTTTTCAGACATTTTTAAAGAAAGTGAGGCTAAGGCCGTGATTCATGCTTTGGCCAATGCCATGAGAATGGAGGCTCAAAAACCATGAAACTATTTATTTTTATTTTTACTGCGCTAACCTTTTTATATTTTACGGTGTCTCATGCACAAGAGAAAACACTTAAACCCTCTCCTCAATTTGCAGCTGGCGAGGTACTCCTAAAATTTAAACCCAAAACCCCTAAACGCATTATCTTAGCCCTAAAAGAATCTTTAAAAGTCACGGAAGAACACTACACCAAAAGCATTGATCTCTATCATTGGAAAGGAAATTTTGACACAGAAACCGCCATTCAAAAACTTCAAAAATCCAAACATGTCCTCTACGCCGAACCCAACTACAAAGTCCAAATTCAAAAGAAAAAGAAAATCGAAACCCATTAGTGACGATTTTGGGCACTTGTAGAAAAGTTTCTCACCTTTTTTAAGCTTAGAGAATTTATAACTCATTGATATTACAGCTATTATTCTATCTTCATGGCTGGCATAAAATTTGTATACTCTCTAAGCTTGCAAGGAGTACGTAACATGAAGCGTTTTTTGACTATTTTTGGAATTACCATTGCCGTCTTTTTGCTATCGATTGGAGCCCTACGCCAAAGCATGGCTCAGCATGAAAAGCTGGCCAAAGCGTATGTTACTGAAGGACTTTATGATGAAGCGCTTCAGGAGTATCATCATTTTTCTACAACAACGGCTCTTTTTAAATCGACCATTCGGCTCTTTGGAGAATTTAATGCTTTTTTAGCCATTGTGGGACTTTTCTTTATTGCGGGAGGATTTTTGATTAAAAAACCTTTGTCCAAAAATCACGTTAATCGCATTCGCATTACCAAAAATCTTAATACCTAATCTGGCATAGTATTTGCTTAATCCCTTTCCAGGAGGGAAAAGGGATGTTTTGGGTCCATATTATTTTAATTTTGTTCATCGGCACACTTGGATTTTATTTTTCTCTAAACTTAAGTCGCATTTATCTTACCCAAGAAAAGTGGATTAAGATTTATTTTAAACATCAAAAAGAAAATAAAGCACTCATAGAGGCCTTTCCAAATTTACTCCTTATTCTTTCATCTTTTTTAAAATCTGGCCAAGCCCTGCCTCAGGCTTTACAGCATATGGCCAAAACTAAAACAGGCCTTTTACTCTATCAATCGCTTTCACGACCGACGGAAAACACGTATGTTCATTTTTTAAAAATATGCACCACGCTATCTCTTAAAAATGGCATCTCTCTTTCCCCCATTTTAAAAAGACTCTCAGAGTTAAGCCAACAACAACTGGAGTTTTCTCAAAAAATAAAAACACTCTCTTTTCCTCTGCGCGCCCAGGCTACGATCGCCATTCTTCTCCCCTGGTGTGTCATGGCTCTTTTTGCCATCATCGATCCCCATATCATTACCCAAGCAGCGGACGGATTTTATGGAGCGGTCGGTTTTTCGTCCGCCCTGGCTTTAGAAATCGTAGCAATCATTTGGATAAAAAGGATTTTAAAATCATCATGACCATAGAGCTTCTCATTGAATTTTCTTTATGGCTAGAACTGTTGGCCCTCTCTTTAGAAGCAGGATTAGATTTTACAAGTTCTCTAAAAGAACTTACTAAACTTACTTCCACCTCTCTTCTCCATCCCACCTTTATGTTAATGCTTTCTCATTTAGAGTTAGGAAAACCAAAACAAGAAGTTCTCAAAACTATACAAAAACAATTTCCCCACCCTCTCATTGAAACGTTTTGCCAAACGCTTCTTTTTGGATGGCAACAAGGCATTGGAATTAGCCCTCTTCTCAAAGAACAAGCAAGTCACATTCGAACCGTCACCTATTTTCAACTTGAAAAAAATATTCAAAAAAACCAATTAAAACTTTTACTTCCCTTATTCTTACTCATTTTACCGGCTGTCATCCTGGTTATTTTAACACCGCTCATGATTGAGCTTATTGGAAATATATAAAGGAGGAAATCCCATGCACCACGAAGAAGTCACATTTTCAGAAGAACTCATGAAAGAACCTTCTTGGAAAGAATGGATGAGAGAGAATCGAATGTTTTTAGCCGTCATTGGTATTTTATCTCTTCTCTCACTGATTCTTCTCCTTGAGAATCAATGGAATGGTCCTAGCACAGAAAAAGTCATTGCCCCACTTCAAGAACCCTTACCTCAAAGACCAACGCCCAAACCAAAACTTTTGAAAAAAAACCACACTCAAAATCCTATTGACGAGGCTAAAGAATTATTTTTATCTTCTCAAACACAAAAGGCGATTGCTCTACTTTTGAAAATAGCCAAAGAGAATTCCGACTCAACGCTCCAAGAAGAAGCTTCAACTTTGGCCAAGCGCTACTATCACATTCAAGAAGAACAGGAAAAAATAAAAAAATATTATCTTCAAGGATATGTTTTATTTTTAAATTATCCTAAAGAAGCATGTGATGAGTGGGCTAAAGTGCTCACTTCATCTCTCACAGAAGATCCTTATTATGAAAAAGCGCAAAAAAGATGGAAGGAAAATTGCACGAGTCGCATGAATCTCATTGAAAGGTAACATTATTTTTTAAAATTTGATTTTCTTCAATGGCAATGGCCATTTTTTTTGCTTGTTTAAGAATGGGATTAGACACAGTAAGCATGTATTTTCCTGTGGGAAGAGAGGCGCGAATGAGAGGAGTCGTACCCACGTAAGTGTTTTCCACATAGACCTCTCCCCAGGGCTTGGCATTTAGGGTAAGATAACCTTTGGGGGAAAAAGCCGGCGGCCTGCTCCCAAAGAATATGCATATAAATAAAAGCACCCCAATGCTTAAAGATGAGAGTATCTTATCTATTCCTAAAGACACGCTATCAAATTCCCCTGCGAGGAATTTGCGCTCCCTCTCGGACTCGCTCTCCTGCGGAACCATGCCCGCTCGTCCTGCGAGAGGGTCTTTCAGAATAGATAAGACACCCTCATCTCTTAGAATGAGTGTTCTTTTGGGTTTCCACGGAATATATGTCTTCAGAAACTGTGCAAATTCTCTCTGAGTGACAAAACTTTGTTTGCGCTTCACTTCTTGAAGCAGCGCCTCTTCAAATTCCTCACACGTTTGAAATCTCTCTGAAGCCAATTCCGTCAATCCTCTCTTTAAATACTCCACCTTCTCTGCCAATAGTTCCTGCAAAACCACCGCCAAGGAATAAAGATCACTGGCATAGGTGAGTATTTCTTTTCGACGCTGCTCAGGAGACATATACGACTCTTTTCCTTTTAAAAATTGAGTCGGTTCCAAAGAAGCCGATTGAAGCTTGGCCACTCCAAAATCTGTCAGCTTCACTTCCCCTGCTTTAGACAATAAAATATTTGAGGGGCTAATATCCCGATGTAAAACCCCTTTTTTATGTGCATATGAAAGCCCTTTTAAAATCTCTAACCCAATATAAAGCACAAAGGACTCTGGAATCGCCCCTGCTTTTTCAATCAAATCTAAAAGACTTCCCCCTTCCACATATTCCATAGCTAAAAAATATCCAGAATTGGATTTCCCAAAATCATACACCTGCACAATGTGGGAGTGATTAAGGAGAGACATAATTTTAGCTTCATTTAAGAAAGAGTCCACCCAGCGAGGATCATGTTCATAATGCTCTAAAATTTTTTTAATGACGACAGGCCGAGTAAATCCCTCTGAAGTAAACATGGCCTTATAAATATGAGCCATGCCTCCGGTGGAAAGAAGTTCTAAGACCTGATAGCGAGAACCAAAATTATTTTTTTTGTTCATGTGGCGGTTTCGTTGACACTTTCTTAAGAAAGGTATACACAAAAGTCAATGGACATTTGTAAGAATATCCTGGGAACGCTAGGCAATACCCCTATGGTTCGAATTAACCGCCTCGCCGAACATCTCGACTCTCATATTTATGCCAAAGTAGAATCTTTAAACCCTGGTGGTTCTGTAAAAGATCGCATTGGGGAATACATTATTGATGAAGCAGAAAAAAAAGGTCTCTTAAAACCCGGAGGAACTATTGTCGAAGCTACGTCTGGAAATACGGGGTTTGGTCTGGCCATTGTAGCTGCTGTCCGAGGATATAAAACTATTTTTGTAATGCCCGATAAAATGAGTCATGAAAAAATTCAAAATCTGCGGGCATTTGGCGCCAAGGTCATTATTACGCCCACAGATGTTGCTCCCGAAGACCCAAGATCCTACTACAATGTTTCAAAACGCTTGGCCTTAGAAACTCCCAAT
Organism: Deltaproteobacteria bacterium GWA2_38_16; assembly: GCA_001797335.1. Classification (GTDB taxonomy): domain Bacteria; phylum Bdellovibrionota; class JACOXK01; order 2-02-FULL-40-11; family 2-02-FULL-40-11; genus 2-02-FULL-38-15-A. Next base: position 108,456 of record MGPE01000002.1, read on the forward strand.
TCTTTTTATGCCAATCAGTATCAAAATCCCCAAAATCCAAAAGCCCATTACGAAACCACAGGCCCAGAAATTTGGAAACAAACGGAAGGAAAAATCAATGCTTTTATCTGTGGCATGGGTACCGGCGGAACGATTAGCGGTATCGGAAAATTTTTAAAAGAAAAAAATCCAAAAATAAAAATTATTGGTATTGATCCCATGGGATCTCTTTATTACGAATATTTTAAAACCAAAGAAATGGGAGAAGCCCATAGTTATAAAATTGAAGGCATTGGGGAAGATTTTCTTCCAGGAACCATGGACTTTAAATATGTTGATGATGTCATTCAAGTGACCGATAAAGAAGCTTTTCAAATGACTCGACAACTCGTCACCAAAGAAGGAATGTTTGTTGGAGGATCGAGTGGAGCGGCCATGGCAGGAGCATTAAAATATGCTCGAACTCTTAAAAAACCTGAAGATATTGTTGTTCTTCTGCCAGATTCCGGGGATAGATATCTCAGTAAAATTTTTAATGATGACTGGATGCGTGAAAATGGTTTCTTAGAAGGACGCATCAACTTAGGAACCGCAAGAGATATTTTAGATCACACGGGCAGTGGTAAAATCATTGTCGCTCAAAAAAGTGCCAAAGTCTTAGATCTTATTCGGCTCATGAAAGAACACAGCATTTCCCAAATCCCTGTCACCGAAGGAACCAAACTCTTAGGTCTGGTAACAGAATCTGAGCTTCTTCATTATTTATTAGATAAAGCCCACAAAGCCCAAGATTCTATTGAACCCGTGATTAGTCGAAATTTTGAACAGATTTCTTTAGATGAAAATGTGGATACAATTTCAGGTCACATTGAAAATGGAAAAGTATCCGTCGTCTATGAAAACAATAAAATTCATGGTATTATTACTAAAATTGATCTTTTAAGTTACTACTCTGGAAAATTAAAATAATGAAATTTGAAACCAAAACCATTCACGCAGGCCAAAAACCTGATCCTTCTACGGGAGCCATTATGCCCCCTATTTTTCAAACCTCGACGTATGTCCAAGAAGAACCGGGCAAACACAAAGGCTATGAATATTCAAGAACCGCAAATCCCACCCGTACCATGCTTCAAGATAATTTAGCTGCACTTGAAAATGGAAAATATGCCCTGGCATTTAGTTCTGGCTGTGGCGCCATGACAACGGTGATGCACCTATTTAAAAATGGGGATCATATCGTCTGTTGTGATGATGTGTATGGAGGAACGTATCGGCTCTTTACCAAGGTTTTGGTCAATAATGGCATTAAGTGCACATTTACAGATTTAACCAAAACAGAAAATCTTAAAAAAAATATTTGTTCAAACACAAAGGCCGTTTGGATTGAATCACCCACCAATCCCCTCTTAAAGCTCATTGATATTGAAGCCATTGCTTCTATTTGCAAATCCAAAAATATTATCTGCATTGTAGATAACACCTTTATGAGCCCTTATTTTCAAAACCCTCTAAATTTAGGAGCAGACATTGTTCTTCACTCCACCACCAAATACCTAAATGGCCATAGCGATGTTGTGGGCGGAGCCACCATTACCAATAATTTTGACATTCACGAAAAATTGCGATTTTTAGAAAATGCCATGGGTACCGTTCCAGGGCCTTTTGATGCCTGGCTTATTTTAAGAGGGATTAAAACCTTAGCCCTTCGGATGAAAGCCCATGAAGCCAATGCTTTAAAAATTGCAACCTATTTAAGTGACCATCCGGGAATTGAAAAAGTTATTTACCCGGGCTTAAAGAGTCATCCTCAACACCTGCTCGCCAAAAAACAATGCTCTGGGTTTGGAGGGATGGTGAGTATTGTCGTAAAAGGCGGACTTCCTAACGCCAAAAAACTGTTAAAGAAAACACATCTTTTTTCTCTGGCTGAAAGTCTAGGCGGAGTTGAATCTCTTATTGAACATCCAGCCAGCATGACACATGCGGCGATTGAAAAGGGAACCCGAGAAAAATTAGGGATTGTGGATGGACTCGTTCGCCTCTCTGTAGGCATTGAACACATCGATGATCTCATTTCAGATTTAAAACAAGCCTTAGAATAAAAAACACATATCACCATAAGAGTGGCACTAAAATTCTTATGGCGACATGTGTTTATATACTCCCCTCTTCGACACATTTCATATTTTCTTTAACCACTATGATATAATAAAAAAATACCGATAAGAAACAGTAGAACGTGAGAAGAAGAATGATACAGATTAAAAACACATTAAAAAATTCAAAAGGCCAGGCGGCGATTTTTATTTTAATGCTCTTTAGCCTGATCTTTATGTTTTTTGGCATGGCCATTAACATAGGCATGCTCGTTCATCATAAAATGAATCTTCAAAATGCTGCCGACATGGCAGCTCTCTCAGCAGCTTCCGAACAAGCTCGAATTTTAAATATGATCGGGTGGAAAAATTATGAACTTCGGAAAAATTTTAAATATTTTTTGTACGAGTACTGGGTAGAATATAATGACCGACACCAGTACTTTCCTGACCCAAGACCTATATATGCCAGTCGAGGGGCAGCTAACCTAGCCCACCCCGGTCAATGGACTAAAAATCCCTCTCGCCCTTTTACCGTCCCTAGTTTCTGTGCAGGTGACGTTTTTCCTTCAATGTTTGGCGGGGGAGATTTTAGAGCCTGCGAAGCCACATCTTTACCGGGGACTATTATTGGACCTCCCACAGGACTGGCAGCCGCTTTGGGTGCCTTTGACCCTGTGACTGGAGCCCTACTCACCGCTCTTGAAAACTTAGCCCAGCAAAAACAAACACAAACCAATAAATTATGGGAACAGTATAGCATTGAAGATGAACGTGTAGCGACCGTCGATACGGGTATTTTTCGAAAACGATCTGAAGATCTTTATCAGGCTTATTTAAATACCAATAGAGAAGGCTCCATTCCCTGGATCATGAACCAAGCAGGCACAGCCGATTTCCCTCAAGGGAGACCTCAATCCTGGCGTACGATTGAACAAATGGCCCTTTCTACCACCGCTGGGCGAGCTTCGATGAAAGATTATGTTAATCCTCTGCAAGAAGTTCCCAGAGATTTTGATGTCTTAGCCAGACTCACCGCCCAAAAAAATTTAAATAGAGGAAATCAGGAAGGCTTTACGTTTACGACTCTTCGCCCAAATCAATATGTAAAACTCCGCCCCATTCAACCCAACTTTAGTGTCTTTTGGACAAAATTTAATAAGATTGGAGGAGACTTTGTCCCCGATCGCCTTCAAGAAATTAAAGCACGATTTTACACAGCGGTTGCCAAAGACCCAGCCGTTAAAACATTTTATGCCTTGGCCCTTACCTCAACGCCAGATCTTCCTTTTTTACCGGGATTAAAACCCTGGAAATTAACCGCCATTGCTGCCGCTCAACCCTTTGGTTCTCGAATTGGCCCTGTGAATGATAGCGAAGATAATTATGTGAGCTGCATCTCTGACCTAGGTCGCTGTGTTCCTTCTGTTCGCATGGATGAAGATACCACTATCGATGACACACAAGTTCTTCATACCTTAAAAGCAGAAGGGATGAATTATGAAGCTTTAAATGATCCGCACCGGTATTGGCCCATGTTAACCCCAAATAACTACGAAGCCCTTCGGTTTATTTTTCAAACTCCAGAGACTTCTTCGACACAACACCACTGGACCGATGAACCGATTCAATCCCCAGGCCCCTTTACCACCGACTATACAGTAACAGATCCTCAGGCCTTAAGTACAAGCTGGAACAATCGAAGAGGCTACAGCATGAAACTTGTCCCTATTCAAAGCATTCTTCCCTATCTCCCCTCTCAATACCAAGACAGCCTACGCTCAATTCTTCATTAATTTATTTCTAATCAAATTCTCATCATCCCAAAAAAATAAATTATCCGTACCGACGAAGGTGTGGTATTCTATGTAGTAGAGATACGGGTTTTTGTATGTTGATGGTCCCGATCCACTAAGGAGTAAATATAAAATGAAAAAGATATTATTTATGATGAGTCTTTTTGTGTGTGGCATGGGTGTGTTTCTTTTTTCTCCAAATATATATACAACCGAAGAAGAAGGATGTTCTGTAACGGTAAATGGGGTTACCAAACACTTTAAAGATCCCGCCAAGTGCGACGAGGCCCAACGACAAGAAGCCGCACGACTCAAAGCTGAAAAAGAAGCCGCTCAAAAAGAAGCCGAAAATCCTATTCTCGATACAAAAGGAACTGCACAATGGAGTGCGTATGATGCTGACACAAAAACAACAACAAAAGGAGGTGACTACGCCACCGGTGGGGTTAAAGTCAAAGACGAGTGGTCCAGTAAAACCTCTGCTGGAATTAAACTGGGAGGCATGCAAATGGCCGGAGCTGTCAACCAAGCCGCATCAACAATGATCAAAGACCCCAAAGCGGCAGGCATTACCACAGGAGTAGTGAGTGGTGCC
>MGPE01000002.1:112937-334101 GCA_001797335.1 Deltaproteobacteria bacterium GWA2_38_16
TTAAATAAGTTTGATCAAAAAAAGACAGATCCTAAAGTCTGGGCAGACATTGTCCGAGAAAAAGAAGAGCTTGGTACTGCAAAAACAGCTATTGAGGCAGAGTTGACCAAACAAAAAGATCTTATCAGTGAACAAAGAAGTGGATGGCTTTCTAATAAAATGGCTAATTATGCTGGCCGATTGGGTGGCGCTGCTATGGTCTATATGGGGGCACAAAACTACGAGCAAGGAAGACGACTCGCCAATGAATCAAAATTTTGTAAAGAAAATCCCAAAGATGTTCAGTGCGGAGGAACCGGAATTCCAGATGAGGGGAAACCCGTTGATTGCACTAAGCCCGAAAATATAAGTTTACCTGATTGCGGTGGACCAGTAACCACCTCAACTCCCACGCCTCTTCCCGAAGGATGGACACCGGATTCAGGCGGGGATCCTTTTGGTACCACTCCCGGTAATGGAGCTGGTTCAGATGGCCTCTCAGCCAATGCAGCGGGTATCGGTGGTGGAGGAAGAAGTGGAGGCGATCCTAGCTTCTTAGGCGGTGGAGGCGGCGGCGGAATGGGTGGCGGTTCTCCCACCGATGGAGCAAAACCAGAATCTGAATTTGGCGGAGGCTATTCCGGAGATCAAGCCTATGGCTCAAGTGGTGGAGGGGCAGATAGCAGCTCTGAACCCTTGATGTCTATTGATTTTGGAGGTGGGCCGAGTCCAGCAGGTTCTCCTGATGGATTTGACATTAGTCAATTTTTCCCTGGAGCCGAAGGACCCGAAGATCAAAGTGCGATGGTGGCATTAGGTCCCAATGGCCAACCCGTGGAACAAAAAAATAAACTCTTAGGGGACAAAGACAGCCCAAGTCTTTTTACTCGCGTGACAAAAGCGCACCAAAAGAAAGCCCATGAACTTGTGCAAGAGGTATTGTTCTAATGAATACCAAAGTACTTTGGCTAATATTTATGATGCTTACTTTTTCATCCACTGCATTTTCACAAATGGATCCCAGAGCACAACAGTATTTTACAGGAACAACACAGCTGGTTGGAGCAGCAACCTCTGTCGCATGGGCTCAGACTAATTCCGCAGCCTGTGGCGCATGCGTAAGCACGTGCTGGGCCTGTGTTTGGGCAGTAACAGGATATACAGGAGCCGTTGCCAACGCAACATCTGCTGGATATAGTTTTTATCAAGCCTCTACGCTTTCTACGACTGGAGGAGGAGGGACGTCACTTCCCCCTGGTGCACAAAACTGTATTAATGACCCCAGAACGTGTGCCGATCTTGGTACTCCGGTAGATACCCATAATACTACCCCTCAACCTTCACCCGACGACATTAAAAGGTTAAGCGGTTCTGCAAACAACATTTTAAATCTTGCTCAACAAGGACTAGAAGACTTAAAAATCAGTGGGCACATGCCTCCAGATTTAAACGATCCTTCACTCGCAGAAAAACTGCCTCCCATGACACCGGCGGAAAAAGCAGCGCTTCAGGATTATGAAAATAAAAAAGCTAAAATGGATGCTATGAGTACCCAAGAAAAAGTCGATATGCTTTTATCGAGTGACTATAGCAGTGGTGGATTTAGAGGTGTGGCCGGAAGTGATGAATTCTCAGATTCTTTTGATCCCAATAGTTTTTTAGCCATGTTTCAAAACCAAGGCATGGAAAATTCCGCCCCGGGGTACTATGGAAATGTTCCTTTACAAGCACTGAATCCTCATAGTAAACTTTCCTTGTTTCAACGCATTAGTTTAAAAATGAAAAATTTTAAATAAATGAACCGCTTGCTCTACTTTTTGATTATCTTGATTATCACAAGCTTTGTAATCCCTGTCAGTGCACAGGTACAAAAACCTATTTTAAAAACCAAAACTTTTAAAACCGATTTTATTTCCTTTAATCTTTCAGACCAATGGGAATGTAAAATGGATGGCACAGAATATGTGTGCCGCCCTACGGATAAAATCAAAAAATCAGATGCCATTATTATTGTGGCTGCAAAAATTCCTGGAGCAGAAGACAATGTAAAAGCTTATTATACGTATTTAAAGGAACCCAAAAAAATGACAGACTATCGGGGGCAAACGTTTACCTCTCAAGTGAGTCTGATTAAATATAAAGATATTGAAGCCACGCAATGGGTGGATGCTATTCACTTAAGTAGCGAAGTGAAAGACTTTTATACGCGTTATTTGGCCACGGTTAAAAATGGCATTGCCATTTTAGTGACCTACAGTGTTTCAAAAAGTAAAAATGCCCTCTATGCAGCAGAGCTTAATAAGATGGCTTCTTCGATTAAAGTTTTGGCCAAGGCCCCACAACTCGGAGGCCCTCCAAAGCCTCCAGAAAAGAAAGAAATGCCTCACCCTCCCCCAACCCCTCCCATCAAGGGAGGGGAGCAACAGCCTACTCAACCACCTGCAAAGATTATTATTAACCAACCTAAGAAATAATTAATAATGTAGGGTGGAAAGTAATTCAGTCCCAGTAGTCCTGGAGAGCGATGCGATGGCTATGTTGTGGTTTAACAAAGATTCCGTGTAGGCTTTGTCTGCTAGGCCTTTAAAAATGACAGATTCTAGCACTTCCCTTGAATCCCCCACGCCAAATCCCCACGCCATAACAGATTGTAAAAACCATTTCTTAGAATGATCCAGTTCTTCTGTAGCATGGCCAATATTATTAAGCGCTTCTTGATATTCTAAATACGCTTTTTTGACTTCGAGTGGAATCCCTTGATGAGCCAATTCTTTTTGGTGAACCAATTTAAAATATTCCGCTTTTAATGTTGAAACTTTGGCTTTCACTTTCCAAATATCTAAATTCCATTTTGCCCCCAACCCAATCCCCGCTGTAAATCCATTGTAAGGGTCATACGCATAAGAAGACCCCTGCCGAGTACGAACATCATTGGGCGTGTCGGCCACATCAATCAACGCCCCTAAAAAGAAAACAGGCAATAAATTGGTTTTTTCTCCATCCACCAAGGCTTGCCGAGCCGTAATCCCTGCTTCTAGCGCTTTAAATTCTGGGCGATACTCTAAGGCCAGTTTTTGATAATGCTCTAAAGATTCTAATTTGAAGGGCTCTTTTTTAAGTTCTGCATCTTTAATATCAAATTCTGTGTCTAACGACTCATAGCCTGCTTTAAATGCCAGGGCAGATCGGGCCAATTTTTGTCCTTTTACCACAAATTCTTTTTTTTGTTTTAACTCCTGAAGAACGGCTTTCAATTTATAGGCGTCTTGCTTTCTCACTTCGCCCGATTCCGCCTTTAACAAATCATCCACTCGTTTAATCACATCTTTTAATTTTTTCTCTGATTCATTGATATTATCTAAAACGCCATCTGCGGCCTGAGCACTATAGTAATATTGTTTCACATCAAAAATGACTTCTGCCTTTTTCATATTTTTTTGTTCTTTTTCAGCTTCAATCCCCCCATTCGCAGCAGTCGTATAAAATTTAATTTTTCCATACGCATAAAGAGGCTGAATAATCGTGGTCGTACTTTTCACCCAAGGACCCCATTTATCATAATCCCCAGTCGTATTCAGTGCATCTCCGAGTTCTCTATTAATAGGCGCCAGGGTGGTTAAATTTGAAGCCGATGGAAACATATACGAACGCACTTCTTTGAGCCGGCCTTCAGAAAAAGCAATATCTTGGTCTTTCATTTTAAGCTCTGAGTTATTGCTAATGGCTTGCTTAATGGTTTCTGAGAGAGACAAACGCACTTTTTGGGCTGCATCAACAGACAAAACAAGTCCAAAAACTACTAAAAAGAAGAATGTTTTTTTCATTAAACTTATTCTCTATAATGCCGATTATAAAGTTAGTCGTCAATAAAAATGGAAAAACGGCACGTTCATTAAAAGTTCATTAAAGATGAAGTTATTTTATAGACATATCAGCAATTTTACGATTCGCCACTGGGGCACTATTATTGTAGTGACGGTTATCCTCACAGGATTAGCCACCTATACCTCTTCTTTTTTAGGCTTTAAGGGGGATTTTATCGATCTTCTGCCCCCTCATTCCCAATCTGTAAAAGACTTAAATATCATTAAAGAACGGGTGGGAGGAGAAGGATATCTGGTCTTGGTATTAGAAGGAGGAGAAACCCAAAAGAAAAAAGAATTTACAGAAAAGCTCGTCCCAGAACTTAAAAAATTTAAAGAAGTAACCTATGTAGAATATAAATTTGATAAAACTTTTTTTGAAGATCGAAACCTCCTCTATATTGACGAGGCGGATTTAAAAACCCTAGAAACCCGGCTTCAAGAAAAAATTCAATATGAACGCAATAAAGTAAATCCTTTTTATATTAATCTTTTAGATGAAAAAAATGACTTTAACATTGACGACATTAAAGAAAAATATTCCAAAGCAGAAATTAAAGACTATTATATCACCAAAAATCCAGAGCGGCTTGTGCTTCTTATAAAACCCCATGGGTTTGCATCAGACTTAAATTTTTGTAAAAGGCTTCTCGCTAAAACCCAAAGCGCCATCGCCGCTTTAGACCCCACTTCGTTTGACCCAGCACTCACCGTCAAATACACGGGACGCTATGTCACCCGCATTGAAGAAACAGATTTTATGTTCAGTGATCTTAAATTGACAACCATTATCGCTCTCATTGGAATTTTTTCGCTTCTCTCTCTTTACACAAGAAGCCTGACCACCACCCTTTTTATTGGTGCCCCTCTCATGATCTCACTTATGTATGAATTGGCGTTTGCCACCTTGACCATTGGCTATTTAAATCTCGTCTCTTCTATCTTGCTGGGAATTCTATCAGGCATGGGAATTGACTATAGCGTTCACCTCTATCTTCGGTATCTAGAAGAAAGAAGAAATCATAAATCTTTAGAACAAGCTATTCACATCATTCACTCTTCAACGGGAAAACCCATGCTCTTGGCTGGGATTACCACTGTTGCTGCCTTTTTAGTACTGATCCCTTCAGAATTTGTGGGTTTTTCGCAATTTGGATGGGTTTGTGGAAGTGGCATTGTATTTTGTATGTTAAATAGCTATTTTTTACTCCCTGCTCTTATTATTGCCCGAGAAAAAATAAAACCCATGCGTTATAAAATGGCTCTGGTCACCGCTCCCCATGATTTTCTACATTATCCTAAAAAATACCCCAAACCCTATGCAACACTCGCTGTATTTGCTGTCTTTGGGCTCATTTCCCTTTGGGGAATTACTCAAATCCATTTTGATTATGATTTTAGAAAATTAAGCGCTGATAAAAATAAGACGCTTGCCCTTCAAGAAGAAATCTCAGATGCTTTTGGGGTCTCTCTCTCTCCCACCATTGTGTATTCTCCCAAGCTCGAAGATATTCCTAAAATTTCAGATGTATTAACACAAGTTAAAAAATCCACCCCTTCTTCTACGATTAAAGAAGGACTTTCTTTATTTTCATATGTCCCAGAACACCAAGAAGAAAAAATTCCTCATATTAGACAACTAGGAGAAATTGCCCAAGACAAAGTCTTAAGATTTTTAGAGGGAGAACCCAAACAACAGATTGAAAATTTAAAACGATGGGCCCAAGTTCGCCCATTTGGTATTAATGATCTCCCTCAACACTTAAGACAGCAGTTTGATGCGGCCAATGGCTACACAGGCTCTTTCTTATTTGTTTTCCCTGCTATTGATCTTTGGCAAGGGAAAGATGTCATTCGCTATGCCAATGAAATTCGCACCTTTAAAGAAAAAGCTCAGAAGAAAGATTTAAATATCAGCATTGCCTCTGAAGCAGTTATTTTTTCTGATATTTTAACCCTAATTGAAACTGAAGGGCCCAAAGCCATTTTATTTTGCTTTTTGGCTATTCTTCTTATTTTATGGATCGATATCAGAAATATTCGTTCTGTATTTTTAGTGCTCACACCTGTGATCGTGGGCATTTTATGTACCATGGGGATTATGTACATTTTTAATATTAAACTTAATTTTATGAACTCTGTTGTTTTTCCCATTTTACTGGGATTAGGAATAGATAACGGGGTCTATATTCAACACCGCTATCAAGAAATGGGACAAGGATCATTGCGTTTTGTCCTTAGACACACGGGAGCCGCTATTTTTCTTTCCTCTACAACCACCATGATTGGATTTGGATCGCTCTTATTTGCCGTACACAAGGGGTTAAATAGTGTTGGGCTTTTGGCTTTCATTGGAATGGCCTCTTGCTTTGTAGTCTCCATGTCTCTTTTCCCAGCTATTCTTCAAATTTTAGAAGATCGCTCCATTCACCATGCTCAAAAACTAGCCCAAGTTCCTCCACAGGAAGAAATAAAGAAACTTGCTTCGTAGAAATTTCTTGTGATATAAAGTCCCCTATGCGCTTTACTTCAGTAATTATTTTTATCCAAGTCATTTTTATTGTCACCACTTTCAGTCAAGGTTCTCTAAAAGCAGCAGAAATGGGTGGATACACCGTTGGGCAATGGTATACGGCTACTTCTGATTCCACCGTACAGTTTCGATTGGTTCAAAATCCTTCTGAAAATTGTGTCGCCTATCAAATGGAAACCACCCTGGAAGCTCCTCTAAAATCTGTTCTCTCTTCTATTGAAGATTATTCTAACTATACTGCCCATGGCATGCCCCGAATGACCGAAAGCACTATCCTGGAACACTATGCACCCGATACCCTTGATTTTGTCATGGGAAAACAACGACGCACCTTGGTCTCCGTTACAGATGCTCCCGTTGATATTGTTCGTTTTACGATTGCACTAGATTGGCTACCCGATAATCACTACACCCTTCTTCTCACCACCTATCGGGATCCCGAAACTCAGACAGTGTATGTTTACTGGACTCAATACGATGAAGAAAATTTTAATACGATTACGGGTCCTTGGAAAAACCACGTCCTTTCCCCCTATACAAAAAATTGGATAGGATCTACTGTTTTTGATACGGGGAAATATCCAAAATCAAATGACGACATCTATGGTTCATGGACATTAAGAGAACTAGATGGCCCCAAAACATTTATTCAATACGAAAATTATGTAGATCCGGGTTATTGGGGAAGAAAAGCAGCAGAGAGTATTGTAAAAGCTACTTTAGGGGATATGCCTAAAATTATTGACGTTGTTAGAACCCACTTACCAAAATGAATACACTCCATACCTGGAAAAATTCTTTGAGTGAAGCCCATCAATTGCTCACCGACTTTTTAGAAGACACCGAACAACTCAAAAAATGTGAACTCTTTACCGATCTCTTAATCGATCTCTACACAAGAGAGGGAAATTTATTTACCTGTGGCAACGGCGGCTCTCACTGCGATGCCATGCACTTTGCAGAAGAAATGACCGGGCGTTTTCGAAAAAACAGAAAACCCCTTGGAGCTTTAGCCCTGGGAGATCCCAGTCACACAACCTGTGTCGCCAATGATTTTGGGTATGAACATATTTTCGAACGCCAATTGTTAGGATTGGGACGACCGGGAGATCTTTTGGTGGGATTATCCACCAGTGGAAATTCTAAAAATGTCTGTTTGGCTTTTGACGCAGCCAAACAGAAAAAAATAAAAACCGTGGCACTTTTGGGAAAAGAGGGCGGCCTTTTAAAATCTATGGCTGATCTTTCTATTATTATCCCTGGAAAAACCGCTGACCGCATCCAAGAAATGCATATTAAACTCATTCATACTGTTATTGAAGCAGCTGAGCGAAAATTATTTCCTGAAAACTATTCAGAAAGGAGAACAAACGATGTCCAACGTGAAAGAAATATCCGATACTAATTTTGAAACGGAGGTTTTAAAATCTCCTACCCCAACCCTGGTAGACTTTTGGGCAACCTGGTGTGGGCCTTGCCGAGCTCTGGCCCCTAAAGTAGAACAGCTCTCTCAAGAATTTTCAGGTAAAATAAAATTTACAAAAATTGATGTCGATGACAATCCTAAAACCCCTTCTAAATACGGCATTCGAGGGGTTCCCACCCTCATTGTTTTTAAAAACGGCCAAGTTTTTAAACAATCGGTGGGAGATCTTTCAGTAGAAAATTTAAAGAGTTTTCTAAATTCCGCTCTTTAAAACATAAATCGTCGTAGATGGACTGAAAGTAAGATTCCAATTCCGACCATAGAGATGATAATAGACGATCCGCCATAACTTAAAAATGGCAATGTAATTCCCACAACCGGCATCACCCCAATAACCATTCCAATATTGACAAACGCCTGCCAAAAGAAAATTGCAGTCATCCCCAATGCCAATATCGCTCCAAATTTATCTTTGGCATGACGTGAAATATCAAGCCCTATTAAAATCATCGACGCATAGACAATAAGAAGCACTAAAATTCCAACAAAACCATGTTCCTCTGCAAATACTGAAAAAATAAAATCGGTATGTTGCTCTGGTAAAAATGCCAGTTGTGTTTGAGATCCTTTTAAATGCCCTTTTCCTCGAAGTTTTCCACTTCCTACAGCAATAATGGATTGTAAAGCATGATAGCCTTTCCCCCTGGGATCACGGCTGGGATCTAAAAAGGTTTTCACTCGATCCCGTTGATATTCTTTCAATCCAAATTCATAGGCCAAGGGCACCGCCAATGCAGCTACAATGGCAATGATCATTAAAGACTGCCATCTCACTTTAACAAACATAAAAATAGACGCTGCCACAAAAGAAATGAGAAGCGTTGTTCCTAAATCGGGCTCTACCACAATGAGCGCTGCTGGGATTCCTAAAAGCACAAGAGGAACAAAAAGACGTCTTAAAGTATACCCCCCAGCTGCATGATCTTCGTGAAAAAATTTAGCCAAAACAAAAACCAGAACAATTTTCATAAGCTCTGAAGGTTGAAGCATAAAAAATCCTAAATTAATCCATCGTCTGGCTCCATAAATTTTAGGTCCAATAACTAAAACCGCCAGCAATAAAATAATATTAATAATATATAGAGGGTAGGCAAAACGCTCAAAGATCCGATAATCTAGGAAGACTAAAATAGTCATGATCCCCATGCCCCCTAGCATCCAATACATTTGGTTGAGATATTGTTCTCCTCCCCCTCGGTAGGTAGCACTGAATAAATTAAAAATTCCTACTACACATAAAAATATCACCACTGAAAACAACGAAAAATTAAAATTGGATAAAAAACGTTTACGCACCTTTCACTTCCTCTTTTTTCTTTTGGGGTTTTTTCCAGCGAATCTCACGGGAATCAATCTTATCTTTCAAATACGCTTTTATAATATCCCGTACCACCATTGTGGCTCCATGGTAGGGATGGCAATCATGCAGCGCCAGTACAGCCACCACAATTTTTGGATGATCGACCGGAGCAAATCCCACAAACCACCCATGATCACGATATTTAAATTCCACTTGTTCACATTGCTTTTCTTTATCTTTTTTAATTTTAACCACCTGAGACGTCCCTGTTTTTCCTGCAATATCATAACCATCTGCTCTGGCAGAGACATAGGCTGTGCCTGCCGGTTCATTGACAACCGCATAGAGCCCCTCTCTTAAATTTTTAAGAGTGGTTTCTTTTAATTTTGAAATTTTTAAAATCTGAGGATCAAGCTCCCGAATAAGATCCCCTTCCGGTTCTTCAATGCGTTTAATCACATGAGGCACATAGAGAGTCCCTCCATTGGCAATCGCCGAATATAATTTTGCTAGCTGTAACACCGTCACGGTTACATATCCCTGCCCAATGGCTACGGGAGGCGTTTCTCCTGGAAACCAAATTTCATGAAATCTTTTAAGCTTCCATTCTGTCGAAGGAATGGTTCCTGGAACTTCTCCCCGAAGTTCAATCCCCGTTTTTTGAGAAAGCCCTAACATACGAGCATACTTAGCAATAACATCAACTCCGATTTTTACCCCTAAACGATAAAAATAATAATCGCAGGATTCTTTAATGGCCCGATGTAGATTTACGGTCCCATGTCCCCCTTTTCTCCACATCCAACATCGGTAATGCCCCCGCCCTAAATAATAATGCCCATTACAATGAACCGTTTCATTAGGGTCAATAAGCCCTTCTTCGAGTGCAGCCAGAGCTGTTAGCAATTTAAAAGTCGATCCAGGGGGAAAAGCATCTTGAATGGTTTTATCTAAAAGTGGTTTATTGAGATCTGAAATCAAGTGATTCCACAGATCCGATTGAATCCCTCTTGAAAATTCTGTGGGATCAAATCCTGGCTGACTATGCATGGCCAATATTTCTCCGCTATTGGGATCTAATGCCACGACCGCTCCTACTTTATCTTTAAATGCTTTTTGAACCGAAAGCTGTAAATTTCTGTCGATAGTTAAAACTAAATTTTTTCCAGGAGTCGGTTCTTTTTTAGATTTTTGATAATCAAACACCGTATTTTGTTCATAAGAGCGCTTTCGTCCAAAGGCATCCACTTCGGCATAGGTAGCTCCATCGACCCCCCTTAAATATTCTTCCCATTTTTCTTCAATTCCAAATTGCCCGACAAAATCTCCCATCTGATATTTTTGAAAAGATCTAGAATTTAATTCTTCTAATTGAGCATCATTCACTTCTCCCACATAACCATAAAGATGTGATCCTATGGGACCGTCTGAATAAACTCGTTTGATATCCGTCACCACATCAATTCCGGGCATATCAAATCGATGGGCTTCAACGAGGGCCACCTCATCTCGAGAAACATCTTTCTTAATAATTCGCGGTTCAAATCGAGGATTTTTTTCTGCTTTCACCAAAATGGCCTTGACCTCTTCTTTAGACATCTTTAAAAGCAAAGAGAGATTTAAAAGGGTTTGTTCTGCCTCGGTTACATATTGAGGGGTCCATGTAATATCAAAAGACGGAGCATTATCGACTAACGTCTCTCTATTGCGATCCAGCATTATTCCGCGAGGGGCAGAAATCTTTTCTTGTCGTAACGCAATTTCTTGGGAATATCGATAGAATCGATCGCCATTTAAAACCTGTAAATACCAAATTCTAATGAGAAGAATAAAAAAAGCGCACACCACAAATCCCGTAAAATAAACGTATCGGCCCTGATACTCTCTAATTTCTTCTCTTTGGCCTATGAGTGCTGCCATGGCGATTCTTGAGTAGAGGTTCTAGAAGGAAGTTCTTTATTTAAAAACAAATCCCACTGCTTTAAACCAAAAAATATAATGGGAGTTAATAAGACATTTAAAAATGCCATGGCCATGAGGGTAGAAAAGGTAGGCATTAAAATTCTTTGGATCGGTTCATAGAGAGATAAAATAATTAAAAAACAAATTTTATAAACAATAGACACTATTATTACAAATCCCATCTCTGAAAGAATGGTATGCACAAAAAACCCCACAGAAATAATTTTAGAAGCATAAAAAGCCAATACCAACACACACGAATAAAATCCGAAAGGAGCTCCCGAATTTAATTCTATAAAATAGCCCAATAAAAATGCCAAAATTCCCCCTTCAATAGAGAACCGATTTAAGGCCAAATAAGACAGTAAAATAAGCAGTAACGATGGTTTATAAATTCCAAAAAATTGATGGAGCAGTGTTGACTGAAAAAAAAGACATACATAAGCAAATAAAAGAATAGAACAAAAATTAAGGTAGTCTATAAAATATTTCACGGGATTTTTACCGTTAAAAGATTGGTCACAACCAACACCTCTTCAACTTTGTTCAAATTTACAGTCGGCTCAATTTCAATATACTGAGATACTCCATATTTTTTCTTTCGAATTTGGCTGACCGTCCCCACCAAAAGTCCTTTGGGAAAAATACCTTCAATCCCAGAAGTAACAAGCACATCTCCCACCACAACATCATCGGTTCTAGCCACATATTGAAATTCACAAATAGCACTCATTCCCCCTTTTAGAATTCCTCGGGCACGAGATCGCTGTATCGTTGCATCCACACTGCTATTTCGATCCATAATTAAAAGAACATCGCTAAAATGCTCCCATACATTAATGACCTGCCCTACAATCCCGGCCGGCGTAATAACGGGCATTCGTCGCTTAAGCCCCACATCATGCCCTTTATTAATTCGAAGGGTTTGGTATTCAGACGTCGTATCCCTAGCAATCACTTCTGCAGAAACACCGGAAGGAAGATATTTTTCCTTAAAAGCCAATAAATGTCTGAGCCTTTGATTTTCTTGTTCAATCTCACGCATATTATTCACTATTTCCACTAACTTATTGTTTTCACTTACTAATTTTTTATTTTCTTTATTCACATGGACCAACCACACATAGTCATGGGCCAATCCAATCATGCTTTCAAAACCAAAGGTAATGGTTTGTTGAATGGGGCTTGTAATAAGTAAAATAACTCGATCATACCATTTTAAATCTTTAGAATTTTTTACACTAAGAGAGAGGTTAAAAAGAGGAATTAAAATAAGTAACGCAATAACAATAAACAACCGATATTTTTTAAGGAATATCATGACATTTTAATTACTTCCCCAGTTATTCAATAGTCACACCACGATACTTATCTAAAAATTCTAATGCTTTTCCAGATCCCCGAACCACGGCTGTCAAAGGATCTTCAGACACAATCACGGGAAGATTGGTTTCTTCCCGAAGCAAAAGATCCAAATTCCGAAGCAGCGCACCGCCACCTGTCAGCACAATCCCTTTATCTACAATATCAGCCGAAAGTTCCGGAGGCGTTTTTTCTAAAATATATTTTACGGCATCTACAATCACCGTTAATGGTTCTTGAATAGCTTCCCTGATTTCTTCTGATGTCACTTTAATGGTTCTTGGGATACCGGCCACAATATCTCTTCCTCGTACATCCATGGTTTTAATTTCTTCCATGGGATAAGCGGTCCCAATTTGGATTTTAATTTGTTCAGCCGTTATTTCACCAATCAAAATATTATGTTTACGTTTTAAATATTGAATAATGGCATCATCAATTTTATCCCCTGCCATTTTGACAGATCGGCTGCAGACAATTCCACCTAAGGAAATTACAGCCACCTCGGTGGTCCCACCCCCAATATCTACCACCATATTTCCTGAAGGTTCGGTAATGGGAAGTCCTGCACCAATGGCCGCCGCCATGGGTTCTTCAATAAGATAGACCTCTCTGGCTCCAGCTGCTTCTGCAGATTCTTTTACAGCTCGTCTTTCAACTTCGGTAATCCCATAGGGGACACAAATAATAATTCTCGGACGAAGAAGGGTTTTTTTCTTCGTTGCACGGTCGATAAAATAGCGAAGCATGGCACCGGTCACTTCAAAATCGGCAATGACCCCATCTTTCATGGGGCGAATAGCAATGACACTTCCCGGAGTTCTGCCTAACATTTCTTTAGCTTCACGTCCTACAGCCAATACTTTTTTAACTCCCTTGGCATCTTTATAGACAGCCACTACCGAAGGCTCCATGAGGACAATCCCTCTGCCCTTTGCAAAAACAAGGGTGTTGGCAGTTCCTAAATCAATGGCAAGATCATGAGAGAAGCGATCAAATATATTATCTAAGAACATAGAATATATTAAATTTTTAACAAAATCATAAACTTATTACAAGAAAAAGGTTGCATTTCGCATCTCATATCAATAAATTAATCATCATGTTACAGGCCATTCGAAAACGCCAAAAAGTTCTCCTCACTATTTTTATTACCTTGATCTCTATTGTTTTTATCTTTTGGGGATTTTATGGCGGATTTAGTCGACGTTTTTCAGGATATTTAGGAAGTGGAGACACCGCTTCTGTCAATGGAGAGCACATCACCGTTCAGGAATTCGAACGAGAGTATCAAAATCTCGTACGACTCTATCAAAATATTTTAAAAGATAAATTCACTCCCGAAATGGCAGAACGTTTTAATTTAAAGCAACTGACGTTGAACCAACTTATTGATAAAAAACTCATTGCTCAGGGAGCGCATACATTAGGGCTTAAAGTCACAGATGATGAAATTAGGGACAATATTATCCAGGCTCCCTATTTTCAAAAAAATGGAAAATTTGATAAAGACTATTATCTAGATCTCTTAAAAGCCAATAAATTGACTCCTGCCATTTATGAAGAGTCTGTCCGACTTGAACTCCTGCAACGCCAAGTCATGGATCTCTTAAAAAATCACATTAAAATTTCAGATGAAGAAGTGTGGAAAGATTACCTTCTAAAAAATGAAAAACTAAACCTAGAATTTATTCGGGTAGAACGGGAACTCCTTATTTCTCGCATTGCTCTCACGCCAGAAGAAGTACAGCAATTTTTAAAAACGGAGCTCCCTAAAGTTCAGCAATATTATTCTACCAATCAACACTTATTTAAGAAAAAAGAAGAAGGGAAAGATCCTAAAACTGAAAAAATAGAACCTTTTGAAACAGCTAAAGAAGGCATTGCAAAGACACTTCTTCAAGAACAAAAAACGTCAACCTTAGCCAAAGACATTACTGAAAAGCTCTGGAAAAATAAAAATCAGTCTTCTTTTAATTCTCTTCTAAAAGAAGAAAAACTAAAATGGGAAGAAACCGGACTTTTTCCCCGAGAAAGTAAATATATTCCTAAAGTGGGCGAATCCAAAGATATCATTGAAGCCGCTCTTCAGTTAACATCCCAAAATCCTTTTCCAGCTCGTTATTTTGAGCTTCATGGTCAATATTACATTGTTCGTCTTAAAAAACATGAAACCGCAGATTCCAAGAAGTTTGATCAGGAAAAAGAAAAAGCTGCCCAAGCACTGTTGAATCAAAAACAATCTGAAGCCTACTATGAATGGCTTAAAGAGCTCCGCACCAAGGCTAAAATTGCCATCAGCAAAGCCACTTCGTTTGAAGAAGAGTAAATATCAAAACTGAACGTTCACCAAAGGCTCGGGGAAACCATCAAGATCTCCTAAAAAACCGTCGGAAGAATTCTGAGGCGTTCCAAATTGAATGAGTCCTTGACGAAGGGCTTCTACCCCAAAACTATCCAAGGGTTTTCCAAATCGAACCACATAGAGTGCCGCAGCACCTGCCACATGGGGACTGGCCATACTGGTTCCACTTTTTTTGCCATAGAGTCCACCCGGAAGCGTTGAAAAAATATCAACTCCTGGCGCAGCTAAATCTACACTGCTTCCAAAATTACTAAAAGTCGCAAATGTATCATCTGCGCCATAACTGGTCGGCCCTCCAAAACCACCTGCAACTCCATCACTATCCGCCACTGCGGAAACCGTAATGACTTCTGGATAAGAAGCAGGTGCAAAATTTTGTGCATCTTTTGAATCATTCCCAGCAGCTACAGCATAGACAATCCCTTTTGCAACAGATGCTTGAATAGCCTCTCGAACAGGACTAGGGCTAGAAGGATTCTCTGTCCACCCTAAACTCATATTGGCAACATCAATCACATCTGCTCGTTGCGTCACCCAATCAATGCCAGCAATAACGTCGGACAAAAAACCACTCCCATTATTATCCAACACTCGAACAGCCCACAGACGTGCTCCGGGAGCAACTCCCACAACACCGATGGCATTATCTAAAGCTCCAAGGGTTCCTGAAACATGCGTTCCATGTCCATTTCCATCATTAAAATTAGTGGCTCTTCCTGTAGAAAAATTAACGCCTCCCACCACATTTAAATCTGGATGGCTTTTATCAATCCCTGTATCCAGTACTGCCACATCCACATCGACTCTTTGATCTTGCCCGTCGATTAAAGCCAAAGAACTAAGCTCTGCATTCACACGATTGACTCCGAAAGGAAGCACTTGAGCAGGCTGTGTCGTTCCTCCTTTTCCTCCCCCAGGTTTTCCAGGACCGCTCACACGATCATTTCCGACTAAAGTAACAATTTGATCTGGTGAAACATATTTCACATCTGGATCATTTTTAACAAAATCTAATTTATTAAAAGGAATTGTTGCCACAAATCCTTTTAAAGCATGGTGATAGATATGCCCTAAACCTAACCCATGCTGAGCAGCTAACCGTTTGGCATTGAGATCGGGATGTCCTACCCAATCTTGAAAAACCACAATATGACGATCAGGAACAGGCATCGCATATAGCGGATTTGAAAATAAAACAAATAGACCTAAAAAACTAAATACCCATGTTACAGTTATTTTTTTCACAACAAACCTCCTTTGTACCACAGGAAAAGCAGAGCAAAGTTCATGCCAAAAAAATTAAAAAAAGAACTCAGAAATAGTTAATGATATTTATATCTTAGCGGTGATTTAAAAATGAGCATTTTAAAAAACTGTAGAAGTTGAAAACACTAAAGAAAATTTTATATGCCTAAAAAATTCCTAGCTGCATTTTTGCATCTTCAGAACAATTCACTTTTGGATCCCAAGGCGGATCCCACACCAGTCTTACCTCAACCGTTTTGGCTTCGGGAACTTCAGATTTCAGCACTTGCTCAACCTGGGCCATAATCTGCGGGCCAATGGGACAACCAGGACTTGTAAGCGTTAAATCTACCTGAATCGTTTCGGGATTAATTTTTTGAACACCATAAATCAATCCCAGCTCTACAATACTAATAAAAAGTTCAGGATCTTGTATGGGGCGTAAAAATTCTAAGAGTTGTGGATCTTTTTCCATAAATTGATGGCCTCCTCTAACGTCGTCCATCCCAGGAGCGCACATTTAATTCGCACAGGAAATTTTCGAACCCCGGAGAGCGCTTCTAAATCTCCTTCTTCCTCATTTTTAGATACTTCACCTTGCGGCTGCATCATCGATTTAAAAAATTGAATTTTATGTTCTACTTCTTGAAGCGTTTTTCCTAAAATCTCTTCCGTTAAAATAGAACTCGAGGCCTGGCTAATCGAACACCCTTTTCCCCACCATCCTATATTCGTGACCTTCCCTTCATCTATTTTGAGCTGCACAATGATTTGATCTCCACAGAGCGGATTAAACCCCTCCTGTTCCACATCATGAGATAAAAGTTTTCCATGATGTCTGGGACTTTTAAAGTGATCTAAAATCACTTCTCGATAAAGCTCATCTAATCCTTCAAAGGCCACGATTAAAATATCTCCGTGCTTTTTTTAAAATATCTATAAATATATCTACTTCTTGGGGTGTATTATAAAGATAAAAGCTCACCCGTGCTGTTGCAGGAACATTTAGCTTTTTCATCAATACCTGCGCACAGTGGTGGCCTGCTCGAATGGCAATGCCTTCGTGATCCAAGAGCGTTCCTAAATCATGGGGATGAATATCTTCTAAATTAAAAGAAATGACTCCTCCTTTAAGATTGGCATCCATCGGTCCATAAATAGTAAGATGATCTATTTCTTTTAATTGATAAAGCGCATGCTGTGTTAATGCCTTTTCATGTTCTCGAATAACGTCCATCCCAATATGCTCGAGATAATCAAGTGCCTTTGCAAAAGCAATAACTGCTCCAATATTAGGAGTCCCTGCTTCAAATTTATAAGGAATCGGTTTCCACGTCGAATATTCTTCATGCACTTCTAAAATCATCTCTCCTCCTCCTAAAAACGGAGGAAGACTTTCTAAAATCTCTGGTTTCCCATATAAAACACCCACACCGGTGGGACCCAACATTTTATGTGCTGAAAATGCATAAAAATCACAATCGAGTTCACTGACATTCACTTTTAAATGAGCAACTGCTTGTGCCCCATCTACCAAAACCTTTGCCCCCACTGCATGTGCTTTTGTAATTAAGTGTGAAAGCGGATTAATCGTCCCCAAGACATTAGACATATGCGTGACGGCCAAGAGTTTTGTTCGATCCGTTAAAAGATTATTGAAGCGTTCTATATCTAAAAAACCTTCTTTGGTAATGGGAATATATTTTAATACAGCTCCTTTTTCCTGAGCCAAGAGTTGCCACGGCACTAAATTCGAATGATGTTCCATGTGGGTTAGTAAAATTTCATCGCCTTCTTTAATATTTTTTCTTCCCCATGCATGCGCCACAAGGTTAATTGCTTCTGTAGCATTATGAGTAAAAATAATGGAACGATCCTCTTTAGCTCCTATAAACTCAGACACTTTTCGTCTGGTTTTTTCAAATGCAATCGTTGCTTCTTCAGACAAATAATAAATGCCTCGATGGATATTGGCATTCATGGTGCTATAATAGTGACTCAAAGCCTCAATCACCGTTTTGGGTTTCTGAGATGTAGCTGCAGAATCTAAATAAATAAGAGGTTTCCCATGGACCCTTTGATCCAAGATTGGAAAATCTGGCCTTACATTTTTCATATTAATCCTCGAAACAAATTTTAATTTCTTCGCCATCCACTTTTACTTTAAAGATTTTTAGAGGAGTCACCGCAGGCAGGGTCAATGCCTCACCCGTTGTAATATCAAAAGTAGCTCCATGATGAGGACACTCAATCACGGTATCTGATAACGTTCCTTGGTCGATGGGAAACTGAGCATGAGAACACTCATTAAAAAAAGCATAATAATTCCCTTTTACCTGAGCAATGGCAATATCTTTTCCTTCCACCACAAAGGCTTTTGTTTGTCCTTCGGATAGTTCATTTTTTTTAGCCACCGTTACCCATCCCATGGTCATTCCCCTTCCTTTAACTTTAACTTAATGACCTCATGGAGTTTTTGTCTGGTTTCTTCATGAGGTATTTTTTCAAATACCTGCTCAAAAAATCCTTCTACAATCATACTCCTCGCTTCTTCGTAAGAAAGTCCTCGGGATTGCAAATAAAAAGTTTCTGCTTCATCAATCGTCCCTATGGTAGCCCCATGTTTACATCGAACATCGTCTGCTAAAATCTCAAGCTTAGGAATAGAGCGCGCCTTGGCATTTTCACTCAGCAATAAATTTTTATTGGTCTGATATGCATCTACCTTCTGTGATGACTTTGGAATATGGATCACTCCCTCATAATTCGATTTTGCAGAATCTTTAAGAGCGGCCTTAAACAATAGGTCACTCGACGTATCAGAAGCTTCGTGATCTTGCGTGGTATACATATCAAATTTTTGGGAATGATCCCCAAATATCACCCCACTCACTTTTGCCAAAGCCCCTTTTCCTTCTAAAATCGTATGAAGATTAGATTTGGTTTGCTGTGCCCCTAATCCGACATGAATGCTTTGAAAACTTCCATCTTTTTCAATACGAGCTTCTTGAGTTTCAGAATAATCCACATCCTTTGAACAGCGCTGAATATGAATGTACTGAAGCTTTCCCCCTTCTTGAACATGAATATGTCTTTCACTGTGAGGATAAGATTGGTTTTCCTCAATAACACTCACTTCAGCAAAAGGTTCGACAATAATCTCCGTCACATCTCCAGAGGTCACATGATAAATGGGATCTTTGATAACTTTCCCTTTTGGAATATGGAGAGAAAATTTTCCCATCATACAATCACCCCACAGATCCTTCCATCTCAAGCTGAATCAAGCGATTTAACTCTACGGCATATTCCAAAGGAAGTTCTTTGGTAAAAGGCTCAATAAATCCATTCACAACCATCGTTACTGCATCACTCTCAGAAATACCTCGGCTGGTTAAATAAAAAAGTTGTTCATCGCCCACTTTACTGACAGAAGCTTCATGCCCCACCGTTACATTTTCTTCGTCAATTTCCATGGTCGGATACGTATCTGATCGGGAATGATCATCCAATAAAAGAGCATCACACCGAACACTGGATTTCACATGATGAGCCCCTTTAAAAACTTTAACCATCCCTCGGTAAGTAGAACGTCCCCCATCTTTTGAAATGGACTTTGACGTAATGACCGATGTCGTATGAGGCGCTACGTGATAAATTTTGGCCCCAGCATCTTGATGTTGATTGGCTCCTGAAAAAGCCACAGATAGAATTTCTCCATGAGCTCCTTCTCCGACTAAATAAACACAGGGAAATTTCATGGTAAGTTTAGAACCTAAATTCCCATCAATCCATTCTACCGTTGCTTTTTCTTTAGCCACGGCTCTTTTGGTCACAAGATTATAAACATTTTTTGACCAGTTTTGAATGGTGGTATATCGAATCTTTGCCCCTTTTTCGGCAATGAGTTCTACAACAGCCGAATGGAGAGAATCACTGGAATACGTTGGCGCCGTACAGCCTTCAATATAATGAATAGAACTACCTTCATCGGCAATAATGAGTGTTCGTTCAAATTGTCCCATATTTTCTGCATTAATTCTAAAATAAGCTTGCAGAGGAATAGATACCTTCACCCCTTTTGGCACATAAATAAAACTCCCCCCAGACCACACCGCAGAATTTAAAGCAGAAAATTTATTATCCATCGGGGGGATAATTGTTCCAAAATATTTTTTTACAATATCTGGATGTTCTCTTAATCCTGAATCCATATCTAAGAAGATAACTCCTTGAGCCTCTAAATCTTTTCGGATGGAATGATAGACGACTTCAGACTCATACTGCGCTGTAACGCCCGCTAAAAATTTTCGTTCAGCTTCGGGAATACCCAGTTTATCAAAAGTATCTTTAATATCTTTGGGAACTTCGTTCCAATCTTTACTTTGTTTTTCTCCAGGCTTGATATAGTAAAAAATATTATCAAATTGAATTTCATTTAAAAGTTTACTGTCCCCCCAATTGGGCATAGGTTTGGCATTAAAAATTTCTAATGCCCTCAATCTAAAATCCAACATCCATTGTGGTTCTTGTTTCATCTTAGAAATTTCTTCTACAATTGCTCGATTCAATCCTCTTTTTGATTTAAAAGAGTAGTTCTCGGGCTTATGGAAACCATACTTTTCATCGTACTGATCCCCAATATTTTCGATAGAGTTTTTATTTAATTTTGAGTTTGACATATCCAATCATACCCCTTTTCTTCAAGCACCAGAGCTAACTCTGGCCCACCCGATTGTACTAACTTCCCATCCATTAATACATGCACATAATCTGGCTTAATATAATTTAAGAGCCGCTGATAATGCGTAATGACAAGCATGGATCGGTTTGAATCTCGCAATTGATTAATGCCCCCTGCCACCGTAGTAAGCGCATCAATATCAAGGCCAGAATCAGTCTCATCCAAAACCGTTATTTCTGGTTCTAAAAGTGCCAGCTGAAGCACTTCTAATTTCTTTTTTTCTCCGCCAGAGAAACCATCATTTACATATCGACCTACCACCGTATCGGCCATCCCTAAAAACTTCATTTTTTCTTTTAAAAGAGTTCTAAATTCTTTAATAGGAATTTCGCCCCCTCTTACAGCTTTCATCGAAGCTCTTAAAAAATTCCCAACACTCACCCCTGGAATCGCCACGGGATACTGGAACGCTAAAAATAATTTTTTTCGTGCTCTTTCGTGTGGTTTTAAAGGAACCATGTTTTCTCCTTTAAAAAGAATCTCTCCTTGGGTCACTACATACTTAGGATGCCCCATAATGGTATAAGCCAAAGTGGTTTTTCCAGAACCATTTCTACCCATCAACGCATGTACTTTCCCTCGTTCTAGGGTTAAATTAATTCCCTTTAAAATTTCTTTCCCATCTACGCTGACATGCAAATTTTTAATTTCAAATATAGGTTTCATTTATTTACCCCCCGTTTTATGTAAATCTTTACATTTTTGTCAAGTATAATTCCAAAAAATTTCTGACCTACCCACTCACTACTTTTAAAAGCTGCTCTTTGGTCTCAGCTTCATTTTGTAATAAATCTTGAAGCGTAATCTGATTCATAATCATATTCACATGTCGATGAATCACGTTCCACACAGAACGCACCGAACAATTTTTTTCATGAACACACGCATTTTCTTTTCCTGCGTGATCCACACAAAATTCTTCATCAAACATGGGATCTCCCAGTGCCCTGGCAATTTCTGAAAGTTTTAATTCCTGCGGTTTCTTAGCTAATCGATAGCCACCATGAACTCCTCGAACAGATCCAATAATTCCCTGACGTCTCAAATGCGTTGTAATCTTAGAAACATATTGTATAGATAGTCCCTCTTTCTTAGAAATTTCACTAATGGACAATCCTGCATTGCCTTCTGCTTGTGCCTGAGCCAACTGCATCAAACATCTTAAACCATATTCTTCTAATGCTGTTATTTTCATAAATTTAGAATATCAAATCTTTACTAAAAAGTAAACATTTTCTCATGCTATTTTAATCTATAAATCTATATTTGACAATGGCCTATAATTTTCTGAAAGCGGGTGAAGGGAATCGGCTCATTGTATCTACTACTCGCAAAGAGATGCAAGCTAGACAAGCAAGACGACAACGAAAATGCGAGGCGTACTTTAGACGGTACGTTGAGCATTTGAGGAGGAAGTCTGGCGAAGTATAGCGAAGCATATCTGAAGCGAGAAAGCGGGTGAAGGGAATCGAACCCTCATCTCAAGCTTGGGAAGCTCGCATTCTACCACTGAACTACACCCGCGATAAGTGACAATTTAGGGCGTCACCCCTTCTTAATACCAAAATAAGTTTGTAACTTATTAACTTTATTTAGAAAATTCAATATTATTTTTTACTCCACTCTATTTTTTTGACATTTTTGCTTAACTCTAAAAAAACCTTTTAAATTTTAAGTTATTGATATTAAACATATTTCCCTTGATTTTTCCGACTGGCATTGATTTTGTATTAAACCATAGAGCATGAACCGGTTTATATCAAAAGTAATTTTCCCCCTCCTTCTTCTCGCACTCCTCAGCATAGGGCTCAGTGGATGTGGCGACTTAACACCAGAAGGAAGTTGTGGAGAAGCCCTTTCTACCAGTGGGTATCTTTTATCAAAAGACTGTCGTGCTTTGAGCTGGGGACAGGATCTCCCCATTAAAATAGCGTATGGCACTTCCCTCGTAAATTATAAAAATGCTAATGCTGTTGCAGCTATTGATAAAGCCATTCAAAATTGGGAAAATGTAACAAGCCTAGATCTTTTTCAATATGTCGGCACACAAGATGATCCCGTGGGACAAGAATCCAATTCTTATATCAATCTCATTGGGATGCGTTCTGGAAGCAATTGGTCTAATGATCCCATCCGAGGGAAAGCAGACGAACCAGCCAAAACCATTTATTACTATAAAGATTTTTTATACAATGCAGATATTTTCTTTAACACTGAATTCCCTTTTTCTGTCAACGCCACACCCAATACTTTTGATCTTGTCTCTATTGCCGTTCATGAATTGGGACATGTGCTGGGATTAGGGCATGATGATTCTTTAGATCCAGATATCAGCACCATGAATTCAAAAATTTTTAAGGGATCTGAACGACAATTACCAGCAACCAGAGATATTCAGCGCATTCGAGCCTTATACGCCCGTTAACGCTTCTTTTTCCGACGAGAAACCATCATCCTCATCGTTTCTTTAGGCTCTGGAATATATACCAAACAAATATCTTCTTTGGATTTTAATTCATCAAACGTGAGTTTTAAAAAATCATGCCGTTTTAGATTTGGACTATTTCGTAAATAGAGGCGAACCCAATATTTCATGGTTTGATCGTAGAGTTTGATCGAAGGCCCATGAAAAGCATAGCGAGGGTGAATCTGACGTAATTTTCCATCAAACTCAGGTGCCACATGATAGAGCTCATGAAAAATAGTTTCTAATTTTTCTGAGTAACTTAAATTTTGAAACCGAGGCATCATAAAATAGAGAATATATAAAATCTCTCTTCGCCCAATTTTTAATTGATCCGTCTTAAATACATATACTTTTTCCCCTTCTCGTTCTCGGATAGAGTAACATCCATTTTCATATTTCATGGGATAAAGTTCCGCCCAGGTGCCGAATTCTAAAGAGCTTTTGGTTTTAGCACAGCTAATTAAGATTCGATGGTTTTTTTTAATATGAGAAAAAAGAGGCGTTTTTTTAACAATGTCCTCAATGAGAAGATTCATATGATGGGCAAAGTCAAACATAGGTGGCGTCTTTAATACGACTAAGAGGCCTACTTTGCAACTGGGAAATTTTACCCACACATCGATATAGAGGAAAAGAGGAGGTCGTCTTTCGCTTCATGGCTCGCCCCTGAAGGGCTGCGCTTTACTTCCGCTCCAGAAGACCTCCTCTTTTCCTCTAATTGTCAACGTGTCTGGCTAAAAAATAAACATCCCATAAGTACATGTTTTTATATGAGTTTTTAAATTTCCGGCCTCACACCTTAAAGACCTTTTTAAAACACCAGACAGAAATTTATAAAAATGTTTTCTTAATCTCATTCCAAGAATCCAATAAATACAAATCATTACAAGGACTTATAAAAACTTTTTACTCTGGCTTTGATCTGGCACGCAGCTTGCTTTTTATAAAGACGAGGAAGGTGTTCACAATGCAAAAACGTTTATTCACATACATACCATTATTCACAATAGCTCTTTTAATTATCTCTCTTTCAAAAGTTTCTGCAGAATCTGTCACAGCCAGTGGTAAACGAGGAGGATCCAACGTCTATTCTGCTGAACCCGTAACAAAAAGCGCCGTAAGCTTTGGATACCAACAAGAATATTTTAGATCCAATAGAATTCAAGTCGCTGGAAACAACAACTTTTATGGAAATCAATTTTTCTTTAACTATGCCCCTTTTGATTCTATCCAGCTTTTTTTAAATCACAAAATTTTTAGAAATCACAATGCCCAAACATTGCAAACTCTTCAATCGCTCGATTTCACACGATCAGAAGCAGGAACTCTGGTTTCGCTTCCTCTTTCAACCCATTATTTTATAGGAGTAGAACCCTCTTATATTTTATTTAATGGCAATGGAAGCAATCTCGAAGGAAGTAGCTTTGGAATACGCCTTTTAAATACCTTTAAAACAGTTTTGAGCCCAAAAAATACTCTTAAATTACATCTCAATTCTCAGTATTTTTACGACCAATCTTCTAAAATCACTGAAACCTTTAATTTTTCTTTCTTTGAACGAAAGCAACTCTACGGAATTGCGACTTATAAATCTATTCATCACGGATTAGGCGTAGAATTTGAAATGCCATACGTTAGTCCCTACGTAGAATATACGCTGGATCAACTGTTGAAATCGCATCTTTCCTTTTTTAAAAATCCCAATCGCTTGACGTTAGGAACCCATATTGCGTTTAAAGAAGCATCTCCTTGGACACTCAATATTGGAACAGATGCTGGAATATCTCATAAATTAACAGACAATAGGCCTCCCACACCTCACTGGAATGTCTTTGCTGCACTTTCTTTTGCCGATATACCAGCTAAAATAATCGCACCTTCTCTTCCTATTGAAATTAAAAAAGAAGAAGTAAAAAAGGAAGAAGTCAAAGAACCTGAAATTCTTGAGCCTCAAGTCATTGTCCCTCAACAAGAATCTATGGTTGTTCCCATTTATCCTATTTTGGAAGGAACTGTGATTGAAACCCCCATTTCTCAACTTTTAACATGGATCACACTCACAAAATTTGAAAACAAAAATTATCCGATTTATGCACTAAAACCCAAAAAGAAAAAAAGTATCGTTAATAAAACAGTAATCCCCGTTACAACTCCTGTAGCCATAAAAGAAAAAGAACAATCCAATAAATCAAAAACACCTGTGTTTATTGATACTCCCGCTCTAAAACCCGAAACACGAGATGTCGTTCCTTCTCAAGATTTAAACAAAAATTTCTCAGAAGAAGAACCGAATAAGAATTTCTTGATTCATTTTAGATAAACAGCTTTTTCGTGCGCGCTTCAAATTGATCAATCACTTTAGGAAGATCATTTTTAACCAGACGACTCACAATAAAGGAAGGGACTAAAAAACCAAACTCCACATCTAGCGTATATGTTGCAACCGTTTTCCCTTTTTTTTCTTCTAATTTCCAACCGCCGCTATTTTTCTTAAAGAGATTACTTTCGACCAATGTCCAAGACACTTCTTTGGGAGATTTTTCTTTAAATTCCAAAACATAGTGAAAGGTTTTCATCATTTCTAAGGTAAATTCAACCCGTTTTGGTTTTTTAGACTGAAGATGGGCTTTTTTTATTTCAGAGATAAACTCTGGATATCGTTCATAATCCACAATGACAGAGTAAAGATCTGAAATTTTAGGAGAAACTTCTTTTGTTAAAGATACTTTAGACATGCTTACTCGTAATCTGGTTTTTTATCAAAAACATGGCGCGCTGTAATTTCTCGAATCGTTCCTGTTTCTGATCGCATGACAATAGAATGCGTTACCGCTCCTCCGGGTAAAAACCGAACCCCATTTAAAAGTGTACCGTCGGTAACACCCGTAGCACAAAACATCACATGTCCTTTGGCTAATTCATCAATGGTCCACACTCTATGAATATCTGAAATCCCCATTTTTTGGGCACGCTCAATTTCTTGAGGATTTCTGGGTTTTAAAATCCCTTCCATATAACCACCCATACATCGAAGAGCCGCAGCCGCCAAAACACCCTCGGGCGCCCCTCCAATTCCCATGAGAACATCAATCCCAGACCGAGGACGACAGGTAGACACAGCGGCTGACACATCGCCATCCCGAATAAGCATAATTCTAGCCCCTGCGCGTCTGACTTCTTCCATCAAACTTTCGTGACGGGGACGATCCAGTATGACAACCGTCAAATCTTGAATGTAACATTTTTTAAGTTCAGCAATACGATTTAAATTTTTTGTTGCAGATTCTCGAATATCAATCGCTTCTTTTAATCCGGGTCCAACGGCAATTTTTTGCATATAGGTATCTGGGGCATGTAAGAAACTCCCTTTTCCAGCAATGGCAATACAGGAAAGCGAATTGGTATCTCCCCTGGCACAAATGGTGGTCCCTTCAAGAGGATCTAGCGCAATATCAATGGGGGGATAGGGTTTTCCCTTTCCAACTTTTTCCCCAATATAAAGCATGGGAGCTTCATCCCGCTCACCTTCTCCAATAACCACCGTCCCATCAAAATCTAAGGTATTTAAGGTTAACCGCATGGCACAAACGGCAGCTTCATCCGCTGCTTTTTCATCGCCCCTTCCCATGAGTCTTGCAGAAGCCATCGCAGCCGCTTCGGTCACACGAACAAGCTCTAAGGCAAAATTTTTATCCATGGGGAGGTCTTATCAAACAACGATTTATTGTGCAACAGGAGAAGAAAGTCCCCGCTTTTCACCTTCTTGAACCAGATCATCTAGATTTCTTTCAGGCGGGAGTTCTTTGGAGGTTTCAAGATAATTTCGAAGCAAAATACCCACTCTTTGCAATGCAACTTCCATCGCAAATTGTAAAACAAAATTAGGGATAATTTTACTAATCCCCTTTTGATCTCTTTCCAGTTTTCCTTTAAAGAGCATCATCACTTGGTCTTTTTTAGGACGGCTTCGATAAAATCCTTTGGCAGATGCTTGAGGCGTTGCGGTTACACCGTCTGAACGTTTATAATTTTCTACTCTTACAAATCCTTTTAATCCCACAAAATCTCCAGGAGCATTTTGTCTTCCAATGGCATTTCCTGAAATCACTTCCCAATGAACCCATCCTTTATCCTGAGATTGTTCTTCAGATACTTTTGAATAGATTTCAAGTTTATAGGTCCCTAAAATGGTTTTTATTTCTGTTTTCATGTGAAGATATTTTTGAAATTTTCCCTCTCTTTTTTTCACAATCATTTCAGACATTTTAATATAGTCAGGAGCAATTTTTTGGAGATTTTCATAATCAGACATGAGTTTTAGCGCTCTGGGCACGGGAACACCATCCACAATACCCGCTGCTGTCATTTCTAGAACCTTCATCTTTTCACCGTCCCCATGGGGAACGATTTTTACAACACTAATCACCTCTCGTTTTTCCATCCGCTCCCTAATTTCGGACTTCTCATAAAATTGCGCTTCAAGCTCTTCTGCCCACCCAAAGCCTACGCCAAGGCATGGAAAAAAGACGATAAGTGCCAGTAATTTCAAATATATACGCATATTAGAAGAGTATGCCATATTTCCTATTAAAAAATAAACTCTCTTTTACTATTTCGGAAGAATGACGCAAAACTTAACCTATCTATTTTAGAGGTCTTCGTTGAGGATTTGGCTGGTTTAAATAAACAATGGTTTTAGCTTTATTATTATAGATATTGCTTTCATCCACCTTCATCAATTTTCGATCATTCCTATCTTCTTCTAAAAGAGAAGGGACTACAATAAAGCCTGTTCCACTGGCACGCTTTAATAAAAGATACACGGTATAAGGAAAAGCGGTTTGCCGTAAAGAAGACACATCCCATTTTAAAGAAAGGGAAATTTTTTGATCTTTACCTAAAGAAGGCACCAAAAGCTTATCAATGAGCATTAAATTTTTGGGTGGTTCTTCTAAAACAGGGCTCCAGTTTCTAAACCTTTTTGAAAATAAATCTGTTTGTGGTTTAAAAAGATCTACATCGTCTACTGGATTATGAGGAGTGGTATCATAATAAAATAAAAGCTCTGTAGGATCTGTTTTAGCTCTAGGAAGTTCTTCTTCTAAAAGATCTCCATATCCTAAATTTTGAACTAAGGTCGTCATTTCTAATTTATTTAGGTTGTCTTGAAGTGGTTTTACCACAATATTTTCACTCAAAATCGCTAAATCCGGTTGTGTGGTTCGAATACGCCCAGTGACTCTGGCTGTCTCTTTGGAGTCTGCTCGAATAGGGCTATGACTTTTAAAATAATCTTGTAGCACAGTCCAAAGTTCAAGATGGGTATCTTGCATATTGGAAAGCCCTGGCAATTCCTCTTTAATCAGTTTCAATGCCTCCACAATTCCCTGAGTAGCAGAGACATGATATATTCTATCATCTAAAATTTCTTGCCCTTGATATCGAATGCTCACTACTTTTTGAGGATAGCTATCCGGATTATAAATAACTTCCAAACCTGCTGTATCAAAAAATTTCCCCAACATGAACACCAGATCAATGGCTTTTTTAAGGGTAGCCCCATCCATATCCAACGTCCAAATGGTCCAGCTCGTATCCTTTAAAGGATCATAAATCAGTGGCAACATATTATAGATGCCGGAACGAGAAATGGGCCCACGTTCTAACCCATGAGACAAAAATTCAGAATTATTAAAAGAAAAATTAACCCCTAAAGGTTTTGATTTTTCATAAATGGCGTCAACAACAAAATTTCCCAAAAAAGACTCTGTCACACCACTTTTAATAAGTTCAATTTCTGTCTCTGCAATCGCATCTGAAAACAAATTAATCTCATCATCACCCGAGGTATATTTTTTAATAAGCTGTTGTTTATATCCATCAATTTGCGTTTTCATCTCCTGATTTTCTTCATAAGAGGCATCGATGGGATGCAATTCATATTGGGATTTTCCCCACAGCATTTTATTTTGAATGGAATCAAAAACAATATCCAAATGCCCCATGAAAGAACCAAATTCTCCGGTTTTGGCAAGCCAGGTAGTGTCATGCAGAGGATCATCTTCGGTACGTTGAATCGTAACGGGGCGATGCTCACCATCTGGGATCACTTTATTATGAGAATGCCCTCCTAAAATAAGATCGATAGAGGTCACATTATCTGCAATAGAAATATCATCTTCATCTAAGAGATGGGTTAAGGCAATCACCACATCTACTTTTTCTGTCCGACGAAGCTGGAGCACTACTTTTCTGGCTTCTGAAATTGGATTTTGAATACGCACCGGATCAAAAAAGAATTGATAGGCCGCTTCATTCGTTGAAAGACCAAACACCCCTACTTTAAAATATTTTTGCCCTTCTTGAGGAGTAAATCCTTTGTCTCCCTTTCTTAAAAATTCTCCGTCGACTAAATAAAAAACTTCATACCGCTTAATTTTTTCCGAAAGGTGATTATCTTCTGGCAAAAAACGAAAATTAAAATTAGCCGATAAAAAACTAAAATTAAGAGGTACTCGCGTTAACACTTTATCCAATACCGTTGGCCCTGTATACCAATCATGATTCCCAACCGCTACCGCTTGATAACCTAAACGGTTTAACATCTCAAAAGAGGCTACCCCCGCTCCCAAATTAAAAAAGAGCGACCCTTCCGTACAATCTCCCGCATCGAGTTGCAATACGGGGAAGCCTTTTTCTTTGGCATCACTTTTTAATTTTTCAAAAGCAGTCTTAAGGCGCGCCATTCCACCCAATTGAAAAGTATTGGGGCGCGCTTCAAAGCTTGAATGGAGATCTCCTGTAAATAAAATAGTAAATGGAATTTCTGCTGCGTCTAAAGAAGTAAGAAGGAAAAAAGAAAAAACGAAACTCCCACCAATTTTAAGCCATGTGGTCATTAATCAAAAAGATAGGTAAAGGCAGCTCCCATGCTGATTAAATGAATGTCATCATTTTCAATAAAAAATCGATATTTAAAAATAGGCCCTATCGAAAATTTATCGGTTAAATTAAAATCAAGTCCTGTCCCCGCACCCAAATGCACCGCTAATTTTCCCTGATTACCTTTGGTATAATCAAAAGTAATCCCCGTTAATCCAAAGCTATACCATGCGATATCTTCTTGAAGAATATTGGTGGTATAACGAAGTCCCGGAGATAAGGACCATAGATTTTTATTCCCTTGATCAGGCGTCGGACCATTTTCTCGAAACAGCAAATCGTATTGGAACTCTCCTTCCACAGAAAGTCCTTCCCAAAAACCATATCCCAGACGGGTAGCCACCCCAAACCCAGAACGATATTCATCTCGAATAGTAGGATTAATAGGGATTTCACCAAAACCTTGAAATGAAAATGCCCATCGCCCTGGTTCTACATGTTTAATATTTTCAATTCTCGTTGAAGGTTTTACCTTTGAAAAAACAAAAGAAGGAAAGAAAAAAAGAATCACAACGACCCACACGATATTTTTCTTCATTGAAAAAGTATTTTAGTAGATTAGAATGCCAAGTCAATGAATTTTACTCTATACCTATGATTCATCTCGCAAACATTGATATTCTAATTATTATCGCCTATTTCATGGGAGTTATAGGCATTGGTATTTTTACTTCCCGATATGCCAAAAATATGGAGTCTTTTTTGCTCATGGGAAGAAAACTCACTCTTCCTCTTTTCGTAGGCACCTTAGTTTCTACTTGGTACGGCGGCATTATTGGAGTCGGAGAAATTTCTTATTCATCTGGATTATATAATTGGCTTACTCAAGGAATTTTTTGGTATCTTTCCTATCTTGTCTTTGCCCTTTTTCTAGCCGCTAGACTTCAAAAATCCAAGGCTTTTACACTCCCGGACCAACTTGATTTCTTTTACGGAAAAACGGCTAGAAAAATTGGGCTCGTATTTAATTTCTTTAATGTGGTCCCCATTGCTTATGTCATTTCTCTGGGAGTCATGATTCAAGCTATTTTTCATCTTCCCCTCCCCATCAGTATTATCATCGGAGGACTTTTTTCAATGACCTATACACTTTTGGGCGGCTTTGCGGCAGATGTATATACGGATTTCATTCAATTTGTCGTCATGTGTATCGGAGTTTCCCTTTTAATTTTCTTTTCTTTTTTTAAACTCGGTGGGTGGGAATATTTAACAACACACGTCCCTCCTTCGCACTTAACCTTGAGCGGGGGCATGCCTTTTTCAGAAATTTTGATTTGGGGATTTATCGCCATGACAACGCTTGTAGATCCTAATTTTTATCAGAGATGCTATGCGGCTGAAAAGCCAGAGGTCGCTAAAAAAGGAATTTTACTCTCTATTATTTTTTGGATGCTTTTTGATATTTGCACAACCTTTGCCGGCATTTATGCTCGCGCGCGTTTTTCTGACATCGATCCCAAATTTGCCTATCTTCATTTAGCAGATGAAGTACTCCCTCCGGTATTTAAAGGTATTTATATTGCAGCCATGCTGGCCACCATTATGTCTACGGTAGATTCTTATTTTTTTGTTGCTGCCACGACGATATCTCGAGATCTGTACCAAAAAGTATTTCGCCCTAATGCTTCTGAAAAGCAGATTGTTTGGATCACCCGATGCGCCAATGTCTTTACCGGTCTTTTAACGATTGTCATGGCGTTGGGGCTCTATCAATCTATTAAAACCATCTGGAAATTGTTTGGCTCTATCAGCGGAGCAGGACTTTTAGTCCCTCTCATGATTGGGTTTTGGTATTCAGGACCCAAAAAACACAGCGCGGGTGTTGCTGCCATGGTTTTTGGATTACTGACCGCTGCATTTTTTTACACAGGAAATAAATTCTTCCATATTCCCTGGTGCAGTGCCATTGAACCTCTCTATCCTGGAATGGCCGCCTCTTTTTTAGCGTTTTGTCTTTTTAACCGAGGAGCAAAATAATGGACTGGGGGTATTTACTTATTGCGGATGCTAGCCTTCTCATTCTCGCCACCAGTATTATTACCTATTATTTTTTTAAAGATTTCTTTAAAAAATAATTTCGCACTTGGAGGTCTCTAAATAAAATATTTACTTAGCTGTAAGATATAATTAAATGAAAGGTAAGTATTTATAGACAGTCCAGAAATGAGAAAAGCTTCCCACCATGATAAAAAGATGCCAAATTTCATGAAAGCCAAATACTTTTGGAAATGGATTGGGCCATTTTACAGCATAAAATATAGCTCCAACCGTATACATTAAGCCTCCTAAAGCAAGCCAGATGATGGCGCCGTGAGGTAACATTTTGGCCAGTGGATAAATAAAAACCACGCTTAACCATCCCATTCCTAAATACATCCCCACAGAAATCCATCGGGGTGCGTGAAGCCAAAAGATTTTTTTGAAAATCCCTATGACACACAGTGCCCAAATAATTCCAAAAAGTGACCAGCCTAAAAGCCCTCGTAAGGGAACAAGGCAAAAAGGTGTGTACGTTCCGGCTATCAGTACAAAAATCATCATATGATCTAGCCTTTTTAAAATTTTCACACCCTTTTCTTGAAGGGGAAGCAAATGATACAGAGCGCTAGAAAAGTACAGCAAAATAAGGCTTGCCCCAAACACTGAAAATGAAACAATATGCCACGCGCCTCCATAATGAGCCGCTGCTATCACCATGAGAACAAGCCCTGCAATAGCTAAGCATGCACTTACAAAACTTGTAACACCGCTCACAGGTTCTCGGAAGTGCACATAAAATTTTAAGGGAATCATTTGCTCTATCATATAGAAAACTCCTAAATTTTTCATTCAGAAAAATTTATTGTTGCGAATACCTTGACAAATGGTGCGCCCGGAGGGACTTGGCTTCGGTCAAAAATTGCTCCACAATTTTTGCCTCCAGCCGGGCCTCATGAGCCACCCATAAATGGGTACCCGGCTCATTCCGGCATTCAAGTCCTCCTCTTTGACTGAAAACAGACACTGGTCTGTTTTCTCATTTAAAAAGCTCATAAACTTTTCTTTCAGAAAAGTTTATTCGCGCCCGGAGGGACTTGAACCCCCAACCCTTTGATCCGAAGTCAAATGCTCTATCCAATTGAGCTACGGGCGCATAAACTTAAAAACTTTAACCAAAAACCTCTCATCGCTCAATTGGATAACGCTCATCTGAACGGTCGCTTATCGCTCCCTTTGGCCAATTGAGCTACGGGCGCACAAAAACATCTGCTCTTGTTTGACAATCATATACACTTACGCTAAAAGATCAACCAATTCGTGAATCCCAAAATTAAAAATTTACCGAAGATAGAACTGCATCGCCATTTAGAAGGATCCATTCCCATTCCCTTGGTGATGGAGTGGAGTAAAAAATATAATCTCCCTCTCTCTCATGACATGCAGGTCAAAAACCCCATGCCTTTAGGACCCGTCCTTGAACGACTGTTTTATCAACAACGCTGTTTTCAAAATATTGAAAGCGTTGAAACTTTAACCTACGAAGTTTTAAAAGATATTGCATCGGATAATATAAAACTTATTGAACTAAGATTCAGCCCCAGCTTTATGGCTGAACCTAAAAATTTATCTTTTGATTCTATTATGGAGGCGACTCTCGCAGCCAAAGAACGGGCTCAAAAAGATTTTGGGATTGAAGTAGGTTTTATTTTAATCAGCAGCCGTGACTATGGCATTGAAGCCTGTGAAGAAACGATCAATCTTGCCATTCAATGGAAAAAAGAAATTATTGGTGTAGATTTGGCTGGCAATGAAACAGAACATCCTCCAGAACTTTTTGAAAAGCCCTTTCAGCGCGCCCACACAGAAGGACTCAATATTACAACACACAGTGGGGAAGTTTCTAATCCACATCATATTTCTACCTCTATTCATAAACTCAAAGCTTTGAGAATTGGCCATGGCGTGCAAGCCATTCAAGATCCCAAAGTAATCCAAGATCTTATTAAATATAAAATTCCGTTAGAGCTTTGCCCAACCAGTAATCTGATGACTCAAGCTATTTCTAAAATCGAGCTCCACCCTCTCAAAAAACTGATGAATGCCGGAGTTTTAGTGACGATTAGCTCCGATGATCCTACTCTTTTTGGAACCACTCTTTCTCAAGAATATGATATTGCTATACATCACCTGGGATTAAGCTTAGATCAAATTCAAAAAACCATTTTAACAAGCTTTCATCATTCTTTTTCGTCAGATGAACAAAAAAAGAGAGCCTGGAAAAAATACTTTAAATATCTTGAAAAATAATTTTTGAGTGTGTTAAGGTGAGGTCAGCTTTATGAGCACTCATCCACACTTAAAAACGTACGGTTTTTCTAAGAATAAAACTATTTTTTGGGGACTCACCACAGCCAACCTCACTGAAGAAGCCCTCAAAAGAGAAGAAGGATTTTTAGCAGACCAGGGTCCCTTGGTGGCCACTACGGGAAAACATACTGGCCGTTCGGCAGAAGACAAATTTATTGTAAAAGATTCCACCACAGAAAAAAAAGTATGGTGGGATCAAAATAAATCTTTCTCTCCTGAACAATTTGAAAAGCTTAAGAAAAAAGTAGTAGCCCATTTAGAAGATAAAGATCTTTTTGTACAAGATTGTTTTGTAGGGGCAGATCCCAAACATCAATATTCTGTTCGCGTTTTAAATGAAGCCGCCTGGCATAATATTTTTGTTCGAAATATGTTTTTTAGACAGACTGCTGGATTTACTCATAAAAATCCGCCCAAGTTTACAATCCTTCACGCCCCTTCTTTTAAAGCAGATCCAAAAACAGATGGCACTCGATCTGAAACATTTATTATTTTAAATTTCACAAGTGGCATTGTTTTAATCGGCGGGACAGGATATGCCGGAGAAATTAAAAAATCTGTTTTTACGCTCTTAAACTTTTGCTACCCCGATGAAGGCATTTTTCCAATGCATAGCTCTATTAATATTGGTAAAGACAATGATACAGCCGTATTTTTTGGGCTTTCTGGAACGGGAAAAACAACGCTTTCTGCAGATCCTACGCGCATTTTGATTGGAGATGATGAACACGGTTGGGGCCCAAATGGTACCTTTAATTTTGAGGGAGGATGCTACGCCAAAGTTATTAATTTATCCCCAAAAACAGAGCCTGAAATTTATGCAACCACTCAACGTTTTGGCACCATTTTAGAAAATGTAGTTTTTGACCCGAACACCCGAATGTTGGATTTAAATAGCAATAAAATTACAGAAAACACCAGAGGCTCTTACCCCATTGATTTTATTCCCAATGCTTCTAAAACTGGGATAGCAGGACATCCTAAACATATTGTAATGCTCACGGCCGATGCCTTTGGAGTATTGCCACCTGTCTCTCAACTCACCACTGAGCAAGCGATGTATCATTTTATTTCTGGATACACAGCAAAAGTGGCGGGAACAGAAATTGGAATTAAAGAGCCCAAAGCTACTTTTAGTACCTGTTTTGGAGCGCCTTTTATGCCCAGACCCTCTTCTGTCTATGCACATCTTTTGGGACAACGGATGAAAACACACAAATCAAAAGCATGGCTCATTAATACCGGCTGGATTGGAGGGCCCTATGGGGTAGGTTCTCGTATTAGCCTTCCTTATACGAGAAGTATTTTAAAAGCGATTTTTTCAGGACAATTGGATGATGCCGAAACAGAAATAGATCCATTTTTTAATTTAAGAATTCCCAAGCAATGCCCCGATGTACCCAATAATATTCTAAATCCACGTATCGGCTGGAAAGATAAAAACGCCTACGACGCCAAAGCAAAAGAATTGGCTAACCAATTTGTAGAAAACTTTAAAAAATTTAATTTTGAAGAACTCACCAAATACGGCCCTAATTTGAAATAAAAAATCTCCAAGGCTTGTGTTGCCAGGATCCTGCATAATTAATCCCAATGCGTTTGCCTTGTTTAATATCTTTCGAAGATAGACTCACTCCCCGATCTTCAAACCAAAGGCCACTTTGGGGAGTGGCACTTTTTCCATTCAACCCTTTATTAATCTGAAA
Source organism: Deltaproteobacteria bacterium GWA2_38_16 (assembly GCA_001797335.1). Taxonomy (GTDB): domain Bacteria; phylum Bdellovibrionota; class JACOXK01; order 2-02-FULL-40-11; family 2-02-FULL-40-11; genus 2-02-FULL-38-15-A. Next base: position 149,239 of record MGPE01000002.1, read on the forward strand.
AGAGGTCGTCAGTTTTCCAGGACCGTTGAAATGTTTTTCAACCGTTTTTATCCCTCGGATAAGAATAGCTGCTGGAAAATCTTTTTCTTCTGTGACAATATTGAGCATCCAATACATTCCATAACACAGATACACATACCAAATTCCGCCTGGTTCAAACATCACCGCATTTCGTTTGGTTTTTCCACGAGCCGCATGGCAGGCCTTGTCATCCATCCCCACATAAGCTTCTGCTTCGGTGACAAAACCAGAGATTTCTTTTTTCCCTATTTTTCGAATTAGAAATTTCCCTAATAGTTCTGGACAAATTTCAAGGGTTGGACGTTTAAAAAAATCTAGAGATAAAATCATGAGATTCTTCGCTTTGCTCAGAATGACTACCGATAAGCAGCAATTCCTGTGACAGCTTCGCCAATAACCAACGTATGAATATCATGCGTGCCTTCATAGGTTTTCACGGCTTCCAAATTACACATGTGACGCCCCACAGGATATTCAAATGCCGTTCCATTAGCACCCAACATGTCACGAGCCATCCGTGCAATTTCTAATGCCATCCAGACATTATTTTTTTTGGCCAAAGAAATTTGATAATGTTTCACTTTTCCTTCGTCTTTCAGCTTTCCTAACCGCCAAGCTAAAAGTTGTGCTTTGGTAATTTCTTGAACCATCCAGGCTAATTTTTGCTGAACCAACTGAAAGGAAGCAATGGGTTTTTCAAATTGAATACGATCTTTAGAATATTCTAGAGCTTCATGATAACACGCCAGCGCTGCTCCAATGGCTCCCCATGAAATTCCATAACGAGCTTGATTTAAACACAGGAGGGCTGATTTGAGCCCCTCCGTTTTAGGAAGTAAATTTTTGGCAGGAATTTTACAATCTTCTAATACAAGCTCACTTGTCACCGAAGCCCGCAAAGAAAACTTTCCTTTAATATCAGAGGCTTTTAAACCAGGCGTTCCTTTTTCCACTAAAAACCCTCGAATTCCTTCAGAGGTTTTAGCCCAAATTACACAAATATCAGCCACGGAACCATTGGTAATCCACATTTTTGCCCCATTTAAAATATAGTGATCCCCTGATTTTTTAGCGGCCGTTCTCATTCCTGAGGGGAAAGATCCAAAATCTGGTTCTGTAAGGCCAAAACAACCAATCGCCTTTCCTTGCTGCAAAAGAGGCAACCATTTTTCTTTTTGCTCATCACTACCAAAGGTTAAAATAGGATACATGACCAAAGCTCCCTGAACAGAAACAAAAGATCTTAACCCACTATCTCCCCTTTCCAACTCTTGCATAATAAGTCCATAGGCATTGGATCCAAGATCAGCACACCCATAGCCTTTAAGTTGTGCTCCTAAAAATCCAAGCTCTGCCATTTTTGGAATCAATTGTTTTGGAAAAAGCGCCTTTTCATTATACTCTTCAATAATAGGTAGGACTTCTTTAGTAACAAAATCACGTACTGTTTTTCGGATGAGTTTTTCTTCTTCTGTTAATAAACCATCTACATCATAAAAATCTAAACCGCTAAATTCTTTCATAATGACTTCCTTTCTACTCTAAACTTCATTCATAAATCAAGTATTAGGATTAAAGAATCGAAGGCGGTTTGCATTCGTCACAACCGTTACAGAGCTCATCGCCATTGCCGCTCCCGCGATCATGGGATTTAAGAGCACCCCAAAAAGAGGATACAAAACACCGGCTGCGATAGGAATACTTAAAACATTATAGAAAAAAGCTCCCCATAAATTTTGTCGAATATTATTAACCGTGGACTGGGATAAGGAAATGGTGTGGGCTACCGACAAAAGAGAATTTCCCAAAAGCACCACATCTCCACTTTCAATGGCAACATCGGTTCCACTCCCAATAGCAAATCCCACATGGGCACGAGACAATGCAGGGGCATCATTGATTCCATCTCCTACCATCCCTACTTTTTCTCCTTCAGATTGAAGCTCTGCTATTTTTTGGGCCTTTTGATGAGGAAGCACTTGAGCAAATACCTTATCAATCCCAACTTCTCTGGCAATGGCCAAAGCGGTATTGAGATGATCTCCGGTTAGCATCACAACCTTTAGTCCCAAGGAATGAAATTTTTCAACCGCTTCTCTGGCATCTTCTTTTAACACATCAGATACCGAAAAAATTCCAACCACTTTTTTATCCATGGCTAGATATAAAGGTGTTTTTCCTTCAGCAGCCCATTGATTAGACACTGTCAACGCTTCTAAAAAATCAATGCCTTCATCTTTCATGAACGTTTGATTTCCCAAACAAACACGTCTTCCTTCTATCTCTGCCATAACTCCCTGCCCAGAAATAGCTTTAAAATTTTGGACGGTCAAAAGTGAACCCACATTTTTTTCTTTAGCCAAAGAGCAAATAGCCTCTCCATAAGGATGCTCAGACCCTTGTTCAAGACTGGCGGCTATTTTTAAAATCTCTTTTTCCTCTAGGGAAGACATAGAAAGGATCGACAAAACGGATGGATGCCCTTCTGTTAGTGTCCCCGTTTTATCTAAAACAATGGTCGTTAACTTACCCGCCATTTCTAAAGCATCACCCTTTCGAATCAAACTTCCAAATTGAGCTGCTTTTCCAACTCCAACCATAATTGAAATGGGAGTAGCCAATCCCAACGCACAGGGACACGCAATAATAAGAACCGTCATCATGGTTACAAACGCAAATTGTATTTGAGGTTGGGGCCCAAATTTAAACCACACAAAAAATGTCATCAAAGAAATCCCAATCACTGTAGGGACAAAAATAGAAGCAATTTTATCCACTCGCCGCCCAATACTGGGTTTTGAGCTTTGGGCCTGTCGAACCATGTCAATAATGTGAGAAAGAATAGTATCCTGCCCCACGTTAGTGGCTTTAAATAAAAAACTTCCTGTTTTATTCAGTGTCCCTGAAATCACGCTATCCCCCACCGTTTTTTCAAGTGGCAAAAATTCTCCCGTCAGCATGGATTCATCCAAAGACGAATGCCCTTCAATAATTTTTCCATCCACCGGAATTTTATCTCCCGGACGAATGCGAATAATATCTCCCACTCGAATATCCGAAATAGGGATATCCGATTCATGAAAATTTCGAATGATTCTGGCTGTTTTTGGCTGAAGCCCTATAAGCCTTCGAATGGCTTCAGATGTTTTTCCTCTGGCCTTCATTTCAAGAGCAGAACCTAAATTAATAAATGCCAAAATCATGGCTGCCGCTTCAAAATACGTATGCTGAGCCAAAATGGGCACAAGTGTTGGGCGAAGAGATAAAACCATGGAATACACCCAGGCAGATCCTGTTCCCAAAGCAATAAGGGTATCCATCGTAGCACTTTTATATTTTAGGGAAGACCAAAACCCTTTAAAAAAATGATCTCCAGAATAAATCAATACACCCAATGATAAAATCCCCATTATAATCCAAAATATTTGCCCCCGTGGCTCATCCAAATATGGAAGTACATGAAAAAAATCTGCCCCCATCAAGGGAATACCCAAAGCTCCCGCCAAGGCACTTTTTCTTAAAAGTTTTTTATAATACAGAAATTCTATGCCTTCTTTGTCTGATTCACCTTCATTATCCACTACCTCTTTGGCCTGATATCCTAAGCTACTCACTGCTTTTATTAAAAGATCTGAAGAAGTAGCTCCTTGAACCAAGGCCGTTCGTTCTACTAAATTTACAGAAGCTTGGACAACACCGGGCACTTGAGAAAGCACTTTTTCCACTTTGGCCACACAACTGGCACACGTCATCCCACTGATAGAAAAACGTTTTACTTGATCCTGATTCCCCATAAACGGTATGATTATACTTAAAATAAGAAAACAATGAATACTTTTTTATTACTTCTCATTTCTAGCATCATTATTCTTTTTAAACTGGGAGCACTGGGTATCCTTGAAACTTCTGAAGCACGATATGCTGAAATTGCCTATGAAATGGCTATGAGCGGCGATTGGCTTACCCCTCGCATCTGGCACATCACAGATTTTCAAAAACCTCCTTTTATGTACTGGACCACCGCTCTTTCTTATAAAGTTTTTGGGGCTTCGGAATTTGCTGCACGACTTCCCGCAGCTCTCTCAGCTATTTTAGCCATTTTGGTTTGCTACCATCTAGGAAAAACTCTTTTTAATAAAAGAGTAGGATTTTATGCAGCTTTATTGCTACTGGCCTCTCCTTTATACTTAGGAGCTTCTAAAATTTTAAATTTAGATATTTTTGTCTTACTCTTCACAGCACTCATGTTTCTTATGTTTTTAAAAGACCGTTTTTTCTTATTTTATGTTTTTATGGGCCTTTCAATCCTTGTGAAAGGCCCCATGACGCTTTTCTATGTTATCCCCACACTCCTTATTTTTTTAGCTATGAATCGCGAGTTATCAAAACTAAAAAATATGCAGCTTCTTCGAGGAGCATTTATTTTCCTCCTCATTAGCCTTCCTTGGTTTGTCTGGGAAAGTATTCAATTTAAAGATAAAGAGCTTTGGAAATTTTTTGTCTATGGGCAACTGGGAAGCCGCTTCCTTCCTTTTATCAAAGCTTTTGAGTCTTATAAAAGCATTATCCCCCTTCCGACAAAACCTTTTTATTATTATGGCTTGATTTTTATCCCAGCTTTTTTACCGTCTATCCTTGGAATCATCGCTGGCAGATCCTTTCCACAAAAAAGAGAATTCCTATTTCTTCTTTCTTGGATTCTAGCCCCTCTTATTTTATTTAGCCTCATGCCAGTAAAACAACCCCTCTATATCGTTACCCTCGCAATACCTCTAGCATTACTGTCTGCTTATAGTTTAAGTAACTTGATAGAACGCATTCCTACTTCAAAACGCATGATTCGCTTTGCATTCTTGGGTTTCTTTACCCTCGTTTTTATAGGACACTTTTTTATCCATCGCTACGAACACCACACTAAAAGTGTCAAAGCATTTCTCCCTGTTCTCTATGCTCATCCTGACACTCAAATTATTTTATATAGAATCATCTTAAGAGCCATCCCCTTTTATACGAATAAACGTCCCATTTTCATTCACACACAAGATCCGGTGGGATCACGACATTTTGACCTTACCTTTGATGATCCTAAAAATTATTCACCTTATTTTTTACTCGACTATCACAATATGGACTCACTCATGGAGCTTTTAAAGACTGCTACAAAAACCTTTATTTTTTCAGGGTATGAATGGAAAGAAGTTTTAAATGCGGCCACAGAAAAAAAGATTCCTCTTTTTATCTGTCACCAAACTCCTAAATACACACTGATGGGTAATTTTAATTGTTTAGAAAAATAATCCTTATTTTGTAATACGCATTCCATAAAAAGATCGGACCACAAAAAATAAGCCAACCACAAGAAGAACCGAACCAATCCAAAATGCCACTTGAGCAGAAGATACAGCAATTTCAACTGCCAATAATCCAAATAATGTCGTAAATTTAATAATAGGATTTAATGCAACACTTGAAGTATCCTTAAAGGGATCCCCCACCGTATCACAAATAACAGTAGCCGCATGAAGGGGAGTCCCCTTTTCTTTAAGATCCACTTCTACTACTTTTTTAGCATTGTCCCAAGCCCCACCCGCATTGGCCATAAAGATCGCCTGAAATAACCCAAAAACCGCAATTGAAATCAAATAAGAAGCAAAAAACGTAGGATCAAAACAAGCAAAAGCCAGCGTAAAGCAAAAAATAACTCCAAAAATATTAATCATCCCGGCTTGGGCATATTGCGTACAAATACGAACCACATCTTTTGATTTTTCAACATCTGCTTTCGTTGTACCCTCTAGACGAATATGTTTTTTAATATATTCAACAGCGCGATATGCCCCCGTAGTAACTGCTTGCATCGATGCTCCACTAAACCAATAAATCACAGCACCTCCGGTAATAAAGCCTAAAAGTACTTTTGGATTTAAAAGATCTAATTTTAAATTTAAGAGCAAAATAATGGAAAAAATCATCGTTGTTGCCCCAATAACCGCTGTTCCAATAAGCACTGGCTTTGCTGTTGCTTTAAACGTATTTCCTGCAGAGTCATTTTCTTCCAGAAAATGTTTTCCTTTTGAAAAGTCGGGCTTAAATTGAAACTCTCTTTCAATATCAGATTTAATATTGGGAAGATGTTCAATTTGAGAAAGTTCAAATACCGATTGAGCATTATCCGTCACGGGACCGTAACTATCCACGGCAATTGTCACAGGGCCCATCCCTAAAAATCCAAAAGCCACCAACCCAAAAGCAAAAACGGTGGGATATACCATGTAAGAATCAAGCCCTGAAACGGAGGTCAGATAGGCAATAAGCATCAAAAATACCATGACCATTCCCTTCCAAAATGCACTAAAGTTCCCCGCCACAATCCCAGAAAGAATTGCTAAAGAGGCTCCCCCCTCACGTGCTGCTGTCACAATTTCACTCACATGTTTGGATTTAGCCGAAGTAAAAATCTTGGTAAATTCTGGGATCAACGCAGCTGCTGCCGTTCCACAGCTAATAATAGTTGCCAGTTGCCACCATAAATTCGTTCCTAAATCTTTAAGGAGTAAAAAACTGACCCCATACGTCACAGCCATAGATACCAAAGAGGTAATCCATACCAAAGAAGTCAGAGGTGCTTCAAAATTAAATTGATCTTTATTTCCGTACAACGCATGAGAAATTTTATTATTAATCCAATAAGAACCGACAGAAGTCACAATCATTAAAACCCGCATGGTAAAAATCCAAATAATAAACTGGGCTTGAAATGTCAGCCCAACTGCCAGCACAATAAAACTAATAAGGGCTACCCCTGTAACTCCATAGGTTTCAAATCCATCCGCCGTAGGGCCCACAGAATCCCCTGCATTATCCCCCACACAGTCTGCAATCACGCCAGGATTTCTGGCATCGTCTTCTTTAATGTTAAAGACAATTTTCATAAGGTCTGAACCAATATCGGCAATCTTTGTAAAAATTCCGCCACAAATCCGAAGCGCGGAAGCTCCTAGAGATTCTCCAATAGCAAAGCCAATAAAACACGCCCCTGCACTTTCTTTCGGAATAAAAAGAAGAATAAAAAGCATCATCACAAGTTCTACGCAAATAAGAAGCACCCCAATGGACATGCCCGATCGAAGTGGAATTTCCATGACTGGATAAGGCTTCCCCTGTAAAGAAGCAAAAGCAGTTCGGCTATTGGCATAGGTATTAAGTCTCATTCCAAACCAAGCAACACTAAAAGATCCCAAAATCCCAATTACAGACCAACCTAGGATAACCAGAACTTGAGAAAGCTCCATCTGACGAAGCACATAAAAATAATAAAAAATACAAGAACCAATAAATATTTCTAAAACAGCTAAAAGTTTCCCTTGTTGAACCAAATAGGTTTTACACGTTTCATAGATTAAGGAAGAAACATCGAGCATCGATTGATGGGCAGGTAATCGTTTCGTCCTCATAAACTCAAACCACCCAAACACCATCCCCAAGAGTGCCACCACAATTCCCCACAAAAGAAGCGTAGTCCCAGCTATTTGAGCTCCAAAAATCGTAAAATAAGTTGCTGAAAATTCTGGAATTTTTAATTCTGCTTCGCTAGCAAAAACAGGGGCAGATACGCACATACTCATCACTACCAAACGTATTAGTCTTTTCATAGCTTCCTCCTTAGTCCAAATCTTAAGAAAAATAGCTTTTAGCCTAAACCTTGTCAATGGTTTTAAGATTATGCTATATACAGACGCCATGATTTTTAAAAAAATTTTTATTGGATTTTTCATCCTCATCGCTTTTGCTGGCCTAGTTATTTTTTCTCCCGTGGATTTTTGGCAAGTTTCAAAACTTAAAAATCATTACCCATTTTTAAAACCACAAAAACTAGGGACCTCTCCCGAAATCATCCTTACCCGGGAAAGACCAGGATCGTGGATTCCTCTTTCTCAAATTTCAAAAGTCGCTCTGGCCGCTATTATTGTGAGTGAGGATTCTTCTTTTTATCAACATAAAGGATACGACCCAGAACAAATTAAAAAAGCCATCGAAATTAATTTAAAAAAGGGGCGATATGTCAGAGGTGCCAGCACCATTACTCAGCAAGTAGCAAAAAATATCTTTCTCACTAAGAAAAAGAGTTTACTTCGAAAAACCAAAGAATTATTGCTGGCCATTTGGCTTGAAAAAAATCTTAAAAAAAATAAAATTTTAGAAATTTACGTCAATATTGCTGAATGGGGAGATGGCATTTATGGTATTGGAGAAGCTTCCCAATATTACTTTAATAAGTATCCGTTTGAACTCACGGCTGAAGATGGTGCTTTTTTAGCCATGCTCCTTCCCAGCCCCAAACGCTATAGCCGAACTTTTTTACAAAAGGGCATCACTCCCTTTGCTCAAGAACGTATTGATGATATCTTAGCCAAGCTCTCCCAAACGTATGAAATAAATTAAACTATCGCCACTAAAATCATCCGGATGGCTAGAAGCGTAATTACTGACCGAAAGAGCCACATAAAAAGCCCTTCAGAAGCTTTCTTTAAAATGAGTTTCCCACATAAAGATCCTATGAAAGAAGCTAGGAGCATCCCCCCAATTAACAAAAGATAAGGTGTCATCACAAATCCTAAAGCCATAAAGGTCACGATTTTTAAAAAATGTTGAAAGGTTTGACAAGCAGCTTTCGTCGCAATCAACGCTTCTTTTCTTAAGCCCTCTCTTAAATAAAAGGGAGCCTGAAGTGGCCCTGTGGCTCCGACAAATAATGCCAAAAAACTCATCACCATGCCCACAAAGAAAAACTTAGCTGGAATTTTAGGAGCTGATTCTAGTTTTGGCATCCAGGTTAAAATGAGGATAAAGCATCCTAAAATAATTCGGTACAAATTTTCAGGAAGTGTCACAATAACTTGTGATCCTGCTAAAGCGCCCACGATTGCACCCAGTACAAACAAAACCAGAATATCTCGACGAATATAGGGAAGGCTTAAAATGGCTCGACTGCCATTACTGCCCATTTGGATAACACCGTGAACAGGAATGAGAATAGCCGGAGGAAAAAATTGAGCCATCACAGTTAAAAGCAAGGTCCCTCCCCCCATTCCCAACACACCTGAAAGGGTTGAGGTTAAAAAAGCCGTCGCCATGAGGATTGCTTCATTCATAAACTTAATGAAGTGTATTATATAAATGTTCTTGATGAAATAAAAAAAATAGCCTAATTTTCAAAAAGCGATGAATGCCTATCGAAAAATCACTTACACTGTCATTACTTTTATTTTTTTCTTAACCCCAATTGAAATTGCTTTAAGAATACTGAACCACAAGTACCATTTCACTCAAACTAAAATTATACATACCTCCATTCAAAATACAGACTTTCCTCTTTTTGAGTATGACCCAAATACAGGGTGGAAAAATAAACCTAATGCACAAGGAATATTTAAAATTCCAGACAGAGAATCTTTTGTAAAAATTAATTCCTTTGGTTTTAGAGGGGAAAACCTCTCCCCACAAAAAACGCATAAAAAAAGAATTATGTTTTTTGGAGATTCTTTTACCTGGGGATATGGCGTCAGTAATTCAGAAACTTTCATAGAAAAACTGTCTTCCTTATTTCCAAAAGATTCCTTAGAACTCATCAATTGTGGAGTTCCAGGCTATGGCACAGACCAAGAGTATTTATATTTTAAAAAGATAGGTTCTCTTTGGAAACCAGACATCGTTATTCTTTTATTATTTGATTATGACATTGCCGTTGACAACATTCGAGGTAATCATGAAAATGGTTATTTAAAACCTTATTTTGATTTTGATGATCATGGATCTCTGATTTTAAAAAACCATCCTGTCAAAAAGTTTATCCCTAAAGATGAAAAAAAGGTTACCCCATCCGTACAACTCAAATACACATATTTACCACTCACCTATCAAATCTTAAGCCAACGATTGCGATTTTTAAAATACGATATTTTAAAAACCAATAAAACTTTATGGAATTTTTCTTTAAAATTAAAATCAAAAAAAGATTTACATAAAGGCTTTTTTATCACCCGAGAAATACTAAAATTATTTAAGGCTGAAGCAGATACCCTAGGGGCAACCTTGATCGTGGTAGCAGGACATGAACAAAGCCACCTTCAAAAAAATCCAAGTATTAACTTAATCGCATTAAAAGATTTTTTTCAAAAAAATAATATCCTCTATATTGACCCTTATGAATCTCTTTATCGCGAAAACAAGAAAAACCCTCTTTATTTTCAACATGACTCACATTGGAATGCCCATGGTCATGAAATCATGGCGCACATTCTCTATCAAAAACTTCAGTTATGATTATTTTTTTAGTCAGTATCGAGAGATAATTGTTTTACAAGCTCTCCAACGACGGCCTTGGCATCCCCAAAGAGCATCCATGTTTTATCTGAAAAGTAGAGTTCGTTATCAATGCCAGCAAATCCTGGATTTTTGCTCCGCTTCACAGCAAAAACAGTTTTGGCTTTATCGGCGTCGATAATAGGCATGCCATAAATGGGACTTGTTTTATTATATCTGGCAGCGGGATTGACCACATCATTGGCTCCCAAAACCAATGCTACATCGCATTGTGGCATATCGGGATTAATTTCATCCATTTCTACAAGGTCTGTATAAGGAATTTCTGCCTCAGCTAAAAGCACATTCATATGTCCCGGCATTCTTCCGGCTACCGGATGAATAGCAAATTTTACAGTAATCCCCCGTTTCTTTAGTTGGTCGTAAAGTTCTCTCACTTTATGCTGAGCCTGTGATACCGCCATCCCATAGCCAGGAATAATGACCACAAGACTTGCTTGCTCTAAAATGAGCGCAGCTCCTTCGGAAGTTTCAGATTTATAAACTTTTTGCTCACCATCACTCACGGCTTCGGCTTGCACTTGGCCAAATGCACCAAAGAGCACATTCACGAATGAACGGTTCATGGCTTTACACATAATAATAGAAAGAATTAAACCACTAGAACCATCCAGGGCACCGGCGGTAATCAAAAGTTTATTATTTAATACAAAACCCATCGCCACCGCCGAAAGTCCAGCATACGCATTTAAAATAGAAATAACCGTCGGCATGTCTGCTCCACCAATCGGAATAATCAGAAGCACTCCAAATACCAATGATAGGCCAACGATCCCTAAAAACACGGAAGAGGACCAAGCTTCGGCAGGATTCATAACGATAGCAACACCCAGCACCAACGCCAATAACAGTAGTCCAATATTACCTACATTTTGAAGAGGATAGGTTACAGGTCGTTGTGGAATCCATTTAATTCCCTGGAGTTTTCCAGCCGCCATTAAACTTCCCGTAAACGTAAGATAACCAAGAACAATTTCAACAATAATGGCAGTCATTCGAAACGTGGTCAGATTGTGTTGCTCTCCGTGCAACCATAAAAAATATTCCGCAGTTCCTACAAGTCCGGCTGCAAGTCCACCAAAAGCATGGGAAAGAGCTGTTCGCTGAGGCACCGCTGTCAAAGGAACGCGAGACAGAGGAACCCCCACCACAAATCCCAAGATGATGGCTCCCACAATCCACCCATGATGGATAATGATTTGGGGCTGTGCCCATGTGGCCAATATGGCTATAAGCATCGCCGCCACACCAGAGTAAACACCCCAACGGGCACTTTTGGGATCGTTCATCCAATAGAGCGCAAAAATAAATAGCGCAGCTGAAACAACATAGGCCAGTTGTGTTATCGTATAGATCGTCATTTTTTTACGTTCTCACCTTTAATAATCCCAGGCTTTACTTTAAACATTTTAAGCATTCTGTCTGTAATGAGAAAGCCGCTCACGATATTGGTCATAGAAGAAAAAAGTGCAATGGCTCCCAAAATGCGTATGGGTAGCGGATGATCTGAACCCACAACGATAATAGAACCAATAACCGCAATTGCCGAAATAGCATTCGTAATGGACATAAGCGGTGTGTGTAAAAGCCTAGAAACACGACCAATCACACCAATACCTATAAAGGTGGACAGCATAAAAACAAAGATCATAGATATGTAATCCATTTGTTCCATAGTTATGCCCCCCCTGATTTGGCTAACGCTTCTTTAACCCGAGAGTTTACAACCTCACCTTGATGCGTAATGAGAGAACCCTTTTGTATGTCATCTGATAAATCCAGCTGAAAAGCTTTGTCTTTTGTAAAAGCTAGAACAAACGAAGTTAAATTTCGAGAGAACAAAAGACTTGCATGTGTAGACATCGTAGAGGGCAAATTCAGAGGGGCTATAATTTTAACTCCATTTTTTGTAACAATGGTTTCACCTGGTTTAGAAAGTTCACAATTTCCCCCGCCCTCTGCTCCTAAATCTACAATAATGGAACCAGAACGCATGCTACTCACAATTTCAACTGTAATGAGTTTAGGGGCAAAAACACCCCCAATCAAAGCTGTGGTAATGACAATATCTACCGCTGCACATTGCTGAGCTAAAAGTTCACGCTGCTTCAGTTTGTCTTCTTGAGATAATTCTTTAGCATATCCTCCACCCGCAGAAGCACTCTCTTTAAGTTCAATTCCCACATATTTGGCTCCCAAGCTTTCGATCTGTTCTTTCACTTCTGGTCGCACATCGGTGGCAGTAACATTTGCTCCCAAACGCCTTGCTGTTGCAATGGCTTGAAGACCCGCCACCGCAGCCCCAATAACAAACACTTTTGCAGGGAAAACCGTTCCAGCAGCCGTCATAAACATGGGAAAATATTTAGGCAGCTCATTGGCCGCCATTAAAACACCTTTATAACCAGAAATATTGGCCATGGATGAAAGAGTGTCCATGGATTGCGCTCTGGTCGTTCGAGGGATAGTGTCTGTAGAAAAAGCAGAAATTTTATGTGTGGCGAGCTCACGCACGATATTCAAATAACGAAGCGGCATGAGCGAGGCCAAGAGCACGGTTTCTTGTTTTAAAAATTCGATCTCATTTCGACTAGCAGTTATTTCAGGAGCATTTACTTTAAACACAAGATCCGAAGATCGAGTGATGGCCCTGGGATCTTGCTCTACGGTACACCCCACTTTAAGATAGTCATCATCTAAATAAAAAGCTGCTTCTCCAGCACTTTTTTCTATAGAAATCCCATATCCCGCCTGGATTAATTTTTTGCACGACTCCGGAACCAGCGCTACACGACGTTCCCCAATACGGGTTTCTTTTAATACTCCAATTTTCATAAGATATTTGGATATAATGCAAAAAAAAGAAGCCCACTACAAGAAAATAATCAAAAATTGACCTGAGTTATATTTTAGCTAAGAAAAAAGCTTGAGATAGATATTATGTACATCTTGATTAAAGCAAACAATCACTACTTTCTGAGGATAAGGATGATATCCACCTTCTAAAAATTTTTTTACTTCTGAAAGCGCAATCTGAGAAGCCCTCTCTATGGGAAAATGATACGCTCCCGTACTAATGGAAGGGAAAGCAATGGTTTTTAAGGAATATTTTTCTGCCACCGTTAAACAGCTTTGATAACACTTGGCCAAAAGTTCATCCTCATGAGCGTTACCCCCCTGCCACACCGGTCCTACAGTATGAATCACCCATGGAGCAAACAAATGATAGCCTTTTGTGATTTTTGCTTCTCCCGTTTTACATCCCTGAAGCGTTCGGCATTCTTCTAAAAGCTCTGGCCCAGCGGCTCTGTGAATGGCGCCATCGACTCCGCCCCCACCCAAAAGAGTAGAATTAGCAGCGTTTACAATTGCATCCACTCTTTGCTCAGTAATATCGCCCACTACAATTTCAATATGACTTTTCAAAACTGTATTATTTTAATTTAAGCGCTGGTAAAAGAGAAGAAAAATCAAAACTAGATTTAACTTCGGAAAAATAGGAATCCCCCATCAGATAATGAGTTAAGGTCACAGGCATGCTGCCCCCTCTGGCAATATCAATTTTCCCAGGAGTAACGTTTTGTCCAAAATATACTTGTAGAGAATTTTTTTCTTGAAATAATTCCCCTGCATGGCGACCTGGAACACCCGTATTAAATCCCTTCCCTCTGGCCGGAAAAATATTAATGGTCCCTGCAAGCTGTGTATCATAAATATGTGAGATCTCATGAATGGCATCTAGCCGCTCAATGTTTGCAGATGCCAAAAGCCACTCGGCATCAGAATGCCAACTCCCCTCTTTTATCCAGCTGGCCATTTCTTTACTTTGCTCTGAAAGTTTTAAGGGATCTCCTTCTACTTTTCCTGTCAGCGAATCTTCCAGCACTTCATATCGATACAAATCCCCTGCGCGAATAACGCGTGCTTCCCCCTGAGGAGCAATAATTCTAACCACTTGATGAACGCCAGGACCAAATTGCGACACCTCTTCTCGAACCAAACAATAATCTAACGAATCTTTAAGCTGTGTTTTAATTTGAGCAATCCAATCCACATGTTCACCTGACAATAACTCATAATTTCTAAGTACTTCATAGGTTGGGTGAACTGCCCAACGATCAGGGTTTACTAAATTTCCTTCTTTGTCGTAAGCATCTCGATAAAATAAATCCATGACAAATGAACCCCCTGCCGTACTTCCAAAAACAACATCATATCCGACGATAGAAGATTTCACGAGATCAATCTTGGGAGGGCCTCCTTCATCTGAGGAGATTTTTTTCCAACGAGAAGTCAGAGGTTTAATCACCCTATCTTCCACATTTATATTGCCTTCTGGAAGATTCACATTCACTTGACCATGATCGGAAATAATCCCAAACAGTGTTTTTGAATACACTCCACTTTCCTTATATAAAGAAATAATTTGAGATACATCTTGATCAAATTTGGGTAAATATGTTTCTAAAACCTCTTTAGAATGGGTTCCAAATTCATGGGTTTTATGATCCACCCAAGGATTATACCAAAGCAAAAAATCAGGAATCCCCTCGTCTTCTGTACTTAAAATTTCTCTGGCAATGTCCTCATAATGACGTTCTGTCCACAAAAGTTTATTGGCCCACCGTTCTGCATTTCTTTCCAAATAATGAGCTAATTTTTTCCTTTTATGATTGAGCTCTATTTCCACTTGAGCTCGATGCTTTAAATGTGCAAGCCCAATGGCTTCTGACAAACCTGGTTTAATTTGCATCATGACTTCGCCCAAAAGATAACTAAAACGATCGTCGGCCGCAGTATCAAACTGAGCCATAAAAGAAACTGTGTGATAGGGTTCTAACTGTTCAAAAAGTGTTTTAGCACCTGCTTCTTTAACCAGTTCTCTTAAACGAATGCCATCTCGCCCCCAGAAATACATCCACTCTTGTTTTTTGCGATCTACATACGTAAAATTGGGAATGCCGGTTGAATTTTTTACTCCTTTTTTAAATTCTGGATCAGAAACCATTACCCCCGTTTCTAAAATAGCAATGTTACGGGTTGAAATGGTAGGGGTACTGGAAACAGATTTTTGAACCCACACGCTTTCGTTAGAAATTGCTTTTAATGTTGGATACAGCATGCTCTGAGAAAGAAGTTCAGATAAATACTGTCCACCAACACCATCCACCATCATCATCACTGCTCTTTTTTTAGAAATAGAAGCTTTAAAATAGTGAATCGTTTTTTCTAAACCCGCAGTTTCTAACCATTGTAGTTTTGCTTTTCTTAAAACTTCACGATGTTGAAAATCGTAAAAATAATCCTGGCCAATGGATTGAACCAAAGTGCCAATAAAATGATACAGCTCCATGGCCTTTTGTGGATCTTCTAAAATTTTACCTAAACGAGATTTTACAAAATCAGGCAAACTCGGATTTTGAGCTAATTTTTGAATTTGTTCATGAATGGCAGTGGAAGCAACGTCTTTCCCATTTTGATATAAAAAAAGTTTTCCAAATACAATCAGAACTGTTTTTAAATATTCCTTCTTTTGAGGATCTTGCAAAAAAGAGCCCGAGGCACTGTCTATTTTCCCTTCTTCTGCTGTTTTTAAAAGTTTTTGAAGAACCCCTACTTTTTCAAGCATATACATCATAAAAGGAAAATAGGTCTCATCAAATTCTTCACTTTTAATAAGATGTTTATATTTTTGATGGAGTTCTTTATCCCCTAAATCTAATTCATCTAAAAAACTTAAAAGCTTTTCTTCAACAATGTATCCTTTTAGTGTTTCATAAGCAGGTTTAATGGCACCAGATCGAACTCCGTCATAAATTTCCACAAAAATATCTGCAAGCCCCGCCTGAGCTTTGATGGGCTGAATAACAAAAGTCAAACCGATGCACCACAGAGTAATTTTTCTAATCATTTTCATGGGTTATCCTCATTTCTTCATTTCTATAATAGATAAAAAAGATAAAAATAATAATTAAAGGGGACCTATATATACGTCAAAAGGGAGGGAAAATCAAGGGTCCGTGGTGACTTACAGCGCGAACCACTCTCCAAACGACCAAAGTGTAGTTGATATTGTTAAGTTTTTAAAGAAAAATCCTACCCCGCCGGATGAGGTGTTTTTTAAAGAACTCCTAGACAGTGGCCTATCCATTCGAGCTATTGCTATGAAAATCGGTCGTTCCAAGACCTATGTGGTTAAACATTTAAAGCTTCTGGGTATGTATCAAAAGGGGCGTCGGAGCATTAAACAAGTCCCCTATGGCATGTGCCTCAAAGCAGGAAAATTAATAGAACATCCCCAGCAGCAAAAGATCATTCAACTGATAATAAATCTCGAAAACAGTGGCTTTAATAATGAAAAAATTGCCCTAGCATTGAATGCTCAAGGTCTTCGTTCTAAAAATGGGGTCAAGTGGCAACGATGGACAGTAAAAAATATTTTAGATCGAGAAAACTCAAAATCGCACACTTCAAACATTATTAATAAGAAAATTACTTAATATCGCATGCCTTCCACCGCGTAGTTTAGATTGTAGCCCACACGACAGTTTCCGTCACTCCCTCCATGAAGATAGGGATGCATTTTTTGATGGAGTCGATGTCATCTTTAGACCAAGCGTTATTGAGAAAAAGATTGTCATCAAGAATTAATACTTTTCAAATATGAGAAAGTATTATATAAAGATTTTCCCTCTATAGAAATATGACTTTGCGATTATTTTTATTTCTTTTTTTTATAATTTTAAGTTGTCCTTCCATTGCTCAAACATCAGATGGGAAAAAACTTTCTAAAAGATGGGAGGTTGTTAAAAATACCATCGACTTGGGGCATGATATTTTAAGCCGTTCCTCTCAGAATGCGCGATCAGATGATTATAAAAATATTTATGACATTCTTCATAAATATTTTTCTTATAATAAAGATAAGGTCTATGAAACCAATGTTCATTTTCCCAACATAGAGACGGATCCCTATTGGGATATATATTGTTGGATTACTAAAGCTGTAGCCTATGCAGATATATTTACCGGCAGCTCTATATATCTTTGTGAGCCTTTTTTTGAATATGTTGAGAAATATGGTTATTTATATGGGGCCCAAACATTGATTCATGAAGCTTCGCATTTATTTTATGAGGAAATAGGAGGTCTTCGATCGTGGTCAACTGAATATTTTGCAGAGGTTATGGAAGTTGCGGCGATGAATGATGCAGAAGAATTAGCTTATAAGTCTAAATATATGACTACCTTTGGTATTAAAGGAAAGTTTCATTGGTAATAAATCGTTCCCAATAGATTTTTTAAAGCGTCGATATCAACTTAGATCAAAGGCCCCCTCATTTTTAACGTTATTGTATTTTTAGTGACAATGCTTATTTAGTTTTGGAAATTAAAGTCTGTTGGAAGCTGACGCAACTTAACTCCCAAAATGTGAATTCTGAAAGAGTCCAGCTCCAGGATAACAAACAGCGCGTCGGTAAATTGAAAAAGTGGTCTCCCCATTCATGATGGGCTAAAAGCTCTATTAAGAGCTTAATAATGAGCTCTCAAACACAAAAAAGGAGACCATAATGGATAATTACGATCACTATGTAGCAATAGATTGGGCCCAAAGCAATATGGCAATTGCAAGAATGACAAGGGAAGCAGAGAAAATTTCAGTGATTGATGTTCCGTCTGATATTAAGGAATTTCAATTGTATTTAGAAAGGCTCAGAGGAAAAAAGATTTTAACATTTGAAGAAACGACCACATCGCAATGGCTCTATACGGAATTAAAATCGTATGTGGATGAGGTCGTGGTGTGTGATCCTTATAGAAATAGACTTTTAAGTGAGGGACCCAAGACAGATAAGATTGATGCTGAAAAACTGGTACAGCTTCTTCGGGCAAATTTATTAAAGCCTGTGTTCCATTCGGGAGATGAGTTTATTTATCTAAGGAAACTGGTGAGTGGCTATGAGGACATCGTGCAATTTGGGGTAAGATTTAAAAATCAAAGGTCTTCATTATTTAGAGCCAATGGGTTGGACAAAAAAGAGAAAGATCTTAAAGAGCCTTCTGAGCAATTTGTTTTAGAAGGGATAGATCAAGGGATTGAGGCTTATGAGAAGCAGAAGAGTAGATATGAAAGAGAGTTCAATAGAATTGTCAGTAAAAATTCTATTGTAAGAAATTTAACAAGTTTACCTGGCATAGGAAAAATAGGGGCCGTTAAGGTGGCAGCCATTGTTGTAGATCCCAAGAGGTTTAAAGATCGAGGGCAGTTTTTAAGCTACTGTGGACTGATTTGTTTAGAGAAGATCAGTGGTGGGAAAAGTTATGGGCAAAGAAAACCTCGATATCAAGGGATGCTCAAGGGGGTTTTTAAAACGGCTGCTTTGGGAGCGATTCAAGGAGAAGGTAAAAATAATTCTATGAGGCAATTTTATGATTATTTAATGAGAGAGAAAAATTATGCTGAGCATAATGCAAGGCATGCAGTTGCTAGAAGAATTGCAGTATTGACTTTGGGTGTTTTAAAGAGTGGGAAAAAATATCATCCTAGAGGGAGATTACAATGTAACAAAACTTTGTGACAGACCTTCAAGACTAAAAAATTCTAACCTCAATATTGAGAAGGGATAATGGTCTTGCAGGTGAGGAGAAAGAGCTCAATCAGCATGATAACACAATAATACTTGTTGTTGATAGTTCATTTCAGTCGGTTAGCCTCTCCTCTATATGCCTGAGATTTATTTTAGCCCATGGAGAAATATCCATGAGAGCTCAGATAGACGCATAGGGAATACTGTCAATAAAGAAAAGACTGTTAAGACGGAAAAATGAAGAGACAATGAATTTTATGTCAATATATTTGGGAGACCGTACGGCAAAAAATACAAAATTTTGCTCAATGCAGAGGTTTTTTCTTGACTTACTTTTTCATAGACATGCTGAGGACGAAGTCCGAAGCATCTCGTCGATAACAGAGTAACATCATTAATTTTCAAAAAATTGAGGGAGTTGAAAGAGATGGCTTTTCTATTAAGGTGGAAATCTAATCTTGGTTATAATTTGATTGATAATCAAAAAAAAATCTGAAAGTATGAAAGTGAGTTATTCAGATTTTAGTTATAAATAAAGCATAAGGTGGTTTTGAATGTTGTTTCGACTTTTATTTATCATATCTTTAATGCTATCTTCTTTTTTTAATTTTGTATTAGCAACTGACCTAGACATTTCCAATGGGAGACTTGGAAGTATCAAAGTTGGGGAATCCATCTCTAGTATCTATAAAGTATTTAATAAAGATATGACGAGAAAGACTGATTTATTATTAGAGGGGGATCCTTCTCCAGCAATTGAAGTGTTTCTGTCTAAAAAAGAGAAGAATGAAAGATCCCCAGCTCTCGTTTTTGAGGAGCATCCTGAAGGCAAGATTTGGAGAATAAATGTTCTAACCAATAAATTTAAAACTAAAGATGGGCTAGGCGTCGGGAGTCGTTTAGGGGACCTAAAAAAATTCTACAAGGGGAAAATTGTAACAGGAGAGGGGAATATTGTTTTTGTCTCCTCCTCCACTGCTCAATCCTTTCTGTTAGATTATGATGAGTTAAAATATTTGAAATCAAAGAAGGTTCCAAATTCAGTGAAAGTAAAGTCAATTTTAATTCTTGGGAAATAAGGTGGTTAATTTGGTAGTTATTGAGTTCAAATAGGCAGTCATTCTTTTACCTTGGCAAATGCGCTGAGACCCTTCGCCTACGGCTCAGGGTGACGTGCATAAAACATCCTGTAACGGCAGAAAATTTTTTCGAGATTTTTTCTTCCTAAGACGAATGATAATTTGGGATACAGACTTTTCTGTAAAAAAGTTTTTCAGCGTCGATTTGAACTTTTCCTCAAAAAAGCTCTGATTCCACGAAATTTTTAGACTAAAATTCTATGTAAAACATCTTAAACTACGCGACCCGATCATTTATTTTTTTTACCATCTGATTGACACAGACTATGACTTAAAATGGTTCGCGCTGTAAGCCATACTCAAGATGGTGACGGGACATGAACCACTTTTTGGATACCCATAATTAAAAAATTCATAATAAATTTAACTGGTTACCAACAAATGAATTTTGGTTCGCGAGAATTACTTTCATTTTTTAGTTGATTTTTATTTAATCCGGCGCGACGGTCACGCTTGTATGTTCTTGAAATTGAACAGAAATTCTTGTGCCCCCTGGACACTAAAAAAATCTGGGTGGGTGACGGGATTTGAACCCGCGACCCTCGGGACCACAACCCGATGCTCTAACCAGCTGAGCTACACCCACCGCATATCTTTTCGGTAGTATCAAAAAGAGATTTCTAATGCAAGAAAAGAGCTTTTTTCATATAATAAAAAGATCCAATGTTAGCATGGATTAAAGAATATCAAAAAGCCATAGTTTATATCATTACTATTGTTTCAGTAGTCGCCATCCCATTTTATATTCGATCTTTAGAAATTTTTTCAAAAGCAGGTGGCGGTTTTGTTGATCTCAGAGTCACCTTGCTGGCAGGCCAACGTATTTTTAATCACGAACTCATCTATAATGCCCAAGATATCGCTCAAGATATGCCCTATTTATACGCCCCCTGCTTTGCCTATGTCATGGGGCTCTACAGAATTATCATTACCCCAGAACGTCTCGCTATTTTTATTTGGTTTCTATCCTGCTATCTCTTTCTAGGACTTATTTTAAAATTAAGCCTCCATATAACGGAAGAAACTTATGAAAAAAACTCTCATCCATGGTTTTTTTACCCTGTTTTACTTTTTTTATGTTTTCGATATTTTTTAAGCAATATCCAATTGGGACAAATTAATATTTTCTTAGATTTCCTACTCTTACTTAGCTTATATTTTCTCTATCACAAAAGAGAGTTCCTAAGTGGTGCTTTATTGGCCATTGCCACACTCATTAAGCTACCCTTTCTGATTTTTATTTTATTTTTCTTATTTCAAAAAAAATGGAAAGCTCTCTTTTCTTTTTTTATAACAGCCCTTATTCTTTTATTTTCCCCCGCCCTTCATTTAGGGTGGCATGAAAATTTATTCTTCCTAACACAGTGGAAATCAACCTTAGCTACAAAATCATCTGTTATTCTAAATTTCAAAAACCAATCATTAATTAGTTTCTATGCCAGAGGACTTCATTTTTTATTTAAAGATATGGAATTCCAAAAACTTTACACCTATAGTTACTTACTGAGCATTTTCACAGCCATTCCTCTTCTTATAAGCTCAACGATTATTTATTTTTTTAAAGAAAAAACAAAATGGATAAAATTTTTTGGACTTGCTTCTTGTTTTATGATTTTCATGGTTATTCTTTCACCATCTGCTTGGAGAGCAACGTTTATTCATCTCCTTTTTCCCTATTGTTTTATTCTTATGTATTGGTGGAATCGTGAAAAAAAATGCCCTTTTATACCGAGGCTTCTTATTCTTTCCTTTGTATTATCTTCTTTTATCACAGGGGATCTTTTTGGAGGATCGCTAAACACTTTTATTCATCAAACATCATTTATTTTTATTTCTTCCTTGGTAGTATTATACCTGCTCTTTATAATACCTTCTCGAATTCGCGCCCAGCAAGACTCGAACTTGCAACCTAGTGATTAGAAATCACTTGCTCTATCCAATTGAGCTATGGGCGCACAAGATTTCAAATACCCCGCTAACGTACCGAAAAAATTATACGTGTGTCAACTTATGAATAATGTTACACAAAACTAATGTCTAAAAAATTTATTTTAGCTTCTCGCTCTCCCAGACGAAAAGAACTTCTCACTCAATACGGATTTTCTTTTGATATCATAGAAAGTCATATTGAAGAGCGTTTTCAAGATCATCTCACCTCTTCACAAAATGCCCTTGCCATTGCCAAAGTCAAAGCCCTGGATGTAGCCAACAAAACCAAAGGCATTATTTTAGCGGCCGATACAATCGTTTCTGTTGGAAAAATGATTTTAGGAAAACCAAAGGATATGGCCCATGCAAAGATAATGCTTCAGTCGCTTTCCGGGAAACTTCATTCTGTCATTACGGCCTTTGTGATTTATAATACTCAAACCAAACGAGAATACGCAAAGACTGTTACGACCAAATTAAAATTTAAAAAACTAACCAATGAATTTATAAATCGCTATCTTAAAACTCAAAATCCACTGGATAAAGCTGGGGCCTATGCCATTCAAGAAAATCACGACACTCTTGTAGAACATATAGAAGGATCTTTTACGAATGTCATGGGGTTACCAATAGAAGAAGTGGTTGAAGCTTTAAGAAAATTTGGAATTTTACCACACGACAACACATAATTTTTTTTCATTTTACTATAGCTATATCGTATAAAGGAACAAATAGCCCATTTATAACCAAATGAGTTTTGTTAGGATCAGTATTATTTAATCCCATCGTTAGATACGTATTCCCAGGCAATTGATTTACTTGCATCTGATAAATGGCATTTTGAAGCTTCTGAATCCCTTGAGTGTCATTTGCTGAGGTCATATAGTGATCTAAGGCCCGATTTAAATAATTTAAAATAGTGCTTTGATTTAAGTTTAATTTTTCAAATTGTTGTTTGTCTTCGGTAGACAACAAGTCTCTATATTTATTTAAAACATCTTCAAGCGTCTCTGTTTCAGAAGACATACCGGTCAATTTGTCCATTTGATCCAAGAGATCACCCATGTCCTCTACATAACTTCCCTGATCTTCCATTGCCTTCTTCAAATTATCACAAGCATTATATACCCCCGTTTCTGCCACTGTTTCTGCCGCATGACCACGCTGTTCTAGCATGATCAAATCTGCGATCTGCTCATAATCTCTCATTAAATCTTCGTAACTCGCATCCGGAGAAATATATAAAACATATTTGGGAGGATCAAATTTAGGCCCCTCGCCTGCAGAAACTCCAAACATTTCACTTAAAGATCCCACTCGTTTAAACCCGATGGCCCCTCTCCTATTCACTGGAGGCGTTCGAGTAATCATCACCCCAGCAATAAAATTTTCTCTTAAATCAGCGTTTTCTAAAAAATAATACATATTTCGAAAAATCCGGGGTTCTTGAAACATGTCATCAATACCAAAAGCCGTATTTTTAGGTTTAGAGCTATCCCAATAGGACATTACGGGAACCCCCACATCTCTTCTCATCCCATTAAAAGCTGCATTCATCATCATTGCTGAAAACTTTTTTTGTTGAGCTACTTCAGGCGAATCAGAAGCCGCCCAGGGCAGTGTTTTTCGAGAATCTATTTCAGATTCTAAATCTGCGATGTCTCTAATGGCGTCCATTTTTCGATTACGAACTTGGATAATCTTATTTTCAAGTTCAGGAGATATCCCCTTTAGCGTCGCTTCTTCAATGAGCCGAGATAATGCTTTCTCAGTTCTATCTCTTTTTTGAACTGCCCCCACCCATTTATTTAAAAGAACCCCCACGGCCAACTCATTTAAAGGAGCTTCCTGTTCAGGATCTTCAGCGGGAGACGCAGTCCCTGTCATCGGACGTGCTTCAGAAAAGTGAGTGGTTACAAAAATCAAAAAAACACAAAGAATAATCGTTAAAAATTTCATCATCTCTCTCTTTATCTCTTATCGGAAGGAACAAAAAAAACATGAGGCTAGAGAGTGCGTTCGTGGTGGTCTTTCCCGTCAAAGGTCAAAATCCGCTTTTCTCCATTGATCACCGTTTCTAAACACACATTTTTTTTCCAAAGCTTCTGAAGACGTTCCAAGGTTTCTTTGGTATCGGTTAATTTTAAATCAACTCCTTGGTGATCATGCTGAAGCAATAAATTGCCTTTTCCTTCATAATTTTCATCTGCCGCATAAATAAACGGCTGGCCAAAATTAGACAAAGAAAAAAGAAGTTTTTCTTTTACCTTTTGCGTATCGCGGTCCATAATTTCATACGTCCCATTTCGTTTGTTATACGCATAGACAAAAAGTTTTAATCGCTCACAAAGATCAGGTGTTAAAAACTCATCCACAAATGTCACGTCGTTATAGAGCTTTCTTACTTCAAATACTTTTTTAAACCCTTCTCCACATTTCTTATCCCAATTTTTCTTGAACTCACTGTCATCGCACGCTTCATATTCTTCCCCAAACTTTCCTTTGTTCCATCGCTCTTCAATATCTCTAAATATTTCTATTCCTAGTTTATAAGGATTAATTTGGCCTGGTTGAGAAGCCAAAGTCCCAGCATGGTGATCCGCAAAATCAATAATTTCTGAATCTTTTAAGATTTTTTCTGTTAAAATTTTAGAATGCCAAAAGCTGGCCCACCCTTCATTCATAATCTTGGTTTGTGCCTGGGGAATAAAATAATAAGCTTCTTCTCGAAGCATGAGAAGAATTTCTTTTTGCCACTCTTCCAAAGGAGCATGCTCCACTAAAAATCCCAAAATATCTTTTTCTTTTAATGCCCGTTGATTTTTTTTTTCTTTTCTTTTTTTCTCATGTAAAAATTCGTATGGATGATATACATCAATAAGATTTTCTAACGATAAACATTCATCAATAAAACTTTCTACCGTATCATACCCAAATTGCTCTCCAAAAGAGCGGATGGAGACGGCATGATTGGCCATGCGATCCATCATTTTTCGATTCGTATCTTTAAAAAAGCGGTTATTTTTAAAAAAATCAGAGTGCGCATACACATGGGCAATCACAATTTTTTGATCCACAAGGCTATTGGACCGCATGAGATAGGCGTAACAGGGATCATTATTAATCACCATTTCATAGATTTTTTGAAGCCCATATTCATATCCTTTGCACAGGTGATCGTACTCCATTCCAAATCTCCAGTGGGGATATCTCGTTGGAAATCCCCCATAAGCAGCAATTTCATTGAGTTCATGGTCATCGACCAATTCAAAAATGGTTTCAAAAAAATCGAGCCCATACCCCCTTGCCCAGGTTTCAATTTCTTTCCGAATATGGTGAATATCCCCTTTTAAACTCATTTCCCTTTTCCTAAAAAATCTTTAATCGATCGATAAATGGCATCTTTGTCGTCTATTTTAGAAGTCACTAGTTTTTCTTCCTGTGAAAAAACTTCCCTTAAATCTTTAATAAATTGCCCACTCCCATATCGACTTTCCACTTGCCCATAACAAAAGAGATTCACTTTTGGGATAAGATGAAATTTTAAAAGATCAATGCATAACTTTGTATCTTCCCCAGACCAGTTATCACCGTCAGAAAAATGAAAAATATAAATATTCCAATCTTCCATCGGATATTGGGAATCAATAAGGGCCTTGGTCATTTTATACGAGGAGGAAATAAGCGTTCCCCCACTTTCTCTCGTATGATAAAAGGTATTTTGGTCCACTTCTTTGGCTTGCGCATCGTGAATAATGTACCGGCAAACAATATTGTCGTACTGACTCCTAAGCCAGGTATCAATCCAAAAGGATTCAATCCGAACAATTTCTTTTTGTTCATCGCCCATAGAACCCGACACATCCATAATATAAATAATCGCTGCATTGTATTCCGGACGCGGGGTCGGCTTCCAAAAACGATATCGTTTATCGCGTTTAATGGGAACAATAATAGGGTCTTTTTCATTGTATTCTCCAAAAGCAATCTGTCGCTTGAGGGCTTCTTTATACGTACGTTTAAAATGACGTAAAGATTCTGATCCTGTGGGACGAATACTTGAATATTTATTGGTAAAATTGGTAACTACTCCTCTTCCTCGAGGTTGAATCCGAGGAAGATTGAGTTCTTCGGCCATCATCTGTGCCAGCTCTTCAAGACTTACTTCTACTTCTAAAATATGCTCACCTGGAAGATTTCCGGCTTGAGAAGCTTGAGCCTCTCCTTCTTGCGCCCCTTTTCCAATCACTGTTCCTACTTTTCCTTCGCCTTGCCCCACTCCTCCCATTTGCTCTTGCCCATATCTAAAACGGGGAATGTCAATTTGGGGCAAGGGAATACTAATTAAATTTTTTCCTTGCGCACCTAAGAGTTCTCCCTTGGTGATATATTTTTTAAGATTTTGTTTGATGCGGCCTTTAATAATATCTTTAAAGCGGTTTAAGTCCCGCTTAATTTTAGGAATCACGAGGCTCTCCTGACGTCCCCCCTCGCGTAGATACTGGCCACAAAATTAAGAACATCGGTCGAACAAATCTCACAATACCCATAGCTTTTAATGAGACGACTTTTAATAATCCTAATTCTTTCTTGTGTTGCTGGATCCACCGTTCGAGAGACCAAAGATGACAATTTAATCGTATCCTTCTGATCTTCAAAAATTTTAAGTTCCAGCGCTCGTCTCAACCGCTCATTGGTTCGATAATCAAAAGTTTTGTCTTCCAAAGCAAGCGAGCCAATGTAATTCATGATTTCTCGTCTAAAATCATCTTTTCGGCTTTCAGGGATATCAATTTTTTCTTCAATCGAACGCATCAGTCTTTCGTCTGGTTCCTCATAGTCTCCCGTATAACGATTTTTTACCCGGTCTCTTTGAGTATAGGCTTTCACATTATCCAAATAATTAGAACACAGCCGTGAAACCACCTCGTCGTCACAGCTAATGGCCCTTTGGACTTCACTTTTGACAATCTCTTCATATTCATGACGAACCATGGCTAAAAGTTCTTCATAACGACGTCGTTGCTCATCTCCCGATACCATCACATGGTGCCTCAACCCTTTATGAAGTTCTGAGAGAACTAAGAAAGGATTCAAACAAGCATTTTCTTCATTCACCAAGGAATTGGAAATTTTATCTTGAATATACCGAGGAGAAATCCCATTTAATCCCTCTCGTAATGTTTCTTTCCTTAACTCTTTCACATTTTCTTCGGTGTAACCGGGGAGCGCATGACCATCGTAGAGTTTTAATTTTTGCACCAAAGACAAATTGGCTTTTTTGGGCGATTCCAAACGAGTTAAAATGGCCCACATAGCAGCCATGGTCAGTGTATGAGGAGCAATATGTTTCCCACGGATACGGTCGCCATTAAAATCCCTTTCATAAATTTTTGTTTCAGCCTTTAGTTTGGTAATATAGGGAATATCAATTTTAACCGTCCTATCTCGAAGCGCTTCCATATACTCATTGCTTTGAAGTTTTCTGTATTCTGGCTCATTGGTATGTCCAATAATGACTTCATCAATATCGGTCTGAGCAAATTTTTTGGGCTTAATTTTATGCTCTTGTGTTGCCCCTAAAAGATCGTACAAAAAGGCTGTATCGAGTTTTAAGATTTCAATAAATTCAATCATCCCGCGATTGGCAATATTAAATTCTCCGTCGAAATTAAAGGCCCTGGGATCAGAATCTGATCCATAAATGGCAATTTTTCGATAGTTAATATCCCCTGAAAGCTCGGTAGAATCTTGGTTTTTTTCATCCTTGGGTTGAAAAGTTCCAATCCCAATTCGATCTTTTTCAGAAAGAGAAATTCGACGAACTTTAATATGCTTTAACACACTCTTCCAATCTCCCTTAAATCGAACCATAAGATGATTAAAAATAAACCGACAGGGGGGACACAGTTCCCCTTCAATTTGAAGTTTATACTGCAACTCTTTTCCTTTGGTGAGTTCTTGAATGACAGGCTCTCTAAATTCCTGGGGAACTAAAAGCAGTGGATCTTCGTGCATGGGACACAGAAATTCTGAATTTCCCCCTAAGAGTTCTTTCTTCATCCATTCATCTTCTCGATCGATCCAGCTAAAACTATACAGAGCGCCCTCAGGAGTTTTTGAAAAATCTTCAAGCCCACGTTTTAAAAGGCGGCAAATGGTACTCTTTGCACATCCAACAGGACCATGCAGTAAAATAATCCTTTTTTCTGTCCCATATCGTTGTGCCGCAGATTTAAATACATTGACCAATTTCATGAGAGGAATATCTAACCCATACAATGCATCTTTCCCCCCATGGGTAGCATCATCAAAAAACTTATAGTGGGTAATTTTTTTGCGGGACTCTACGTATTCTATAGTCCCATATGACATAATCATGTCATAGATCCGCTGGTAAGAAGTTCTTGAAGCTAGTGGATTTTCCTTAACAATATCAAGATATTGCTCAAAAGAGCCTTCCCAAACCAAATTTTCGTAATGAGCTTTCTTTTGAAGTTCTTGTACCAATGAAACAATGTTATCTTCTGGATACGCCACCCTTGCCTCCTTATGGGGGAATCCTTACTTTAAACTTCACCTATTGATACAGAGAATGAGAAAAAGATGATTTAGAATACCCTTATTCTTGAAGTCAGTATATCAGCTTCGACCCTCGTCTGTCAAAAAATAAATTTTTTTAAGCTAAAGATACCTTGATCGTATTCCAAATACGTAAAATGAGAAATCCAGTCGCCCGTATTAAAATAAAATTTCTTTTTCCCCTGAACCATAAATTCCTGCTGATCGGGATGATGCGTGTGACCCAAAATTACGACATCCATATTTTCTGTTTCTAGTTTTTGTCTTGCGAAATCTCGGAAAAGTTGGATGGCTTTTGGATTGGCGCTTCGATAGTTTCGGCTAACGTGAGAAGAGCGCTGGCTTAATTTCCAAATCCAGGAGGGAGGAAGAAACTTAACCAACGCTTTTGTAAAACAAGCTCTTAAAAACCACCGAAGGAAAAGATATCCATAATCTTTCCGATTCACCTCGTCCCCATGGGCCATATAAATTTTAAAATCTCCCAGCTGAAACATACTCTCTTCTTTAATGACATTCACTTTAAGGGCTTCCGTAAAAAACGGCCCCAAAGAAAAATCATGATTTCCTTCGATATAATCTATTTTCACTCCTACTTCTTTTAATTCTAATAATTTATTTAAAACGGGTACATATTCATAAAAAACCACAGCATTAAATCCCATCCAAAAATCAAAAAGATCTCCGCCGATGACCAGGCGAGAAAGCGATGTTTTTTCTTGCTCTAAAAAAGATAGAAAGGCTTTCATCCGGGGATCACGGATGCCCTTTAAATGAAGATCTGAAACAAAAATGATTTTTTTTTCATTCATACACAAAGTACTTTTTTTAAACTGTGGCTATAATATTGATTTTTCCCAATAATGACATGGTCTAAAAGCTCTATACCTATCAGCTTTCCCACCTTTTTCAAGCGCTTCGTCACAGCTATATCCTCAAGACTGGGCATGGCATTTCCACTGGGATGATTATGCACAATTAAAACAGCCGAAGCTCGAAGCTCAATAGCCGGGGCAAACACTTCTCTGGCATGAATCAAATTGGCATTGACAGTACCCAACGTCACTAATCGCTCTCCCAAAAGTTCACTTTTTTGATTCAAATAAAGTCCATAGGCTATCTCTTGAGACTTCGTCCACAACCGATAATGAAAATAAGAAAATACATCTGAACAGTCTTGAAATTTTTTTCTTTCTTTCAGAGAATGATCTTTCCACCGTCGGTCAATTTCTTGTCCCACATAAAAAGCCAATCGCATCAGCCTTCCATTAGACCACTGTTTTAAATCCTTGGGCTTCATGCCTTTAAGCAACAAGCAAATTTAATGCCAATGCAAAATTGACTATTTTTTAGGCATATAGTATAGTGCCCACTTCCATGAAATACTTTATTTTATCTTTTGTAATTTTCTTTCTAACACCGGCTTTATATGCCCAAGAATCGATATTTTTCCTAGATCCAGATAACCACATTCTTATTGCCAGTAATGGCCAAATTTCTTCTGTGAATCCAGACGTTAGCGGGATTTCTCAAGATCTCTCTGGGAATGTTATTGTTTTATCCAAGGGAGGTCTTTTTAAAAAATTTGTTCGTCCAGATGGAACAGAAGACAGCACAGCTATCATCGAAGAACCCTCGGCCAGGCGATCCCCCATCATCCAATATCAAATAGACACCCTGGGAAGACTTGCTCTTCTTAGAGCGGATGGAACCATTGAAATTAATTTTGTTCCCACCAAGATGGGATTTGATCCGAAGGCCAATGCCCAAATGGCCTTCTCAGAAAAAGGCCTATGGGTTTTGCAAAAAGATGCTTCCTTGTATAAATGGAATCCTCAAGAACACATTTGGAAATTTGTCGCCCAAGATGAATCTGTAAGAGCCATCGTAGCTACCCCTAATTCTTTATATGCTTTAAAAGTTTTAGAAAATGGTCTTTTTGCCCTTTGTGAATTTAAAGAAGCTTTAGAAACCGAAGAAAAAATTGAAATTATAAGAACCAATATATCTTTTGGGAAAAATCTTAATTTTCTTTCTTTACCCACACAACACACAGAACCTCTTGCCTTTGGATACCACCAAGGATTTTTGGTGCTTTTAATTCGAGATACCGCCACAAATACGTACCAAGCAGTCTCTCTTCCAGAAGAACTGGTTCAACGAACACTCCTAGAAGGAATGGTAATTAACCGAAGGGATGTAAAAATAACTTCCCTTGATCTTTCTTCTTGTCCGAAAGATTTGGACTTAAAGCTTATGACCTCTAGCGGTATGAATTGTAAAACAATGAAATGGTTTCCCGATCCTAAGCCTGCCGATGCACCACCCTCTTTATCTCAGGCTCTTTCTCATATTCAAGGGACAGTAAAAGCGAATCCAGATCCTGAGGGATTAAAATCACCATCATTTTTAGATGGCGTTTCCGGTCGAATACTCGATGAATTAACGATATGGGACGAATTTACTGCAAAGGGCCCTCCCGGCACAGCTGAAAACATGCGGTTAGTAAAAGAAGCACTCAATAAAGATACGTTAAGAGTCGTTGAGACGTTGCTTCAAGATCCCCGAATGCGAAGAATAACACTCGAACGGGTCATTGATCTCATCATCGAAGCCCAAAAACGCAATCCCCATCTTAGATAGTTTCAGTTTTTCTCTAGAAATTCCGATACGTTAGAGTGGGGAATTTCATGAAAATATTAGCAATGTGGCAAAAGGTAAGAGACACTTTAGACCCTCAAAAGTCTTTAAAAAGTACACTCCGGTTTTGGTTTATGCTGTTTGCCTTAATCCCGCTGCTCGTCATTGTGGGTTATTCTGCCTATCTTTTTAATCAGCGCATGAATCAAGAACTGGTGAAACGTTTAAACGCCCTAGAAGAAGGCATTACGATTGAGCTTACGGATGTAGAAGAAAAATTACGTCTGGGAGGTATTCGCCATGCCAATGACTATTATCTTATGAATCTAGTTCGTTCTCAAAAGAAAGCTGTTTTAGAAAGTGTCACCCAAAGTATTATTGAAAATTATATTACCGATCGAATTTCTTTTTTTAATGCCAAAGGGAAACTCATCACTTCTATTTTGCCCAAACGTATTGCCAATAATCCTGAAATCATTCTTCCGGAAGATCCCTCTCTCCTCTCAAAAGTAATTCTGGAATCCCTATCCGAAAAACGACAAATCGTCATGAAAACAGCTCACCCAAATATTGGTTTTTCATTTGACTGCTATACCAGTATGCGTCTGGGAGGAAAATTCATTGGAGTCATTAAAGAAACCATTGTTGTGGATCGCTATTATAGCTTAAGCACCAAAGAAAGAACTGGGCTTGAAATATGTATTCTCAATAAAGAGTACCAACTTTTGACTTCTACATTATCTCCAGAGCAAGAAAAAATATTTTACACCCCCTCACAACATAAAAAAATTGTTTCCATTCATTTACAAGATGAGTCTTTTTTAATGCTCACAAAACCCTTTTTAGATGATGATGAAAAACCTCAGGGCTATTTAGCCATTTTGGTGTCACAAGCCAACACTCAGAGCACTTTAAAAGAAATTAAAATTATTTTTGCTTTAATTTGTATTGTCATCATGATCGTTGTTATTTTCTTTTCTCAAATAGCTTCTCAAACAGTTTTAAACCCCATCGATCAGCTATTAAAAGCCATTCAAGATATGGAAAAGGGGAAAAACCACCCCTTGGTCCATGTTCCTCCGATGCAAGAAATTGCTACACTTATTCATTCTTTTAATACCATGGCAAGCTCCCTAAAAACGACACAAACTCAACTTGTCCATTCCTCTAAGATGACTTCTCTAGGTCAGCTTGTCGCAGGTGTGGCCCATGAGCTTAATAACCCTATCGGGTATACCCATAGCAATATTCATCATCTAAAAGACTATTTAGAAAAATTAAAAAACATGATTCAAACTTATGAAGAAATGATTTCTAAGCTTCCCAAACCCCAACAAACCAAAATCCAAGATACTAAAAATGAACTAAACATTGATTTCATTTTAAAAGATATCGATAGCATTATCCAAAGTAGCTTGGATGGCACTCAACGCACCAAAGACATTGTTTTAAGTCTCAGAAATTTCTCTCGCCTCGATGAAGCAGAAATGAAAGAAGTCGATATCCATGAAGGGCTAGAAAGTACCCTTCGGCTTTTAAGCAGTGAATTTAAAAATAGGATCACTCTTCACAAAAATTATGGAACACTCCCAAAACTCATGTGCTACCCAAGCCAAATTAATCAAGTCTTCATGAATATTTTAAGCAATAGTACCCAAGCCATTGAAGGGCCGGGAGATATCTGGATTACGACCCACGCCGATCCAGAGCAGATCACTATTGCCATCCAAGACAGCGGAAAAGGTATTAAACCAGAACATGTGGAACGTATTTTTGATCCCTTTTTTACAACTAAAAAAGTAGGACAGGGAACCGGATTAGGGCTTTCCATTTCGTATGGAATTATTCAAAAACATCATGGAGAAATTAAAGTAGAAAGCACCGTCGGAAAAGGATCTATCTTTACCATTATCCTGCCACTCATAAAAAAGGTATTGATTTAAACTTCACATTTCACTATTTTTTAATCTCATGAAGCATTTTTTAATATTTCTATTTCTCATATCGATGGCCTATGCTGGTGAAGAAAAAAAAGAAGCCCTTGAACTTAAACGGCAAGAAAAAATTGAGCACCGCTTATCGCACCAAGAAACCGCCCTTAAAAAACGCTTTGAGCGAAAGCGATCAGCCATCGAAAAAAAATATCATCGCCGCTTAAAAAGATTAGAAAAGCAGAAAGACAAGGTCTCCCCCACAAAATATGAAAAAGCCCTTACGCATCTTAATCACTGGTACGCTCGCGAAGAAAAACAACTCAAGTATGAAGAAGAACACGCCTATAAAAGAATGACCTCAAAAAAAGAAACTCTCAAATGATTCAGTGCATTTCTTTTTATGTTTTTCTAGCTCTATCCACCCTGTATTATTTTGGAGGAGGCATCATTTTATTGTGTTTTCTCTCACAAGAAAAAGTTATCGAATGGGCCGCACATGGATGGGGGACCTTTAATTTAAAACAAGCCGGCATTACATTAGAGGTAGTTGGGAAAGAAAATCTAGATAAACGCCCAGCCATTCTCGTCGTAAATCACCAAAGCATGCTGGACCTTTTTATTATGTGCGCTCTTCGCCCACCTAAAACACTGCCCGTCTCTAAAAAATCTATGAGGTATATTCCTCTCTTAGGCCTTTTTATGAAATCGGCGGGGGTTATTTTTATTGATCGCTATAATCCCAAAAAAGCCATGGCGGCCATGAAAGAAACGTATGAGGTTGTTCAAAAAAAAGGCTATTCCATTTTGATGGCTCCAGAGGGAACCCGAACAAAAACAGGAGAACTTTCCCCTTTAAAAAAGGGCGCTTTTTATTTAGCACTTCAAACAAAACTTCCCATGATTCCCATCACGCTGGTTAATGCCTTTCAACTTTTTCCAAAATCTGCATGGTCTCCAAAACCAGGGAGTATTCAGGTTTTTATTGATTCGCCCATTTTAACAGAAACATGGACAGAAGAAAATTTATCCTTTCAAATAGACAACGTACGACGTATTTTTCTTACTCATCTTTCAAGAACTCTTTAACACGCTCAGAAAAAAGTCTTACAATCACAGATCTTTTACAGCTTACTGTATAGGTAGAAGGATCCGGAGGCATGGCTGAAGGGAATGCCCCATAGGTTAATGCATAAAAGAACACATTCTTTCGAATATCATCCCAGCTGGTTGTGTAATAATTCCACGTATCTGACCAGGTAGCTGTGGAGGTACTTACTCCTCCTTTAGCCTTGTAGTATTCAAAAGCTTCTTTCACCAGAGGTTCAAAATGAGGGTACATTCCTGTCAATTCAGCTAAAGACAAAACACCGTTCAGATCGGTATCGTATTTTAAGAAAATATGTTCCACAAGCCTCATAAATCCACAAACCATTCTTAATTGATTGTCTGTAGGAATTTGAGCAGGATCAATATCAAACATTTTTACAATAAATAATACATAATTATAAAGCACTTTATGGGAAGGAAAACTCCGAACCAATTGCGAAAAATAATTTTGAAATTGCCCAGACTCCACCCATTCTTCCCAAGAAAGTGGCTTCATCGTTAACGAAGCTAAGAATCGATCATTTTCAATCCCAAAGCTCACCATATCTAAAATTTCAAAACGATCTAGGGCATCATCTCTATTACTATTAATTAAAAGCTTATCTCCAATCACCAAAATAATCTTCCCAACTACATCAGGATTTAGAGCCGTGGCCGATTCTACCGAAGAACCATCCCCCATCAGTTTTTTAAATCCTGATATTAAATGCTGCACAGATCGAACAATGCCTGACAATTCAGAACTCACCACCAATTTCCCATCACGATTCATGTCATAAACAGAAATTAAGTGATCAATAAAATAAAGAAGCATAGACGATAACTTTACCTCTGATATCGTTAAGGCATTTACATTGGCTTGATTAGGTTGAAGGGGATTTTTCCATAGAGGTTTTATTTTTTCGAAATCCGTTTTATTTACATGATTTGAAAAATCTTCTTCTGCCTTTTTAGCACTTTCTCTTGCCCCTAATAACAATAGGTGCATTTTTTGGACATCTGTTCTGGTAAAATCAAGATCCTGGTTTTGAAACACATATCCTTTTAACGCCACCAAGGCATTGACAAAAATACCTGCTTCTTCTTCGGAGGATGCCAGATGTAGCATCCCCAAAAGTCTACTTAAATCTGAAGCCCGAACTTTCTCTCCTTCGCTTTTATAAAAAGCCTCTAAAAAACTATCGAGAAGTAAATTATATTTTTCAAACATCGCTGAAAATTGGGGAGTATCTAACATTTTTTCTTCATATAAAACTTGAATCTCAAATATTTTTTCAAAAGTATCCCTCGTCATTTTTAATACAGAGCCAATATCTTCTTTAGCAATATACTGGTCCGAATGATTATAAATAATTCGATTAATTAAATAGGCCGCATCGATATACCGATTCCAGGATTCTAAATGAAAATATTTCTGTTGATTTAAAATAACCTTCTTCACAAGCGGAATATTTATTCTGCCCTTTGAATCCTGAAGAAGAATTTCAACAGCCTTCATAATCTCTGAAAAAACGTCTCTTTTAATTTCCCAATATTGATGTTGGTCCGAAGAAGCGTCCGGTATATTTAATTTCTTCTGAAGCTCAGAAACATTAGAAATGTGCCGAGCAGTAAGCCTCATTCGCCTAAACATTTCTTTGATATCGGCAAAAGAAATCCGGCTTTGATCAGACCCCAAGATAATATGAATAATCCCTACAAATCTCTCTACCCACAATTGAATATTTTTAGATTCTGCTAATACACCTGAGGTTAAAATAATTTCGATTTCTTTTGGAGAATAAGAGTCTTTTTGTTCTCCCATTAATTTTGAAGCTCCTTTTAACAACAAAAATTCACAGCGATCAATCATTTCTTCAAAATCAGCTGCCTCCAACGTTCCTGCTTCATATTTTTTATAATTTTTTTCGATTAAATAAAAACTTTCTTTAGTTGCTTTATCATTTTTATCATAATGAACATGAAGTTCTGGAAGAGAAGGTGTATTTTCTCCAAATCCACAACTTACCCCTATCATGGCAATGCAGCCTAAAAAGAAAAGTCGTTTAAAAAGCATAGGCACCTCTCAACCAAATTCTATCGTTATCTCTAAATTGTCCCCAATAGGTGTCATCTTTCCCAATGATAGAATCTAGGCCCATAGAAACATTAATCTGAGAAATGGGGACCCATAAAAGTCCATTTTTCCATAGTCCTTGATCCAAAGAAAACGCTACTTCAGAGGCCGAAAATAAAGAAAGTTTTGGAATCGGCTTCCAGCTAATTTTCCCTATAAAGTTATGAAGCGATGGAGAAGGAATTTTAAAATTAGGATCTATGTAAGGATGAAATTGTTTGGTAGAAGAAAAACCTAAAAGTACCTGTACAGGAGGAAGCCATAATTTTTCTTTGGTTTGAATAAAGAAGGCATTTTTCCATTCTTGACTTTGAGCCAAATCTTCTCGAATACCTTCAGGGTTATCTGGAATCCGATAAAGGCTCTCTAAAGAAAGATCGACAAATGAATTTTGAACTTTGCCTTCTAATCCATAGGCAAACTGTCTATAAAATTTAGGATATACATCCACATTTCCTTCTACAGCACTATTTTGTGGAATATTTAACAGCCCATCAATTTTAATTCTAGGACGTGGATCATAGGTATTTACCATAATGCCGGACAATTTATACTGATCAAAAAAATCTTTAAGCGTCATCCGAATCATCCAACCCGCTTTAAAAATAACATCACTCACTTTTGGGATATGAAGCTTATAGTTTAAAGGAACCGGCGCTGTCCCAACAGTAGCCGTGTAATATAGGGGCAATGCCCACCGAGATGGAGAATAAAATTTTCCTTTATCATTGGTATCATAAATAGGGCCTCCGAGATTTGGGACAAACAAAGGACTTAAAATCAACTCAATATCTAGCAGATCCTGTTGAACAGAGGTTAAAAATCCCACCACCCCGTTAGCGCGGGTTTGAAGAGGATCAATCGCAAATTTAGGGAAAAGCTGTTTTATAGGACTATATTCATCGGGGCCTCCCCAGTCTGGCAATATTCGCCCCACCTTAAAAGAAGCAATGGAATGTTTATAAATGCTATGCCAGCCCACATACGCAGATTGAAGATCAAGCCAACCAGACGATGTTTTAGGAAATGCCCACCAAAGATCCCCCTTGGCTGCAATATCTATATGATCGCTCAAGGAATACAAAAAATCTGTGCCTAAGCTTATTCTTGATTCAAAAGATTGCCCGGTTCCATGTGAAGAGGCATAAAAAAAGTTATTGAGCTCAGGTAGAAACTTGGCCTCCTGTGAAGAAGATAAAGAAGAGGGATTACTCTTCCAAAAGGGCTGAATCTGTGTGTTTTCCTGGGCACTTACCAGGCCATCCATACTGCCTAAAACACAGAGGCACACTCCCAAAACAACACTCCATACACGTCTATTTACCTGCATCTTTGCTCCTTCTATATAGAAGGAGCAAACTTTATGCCATAAGTAGCTTTTCATAAGCAACTGATTTTATTGGATTTTTATGATTAGTGTTTTTCAAGAAAAAGGTTGACAGTGCCCATTTTGGGCACCCAAAGCTCTTCTTCATAAAGTTCAAGGTCTAAGGTTGGATAAAGGCCAATATCCCCCCTATATTTACGAAAAAGTCTTTCTTGAACCCCAGGGGCCTCTTTTAAGGTCTCTGTCAAAACCAGCTGATCTTGCAAAAGAGACATCATCTGCCCATAGACATCAGAACTTAACTCATCTATTTCTAAAAAATGCTCTTCTTCCAATTCCATCCATTGAAATACTGTCAGAGAGGGTTCTGGATCATTCCAAAAATAATATACCTCCTGATCAGAAGGTTTTTTTCGATCTTTCCCATAAAAAGAAGTGTATTCAATTTCAGGAATAGAAAAATTCTCTCCCCGTGAAATCCAATCAGGCTCCACAAAAACAAATTCCAACGGATATTGCGACTGAAATTCTTGAATCACTTTTTGAAAAATTTTTACTTTTTCTTCTGCAGTCATCTCTTGAGAAATTAACGAATGATACGCCTTCTCAAATTGTGACTTTCTTCCTTCTAAATGAGAAAACATCTGATCTCTCATTTTCATATTCATAATGCCCCCGCAAAACCACATCAGGGCAGCCAACATGAAATCCCCCCCAGAGCTTAAATATTGTCCTTTGGTTTCTTCCAAAGCGTTGACTAAAGCAATGGCAGGGGGATAAGCCGATGTCTTGTCTTGAGACAAAATCTCCTGAGCCATTGTAAAATAAAATTGCAATGCTTCTTTTAATTTCTCTTGGGTAATGTGTGAATATTTTTTAAGTTCACGGGCTAAAAGTATTTTTTGCTCATCTAAATCAGATTCTAATTTTTGAATATGATCTTTCGACCCCCGATCAGAGTCGGAGGCGACAACGGAAAGATCTAGATCAAAAATAGACAGGGCTTCTTGTTCCAATACTCCTAAAAATTCTTTAGAAAAAATATCACGATAAAAACCCTGAATGAGCGTTTTGGCTTCTCCTGCATGAGCCGGATCTTTTTCTTTATAGACATCTAAAGAAGGAAACGTAAACCACACGGCTTGAAGTTTAGCTTTAGGTATTCTTAAAAGAATTTTCACTTCAGAATGTTCTTTTAAAAATTGATCCACCTCTTCAGGAGTCCGAGTTTCATCCGGATGATTCTGCTTAAATTGGGCATAACTGTTTTTTAAAGACTCATGATAATCCGAAATGTGATCTCGTAAGTATTGAGGGCCAAAGTCATCTCGGTAGCGCCCTTTTCTCCGAAGTTCTTCTTCAATTAAATATTTTAAAATCTCTTTTTTGGTCTGGCGATAGATATTTTCTTTAATCTGTGCCTTAGTCTCTTCCATCCATCGCCGCCAAATATACTGCTTTAATTTAGAAATTGTATAATATTCCAAAACGCCTTGAGACGCATTAACCCCCAGCAATAATTTATCCATCAATGCTTCTTGAAACAGTGGATGTTCATATCGCTTTAAAAGATCTCCCATGCTTTTTTCAACATGTCCGTCCAGTTGACTTCGACTTGGAAGTGCACGCCCCCGACTGCTGCTATAAATAGATTCTGAAATTCTTTTTCCCGCATAAGTATCTATTTCTAGATCCAAGATTTTATCTAAAAGATAAAATTGACTAAAGGCCTGAGCATCCCCTTTCCAGGGATCTTCTTTTATTTTTTCTTGAAACAGGGTCTTTCGAAGGGAAAAATCCTGATTTTGATGATGAAAAGATAAAATAACAACATCTTCTTGAAATAAAAATCGCTGCATTTCTCGTCTAACCGTTCTGGCAGCAGAAACAATATCCGCATTAGGTTCAAGCTCAATGACTTGAAGTAAAAAATCCAATGCATGAGAAGATGGAAATTGAGCTAAGTCCAAAACCAATGTTTTACGAACGGTAGGATCTATCTCAGAATTAAGACGCTGAACAATATCAGAATATGTTTCCGATATGGAAATTCCAGGAATCAGTAAAAAAATGAAAAGAAGCTTTTTTACCATATGACTTCAAAATCGGTGGTAAAAATAATTTCTCCATCTCTGTCTGGATCTGAGGATTCAAGCACGTATCCCAAATTTAATTTAAGTGCGACACTATAATCCACCAAGGGATATAAGAGGCCAACTGAAAATACCGAACCATCGGACAAGGCTATTTGCGGATCATCTTGTTGAGACTGAAAACGAGCCCCAATTTCTATGGGGCGAGCCGGTTTTAATTTTTTACCCGGTTCTGGCTCTGGATCAGAAGGTTTAATCTTTTTCGTCCACCCCACAACCCACGACTGATCGGTAATATCTCCCGTTTTACGACGACGAACAAATTCAGTAAAAATTTCTCCCAGTTCTTGTCCTGTTAATAAATTTAAATCAATTTTCATTCCAAACACAGACATTTCTTGAGTTAAGGTGGGATCTGTCACGGCATCTGTCTCACCAGCCGTTGATTTGCCAGAACCAATTCGGGCAAATCCACCCCAAAGATCAATGGGTTTAAAATTAAACACCTTAAAGCGATTTAAGACAGATAAAGACATCAAAACTCTCACCGCAAAATCATCCATTCCCCCATTATCTTTATCCAAATTAAAACTAGCTGCCTGAACCCAAACTTGTCTTTCGATGATATCGGGATTGGGATTTGGCGGATCCATATGTCCCAAACCAATATCTGCACGAATGGCCATAGAAGTATTGAGTTTATATTTATCTAAAATCGATTTATTGGAAAAAACAGAGGCTTCTACCACTTCGTGAAGAAAAGGCTCTTGAACTTGTCCTAAATATACTTTGACCTCCACTTGATCTTTATTGATGGGACGATAATAAATATAGGCACTTTCAAAATCGAGTTTTGAAACTTGATCCCTAAGCTCTCCTTTGACAACTTCATCTTCCAAAAATTTTCGAACGTTTAAAGAAATTTCAGAGCCCCATCCTGAAACCCGAACAAAAGGAGTAATTTTGGCATAATACACACTCATCCGATCTGTACCACCACTGCTTCTCGAATTCATCCCAGGGTTAATGTCAAACTTAACCCCATAAGCACCGTCTGAACCAATGGAGTTGACCATGTAGCGCCCTCTTAAATCTTGGTTTCTTTCTAACCAACGCTCTTGTTTATCTTCCTCTTCTTTCTTTTTATCTGCAAGTTTTCGAGCAATAGCGCCGGGAAGACGTCGTTGAACTTCTTGCTCTACCTGCGCTGGCAACTGTTCATCCAAAGCCTCTTGAACGGCTTTTCGAATTTGGGCTTCTAAATCTGGATTGGTAATGGGAGGTTCTGGTTCTGTCCCCTGACCAAAGCTAATGGGACTATATAAATAGACCAGTAATAAAAATAAGACAAAACACAGTAACCGATTGATATTTCTCATGTTTCCCCCCATAAAAAAGGCCATAAAAAAAGGGCATCGGTAAAGAACCGATACCCTTATTATTGGGCATCAGAAATAGCATAAAAACTAGTCAAAGACAAGGCTGGAATTAATATGAAAATCCGGGCGTGTAGGAGTTATTTTTATTGGGCTCCCAATCAGACGGTTTACTATAATGTCTTAACCCATACCAATAAAGTGCATATTGATCACTGGCATAATTTTCCTGATGTACCTCAAAATTATCCCAATCAAAATCCCTATGAATTCTTTCTAAAGACTGTCCTTTGGAAAGTTTGAGTTTAAATTGCTTCCCTCCTCCTAATAAGAAATCTACAAAATCTCCCATCACTGAAAGAGAAAAAGCACCATTCACATCAAACCGATCAGAAATCGTAAATTTATCGGGATAAAAAAGAGTAACAAAATTATAGGGCATTAATCCATTGCCCACCATGCTATCTCCAGGATCTGAACATACAAAAAGTTTTGGATAAAATTCATAAAATTCTTTAGGCTTTCGGCCATGAATAGCTTCAAATTGCTCAGAGAATTGTTCTAAAAAAGGTTCCAAATATTCTAATTTAAAATCTCTTCCCACAATAAGTCCATACTCTCCAGGCTCCAAAGTTTGAAGTTCTGGATGTAAAAAATACGCTTCTTCAGGATGATTAAGCCCATACGTATTATTGAGAGGATCATTGTAGTAAGAGACTAAATCATCGGTCGTCCCACTGAGCTTTGGATCTTCATACCAAGGAATATTCCCATTCCAAAGCTTCCATCCCGTTATATCCACTTCTTGTCTATTGGGATTATAAAGTTCCACATACCGTCCATCTGTACCCTGGGGAGAATCAAATAAAATTTCTGAAATCTCTAGCGGCTTTTGATCTTGAGGAAATTCATCGATTTGCCATTGAGGAGGCGCATATTCTGGATACGCATTTTTATAAGTTGGCGCAAACACTTCTTGATAAACCTGCTCTACCAACTCAGGATCTCGAATAATAATCGCACTTTCATCATTTGTATTTTCAGCGCTGGTACTAAAATTATAAGATCCTAAAATTAAAATCTTTCGATCAATAATAATAAATTTATGATGCAGCATCCCTCGAAA
The DNA here is from genome assembly GCA_001797335.1 of Deltaproteobacteria bacterium GWA2_38_16. Classification (GTDB taxonomy): domain Bacteria; phylum Bdellovibrionota; class JACOXK01; order 2-02-FULL-40-11; family 2-02-FULL-40-11; genus 2-02-FULL-38-15-A. The sequence goes on from MGPE01000002.1 coordinate 191,600, forward strand.
AGCGGCCATGCGAACGGGAATATTCATATTTAACATTTCTTGATAGGGCCCTTTGGTAGCTCCTAAGCGATTAAAAATTCCATACACATATACTTTTTGAACCCGTCCTCCAAGTTCCCCGGGAGGGTAAAAATAAGTAGCTGCATTGTAAAATTTCCCTTCGTTTTCTTTTCCACCGTAAGCAGAAATTAATTCTTTCCATTGAGTATCTGGAATAATACTGTCAGAAAAAGTGCCATCGTCATTTCCTGTTCTTAAAATCCCTTCTTTAATATTTTGCCAAGGTTCTTCACGAATGGCGACGGGATAAATATTATAAGGATTATATTGTGTTTTATCGGTGAGAGCTTTGTTCATGATAGTTTGATAAATCATGGCATTGTCTAACGTATACGTAGCAAAGTGAATGGATTCTTGAGCAGAATATAAGGCTTCCACTACCTGTTTTTGAATATTATGAAGAGGAGCAAAATAAAATTCTATTTTTGATCCATTAATCTCTTTTGAAGGATAGGAAATAGCATCTCCAAGTCCAAAAAAATCTTTGGCATCTAAGCCATTAATGGTAGAGGGTTGATCTGAAACTACCTGTAGATTTTCTCCAACACTAAACACTCCCCCTTTTTGTTTTTGAAATTTTCCCTCAACCATTTGTTTAAAATCTAAATAAAAAATATCAGCCACTTCGGAGTCTCTAATTAAAAAGGACAGATTCCCATTTTCCAATGAACACGAAGGAGTAATATTAGTAGACCCCATCCAGACTCGAGCCCTGGAAGTTCCTCGATCTATAATGCAATACTTATTGTGTTGAAGACGTTTGTGGTGAGCATCAGAGGCACCATCATCGATCATTTGAACGCCTGCCGCTTCTAATTTTTGTCGTTGAGCCACATATTCTGCCACCCCATGTTCAGCAGCATCATACCATTCCGCATCTGTCGTGAGCGTTACTGAAACTCCTCGTTTTTTAGCTCGAATAAACGCATCCGCAATTTTAGGATCACTAATTTGAAAAAAAGAACCTTCTAATGTTTTTTTAGCTGCATCGATTTCTCGGATTAAATTAGGCCTAGGCCCCTTACCATTGGGATTATCATTGGGAGGAAGTGTATAAAAAAAATCAATAGATGAAGCAAAAACTGAAATAGACGTGAAATAAAAAACAAAGATAATACTTTTTAAAAATGGCCTCATCTTCTTTCTCCTCTTTTCTTTTTCTTCTTTGTATTCCTGGAGTTAATTTTTCTTTTTGCCCAATACATATCTTCTGGTTTTATTTTTTCAAAAAATCCTGGGACTTCTTTTTCTAAAAGATCATATAACTCATCAATTTCAGATACCCATAAACTCATAGGATCAAAGTGAAGAGGGATGCGACTTTGTTTTTGAATATCTCGTTTATGATCTTGAAATGAATCCCGATTTTTATCCCAAATATTTAAAAAATTCTCCGTGTAACTTTGCGCCACCTCTGAAAGTTCTTCTCCGCTGTAATGGACCACGTTTTCAAACGTATTAAACTCTGCATTCCTGGACCAATTATAGCTGCCGCTCCACACATCGGTTCCATCAATAACCATATATTTATGGTGCATTTGAGGATCAATGGCATAATAAAAAATATACGCAGCATATTTAATTCGAGTATCAATTCCCCCTTCTGAAAGATAGCGACTAAACTTCATTTTCCCCGCTAATTCATCAGGACGTTGACGATATCGGCTCATTTGTTCTTCATGGGCCCGAGGAGTAATATGTTCTTGTGTGTCTAAAATCACCCGAATATCTAAATTTGGATTTTCTTTTTTGGCTTCAATCAAGGCATCGGCCAATGGCTTTAACCTAAAATGTCCGGTGGCTACATAGATAGATTTTTTGGCACTGCGAATGGCACTTTCAAGACTCCAAGATACCACTCGATTTCCATTTAATGGAAATTTAACAGTGGTTTTAAAATTGCTACTGGTAAAAACCGGAGCAATCGATGGCGAAGAAGAAAGCGTTGTTTGATAAGAAGGCCGGTCGGATTGCTCAGAGTCATCAGGGAAATCATAACTATAATTCCACATCAGCTGAAATTCTTTTTGAAAATCGGTGGTAATTTCTGGCTCATTTCTGATTTCTGCCAAATTCTCATCATGCCCCGTGTCAGCCCGACTTGAAAAATTTCCACTTCCGTTCAGTAACACCGTATGAGAAAAATCCTCATCTCCTTTAAGCCCGTCCGGAAATCCATCGATAATCACAAATTTATGGTGCATGATCTTAGAAACATATCGAATATCGACCCCTAGATGTTCTAAAGCTTCACTTTGATCTGACTTAGAGGTGGCACCGGGAGCATCCCCTTCTGTATTGGCAGCATCATCAAAAATCATTCGAATCGCTATTCGAGGCTTCTTTTTCTTTACCGTTTGAAGAGCCCCTAAAATCTTGGAACTACTAAAGTTATACATGGCAATATCAATACTTTTTTTAGCCTCTAAAATGTCCCTGACAATGGCATCGTGGGCTCCTCCATGAGGGCTAAAATAAGTCTGTACGGAAGTCCATCCAGAGATTGAAAAGATTAAAAGGAGGGAGAAAGAGAAGAAAAAGCGTTTAAACATTAGGTAGCTTTATAATGATGGTTTTAAGGAAAGTCAATCTTCAAGAAGCGAAGGCCAGCTTTCGTATTTCTGATTCTCTTATACTTCTAAGAAGGACCTATGTCGATTTCAGGCCTTGGGCAGGGCATCATCGACAATTCTTGAATCGCAAAGCTGGCCTTCTTAATTAATATCGTGTGATGGCTTAACTGTAGCTAAAATTGATGCAGCATGTCAAGAATAAAAAATTAAACTATTTTTAAAAACAACCGATACGTGCTCATGCTAGGTTGAGGATGGTCCTCTTCCGCATTTAATAAAATAAGGAGAAAACAATAATGAAAACCGTTAACTATTCACAGCTCATCAAAATGATTGAGCCAGGGAAAAATCACCCCATATTGATCAATACTCTTCCTAAGGAAGATTTTTTGAAAAATCATATCCCGGGATCGATTAATATTCCCGCAGAAAAAATCACACAAACCGCTCCTCAACTATTTGCAAAACATGATTGGATTGTTGTCTATTGTGCCAATCCAAAATGCACAGCCAGCCACACAGCCGCTGAAGAGTTAGAACAGGCTGGATTTGAAAATGTGTATCGTTTTGTAGGTGGATTAGAAGAGTGGAAGCAATTCAATAAATATACTTGCACTGAAACAGGAACTCAAACACCCAAAAGATCCGCAGCTTAATTTAAGTGCTGTCATTCCCCGGTCAAAAGCCGGGGGATGACACACGTTATTTTCTTACTGTTCTAAACCCTTCATTCACAAGAGCACGGACAAGATTCGGCAAACGCTCTAAAAGATCTGCTGAGCGCCCTCTGCGCATCATTTCACACATGACTCTAAAAGCAGTGGAATCTCGATCAACAGTAAGCTCATTTAATTCTTGATATGCTAAGTGAGCATCAATCGTTCTCGCTAAAAATTCTGAAAATGCTTCTGATTTTAAAAATGTTTCTGTACTTTTTAAAAGAACATCTCTATCCAAGGCATCCACAAGATCACTTCGAAGGTAATCCACATCCACTTTGGCACTCATAATTACTCGTACACGCTCACATGTTCTTGCTAAAGAAGGGCCACTAGAAACAGCAGAAGGATCATTCGGGAAATATCCCATTTTATATTTCGCAGAAATCAACCCATAATCTTCTTGCTCTAACACCACTCGATGCTCAGCGTCTTGGAGCACAATTCTGTTGCCATGTTCTTCAATACTTAACCCACTTGCATCGGAATCTTGTCTAGAATAATCCAATAGGGCTTTGTAAAGAATTCCTTGCACAGAAGTAGGGCGAGTCGTAGGAGCTGCTTCTGTTTTAGACCAATCTGAAATCCATTTTTCAAAATCCAAAGTCATAGAAAATTTATCAGCATGAGAATTCCACATAACTGAAATAGAATTTTTTCCATCGCTCACCGTAATACTCACACCATTTCGGACAGATTTAATAGAAAGACCTATGCTGCTAGGTAGTCTTTTATCTGTCTGAGCCCATAAAGCATGAAATACCGTAGCCTGCATAGAATCAGCACCTGCCCAATCGAACCGGATAGTTTCTTGGGCTTTGGCATTAAAAGAAAACAAAAGAACTAGAATCAAAAAAACATATATTTTTTTCATAAAAAGACACTCCTTTGTTGTAGCAGGGCAGCACAGTATATATAATGGAAAGCCTCAAAAGTCAAAAAGCCCAGGGGAGATGTCTCCTCTGGGCTTTCTATCATTAACCCCATTCCCATTTATTTACTTCTTTGGATCATAAATTGAATTGTTCGGTTGGTATTTATAGCTGTAAGAACAATATGAGGGTATCGGGCATGAAATACTCTAAAAATTTCATCTGCAAAAGCTTGGCCAATGGCTTGAACTCCTTTAAAATCAAATACAATTTCTTGAAATTTTTCTAGGCCAAAAAGCACCCTTTTGGCTTCTGATCTAGACATAAATTGATCTGCAGTATCAAATAGCGTAATATAAATTCTTGTTTTAGAAAATTTATACTCTTTCGTATAGGTTTTAAATAGCTTAAGAAGAGTTAGATGTGATTTAAAGGGTATTTGACAGTAGACACTGGTACCTTTAAAGATATCTGAATTCTTAATGGTATAATCTTGATGTATATTGTCTATTTCTAAAGCTAATTTTAAGCTTTCAATGGAAAAAAGATCGACTGCTTTTGAGGTAAAAAATATTCCTTCTCCTGTGTGATGTTTAGGATCCGTAGTACATTTTCCTTTTAAAAGTTCTTCAATGGCCCGATATGCATTGGTTAGATTTTTTGCTTTTTGGATATGTTTAAAAATTCCTACACCCTCATCTGTAATTCTAAAACCAATATGTGTTGGAGATAGATACAGAGAAATTTTAGCCATTTTGCTTTTAGAATGATCTTTTGCATTATTAAGCATTTCAGTAAACGTATAATAAAGGACATCTGAAGTATTTTTATTAATAGAGTATAATTTTTGAGAAACAATGAACTGTTTATAGATTTGGTCTTCTTCAATGTTTTTTAGAGGGGTTTTTAAGGTTTTAATGAGAGGAATTTTAGAGAGATAGTAAATTACACCTTTTGTTGCCCCAGTTTTTTGAATAAAGTGCCCCTTTATTAAGGGCTGAAGGTGTCTATTGAGGGCTTGCCGAGTAATGTGTAAAACCGAAATAAGTTCTTTCCCTGTTAGGAAGTGTTTTTGTTTCAAGAGGAAAAGAATTTTTGCTTTAATATCCATGTTGACAATTATAAATCTATTTATTATTTTTGTCAACGGATTGTCAACAAATGTAATGCAAGGATTATTGTGTAAAAAGAAGGTATTGATTTAACAAAAAAGCCCAGGGGATATCTCCTCTGGGCTTTTTGTGTTATGAAATGTTTAAACTATTGAAGCAATTCTTGAACAGAAGAAGGTTTTAAAGAATTGACCTCGTCTCCTGTAAACTTGCCTTGAGTATCAATCACTAAATCATCATAATCAGGATGCAGCGCTTGGTGTTTGAGTGCAAGGACTCTAAAACGAACATCCTTAAAATCAGTATCTACGGGCACTTCAACAACAACTTGATTGGTTTTTCCAGGGCTGTCTGGACTTCTCCACACTGACCATGGCGTTAAAACACGAGAAGAATCTTGATCTTTTTCAGGATCTAATCCTTCTACCGCTACCATAACTTTACTGATAAATGTTGTTCCTACAACACCAGATTGGCGATCATCCACGAGCACAGAAAATCGCACACATTTGCAGCGAGGAGCAGCTTCTTCTTTATCTACAAAAACTTGAACTCTGGCTATAGAATTCACTCCTTCCCCTCCAAACTTGAGGGATTTTTGTCCACCCTTGGCGAATGAAATCGCAGGTAGTGCTAAAACCACTAGCACTAAAAATATTTTTTTCATATTACCTCCTATTTAAATATTAAGTCATCGTGAAATACAGCCAATTAGTATGATTGTCAATCCCAATAAACCCAATAAAAAACATCTTATAGAACAAAGTGTTCTGTGAAATTTTGTAAATGAAAACTTTTATTTTATTAAGAAGTGATTTTTGGCGTGGTGCGCGAGAGAGGAATTGAACCTCCACGCCCTTTCGGGCACAGGCACCTCAAGCCTGCGTGTATACCGGGTTTCACCACTCGCGCATAAAACTTACTTTTTGGGTTCTGGAGTTTCAGGTAGTTTTTCTGTGGTTTGAGGAGCAGACAACCCTTCGACCACACTTTTTCGAGAGGCTTTAGAAGATAAAATCGTAAGCAAAATAGAAGTAATCATAAAAATAACTGCCACAGCCGTGGTAAGCCTTGTTAAAAAAGGAGCCGCTCCCCCTCCGCCAAAGACAGATTGGCTGCTGCCCGCTCCAAACGTCGCTCCCATGTCAGCCCCTTTTCCAGCTTGAAGAAGGACGACAAGAATTAAGAGCACGCAGACAATAATATGTAATGTAACAACCAGTGAAACCATAATTTAGCTAGGCCCAGAAAAGTTGTATGACATCTGTTTTAAAATTTCAATAAAAGATTTTACTTCCAAACTTGCCCCTCCGACCAAGGCACCATCCACATTGGGTTGAGTGGCAACAGAAGAAAAATTTTGAGCGGTAACACTGCCTCCATAGAGAATGGACATTTGAGAAGCGACTTCCATATTATAAAAATCCCAGACTTTTTTTCTGATAAACTTATGAGCTTCCTCTGCCTGCTCTGGAGTTGCAATTTTTCCCGTACCAATGGCCCACACAGGTTCATAGGCAATTACCACTTGGCTTAAGGCTTCCTTTGAAATCCCCTTTAGCCCTAAAGACAATTGACGTTCCAAAACTTCAAAAGTCTTATGGTGTTCACGTTCGTCCAGTGTCTCACCCACACAGAATATTACAGAGAGTGCATGTTTGATGGCTTGTCCTATTTTTTTATGAATCATGTCATCTGTCTCTCCAAAAACATGACGTCGTTCAGAATGCCCTAAAATGACGTAGTCACATCCTACGTTTTTAAGCATTGTGGCTGATACTTCTCCCGTAAAAGCCCCTTTTTCTTCAAAATGCATATTTTGGGAAGACAATTTTATAGAAGAATTTTTCAAACTTTTTGATGCTCCTTCTAAAGAAGTAAAAGGAGGAGCAATGACCACTTCTACTGCAGTTTTAAAATTCAACAATTTTTTAAAGTCTTCTATAAAAGCAATAGCCTCTAAAGAGGTCTTATTCATTTTCCAATTGGCTGCACATATTTTTTTTCTCATATTTTATCCTCATGCCATCTAAGAGGAGATATCTTATCTCCTCTTTCAGAAAACATATCCTCTTTACCTACACCTCTAACGCAGAGATGCCTGGTAAAATTTTCCCCTCCAAAAACTCCAGCGAAGCTCCCCCACCGGTTGAGACATGGGAAAATTTAAATTGAAGCTTAAATTGAGTAATCGCAGAAACACTATCTCCCCCGCCCACCACCGTAAATCCTTTATTCTGGGCCATCGCTTCGGCCACGCGTCTTGTTCCTTCACAAAATGGCGCCATCTCAAAAGCCCCTACCGGTCCATTCCACAAAATGGTTTGGCTTTTTTGAATGGTTTCTAAAAAAAGCTGTACCGTCTTAGGTCCAATATCTAATCCCATCCAGTTATCAGGGATTTCACTTCCTTCGGTCACCTGGGTAACCGCATCTTCAGAGAATTCTTTGGAAATGATATGATCCACGGGCAGCAATAGCTCTACCTTTCTTTTTTGAACACCCTCAAGAATATATTTTGCCAATTCTAATTTATCGTCCTCTACCAACGATGTTCCCACTTTTTTTCCTTGGGCTTTTAGGAGCGTATAGGCCATGGCTCCCCCAATGAGCATGGTATTTACTTTTTCTAAGAGATGAGTAATGAGATTAATTTTATCCGAAACTTTTGCTCCCCCCAGAATAACCGTAAAGGGACGATTTGGATTTTTTAGCAACGTAGACAGTGCTTCCATTTCTTTTTTAAGCAAAAAACCAGCACCCTTTTCTTTCATGAGCCTTGGAAGTGCTTCGACCGATGCATGAGCCCTATGAACACACCCAAAGGCATCATCAATATATACGTCACACAATTTAGAAAGCTGAGTGGCAAAGTGAGGGCTATTGGCTTCCTCTCCTGGATGGAATCTCAAATTTTCTAAAAGCATCACATCGCCTTCTTTCATATCTTGAATCATTTTTCGATTGCCATTGGCTTCGCAATTTTCAGAAAAAATAACTTCTTTTTTAAGGAGAAATAAAAGCCGCTGTGCAATGGGTTCCAAACTAAATTCTTTAACTTCTTTTCCTTTAGGACGCCCCAAGTGAGAAGCTAAAATGACTTTCGCCCCTTTGCTTATAGCATATTCAATCGTAGGCAGTGCTGCTTTAATGCGTGCATCATTTGTAATTTGGCCTTTTTGAATCGGTACATTAAAATCAACGCGGATAAAAACTTTTTTTTTGGAAAGATCAAGTTGATCAATAAATTTAATGGGCATACATGTGTTCTGCAAGATCGAGCATTCGAGCGCTAAACCCTACTTCATTGTCATACCAGCCAATAACTTTCACAAGCCGATCTCCGCTGACTTGCGTTGAGAGCGCATCGATCACCGCCGATCGTTCATCTCCCACAAAGTCAGCCGACACCAAAGGTTCATCGCAATATCCCAAATATCGTTTTAATTTTCCCTGAGCTTCTTTTTTATAAAGATCATTAATCTCATCAGCCGTTACTGTTTTTTTGACCTCTGCCACTAAATCTACAATCGATACATTGGGCGTAGGGACACGAATGGAAAGTCCTTGAAGTGCTCCCTTTAATTCTGGAAACACTTTAAAAAGTGCTTTGGTTGCCCCCGAAGAGGTGGGGATCATCGAAAGCCCAGCAGCCCTGGCTCGTCTTAAATCTTTATGAGCTAAATCCAAAACACGTTGATCGTTCGTATAGGAATGAATAGTCGTCATAAACGCTTTTTCAATGCCGATGTGATCTCTTAATACTTTAACCATCACTCCTAAGCAATTCGTTGTGCACGACGCATTAGAGACAATATGATGTTTTTTGGCATCATATTGATCTTCATTAATCCCCATCACCACCGTTAAATCATCGTCTTTACAGGGAGCAGAAACCAAGACTTTTTGCGCTCCAGCATCCATATGTTTTTTGGCTGCCTCACGGGTTACAAAATGCCCTGTACATTCAAACACCAAATCTACCTTTAATTCTTTCCAGGGAAGACTTTCGGGAAGTTGATGCGCTGTAATGATAATTTCTTTACCATTCACTAAAATTCTATCTTTTAAAGCTTGTACTTGGCCCTCAAACGTTCCATGCACAGAATCGTATTTTAATAAATGAGCCAGCGTTTTTACATCGCTTAAATCATTGATCGCCATCACCTCTATTTTTCTTTTAGAGGTATGTGCTAATCGCAGCAGTTGTCTGCCAATGCGACCAAACCCATTAATAGCTACTCGGATCATTTAAGCTTTTGCATTCGGGGGAAGTGCCCTACCAAAAAAGTCGTAATTCTTTTTAATAAACGCATTCCATTTTTCTGGCAACTCTTCCATGGGGAAAATGGCTTCCACAGGGCATGCAGGCACACAGGCCCCACAATCAATGCATTCCTGAGGATCGATATAGAGCATGTCTGAATTTCCATCGGCGGATTCGTGAATACAATCCACTGGACAAACTTCAACGCATGCTTTATCTTTCACATTTACACAAGGTTCAGCAATGATATGAGTCATAATACGTTACTCCTCCTTACAAGGTTTATAAATTTCGTATCGTAATTAAAAGGCTCTTGTCAACTTAATATCAAATGAAGCGTTTATATTATTCTTTCAATGATTACTTAAGAGAAAAGTTTCATCAAAAAGTCTATAAAATTTCTCTAGATAGTGGGTTTAATTGCCCCAATCGAGATGGCACTTTGGCCGTGGGCGGCTGTACGTATTGCGATGAAGGATCCCGAGCACCTGGGGTAAACCCAACGCTTTCCATTCAAGAACAACTCTTAGAGGGCATGGCAAGAATGAAAAAACGATATCATGCCCAAAAATTTATTGCCTATTTTCAAGCCTACACCAATACCTATGACAAGGTAGAAGTTTTACAAGAAAGATATGAAAAAGCCCTAAGCCACCCAGATATTGTAGGACTTTCTGTGAGTACTCGACCAGATACTTTATCTCAAGGCGCGCTTGATCTCTTAGATGATATTGGGAAAAAATATTTGGTGTGGTTAGAATTGGGACTTCAAACCATTCATGACAGAACCAATGAACTTTTAAATCGCTGGCATACGTTTGAACAATTTAAAACAACACTTTTAAAAGCCAAAGAAAAACCCAATTTAAAAATCTGCACACACTTAATATTAGGACTTCCCGGAGAAACGATAGAGGATATGCACCAAACTATTGATACCGTCACCCAGCTTCCCATAGATGGATATAAACTCCACCTCTTGCATGTCATTAAAAATACAAAACTCTACGATCAATACTTAAAAGGGGAAATAAGCGTTTTTGAAGAAGATAATTACGTAACACTTATATGCGATGTCTTAGAAAAAATTCCTTCGACTTCTGTTATCCATCGTCTCACGGGAGATGCGGCTTCTGAAAAACTCGTAGCTCCCAGGTGGGCTTTAGAAAAAAGTCGGGTCATTCAAAAAATTAAAGATGAGTTACAAAAACGAGGGACATCACAAGGGTATCGTTTTTCATCCGCTGGAAGCAGCCCCACCGCGCATTACTTCACGGATAATACACTTTTTTAGAATGGTCCCAATGTGTTTGGGTGTCCAGAAATCTTTTGTTAATCGCGATAATCGCTCTAATTCACTAGATGCCATTTTCATATCCAATCTTGCTTTTGGATGCCAAAAATCTCTTTTCAAAAATTCTAAGAATTTCGCTCTGGATATGCCTTCTAACGGAGGTGAAAAATCACGGGCCAATCGTTCGGCCATATCATTTATATAAGGCGCAACGGGCTGAGCTTGAATTTTTCCTTGCACATGTTCCAGTGCCAATGCCAATGAAGAAGAAGTAAAAAAAGAAATTTCGAGAGTTAATCCTTCAAATTTTCCTTCCTCTGTTATAGAAGAAACCAGAGTAGCTCCCCGCTTTTTTTCAAAAAAGATCTTGGCTAAAAGGAGTGCCAATCCTCCTCCGGCTCGCTCAGCCACTTGCCAAGGATAAATACCTCTGCCCCCTCTACTGCTCGTCACATGATAGTCTTTAAGCACAATCACCATTTTTCGACTTTCAAGATCTATAGAAATTTCGGGTTTACCAGAAGCAGTATCTTGATCATGATTATAAAAATCGCTTAAAAGCACCATGAGAAAAAATTCTGTCAGAGGATCACCGGTCCTGAGTACCATTTTTATTTCTCTATTAAAAAAAGAGCCTCGTTCAAGCTCTCCAAACATTCCTGCATCTTCGGCTAACATCATCGTCACTTCCAAATTGGCGCGAAGTGTTTCTAAAGTTTCAAAATGAGTCACATCATGGCCTTGAGCACTCAGCACTTCTTTTGAAAGCTCTAAGGCGTTCATCACATGCCGTAAATTGGTTAAAACGATTTCTTTTCCTTCCCCTTCCTCCGATAACGTCCCTATAATTTTTTCTTTGGCTTGTTCTAAAAAATTAAGCGCTGCTTTAATTCTTAAAAATAACTCCCGAGAATTTCTAGGCTGATACGTGGCATTTCTAAGCTCTAGTATCTTTATCACTCTTTCAAATCTACCAAAGATTCGAATCATCTCAGGATCAGAAGCATGCTTCTGAAAGTCATCGTGAAGATATCCAAAAATAGAGGTCAATTTATTATTCAGAATGTGTCTTAAACCATTGTGTATCTCTACACATTCTTCAATGGGGATATCTATAGCTTCTTCCTGGGCAAAAGCGGGAATCCAGAGGAAACAAAGAAAAAATAGGGCTTTAATCTTCATCACAATAGAGGGGCATTATAATATAAAGTGACACTTTAGTCAAAATTTGTAAATTATTGAATTTATTCTCGTTTTAATATTCCTGGATTAGTAAGCTTATCAGGCGAAAGATACTTTTTAATTTCTGCTGAAGTCAAGATGCCCTTTTCTTCAATCATCTTTAAAATAGAGGTGTCGGTTTTAATGGATTCCTTTACCACTTCTGCGGCCTTTGCATAGCCAATAATGGGATTTAAGGCCGTGGCTAATCCCAACGATTCTTCAAAATATTTTTTGCACTGCTTTTCATTAGCACGAATTCCTTCAATGCATTTTTGAGAAAGCATCGTCATCATGTGGGTTAAAATTTTTGAAGAAAATAAAATATTATAAATAATTACAGGCATCATCACATTGAGCTGCAGCTGAGAAGCCTGAGAGGCCATGGACACAGCCACATCATTTCCCACCACTTGAAAGCACACCATGTTGGTACATTCTAAAATACTGGGATTGACCTTCCCCGGCATAATCGAAGACCCTGGCTGAACCGCCGGTAAAAAAACTTCATTTAATCCCGTTCTAGGGCCTGATGATAACAGTCTTAAGTCATTGGCAATTTTTGTAATGTCTAATGCTAGATTTTTTAAAGCTGAAGAATACTCTGCGAAATCCGCTGTAGAGCTAGCAATTTCAATAAAATTGGTGGGATTTTTTAAAGATAATTTTGTAAACCCACTGAGCACCTCAACCATTTTTTTTGCATACTGAGGATGAGAGTTCATTCCTGTACCGGCTGCTGTGGCCCCAATATTTAAAGACGTCAGAGATTCTTTAGCTTTTTGAATTCTCGTTAAGGCTTTTTCTAACATCACCGCATAGGCTTCAAACTCTTGTCCTAATCGAATCGGTACGGCATCTTGCAAATGGGTTCTGGCAGTCGTTGCAATTTTATCAAACTCTTTTCCTTTTTTTCGAAACGATTGAACCAATTTTTTAAGCGCTTCTTCTAAAAGAGCGTTTAAGAGGAGAGACGAAATCCGCATGGCCGCTGGAAATGTGTCGTTTGTGGACTGAGCCATATTCACATGGTCATTGGGATTGACCCTTGAATAATCCCCTTTTTTCCCACCTAAAATTTCAGTAGCACGATTGGCAATCACTTCATTGGCATTCATATTAAAAGAAGTGCCGGCTCCGGCTTGAAAGACATCAATAATAAATTGATCGTGAAACTTTCCACTTAAAATCTCATCACACGCTTGGATAATGGCTTTAGAAATTTTTACATCTAATACACCTAAAGAGGTATTCACTTGGGCTGCTGCTTTTTTAATGAAGGCATAGGTTTGAATCAAAACTTCTGGCTCTCTTAACCCGCTAATAGGAAAATTTTCAAATCCTCGCAGGGTTTGAATACCGTAATAAGCATCGTCTGAAACTTTCTTTTCCCCCAAGCTATCTTTTTCTGTACGCATACATTTCTCCCTTCCCCGTTTCTTATCTTGATTTTTCACCCAATTTCCAATACCTTATCGCAAAAATGAATGATGAAGATCATACTATAGAAAAATTAACCCAAATTGCAAGGGAACTGCGTATCTTAGCGCTCAAAGCCATTACCGAAGCCAAATCTGGCCACCCCGGAGGGTCCCTTTCAGCAGCAGATATTGTGACCACTCTTTTTTTTCATCAGATGAGCCACGATCCACAAAATCCCCATTGTCCAGACAGAGACCGCTTTGTCCTCTCTAAAGGCCATGGCTGTCCTATTCTGTATGCAGCGTTGGCTAAAGCCGGTTATTTTCCAGAAAGTGAGCTTTTAACAACCCTTCGAAAAGTGAATAGTCGAATCCAAGGCCATCCAGACCACGTACGATTTCCTTTTATGGAAACTTCTTCTGGATCTTTAGGCCAAGGCCTTTCCATTGCTCAAGGTATGGCTCTCGCCGCTCAAATCGACAAAAAGAAATATAAAATTTATTGCCTTTTAGGCGACGGAGAAATCCAAGAAGGCCAGATTTGGGAAACCGCCATGTCAGCTCCTAAATATCATTTAGATAATTTGATTGCGATTATTGATGCCAACAAAGGCCAAATCGATGGGTATACAAAAGATGTCATGAATCTTTCTCCTTTAAAACAAAAATGGGAAGCGTTTAATTGGGAAGTTCAAGAAATTAATGGGCATAATTTTTCTGAAATTTTAAATGCGTTTAATAACACACAAAAAGAACAAAAAAAACCTCACTTGATTATTGCCAATACAATTAAAGGCAAAGGGGTTTCTTTTATGGAGAATAATATTGAATGGCACGGAACCGCTCCCACTCCCGAACAACGAGACAAAGCAATTCAAGAACTTACAAGTGAGAAATATTCATGACAGAATATGTAAACATTAATCCAAAAGTTCAAAAGGCATCTCGAGCGTCTTTTGGAGAAGCATTGGTTTCTATTGGAGAAAAATATCCCGAAGTCGTGGTCTTGGATGCAGATCTTTCTGTATCGACAAAAAGTGCGGGATTTTCTAAGAAATTTCCAGAGCGCTTTTTTCAAATGGGCATTGCAGAAAGCAATATGATTGGCACCGCAGCCGGTCTTGCACTCAGCGGAAAAACTCCTTTTTTATGTAGCTTTGGGTGTTTTGTCGTCGGCAGATTTGAAACCATTCGCATCTCTATCGCCTATAATCAGGTGAATGCCAGAATCATTGGAACCCATGCAGGCCTTGGAATTGGAGAAGACGGCTATACCCAAATGGCTCTAGAAGATATTGCGCTCATGCGCTCTCTTCCTGGAATGGGCGTTCTTCAACCAGCCGATGCCATTGAAACAGCCAAGATGATTGAATATTTAGCCGGCCATCACAAAGGCCCAGTGTATGTTCGGCTCACACGGCAAAATTTGGTAACTCTTTTTAACCAAGACTATGAATTTCAATACGGAAAAGGAGTCATGTTAAAAGAAGGTAAACACATAGCCATTTTGGCAACGGGAGGAACTGTATATAATAGTTATTTGGCTTGTGAAAAGTTGGACAAAGATGGCCTTTCTACATCTCTTATTAACATCCACACCTTAAAACCCATCGATGAAGATTTAATTCTAAAGCTGGCACGCTCCCACAAACGCATAGTTACCGTCGAAGATCACAACATTATTGGAGGCCTAGGAAGTGCTGTGAGCGAAGTTTTGGCAGAAGAAGGTGCTTCTATTCCCCTTCTTCGCTTGGGCGTTCAAGATATTTATGGTGAATCTGGCACCGCTGAAGATTTGTACGAAAAATACGGTCTCTCCCCTCAGAAAATTTATGAATCCATTTGCACTGACCATTTGCAACTTACATAAGAACTTTCATTCATTAGAAGTATTAAAAGGGATTAATTTAAATATTAAATCCGGAATGTTTTTTGGTCTCTTAGGCCCCAATGGGGCTGGCAAAAGCACCACCATTAATATCCTTGCGGGACTCACCCTAAAATCTAAGGGCGATGTAAAGATTTTTGGTTATGATATTGAAAAAGACTATAAAACCGTACGCCAGTTTATTGGACTTTCCCAACAAGAATTTAATCTTGATCGTTTTTTTACGCTACATGATCTTTTGCTCTACCAAGGAGGGCTATACGGATTACGTCAGACAGAAGTAAAAAAACGAGTAGAAGAACTGCTTCAAAGATTTGGACTGTGGGAACATCGCCACCAAAAACCTCACCGGCTTTCTGGAGGCTTAAAACGCCGAGCCATGATTGTAAAAGCCCTGATTCATGATCCAAAAATTTTAATTTTAGATGAACCCACCGCTGGCGTAGACGTAGAACTTAGGCATGATCTTTGGAATTATTTAAAAAAACTCAATCGCGAAGGGAAAACCATTATTTTAACCACCCATTATTTAGAAGAAGCCAAAACGCTGTGCGATGAAATTGCCATTCTTTTAGAGGGAAAAATTTTAATTCATGATTCCATTGAAAAGGTCATTGAACATTCCAAAGGAGATCTCATTAACTATTTTATTGAGGAAGATCAGGAGCAAGTCCATGCGTAATCACTATTGGATTTCTTTATGGACCCTCATCCGTCGAGAAATTGCCCGGTTTATGGGAATGAGAAACATGACCATTTTCCCACAAATGATTTCAACAGCGCTCTACATTATTATTTTTGGATTTTCTCTGGGCGGTAGAATTAAAGAAATTCATGGATTTCATTATATTGAGTTTATTTTTCCTGGACTTGTCTTAATGGGAGTTATTACTTCTAGTTACAACAATGCTTCAAACTATCTTTTCATGGCTCGCTATGACACAAGTATTCAAGATATATTATTGACTCCGTTATCCTATCTTCAAATGGTCTTTGCCTTTACGATTGGGTCGATTATTCGGGGGCTCATCGTGGGTGTTTTGGTTTTAGCCACGGGATGTATTCTTTTAAAACTTCCCATTTATTCGATGGCAGCCACGCTTATATTTTTACTTTTGACCTCTCTTATTTTTGCATCATTCGGCATTATCACAGGGCTTTGGGCAGAGCGCTGGGAAGATTTAGCCCTATTTATTAATTATATTGTCACGCCTTTAAATTTTCTGGGAGGAATTTTTTATTCTATTGATATGCTTCCTCCGTGGTGGAGGCATTTGAGTCTATTGAATCCTATTTTTTATATGGTGAATGGCTTTCGCTATGGCATTTTAGGATTTAACGAAATCCCACTGTCTATTTCTTTTGCGCTAATGAGCGCTTTAAGCATATTTCTCTTCTTCTGGACCGTCTATCTTTTTAAAATCGGGTATAAGTTAAAAACGTAAGGGCATTGATCGAATTCCATAGTACCCTTATAGTGTCGAAACAGCATAAATCGGGATTACTTTTATTTTTTCCAGACGAGAAAAATTTTCATGTGAAAAGCGAACTCCTAATTTCATCCCCTTTTCTTCGAGAAATAAAAAAAGACTTCGCATCCCCCCTTTTGTCCCAGCTTTAACTTCAATGGGAAGAATTTCATTTTCTCTTTGGACGACATAATCAACTTCAGCATTGCTTGCCCGAGATTCTCTATGCCAATAATATAACTGGGGACGAATAGTGGGATCGTGATAAGCCATTAATTCCAATCCTACAAAAAGCTCAGCCAAATTCCCTTTACTAATGAGATCCATCGGATCTTTGAGCATATGGTCAGAGAGATTAAGGCCTAGGAGACGCTGATGGATCCCTAGATCAAAGAGAATAACTTTGAATTTTTTTTGATTGATCTGTGCCCCCAGAGGAATTCCGTTGGCTGATGTATGATACACACGATAAATAAGTCCCGACTTAATCAATAATTCTAAAGCCACTTTATACCCATGAATCGCCTCTTGCTGAGCAACTTTGGAATATTGAAACTTCCCGCCAGCCTGATGAGCAGCAGACCGAAAAACCTCCATCAGGCGGATAACAGACACTTTTTTTTTATACTTGGCAAAATCATCTTGGAAGGTCATTACAAGCTCATCGATTATTTTCTGACAGGAAGGAAGATCTCTCCCAGAGATAAAGGCAGAGATGACAGCAGGCATTCCTCCCAAAACCTGATAGATTCTAAATTTTTCTAGTAATTCACGATGCAAAGTAGTATCCAAAGGTTGACTAACGTTTGCGTTTTGTACCATCTGATCCAATTCTTCACGACCTAAAGCCCATAAAAATTCTCGAAAAGAAAGAGGATAGAGAAAGAGATTTGAAATTCTTCCAACGCCGAAGGAGGGAATCTCAGAGAGGGCAAATTCCAGCATAGACCCCGCCGCGATGACATGAAGATTGGGCATCTTTTCATTATAAAAGCGTAAAGCACGAATTGCATTAGGACAAGCCTGAATCTCATCAAAAAAGAGCAAACTCTTTCCTGGCTTAAGAGAAACTCCCGAATAAGCAATCAATTTTTGATTGATTTCAGAAGGGTTTAATGCCCCCTCAAAAAAAGAAATAAGCCTTGGATCTTCTTCAAAATTAATCTCCATAAAGGTCTCAAATGTCTCGGCAAGCCTGCGAACACAATAGGTTTTCCCAACTTGCCTAGCACCCCGAAGAAGCAACACTTTTCTTTCCTGATCTTCCTTCCAAGCTTGAAGATATCTATCTATTTGTCTTTTCATGGTATTTTAAATAAATCAAGGCAATAATACACGTTAATTATAAAAAAATCAAGGCATAAATAATAATATACACAAGGAAAATCAAGGCAAACTTAGCTATAAGCTAAAAACGTAGATCCCCGATCAAGTCGGGGATGACGATATCGGACGGATTTCCGTCCGCATTTTTCGCCATTTGAGCTCAAAACCCCTGGCACAGGCTTTGCATATTATTCTACTTGAAAAATACTTCTGAAAGGAGTACTCTAATGATAGAACATGCTTACAAAGTCTACTGGGGACCTGAAGTTGATAAAACTCTTAAAAAGATTCCCATGCATATAAGAAGAAAATATTACACATGGGTAGCTCATATTGAACTAGAGGGTTTAGAAAAAACTCAAAAACAAGTTGGACTTCATGATGAGCCCTTAAAAGGAAATAGATGGGGTCAACGATCCATCAGGTTAAATCGATCGTACAGAGTTATATATGAACTTTCTAGAACTGAAAGTATAAAAAGTATTGAAGTAAAGGAGGTAACCAAACATGAGTATTAAAAAGAAATTCTATACCATCAAAGATTTAGAGGAAAAATATGGACCACTCACATTTGCAGACTTTTTAAAAAGCTGGAGACTCTGCGATGAATATTCCCAAACCGAGTTTGCCAAAAAATTGAGTATTTCTAAAGCAAATCTATGCGATCTCGAGAAAGGAAGAAAGCATGTGAGCCTTGAAAGAGCTGTTAAAATCGCTAATATATTGGGATTATCACCACAATTTTTAGTTCAACTTACCCTTCAAGATATGCTCAGAGATTCAAAACTAGATTATAAAATCGAAGTAAAGGCTGCGTAATGGATCCCCGATCAAGTCGGGGATGACGATATTTGAATCACTTCACTCTGCTCAATCGCCTCTTCGATGAGGGATGGCAAAGAAGGAATTTTTTCTTCCTCCATTAGCACTTGAGAAAGTTTAGCCTGAGTAGCTGGGTTTTTAGGCTGGAAAAGCGTACAGCAATCATCAAACGGACGAATGGAAATATCAAACGTTCCAATGTGTTTAGCCAAATTAACGGTTTCTTGTTTATTAAAAGCCACAAGCGGGCGAAGAATAAGAATATCGGTTGATTGGCTAATGGTAGACAAATTTCCCAAGGTTTGACTGGCCACCTGCCCCAGGCTTTCTCCCGTCACCAAAGCCTTATACCGATTCTTTTGAGCCACCGCTGTTGCAATCCGTTGCATAGCTCTTCGATAGAGAACAGTTCGAAATCGTTCATTGGAATGTTTAGCAATTTCTTCTTGAATTTTACTAAAAGAAATTAAAAAAAGACGAGAAGGATGCTGATACTGAGTGACTGTTTTTGCCAACTCAATTACTTTTTCTTTGCTCTGTTCTCCAGTATAGGGATACGAGTAAAAATGAATAAATCCTACAGTACATCCCCTCTTCATCATCAGATAAGCCGCTACGGGAGAATCAATTCCTCCAGAAAGTAACGTCAAGACAGATCCACCGGTTCCCACGGGTAATCCACACAATCCTTTTTCTTTTTCCAAATACAAAAAAGTTCCTTCTTGCCTGATCTCAATGCCCAATTCAAGATCTGGATGAGTGAGATTCACAGACAACATGGGAAATTGAGGAAGTAAAAAATTAGCTATTTCAATATTGGTATCCTGAGAAGTCAGTGGAAAACGCTTGTCTACTCGATTCGTGGTCACCCGAAAACTTTTAGCTGTTAAAAGCCCACAGGAATGTAGCAATTCTAATGATCGTTTTTTAATTTCTTCCAAATCCGGTGCGCATTCTACAATGGGACTAAATGAAGCAATACCAAATATTTTTTTAAGCTTCTCACGAATAGATTCTTCGCGTTGCTCAGAATGACCGGAAAGAAAAATTCGCCCCCATAAGCGTTCACATCGAGGAGCACAGTCTTTTAACTGATGACGAATATTAGCAATAAGTTGTTTTTCAAAGATGCGTCTATTTTGCCCTTTGAGAGCCAACTCATCATATCTAATGAGATACATATCGTAACCGTTCTAAGATCCTGGGGAGTATTTCCAATGTTTTATCTATTTCTTCTTTTTTTGTCTCAGGAGAAAAACTAAATCGAATCGTCCCAAAAATATCTTTATCCGAAAGGCCAATCGCTTTTAAGACATGTGAAGATTTTCGATGCCGGCTATTACACGAGGCTCCAGAAGAAGTAAAAATATTTTCTTCTTCTAACATTCGAATGAGCACTTCAGATTCACATCCCTTAAAAGATATATTTAAAATATAAGGGGAACTTTGTTCAGGAGAATTCATCTGAATATCGCATGATAGCTTCTTAAGCCCTTCCATAAAATAGGCTTTTAGTTCCAAAATTCTTTGATGGTTTTCTAACTGATTTTTTAAGATATCTTCGGCGGCCCAATAAAAGCCCAAAATCATCCCAACACTCTCAGTCCCAGATCGAAGTCCGTCTTCCTGCCCTCCTCCGTACAGAAGAGGCTCTAACAAAACACGATCACTCATGATGAGAGCTCCGGCCCCAATAGGCCCATGAATTTTATGAGAAGAAATCGATAATAAATCTATATTCCAGTTTTTAAATTCTAAAGGCACTTTTCCAAAAGCTTGCACCGCATCCACATGAAAAAGAATATTACGATTCTTTTTTCGTATAATTTCCCCCATCGTTTTTAAAGGCGCTATGGTTCCAATCTCATTGTTCACAGCCATCACAGAAACTAAAGCCGTTTCCGCAGAAAGTTTTTGAGCCAGATCATCCAAATCCACTTGCCCCTGAGAGTTTATTTTTAAAAAACAAAGTTCAAAGCCTCGCTTGGCCCAACTTTCGAGTGTTTTTAAAACTGAGGCATGTTCAATGGGGGTAGTAAGAATAATTCTTCTCTTGGATCTCTGAAGCATCCCACTTAAGGCTAAATTATTAGCCTCTGTCCCGGAAGCTGTAAAAATAACCTGCGTAGGTTTAACCTGAAAAGAGGTTGCAAAAAATTCCCTGGCTTCTTGAATCAACTTTGCAGATTTAAGAGATAGCTTATGTACTCCGGAAGGATTTCCATGGGGCATTGAAAAAAACTCTGCCAGTTTTTGCGCGACGATTTGAGAGCAAAATGTCGTTGCGGCGTTGTCTAGATAAATAAGATTATTCATATGGATGGGACTTATGTATCGATCTTCTAAGGCTTTGACAATCCCTTAAAATACCATTAAATAGAAGAAGAATGAAAAAGACCTGGTATTTAATATTGGGCACGGTCTGGTTCTTTCAGTTGACTCTTTGGGCATGGCCAAAGTTTGAGTATGATCCTCACCATCCTTTTTTAAGCACGGACTTTCAAAAAGAGATAAATCTCCTGACTCAATCCGAAGTCACGTATGGCAACCACGTAGAACTTTTAATTGATGCCCTCTCTTCTTTGACCAAAAAAATTGAGCTTGCTAAAAGTGCACAAAAAACCATTTTTCTATCTACGATGATTTTTTTGACCCACCTAGATCCTTTAATGCAAGAATTCTGCGATATTCTCATTGAAAAAGCAAAATCTGGGGTTTCCGTTTATTTTATTATGGACGAAGCCAATTCTTATGTCGATAGTGGCATCTTTAAAAAACTAGAAAGAAATGGGATCCACATTGTCTATTTTAATCCCTTATTTGGGGGTTCTGATCCCATCCCTTTTAGTATCCGGATGCATGAAAAATATATGGTCGTTGATGGGACACAGGCCGTTATCGGCGGACAAAATATGTATGATGAACGCTATCCCTTTTTACCTTTTGAGGCGATGAACTGGAGAGACACCGATATTTATGTAGAAGGCCCTGCGGCTCAACAAATGGCCAATCACTTTGTCGATGTCTGGGCTTCCATTACCAATCAGACGGGGCCACAAAAAATAGAGATTACTCCCGGCGAATTAGAGCTAGATCCCCAAAAACGTTCTTCCCATTTAGGAGAAGCACGTTATCTCTATAATGAACCTTATACGGGAAACAAATGGATTAATGCCTATTATTTAAAACTTATTCGGCAGGCCCAGCATCACATTATCTGGGCTGCAAATCAGGTTGTCCTCACAGAAGAATTTGAAATCGCTTTAAAAGAAGCAGCCAATCGGGGAGTGAAGGTTCTCCTCATGACGAATTCCTGGAGCACGGCTTGGTGGCAACCGGTGTGGTATCAATACTTTTTCTGGACGGGGTATCGTCCTTTTTTTGGGTCTAACGTCGAGCTTCGCCTGTATCAAAGTCGATTTAATCATTCCAAAATCTTATATGTGGATGGGGTCGTCACTTCCATTGGAAGCTTCAATCACGACTACATGAGCTTACAAAACGATGCAGAGTCTACCGTTGTTAGCTATGATCGCGATTTTAATGAAAAAGTTCTTAAGCAACTTGTCATGGATCTTGAAGATACCTCTGGCCCTGGATTTTGGGCATGGCTTTTTCAGCTATTTTCTCGTAACTGAGCACGTTCAAGAGGTTCGAGTGCCTGAATTTTATAAATATTGGGCGAGACAATCGGCTGATACATAAACGTCTCATAATCAAAATCTTCAATTTGTTTATTTAATAAAATATAGGCCAGGCAAAAACTAATAAGAGATGAAATTAAAAATCCATACCCGTAAAATGGAAAACCTAATTTTAAGGTAATGAGCGTCAGCACCACATTGGTAGAAAAAAATACAAAATTTAAAATAATCGCTTTTTTAATTCCATTAAAATATAAAATAATAATCCCCATCATCACCACCATGACTTGTAAAAATACTCCTAAAATACCCAACTGAAAAATAGCCAAAAGTTCTTGCCGAAGCTTAAAGAAATTTAAGATATGGGGGGCAAAAACAATACAACAAAAACTCAAACCCGATTGAAATACAATGAGTGGCTGAGCAGATTTTCTTAAAGATCCCACGAGCTCTTCTTTAATGGCCAAAAGTTCTTGAAAGCCTTTTTTATTCTGAACCGCTTGGTAATAAGCACGAAATGCAATATAAAAAGAAGTTTCAATTTTAACCAAAAAAATCGTAAGCGCCGGAATCATCGTTAGATAACTTAAATATAAAGCAGCCCCATACAGCTCATCATTATAAAAAATACCAGAAAGACGCAGAGAGGGACCTAAAAACCAAAATAAAATTTTATCCCCCCACAAAGCTCCATTATATAGAAAACCTATCCACATCAGACTTGAAAATTTTTGGTAATAACTAAAAATTTCATTTGAAAAAAAAGGATAAAATCCAAACTCTTTATAAATGCGCCAAATGAGAAGCGCTAAAATCGTAAATTGTCCCAAAGCCATTCCTGCCATGGCGCCACTGATTCCATAATTTCTAGAAAATTCAATGGCACAAAGACTACTGATGATAGCTCCCACTAAAAAAGCCTGGGCAATAAAAACATAATTTTTAGTGGCGCTTAAAAAAATCATGACAAGCCAAATAGAACTCATGGCAATATATAAAATAAGTGAGGCAAAACGAAAGCTCAGAGGAAAATCACAAAAACTATAAAGGATAACCCCTACTGCGGTTTGAAAAAATAAGACCACCCCCCAAATGGATAAAAAGGAAGTAAAAATAACTCTGGATTCTTTTAAAAAAAGTTTATCCGCAAGATAGCGTGTAATGACCATATCCATACATCCAAAAAAAAGAAGGCTAAAGGCAAAGGTGTAGGTAATAATGGTGGTAAAGATATCCGCTTCTTCAATAGTTAAGAAACGAGAAGCAAAAAGTTGAATCACGGCTAAACATACAATGGTAAATATCCAGGGGCCGGAAGAAATAACAGAACCGAAGAGATATCCTTTGAGGACTCCGGTATAGGTGTCTGCCTCTAGAGCTTTTTTTAATCTAAATCCAATCCCCGCCATTACAAATATTTCCTATACATCAAATGATACTGATCCAAAATATCCTCCTGCTGATAAAAGCGACTTACTCTTTTTTTAGCTACTTCTCCCAAATATTTTTTTAGCTCCGTATCTTTGAGAATTTTAATAATCGCCTCAGCCGTTTCATGCGGAGAAGCCAAAGAGGTTAAAATCCCACTTCTCCCCAGCACCTGATCTTCATGAGACCGTCCATACAAAAGTTCCCGATTAGCTCCCACTTCTGTTGCCACAACAGGAACCCCGCAGGCTCCCGCTTCTAACACCACCAAGGGCTGTCCTTCTGAAATACTGGTCAACACCAAAACATCTAAAGTAGAATAATAATTCTCTGAAGAAACTCTTCCTAAAAATTCAATAACCGTATCCAAACCTAAAAGTTCGGTTAGGAGCACACATTCCTCATAATATTCCTCATCCTCTTCTGTAGGTCCCATGATTAAAACCTCAATATTAGAAACGTGTTCTTGAACAATCTTAATAGATCTTAAAAATGTTTTTACATCTTTAATGGGAACAACCCGGCCAATAAAACCAATTCGAAAACATTGCGGATTTTTTTTCTTAGGGCATTGATCCTCTGTCACGTGTGAAAATCGCTCTACTTCAATACCATTAGAAATAATGGATATTTTTTCTGGATCCGCTCCTCCTTGAATTTGTTTAATACGATTCCCATCATAAATCGTTGAAATATGATCTGCATGGGCATAACTTAAACTGCCTAAAAATTGAAACGTCGATATCCACCATTGTTTAAAAAAACCTGGATTTTTTTGTGCTTTAACATCTGATTCCGATATAAGCGTTGGGATCCACTGGGCTTCAGAAATATCAATCTTTCGTTCTTCTGTATAAATTCCATGTTCTGTTAGCAAATATGGCTTTTGATATAATAGTTTTGCCGCTACGGCGTACAATCCTGCATATCCTGTACACATTGAATGATAAAGGCGTGCTTTTGGAATGGGACTGGATAAAATTTTAAAAATCGGAAAATAAATAAATCTAAAATTCCAAAAAAAATCTGAAAAATCTGTTTTTAATCCACCTTCTTGATAGAGCTGAATAAGAATATTCCAAACCTCTTTTCGATACAAAAGATCTCCTATTTCTACTTTTTTAGTTCGAGGATTAAAAAATGTTTCATACATCTCTGAAAATAAAGAAACATCGCCACGTCTGGCACATCGATGAAATTCAATAACACGATCCCAAAGATGAGGATCTATTTTTTGAGAAGTCATTTCATCTGAAAAATTAAAATCAAATAAAAAAATTTCATGAAATTCTTTAATATTATTAGGGATAGGATACTTAAGTTCTTTTACAGAATCACCAGAAGCCGCTAAATGAATAATTGAAAAATTAAGATGAGGAAGATTTCGAATTAAATCGTATACACACACCGACACTCCCCCTGCAACATACGGATATGTTCCCTCTAAAATAAGGCATACATCATTCATGCACTTACCATCCTTTGGTTTACAATACTTCTAATCGCCACTTTGGCATATTGAGAAACACGAGGGTCCGGATCTTGATATGCCAATGTACATAAATTTTCTAACGCCTCACGATTTGAAATTTTTTCTAAAATACGTGCACACAATTTTCGAACATCTGAACACGAATGTAAAAGCCCTCGTTTTAATGCGGCTATGGGCAAAATAGAATTTTTAGGATCTTTTTCATTCATTCGGCCATTAATCACTTCTAAAATATCTACCATGAGGGGATCTGACCAGGTCGTTTGTTCTAAAAGATGTAAGAGAATATCTAAGTCTTCTCCCACCAAATTCGTCAATGCAGAAATAAAATATAATCGATGAGAAAGCGATGCCTGCTCCATGACCATGAGCAGTTTTATCAACGCATCCGATTTATGGGCCACATCGCAGTGAAAAAAAGACAAAGACACTAAAATTTCTTGATATAAAGTCGCCTCCACAAAACGGCTGGATAAAAGTTTAATGAGCAATGCGACATCCCCATCAATAATACAATTAATAGCTTCTTTGGCCTTTAATTTCACTTGAGCATCTTGAGATCTCATTACTAATTGAAATAATGGAATAACAGCAGAAAGATCATAGCTTTCTCCTAAAATTTGTGCGGCCAAATAGGTAATATTGACATCTGGGTAAGAAAGCTTATTCAACAAAACATCAATGAGTTTTTGAGTAAAAAATATTTTTTTATCTTTCGCCTTTAAAGCAATATGTTTTAATAAAAGCTGTTGGGTTAATTTAGGAGTTTTTTGATTTTCCAAAAGTTCTACCACAAAAGGCACTTCTTCAGGTCCCATGAGCTGTGCTAAAGAAAGCATGGCAGAATAACTAACCACTGGATTTCCATCTAATACCTTTTTTAAAATCGGGATAGCTTTTTTATTTTCAGTATAGGCCAGAGCTTCTGCAGCAGCGGCCCTAATATGAAGGTCTAATTCTTTTAATACAACCTGTGATAAATACAAAAATGCTTTTGGATGCTGCGTCTTAGCCATTTGGATAAAAAGTTGTACCCGAACTTCTTTATTTTGAGTCTTCCTCATCTTGTAATATTGCTGAAAAGCAATGCCAGAGGATACTTGGTCCAAACAAAATATTGCTACATTTTTAACATTTTGATCGGAATTGAGTGCTGCTACGTCCAATAACATAGGAACCACTTTTTTATCTTGAATTTTGCTTAGACGCTTACAGGCTTCTATTTGACACGTGGTATTCTTATCCTCCCTCAATATGTTGGCTAAATCTGAAATAACTTTTTTTTGCCCCAGTCGGCCAATGGCCCAAATAGCTACGTGACGAATGGTTGCTCTTTCATCTTTTAAAAATGGCCTTAATTTTCTCCAACCTTTTAAAGATGAAAAACCCATATCTCCTAAGGCAAAGAGGGTTGCATACAACACATCGGTATTCGTATCTTGCAAACAGATTTCAAGTTGAGGGATGGCCCTTCTTTCTTGCAATTCCCTAAGCGCATCCACACATTCTTTTTTAAGTTTTGGAGAGCCTCCTTCAGCCAGCACACGGACTAAAATAGGCCCACAGGCGTTTTTACGATATTTAGCGGCCATTCGGGCTGCAAAAATTTTTCCCTCTTCTTTTGCTTGTAATAAAATTTGAACCAGCACATTAATTTTATTTTTTTCAGAGATCACATCCTGTTTTAGAATTTTTTCAATGGAGAACATCGCTTCTTTAGAAATTCTCAAGCGAGCATCTGATAAAAGTTCCAAAATATACTTTAAGGATGACACAAACATATTTTTTGAAATCCAGCGGCAAAAATAAATCATCATTAAATCATCTGTTTTATCCATCATCTCCCAAAATAGGGGGAGCGCTTCTTCTGAAGTCGTGTCCATTAAATTTAAATAAGCCTGATTTCTAATCCTCCAATCACTGTGTTGAAGGCCTTCTAGAATATGTGAAATTTTTTCTTTCATGAATTAACCCATTGAATATCTTTCCAATTTCCCAATTCCAAATTAGATTCTGATATTAGAATTGCACATTCTTCATCGTTTGCATTGAGTTCACAGGCTCGTTTCAAAATAAGCAGCGCTTGATCCGGACGATGAATAGCCAAATAATTTTTAGCCATATTTTTTAAAATATGAGACTGTTTGGGATCTTCTTGTAAAGACAATACATATTCATTGAGCGCTAATTTATAATAATAATCCGAAGTGACTGAATCTAAAATTCCTAAAGAACAAAAGTGCGAATAGAGATCACCCAAATGATTATGCGTTTCCTTATTTTTTGTGTGTTTCAACTTTTCTTTAAACATTAAAATCTGTTCATTGCATTCATCTTCTATTTTTTTTAGTTTGAGGGAAGCACAATATCGAAGCTCAGGGTTGGGATCTTTTAAAATACTTTTAATCAAATATACGGATTCTTTGGTTTTTATTTTAGAAAGCTGATCGAGGGCTCCTTTTTTTAGCTCACTATCGTTATTTTTTAAAATATCAATATAAGGTTCCACCTCTAAACTTTCATGAATGGTTTCTGCGATATCTTCTTCTGTCATGTCGGGGGGCATGATGTGTAGAGATTGACTCCACTCTTCCTCTTCTGTCTCTTCCTCTAAAAAATCTTGCTTCTGAGGAGTTAAAAAGAAGGCCCCTCCTAAAAAAAGAAGAGCCCCCACCATGAGAAATAACGAAAAAGAAAAAGCCCCGAGAAAAAATGTCCAAAATAAATGCCATGAAAAAATGTTTTGAGAAAGTCTAAAAAATAAAACTACGGAAAAAGAAAATAAAAGACTGGAAAATACATGTACATAAAGAGCGGGAAAAAGATGAGGGAAATGAGTATTGTGAATATAGGGCCAAAGAAAATAAAGTTCGCCCGCCAGAGACAAACTATAACTTAAAATGGCTAACAAATATTTTACAAGTCTTATCACATTAACATATTCAAAAGTTCAATCTCTGACTGCATCTTTGGGCTAAATGAACTTTCTGAAATCACAAATTCCAATTCTTTCTCAACCTCTTGAAAAGGCTTAAATCCATAAGAATGAATTTCTTCTACTATCTTGGTTTTTATTTTTTGAAGTTCTTCCCCCTGCACGGTCGGTAACATCATCCCAAATGCATATCGTGACTCATACTGAGAAATTAAATCAATATCCCGAAGTTGATGTTTTAAAATCAAATAAATAGATTTTAAGAGAGAAAGCTGCTTAGATACTTCTACACTGTCTACTTCCTTTAGTTTTAAAACAAGCACGGACAGGGGTAGGGCATATTTCTTCGCTCTTAAAAATTCTTCTCGAAGTCTTTGCTTAAAATAATCATACGTATAACACCCCACAATTTCATCTTGAATATTTCTGGCTTTAACGGTTTGAAAATATAATGCATTTTCCAAAGAAGAAGAAAGCCAATCTAAAATAATAGAAAACATCTTCATCGTAGAAGGCGTAAATCGAAGAAAAGACAATTTTTCAATCGTTAAAATGCCCATTACCGATCCATCTTTTTTCACCAACGGGCCAGCCATGAGCGGCCCCCCTTTTAGGGTTGAAAATTCATGAGAGGTTAAGGCTTCGCGAATGGAAATCATTTTTTTAGTTTCAAAAGCAATGCCGATCAATCCCTCTGTCTTTGAAACCGCCTTCCCCTCTTCATACGTCAATCTTCCGGGTCCTGTCGCTGAAGGACGCTCTCCATCGTCCGTCCTCGTAAACTGCGGGCGCGGCGATGGAGCCTCTCCTTCAGCGCCACCCGCACGATAAGTAGTTTTTAAAGTCAAAAGACCATTTTCCAGCATATACAAAGACGATTGCGTTACCTCTAAATGGTCACTTAAAATCTGGAGGGCTCCTGCATAAATATCTTCTAGTTTAAAAGATTCTAATCGCTTAGCCGTCTCATAGAGAGTCGTCACCGTTGTCAACTCCCCCACAATGCGTTTTTCAAGTTCATTTTTAGCTTTTTCTAAAAGTGCTCGTTCTTTTTCAATTTGAAAAAGTGTTTTTTGAAGTTGATTGTTCCTCTCTTTAAACTCAAAAATACGATAAATTTTCTCCTGACTGATTTGTCCAACCAATCCCCCCATCAATATAAATAGCGCCGGTTCTAAAAGATATTTTAAATCCCAAAATGTTTCTAAAGCTTTCTTATCAAGCGAGGCATAAAGAAGGGTTGAAAATAAAATAGCTGAACATGTTCCGCTCACCACTCCTGCTACCACTCCATAGCGAACTGCCATCATGAGAGTCACTAGCCAAAAATAATAGGGATGAAGCTTAAATTCAGGTAAAAATAAGAAAAAAAGGGAAATAACACCCAGCGCAACCGCTGTTTCCAACAAAAAAGAAGTTGTTTTCACTGCTTCGTCATTTCTTTAATTTTTGTCACTAATTCGTTGGGCTGATACGGTTTTTTTACAATATATACGTTTAACTCTAAAAGTTTTTGATGCTCATCATGAGTAAGTCCTTTAGCAGTCAGCATCATAATATGGAGGTCTTTGGTTTTTAAAGACCGTCGGATTTCTTGGCACAATTTTAGCCCATCTAGCCCGGGCATCATGTAATCTGTCACTATCAGTGTATAGGAATTTTTTTCTAATTCTTCCATAACCCCTGCAGGGTTATTTCTGGTGGTCACAGAAAAATCATGAAATTCCAATAAGGAAGATAATAAAAATGTCACATCTTCTTCATCATCTACGACCAATATTTTATTTTTCACCATATGAAAATAATATACTAAAAATGAACCTATTGTCTAATGAAAGGAATAATTAAGCTCGGCAATTGCAACAGACTGAACCCCCTTGCTCACTAAAGAGCTTTCAGAGCTATAAGCATAGGTAGCGGACAAAAATAAACGATCAGACGCTTTCCATTCTCCCTTAAAAAAATAATTCCAAAGGGCCGTATCTTTTACATATAATTTTCTTTCTCTATCCTCCCCGATGGCCCCACTCATGAATAACCGAAATTTCGACCACGGGGAATAATCCAATTGACTAACGATATAGTGAGAGAGGATACGCCCCACTAAAGGAGAATGAGCCACTAACAGTTCATTTTGAACGGCATGCTGATAGTCTAAAAAATATCCTATTTCAATCTTTGGTTTTTTAAAAAAAGCAAAGAGCGTTTTAACGGCCCCTGTTCCCACATGAGCCTTCCCTTTTCCTCGATCTGTAAAATACGCATTCCATCCTGTTCCTGTAATGAGAGTAAAACGATTATCCAAAAAATATTCTGGCCGATATTCCCCGTATAGATCTCCTCCACTTTTAGTGCCTTTATATCGAATGGCATCAAGCGGAGAAGTCCAAAGCTCATGAAAACGTCCCGTCATATCCACATAAAGTCCTTTGGCCATATCCCAGGTGATCTCTCCTACCGTCCCCATCGTTGAAAAAAGTCCTCCCATATACGCCTGAGGTTCTATGCTGATATTGATATTGTGGGTCACATCATATTTTATCCCCATTCCTACCGTTGAAATATCTTCCCGAATAGCAGGTGCTAAAGCGGTATCTTTAACGCTAAGCCATCGATATCTCCCTGCCATTTGAAAACGATTAACCAAATATTTAGAAGCCTTAGTTTCCGAATGATGCGTAAATTCTCCCTGCCTTGATTTTTTATCCACCGTCTCTATATATTTATATTCTGTAAAAACCTTCCAGGCAGTTTGCTTTTTAATTTCTTTTCTAAACCATTCTAAAGAAGGATCTGAAAGATCTTGGAGAGCCCGGAGAGAATAAGAAGCTTTAAAATAGTCTTTTTGACTCACAAGCTGGGGCACTTTTAAAGACACCAATGCCACCTGCACTTCTTTGTCTTTAAGATGACGACTCACATATGCTTCTAAATAGGTTTTGGCTTGCTCAGAGTCTCCTTGCCAAAAATATAAAAATCCTAATTGACGTTTATAGCTGTCATTATGGGGCTCAAGACGACTCAAGTATTGATAAGCCGTCACGGCTTCTCCATGACGATTAGACCAAAGAGCTGTCTGAGCGATGCCTTCCCAAGCTCTTTTATTGTTGGGATCTTCCTCTTTAATTTGTTGATATGTTTTTAAAGCCTCTTTCAACTCATGTTTCCAAATATAAATTTGTGCCAGTTCGAATTGATAATCTTTGTTTTTAGGAAATTGCTGTGCCAAAAGCATATAGGCCGTGTGCGCCTTATCCAACTGGTCGATCTGAACATAAAAAGCTGCTTTCTTTTCTTGCCAATAAATTTTATTTGGCCAAGAAATTTTATCTGGAGAATTTTTCTCTAAATTTTCATACCACTGTTCAGCTTCATCAAATTTCTTTTGTTCTATTTTAATCTGCCCCACATGATCAAATACCTGAATATCAGTATCATTCATTTTTTTTGACTTATAAATCTCAGGAGATCTTAAATCCACGTAGGCCAAATATTGTTCCAGTGCTTTATCTAAATGTTCTTTCCATTCATAGGCATCGGCCAAAATAAATCTAAATTCAGGGTCTTTCTTATTTTTCCGAACCAAATCTTCGTAAATAGCGATTCCTTTTTCATACTCTCCTAAATGCATATAGGTATCTGCCAAGTCGTGATAATAAGAAGTTTCTTTGGGTTTAAGTTTAATCAGTTCTTGATGATGAGGAACAGCCTTATCCAATTTTTTATACCAATGGTAAAAATCCGCTAATCGCTCATGTGTCTCAACATTGTTCGGAGCCAGGCGAGCCATTTCTTCTAACTGTGCCAGTTCATCCTTCACCCGATTACTCCATCGATATAATTGTGCCAATCGCTGTCGATATCCCACATGATGAGGGCGAAGCTCTACCAATCGTTCATAGAGTTTAAGTTCTTTTTCTGAAGCTCCTTGAGATTCTGCATACAAAGCTAAATCTTTTAAAAGCCGTGGGTCATCGGGATGTTTTAAAAGTTCCGCCTCTAAAATTTGAAATGCTTCTTCCCACTGAAAGCTTGCCATATACATTTCTGCTAAACGTCGTCCTCGAGGAAAAAGGGCATAAGCCACCGCTATAAAAATGATAATAAGCACAACCACTTTCCAAGAGTTAAATTTCATACTTTATTTTTTTACCACCAATTCATAGGGGCCCACATCTTTAAGTGAAATATAAAAAGCCCCCCCCTGTGTTTTAATTCCTTTAATCCCACGGGATTTTTTTAAATCTATCTCTATCCCTTGATCAAATCTCAAGGTTCTTAATTTCCCAACATCTTCCACTTTCCATCCAGAGGAAGTTTTAAAAATTTTCACACTTAAAAATCCTTGCAATATGTCTATATAATGCGTTGTAAAAATGGGAAATACAGGCTGAGAAAGCACCCACTCATAAATTGCTTTTAAGCTATTTAAAGCTGCCGATCTTTCTCCAATATAAAAATGATAATAAATATTAATAGGAGAAATTCTTCTGGGATTTTCTGTCCGTTTAAAAGTTTCAATCACATTTTTAAATGCTCCATAATTTTCTGTCCAAAATTCCGTGTAAAGATATTCAGACCCTGCTCGAGACAAAGGTTGAGCATATTCCCCCACTTGTCGAAACAATGGCTTTACATAAAAATAGGAGGGATGATCTTCATCAAAAAAAGATTCATGGCCATTGATGTTATAAAGCCCCGCTTTTTGAGTCAGTGCGATGGCCTCTTCGGGAGGATTACACATGCCACTCCATAACATCATCGTTACTTTTTTATTTTTTTGGAGAAGATGCTGATTAATAAAATTCCGACAGCCCACAATTTCTTTTTCAGTGCTAAACGTATATCCCCGTAAATTCATCCCCATGGTTTTAGTCTCCCAATCCATCGGATGAGAATATCCATGACACCCTGCTTCTACGGTAGGAAGACTAAAAATATCTTTAGCCACTCGAATACTTTGGCTATTGCCATAGTGTTTTTCATCCACCTCAGCGGCAATCACAGAAATCGTATGAGGAATTTTAAATTTTCGAAGAATTTCTTCTAAAACTATTTCAGAACTATATTGTTTGTGTTTAATTTGGCTGACATTGATGAATCCATCTCCATCCACATGAATAAATAAAATTCGTTTACCTTCCAAGGTTGTTACATCCGGGTGGGGAACGTGTTTAAGGTCCAACACTTCTTCTAAAAATAAAAAAGGATTAAGTCGCCATTGTTTAAATCCTGTATTTTGATCCTCATAAAACGTATATTCCTGAGCAACATATCCACCCATCGGTGTTTTAATCACCTCATCAAAAGATTCTAAAGAAGATCTTTCTTTTACAGATAAATATACCTTATTTTGGGGATTTTGAGACTTCACCTGAACATAATTTTTCACTTCATTGGAAAAGGAACGCTCAAATTCCACCATCTGACTTACTTTTTTCGTTATTTCTAAACGCCAGGGACTTTCTTTCTTTCCCCCTTTCCATTCCAGCCCCATCCTTTTAAATACATCTCGAGCTTCTTCACTATCTGGAGCTGCCCCCACCTCTCCCAAAATAATTACCTTTCTCCCCTCTTTCAGCTGCTGAATCAACCATTGTCCATAGGCATGTGGATCTGTCATGATATTATCTTCAAACCAACTCATCACAGCTCGATACTTTTTCATCTCTATAGACGAGGGGAAATGCCCCTGGTTTACATCCCAGTAGGTCACTTTCATTCCTAAATAATTTAGGGGCATTTCAAGAGCCTCAAAAATAAGATTTTGATCTGAACGATTGCCTTTGGATAAAATCACTTTTTGTTTTCCCCGAACACCGGCATGGGGATTTTCAAAATATTCCCCCATTTTTTTATCCTTCCCTTCTGAGCTGTCATATAGAGCTAAAATATCTCTCTTCACCTCTACTTCTTCGGCATAGCTCAAGAAAGACATCAGCATTATTGCTAAAATTATATACATATATTTATAGTGTACGTAAAAATGATGTTTACTTGAAGGCTTTTTTTATCTTATGATGGTATCTATAATAAGGAGGTATCGTATGCGCACTTTTCAAAAGTTTGGCATTTTCTTTTTGGCCTTTATTCTATGTACATTCTTTCAATCCACCCTTTTTGCTAAAACTACACCCAAAAAAGCATCTACCAAGAAAACAAAAACGGCCCCTGCAAGCCATAAAACTCCCTCTTCCACTGCTAAGTTATGGGGATTAGGACCTTTTATTGGTACCGACATCGGTGTTAGTTACAAATACTGGTTTGGAGATACCTCTCCTTTTGCCGTCCAAGCGGCTTTTGGATATGATTTTAGCGATGGACTCATGCTATTTTCAGACACCCTTTACCACTTTAAAAATTTAACAGAGGTCAATTTCTTTTCTCCCGGAGATCTTCATGCCTATACCGGAGGAGGTGTTAAAGTCACGTTTTATGAACCCACCGTTTATATTCGAATACCGGTGGGAGCTAATCTCGTCTACCACGAGCCTTATGACTTATTTTTTGAAATCGCTCCTGCTATTAAAGTAACTCCTGCCATTGGAGGAAAAGTGGATGTCGGCCTGGGAGGCAGGTATTATTTTTAATTATGTCTAAGGCATCGTTATTTCAGCTTGAGTATATTATTTTTGACTTTGAAACGACAGGTCTCAACGCTGATAAGGACGATGATATTATTGAAATTGGAGCCCTAAAATTGAAAGGATCAGAACCCACAGGAGAAGTGTTTGAAACTCTGGTTCGTCCTTCTAAAAAAATCCCTTTAAAAGTATCTCAGGTTCATGGCATTACGGACAAAGATGTCGAAAATAAACCCACCATCGAAGAAATTTTTCCAAAATTTATGAGTTTTATTGGAAATAAAATTTTAGTGGCCCACAATGCAGAGTTTGATCTATCGTTTATTAAAAAATATTTAAAGCGTTTTACTCAATTTCCTTTTAACAATTCTTGTATTGATACCTTACAACTTTCCAGACAGCTCTATTCTTATGAAAAAGGCCATAGTTTAAGCGCTATTGCTTCTCGCTTTGAAATTAGAAAAAAAGTAGATCGACATCGCTCTTTGGGAGACTGCTATTTAACCGCTGAAATTTTCTCAGAAATGCTTAAAACATTAAAACGAAGAAAACTGGATATGCTCCATCATATTAAATCGTGTATTTTCCTCCCTCCTCCCCGAATAGCGGTTGAAGCACTCACTCAGGAGCCCTTAAGGCTCCTGTAAATGGACTCCTCCTTTCATTTTAAAAAAATAGATACTGTCATTCAGGATTTAAAAACCAATCTAGATGATGGGCTCATAGAAACAGAAGCTCAGGGTCGACTCATCACCTATGGATATAACATTCTACCCACCAAAGAAGGCTTTTCCATCTTTAAACTTCTTTTAAAACAATTAAAAGATTTTATGATTTTGGTCCTTATAGCCGCATCCATGGTTTCCTATCTCATTCATGACATCAAAGATGCCATCATTATTATGGCCGTTGTGATCATTAATACCCTCTTAGGTTTTCTTCAGGAGTATAAGGCAGAAAAAACGATTGAAGCCTTAAAACGCACCGCTTCCCCAAAAGCTAAAGTCATTCGAGATGGTAAATATAAGATGATCCCAACAGGGAGAATCGTTCCGGGAGATATTTTAATTCTCGAAGAAGGAGACATTGTTCAAGCCGATGGAAGAATTTTTGAAGTGGTTAATCTTTCGACTCAAGAATCGTTTCTCACAGGAGAATCTTTACCGGTTGAAAAAATGACAAGACATCTTCCTGAAAAAGCGCCTTTAGCCAGCCGCCGAAATATTATTTTTAGAGGATCCACCATTACTCAAGGACATGGAAAAGCTATTGTCACAGCCACAGGAAAATACTCAGAATTGGGAAAGATTGCTCACCTTATTACCCAAATTAAAGATAAACCCACCCCTTTGGAATTAAAACTTCAAGTATTAGGGAAAAATTTAGTCATGCTCACCGTCATCTTATGTCTACTGATCGCCACCATTGGCATTTTACAAGGCCTCCCTGCTTTTATGATGATTGAAACAGCGATTGTCTTGGCCGTGGCGTGTATTCCAGAAGGGTTAGTCGCTGTCACAACGATTGCATTGGCTCTGGGCATCCAACGCATGGCCAAAAAAAATGCGATTATTAGACGTTTACCCGCCGTAGAAACGTTAGGATCTGTTACCACCATTTGCTCAGATAAAACGGGAACTCTCACCGAAGGTAAAATGGCCGCTCAGTACATTTATATAGGGGATCAAATTTTACCCCTTACCGGCTCTTATCCAATTTCTCAATTTCTCTTGGCTCATGAAGATTTAAAACTTCTTTTTACCATTGCCATGCTTTGCAACAATGCCACTCTCCAAAAAAAAGGAAATACTTGGGAAGTATTTGGAGATCCCACAGAAGGAGCTTTAAAACTTTTGGCTGTCAAAGCAGGCTTTTTAGAAGAACCTCTTTTAGAGCAATTTACCTTTGTTTCAGAAGCTCCTTTTGACGCCAGAAGAAAATGTATGAGTAAAATTTATAAAACAGCCCCTCACCCTTTTATTTTTACCAAAGGTGCACCGGAACAAATTTTTAAACTGTCTAAACCAGAGCAGCTTCAATCTCGAGAAGCAGCTGTTCGAAAAGTTACCAATGATTTTGCCTCTAAAGGATTTAGGGTCTTGGCCTTTGCCTATCGCCCTCTGACAGAAACAGATCTGGCAGCCGATATTATGACCTATGAAAATAATCTTACTTTTTTAGGGCTCATCGCCATTGCGGATCCCATTCGGGAGGAAGCCCTTTCATCCATTGAACGATGCAAACAAGCTGGCATTAAAACCATGATTGTCACCGGCGATCATCAACACACGGCAAATTATGTGGCTAAACAATTACGCATGGTTCAAAGCGATCATGAGGTTATTAATAGCCAACGACTGGAATCCCTTCCAGATGATGAATTCGACAAAGCCGTTCGAGAGTATAAAGTTCTTTCCCGCGTTTCTCCCCATTTAAAATTAAGAATTGTAGAAAGTTTAAGACGACAAGGTGAAATTGTCGCCATGACGGGAGATGGCATTAATGATGCTCCTGCCATTAAGCGTGCCAATGTGGGCATTGCCATGGGATTAAGTGGCACGGATGTAGCCAAAGAAGCAGCAGATATTGTTTTGGCAGATGATAATTTTACAACCATTGTTTCTGCCATTGAAGAAGGCAGAACCATTTATAGTAACATCCTAAAATTTATTCGATATCTTCTGGCTTGTAACATGGGAGAAATTTTTATGATGCTTCTAGCCTCTCTCTTTAGGCTTCCTTTTCCCTTTTTACCCATTCAAATTTTGTGGCTCAATCTTGTAACCGACACTCCTCCCGCTTTGGCTTTAGGAGTGGATCCTGCTCCACCCGATGGCATGAAAAAACCGCCTCGCTCTCCCAAAGAACCTATTTTTTCTAAATCTCTCATGAACGATATTTTAATGAACGGACTTGTCATGGCACTGATCACTCTAGGGATATTTTATATAGAGCTCTTTATTTTTCATGAGAGTCTTAAAAAAGCCCGAACGCTGGCTTTTGCTACCACGGTCTTAGTACAACTTCTTCATGCATTTAATTGTCAAAGCCATGAAAAATCTATTTTTTCTATTGGCCTTTTTACCAATAAATATTTACTGGGGGGGATCCTTTTCTCTTTAGTACTTTTGCTCATTGGCATGTATCTTCCCTGGTTAAAAGATATTTTTGGACAAGAAGGTTTAACTCTCAAAGATTGGATATTTAGTTTTTTTGCATCGTGTGGAATTTTAGTGTCCGTAGAAATTCAAAAATGGGTTCGATCACATCAAATATTTAATCAAAAGAGTCGATAATTTAAAAGTGAAGTATCTTGAGCCTCTTCTCCGCTATAAACTTAAGCTAAAGGTTATTCGAAATATCTTCTAATTGAAGTTTGCTTTGAGAATGCGTGTGCTTAATGACTTTTTTCGTAAGTTCAATGGCTTTTTGAGGATTAATATAGCCGCTTGTTTTGACTCTTCCTTTTAATGACTCAGTTTTTGTCACCGCCATTAGAATAATTGATTTTACGATTACGGGTGAAATTTTATCAAGATTAAAGCCAGCTTTTAAAAAAAGATCATATATAACTGAAGAAAGCTTTGAAACTTGTGCAGCAGCAGAAGAAGTGCCACCGATAACTGTCCTTCGGGTCCTTTGATCCTGCGGATCTAATAAGTTCAACTCGTCTCCCTTGGCTGCAACGTCAACCATGTCTGGACTCCAATTAGAGTAAGTTGATAACTTGCCTTGCTGAGTGACTGAAGCAACGATAATAACATTATCTAAATGATGTGCATTTTGAGGAAAGATTGGACGAATGAGCTCAGATGCTTCCCCTGAATTACCTGCTCCCACTACAAATAATAAATTATCTTTTTCTTTTTTTATTCTTTCTAGAGCTTTATTTAAGTTTTCATGAGACGGTCTGTATTCGTTATTTAAGAAATCTAGAATATCTTTATGGCCAGTGACTTTAATATTAAAATGCAGAGCTATTTCCTTGAAATCCATTTCATCTAAGTCAGCCAAATCTTGCCAAAATTCAATGCTTGTCTCTTCCCAATCCCTAAAGTAGCGTAACTGAGGATGTAGCCCCATTCCAAAGCTCATATTAAGAACTTTTATTCCATTTTTCCTAAGATTTTTAAAAATGAGATCAAAATCAGGGATGGGATCATACGAAGTTAATCCGAATTTAATACCCAGCATTGAAATATCTTGCAAAAGTTCGGGATGGAGAGAGTAAAAATCATTATCACAATCTGAAGTAACGCAAATACCCATCATCTTTGTACCATGGGCATCATCTATAGGGATTAAATTATCATAGGGGAGTCCCGATGCATCTTGTAGATTTACACCACATGCATCATCGATAAATCCATTATCATCATTATCCTTACCGTCTATTTCTTCATTTGTATTTTTCCAATAATGGGAAACAATATCTTTGTGATTAAAATCAAATCCAGTGTCCATAACAGCTAATAAGGGGTGATTTTTGGAAAATAATTTTTCCTTTTCTACTTTTGCTGTTTTTTGTTCAATAAAATGTTCCCCATCCCAGGTAATCGCAAAATTTAAAAGGATACCATCTTGGTAAAGTGCCTTAACTCTTCTAGCCAGGCGATCACCTTCATATTCAATCATTTCAGACGTTTCTAAATCATTCTTTTCATAGTTAAATTCTTTTTTGGAAATAAGTAATCCTTTAAAATAATAATTAACTTGCTTAATCCTTTCACCCATTGCTATTTTTTCTTTAATGGTTTCAATTTTATAATATTCACTTCCATCTTCAAAATAGATTTGAACATAGCTAATAAACAGACCCAGCTCAGTAGGTGATTTATGACTTATATATTTGTAAAGTATTTCAGATGAATTAAAAGGGTTATATGAAATTATAAAAAATGTATCTTTTTCATCACGAAACGTTTCTTGGGATTTTACAAGAATGTCATTAATGAATACTCTTTCATATTGATG
The DNA here is from genome assembly GCA_001797335.1 of Deltaproteobacteria bacterium GWA2_38_16. Taxonomy (GTDB): domain Bacteria; phylum Bdellovibrionota; class JACOXK01; order 2-02-FULL-40-11; family 2-02-FULL-40-11; genus 2-02-FULL-38-15-A. Next base: position 231,701 of record MGPE01000002.1, read on the forward strand.
GCCATCTTTTGAAAAATAATCAGTAAGCTTCCATTGTTTTGAATCCTTATATTCTTCGGCAATACGATGCTCATCTTTCTCGTATTCTTTGTGTAAAATATTTCCATCTGGGTCTTTAATTAACTTGATCTTTTCATGAAGCGTTTCTTTATCTAAGAGACGGATGATGATTTTTAATAATTTTTCATTTGGATCATATTGAGAAGTCTTTTCTTCAGTTGTGGTGTCTTCAATCTTTTCGATGCGAAAAAGTTGATCAAACATGTTGTAATATTTTTTTATTAAGATTCCATCTTCATAAGATTTCCTAATTTTGACTGCAAGAATCCCCTTAGATGATGTAATTCGCTCTTCTGTTCCTTGATTTATGTCCAAATCAAAATTTGTTTGAGCATATGAAATGCCCATGCTTACATTGAGGACAATAAGCATTGTTATAAAATGATAGCTAATGTTGCGCCACATATATTTTCTTAATTATAGATAGAGCAAAATTCATGCCACTCACTAGCCTAATAAGTAAGAATATTCATAAATAATATCAAGGTGTTATAATAAGACAGCTATGGGCTAAATATAGTTAAATAAAAATGACGTAAATTGTCACACAAATGCCAAGGTTTATTGCATTTTCATCTGCTACTGATTCAGGGCAGAACCAAACCTGTAATCACTGCTTCTCTAAATCAAAGTCGGGGGGTTTAGATTCGATCACATCAAATATTTAATCAAAAGAGTCGATAATTTATCAGTTGTACATATGTGAGTTAGGAAAACTTTAGTTGACAGAATGTCTTATTTATGAGACATTGTGCAAGTGATTACTCCCCTAAGGCAGTGCGAGCGAGAATTGGCAGACTTTCCGAAAGTCATTCGAGAAGATCTCGCTGATGTGTTAGCAAGATTAGAAGAAGGACATATGCTTTCCATGCCTCTTTCTCGTCCCATGCCAAGTATTGGGAAAGGAGTTCATGAGCTTAGGTTTCGAGATCGATCCGGAATTTATAGGGTCATTTACGTGATCATTAAATCAGGGGTTATTTATTTGTTACATGCGTTTAAAAAGACAACTATGGAAACTCCACTTCATAATATGGAAGTAGCTAAAAAACGATTAAAGGAGGTCATTTAAATATGAAAAAAACTTCAGGATATGATCTAGCCAAAAAACTAAATATTTCTCCATCCCGCGGAATGGAAGCGGTTCTTAAAGCCCAACTTATTACGGCCGTACTTAGAGAAATAAAAAGACAACGCCTCACGCATGCACAAATAGCAGAAAGATCAGGCCTTCCTAGAAGTGCCGTAACGGGAATCTTATCGGGAAGCCTTCAGAAGATTACTATTGATCGGATATTAAGACTTATTGAGGCGGTAAATTTAACTACAGAAATCAAACTTAAAAAAGCCGCATAACAGCATGCAACTTTGAGATCCTTCGGGCTTTGCCCTCAGGATGACAATAAACGAAGTTAATAACCATTGGATTTAGATTCGATCACATCAAATATTTAATCAAAAGAGTCGATAATCCTAAAAAGAAAAAGAATCCAAAGCAGTCTGTAAAAGTTGTTACAATAACCGTAGATGCAATAGCAGGATCAATTTTTAATGCTTTCATCCCCAGAGGCACTAAAACTCCAGCCGCTCCAGCCACAAATAAGTTACCAATCATAGCCAGCATCAACACAAATCCAAGCATGGGCATCCCTTTCCAATAATACGCAATCACAGCCACAATGATGCCATTAATCACCCCATTGGCAACGCCCACCCAGATTTCTTTTATTAAGGCTTTCTTCATTTCTTTAAACGTCAATTCTCCCAACGCAATTCCTCGGATAATGATGGTTAAGGTTTGGGTCGCCGCATTGCCACCCATGCCTGCAACAACGGGTAAAAACGCAGCCAGCATGACCACCTTTTGAATGGTCCCTTCAAAAAAACCAACTACTTGAGCTGCCAAAACAGCCGTGGCTAGATTAATAATAAGCCAGGGAGCTCTGTTCTTAATAGAACTTCTAATAGGCGTAAATACCCGCTCATCTTTTTCAACCCCAGACATTCGGTATAAATCCTGAGTCGCTTCTTCTTGAATAACATTAATCACATCATCAATGGTTACCACTCCCAACAATTTTTTATTCTCATCCACTACAGGAATAGCCAAAAAATTAAACCGTTTAATAAGCTGTGCCACTTCTGTTTGCGGTTGATTGACCGTTATAGAAATCACATTGCTATCCATAATGTCTTTAAGAAGAACTGTCCCTTGAGACATCAAAAGCTGTCTTAAAGAAACAATGCCCATCAAGTGACGCCCCTCGTCTACCACATACAAATAAAATACCATTTCTAGCTGTGTTTTGGTTCGAAGCAGCTCAATCGCTTTATTAATGGTAGAATCCTGAGAGAGCGTAAAAAAATTGGGATTCATAATCCCACCGGCCGTATTTTTCCCATAGGTAAGCAATTTTAAAATCTGTGTTTTTTTGACAGGATCCAGCTTATCCAAAAACCATTGAGATTGTTCTTGAGGAAGCTTTCCCATTAAATCAGCCGCATCATCTGGCTGAAGCTTTTGAATCAAATCCAAAGCGACCTCTAAAGAAATATTATGAAAAATTTCTTCTAAAACCTCTTGAGATAAATCTCGAATGGTTTGAGAAACAACTTTTTGATGAAATAAAAGATTAAAAAAAGCACTCTTTTGAGAGGCATCTAATTTCGAAAAAATAAGCTGAATTTCCGATGGAGAAGATGTTCTTAAAATTTTCTCAAGTTTTTCAGAAGCTCCCACTCGAAGAAGCTTAGAAATAATTTTTACGAGGACTCCGTTTTCCATATTTTCTCTAGCGTCTCCAATAAACGGGCCGCTTCAAAGGGTTTGGTCAAATAATCATCCGCACCAGATTCAACCCCCCAAAAACGGTCACTTTCCTGAGCTTTGGCGGTAAGCATCACAATGGGAATGGTTTTATATTTAGGATCTTTTTTAAGTTCTCGACACACTTGGTATCCATTAAGTCCTGGCATCATGACATCCAATAAAATTAAATCCGGCTTTTCTTTTTTGGCCTTTTCAAGACCATCAATACCATTATAGGCTTCACTCACCTGATATCCCTTGGATTCTAACAAAACTCGGATGACATCGACTAAATCCTTCTCATCATCTACCAAAAGAATTCTTTTTGGTTTTTCTTTATTCATGGTCGCTCACCTCTCTAACTTGTCGTTGAACGAGTGTTTGAACTTGTTTTTTTAAGATAGATAATAATTCTTTTTCCCAATTTTTTTTGTAAACAACAGGCATTTCTTTTAATTTTTCTCGTTTCCCTTGATCTATTTTTTCAATTTTTTGATCACTTAAAAAGATAAAGGGCAAATCTTTTAAAACAGGTACTTCTTTTAACCGATTCATGCATTCTATTCCACTTAAATCTGACAATTCCATATTTAAAATAACCAAATTTGGTTTTGCTTCCTGACATTCTTCAATCCCTCGGAAAGCCGAGTGACACTGCTTCATCTTATATCCTTCCTCTTCTAAATAATGAGATAATTTTTCACTAAATTCCATATCTTCATCCACCAAAACCACAATGGGAATTGCCGTTGCCGGCAATGTAAATTGAAAGGTAGCACCTTTTCCCAATTCACTGGTTGCCAAAATCTTTCCTCCTTGTGCTTCCACTAAACTTTTAGCAATGCTCAATCCCAGCCCGGTTCCTTTCATATGATGCTGGGCATCCGTAATGCGCACAAATCGCTTAAAAAGAAGGTCCATTTTTTCAGCTGCAATCCCACATCCGGTATCGCTCACCGAAATTTCTAAAAAACCATCCACTAATTTCGACGACAATGTAATCTTTCCGCCTTTAGGAGTGGCCTTAAACGCATTATTAATTAAATTTGCCATCACCTGTTCTGTCTTTAATTCATCCGCATAGATGCAATGACTACGATCGCACTGAAAAGAAATCTCGACTCCTGATTCTTTTGAAAGATGATCAAAATGATGAAGCATCGTTCTAAAAAGTCTATACACAGATATTTTTTCAAGATGATAATGCATAATACCCGCTTCAATTTTAGAAATATCCAAAAGGTCATTGGCAATAGCAATCATCTGGTCAATATGCCGAGACATGATGTGAAGGATTTCAGAACGTTTTTTAACACTGAGTTTTGTATTCTCTAATACCCCCAACGTACTTTTAAGTACGCTCAAAGGATTTCTAATTTCATGAGACACCATCGAAACAAAATCACTTTTTAACTGATTACTTTTATGAAGCGTTTCAATGGCTAATTTTAAGTCAGCCGTTTTTTCTGAAACCGTTTTTTGAATTATCGTTACATCTTTAATAACCATAAAAAGATGCTGATGGTGTTCTAGCTCAATTAACTCTAGATGAAGCACCAAGGATCTTTTTTCCTGGTCATTTATTTCAATAACCTGTTGTTTTCTTTCTTGAATGGCCTTTTGCAATGCTTTTTTCACTTCTTCTTGAAGAAGAAGTGCTTTGGGCTCTTTTAAAAGTTCCAGGGCTTGCTTATTCACTTCTTCAATAGAAAGATCCGATGGATTTAAAATCATCATCGCATCTAAAGAATTTTGAAAAATGACACGATACTTTTCCATGTCTAACTTATCGGAATCTTTAAGAAAAAAGTTTAATTAGTGTTTCTTTACAACTACTAAGCTTACCCCTGTGGCAATAGCCCCCCACAACACAATGACGATCAGAGATAGGCCCAAAGAAGGCATATCGGATACTCCGGGATTCCCCAAATAAAGTAAATGCCTCACGGCTGCCAAACCATAGGTTAAAGGATTTATGGCCATCACCCCTTTTAAGATCCAGGGAAGCCCTGAAGAAGGGAAAAAAGCACCTGATAAAAACCACAATGGTAAAAGCACAAGCATCATCATGGCATGAAACCCTTGAATGGAATCCATTCTCCAGGCCAAGCAAAATCCAAATGCTGTAAGACTTAAAGCAATTAAAAATAAACACTTTAAAGACCACACAAATGTCCAAAACGTTAAAGGGATGTGAAGTAAAGGAGCCAAAAGCAAAAAAAGAAGAGCCTGAAGAGTTGCAATCGTAGCTCCCCCTAAAATCTTGCCTAATACTAAACTCAATCTAGGCGTAGGAGAAACCAAAACGGCTTGTAAAAACCCTTCCTTTCGATCTTCAATAATTGAAAAAGAAGAAAAAATAGCCGTAAATAAAACAATCATGGTTAAAACACCGGGGAAAAAATATTCTAAATACCCCATATTTCCCATCTTAAAAGAAGCGCTGAAACTCGTTCCAAAGAGAAGCCAAAAAATAAGGGGTTGCCCTAACGCTCCAAAAACGCGGTTTTTTTGCCTTATAAATCGAACGATTTCTCTTAACCAAAGCGTGTAGAGAGGAAGTAAAAATGTCATCGATTCTCCTCTAAAAAAGTGTGGCCTGTTTTATGCACAAACACATTTTCTAAGCTGGGCTTTGAAAGCGTTGCAGCATCAATGAGCTCTGGAAAGCTTTTCATCACCTTCATTAAAAACTCTGATGCATTTTCTTTTTCAATCCTTAATTCTTGATCCATTCTTAAAACAGTCACCTGAAATTCTTTTTCTAAAGAAGCTTTTAAAATATCACATTGAGTACTTTTTAAAATGATCACCTCTCCCCCAATTTCTTTTTTAAGGTGATTTGGCGTATCAAAAGCAATGAGTTTTCCTTGATCTAAAATTCCAACCACATCACACCGCTCGGCTTCTTCAATAAGATGTGTGGTCACTAAACAAGTTACCCCTTTTTCTTCCTTTAATTGTTTTAAATAAGCCCAAATATCAATACGAGCGGCAGGGTCTAGACCTGTCGTTGGTTCATCTAACAGTAAAATTTGGGGATGATGCAAGAGCCCCTTGGCAATTTCTACTCTACGCTGAAGCCCACCCGATAATTTTTCAACGAGCTCATGCTCTCGATCTTTTAGTTTCACGGCTCCTAAGACTTCTTCTATTCTTTGGGTGAGATTTTCTCCCCACAAACCATAGAGATGTCCTTGGTGAATCAAATTTTCTTTAACGGTTAATTTTTTATCAAGACTGGGGTGTTGAAACACAACCCCCAGAAGTTTTCTAACCTCATTACTCTCTTTTAAACAATCCCATCCGCCCACCGTAATCTCTCCTCCCCCATTGGGAGTAAGAAAGGTAGATAAAATCCGAAAAAGGGTTGTTTTCCCTCCCCCATTGGGTCCCAAAAAACCCACCATTTTAGCTTCTTCTACCTGGAAAGAGACATTCGATAAGGCTTTTCGTTCACCATAAACATGACTTAAATTTTGAACTTTCAAAAGAGCTGACATTGTTTTCTTTCTTTGGTAAAGTCAGTTATTCTATGCCCCAAGCTCTAATTGTAAAGAAAAAAATTATAACTAATACCTTAGTCATCATGTGGCTAAAACCCGATGAACCTTTTACATTTAAACCCGGCCAATATTGTACCGTAGGTATTCAAGGCCTTGAACGCCCTTATTCCATTGCCTCAGCTCCCCCTCCCTATGAAGAGCTAATTGAATTTTTTTTAGAAGTCGTCCCTCAAGAACAACGAACCGAAAAATCTCTTTCACCGAAACTCTATGATCTACCCCAAGGAGAAACCGTCACCCTTCGCCCCACAGCTAAAGGCCATTTTTTACTCGAAGAAAATTATCCCACTCAGGTTATGGTTTCTACGACAACCTGCATTACTCCCTATGTCAGTATGCTTCGCGCTTATCTTCATGGATATTATAAAACCACTTTTTCAAAACCTATTTATGTTTTTCATGGGGCAAGCTACCAAACCGAATTTGGGTATTTTGAAGAATTAAAAACCATGGAAAAAACAGGGAAAGTCATCTATATCCCCACGATTAGTCGCCCTACAGAAACGCCGAATCAGTCATGGAAAGGGCAAACAGGTCGGGTGAATAATATTCTCTTAGAATCTTTCAAAAAATTTAATATCTCTCCTTCAGAAAGCCTCGTGTATTTATGCGGAAATAAAAAAATGATTGAAGCTGCCAAAGCCACCCTCACCCAAGCAGGCTACAAGACTAAGCAGGAAGTTTTTTTCTAAAAATAGATGCTAAAATAGATACCCCCAGCACGGCCACAATGATACCCAACGAAATACTAATGGGGATAGGCACCAAAGATTCAATAAGCATTTTGATTCCGATAAAAATTAGGATTACAGATAAGCCATATTTTAAATAATGAAAAAGTCCCATCATCCCTGCTAATGCAAAATATAAGGATCTTAACCCCAAGACAGCAAATAAATTAGAGCTGTAGACAATAAAAGGGTCTTTTGAAATAGCCAACACCGCTGGAATAGAATCAATGGCAAATAAAACATCTGTCAGCTCAATGGTTAAAAGAACAATAAAAAGAGGAGTTGCCCATACTCTTCCGTTTTCTTTGACAAAGAATTTTCCTTGATCATAAGAGGCCTTGACTGGAAAAAATTTTCTAAATAACCGAATCACGGGATTTTTTTCGGGTTTAATTTCTTTTTCTCCCCCAAAAGACATTTTAATTCCCGTTAAAATTAAAAATGCTCCAAAAATATAAATAATCCAGTGTAGCTTTTGAATCAGCACAACCCCAGAAACAATAAATACCGCTCGAAGGATAATGACCCCTAAAATCCCCCAAAAAAGAACGGAATATTGAAACAGTGCAGGAACTCTAAAGTAGGTAAAAATCTGAAGAAACACAAATAGGTTATCTACACTTAAAGATTCTTCTAATAAATACCCTGCAAAAAATTGAAGAGCCAACTCTTTCCCTTTCCATACATACACTCCGACATTAAACAAAAGAGCCAGGCTCACCCAAAATGCACACCAAAGCAGTGCTTCTCGAACCTTCACTTCATGTTGCTTACGATGAAAAACGCCTAAATCTAAAATCAGCATCCCTAAAATAAAGAGGTTAAAGGCTATCCAAAGAAAAATTTGATGAGACATACCTTTTTATATAATAGCCAGGTATGCCTTGATCTTTCAATTCATTTTTGTTAGGACGAACGTATGTTTCCTCCGCCCTATAAGATTAAAGCGGTTGAACCCATTGAATGTCCTTCCCAGGAAGAACGCCAAGACATTTTAAAGTCGGCTCATTATAATACTTTTTTACTCCCTTCTTCTAAAGTCTATTTGGATTTTTTAACAGATAGTGGCACAACAGCCATGAGCGATTTTCAATGGGCAGGCCTTATGATGGGAGATGAAGCCTATGCCGGAAGTTTGAATTTTGAACATTTGGAACAATGTATCCGCGATATTTTTGGATATCGTTATATAGTTCCCACGCATCAAGGCCGAGGGGCAGAACATATTCTCTCCCAACTCACTATTCGAAAAGGAGATATTGTCCCTGGAAACATGTATTTTACAACCACCAAGATTCATCAAGAATTGGCCGGTGGAGAATTTTCCGATATTATTATTGATGAAGCACACGATCCCTCTTCTGAACATCCCTTTAAAGGAAATGTGGATTTTAAAAAATGTGAAGCCCTCATTAAAAAACATACTCCCCAAAAAATTTCTTATATTAGCCACGAAGCCTGCGTTAATATGGCAGGAGGACAACCTTTCTCTCTAGAAAACCTCCGAGAGCTTCGAGAACTCACAAACCACTATAAAATTAAAATTTATTTGGATGCTACGCGCATTGTTGAAAATGCGCACTTTATTAAAGTTCGCGAAAAAGGATATGAAAAATATCCCCTAGTCTCAATTATTCGAGAAATATGCTCTCTCACCGATGGCTGTACGATGAGTGCTAAAAAAGATGGGTTAGTCAATATCGGCGGTTTTTTGGCTATGAATGATGAGGAACTTTTCACTCAAGCTAAAGCCATGGTCGTAATTTATGAAGGGCTACATACGTATGGAGGATTGGCAGGAAGAGATTTAGAAGCCATGGCCCGAGGACTTTATGAAGCCGCCACGGATGAGCGAATTGTCGCACATCGCATTCAACAAGTACAAGAATTTGGAAAAAGTCTTTTAAAAGCAGACATCCCTATTGTAAAGCCCATTGGAGGACATGGCGTATTTTTAGATGCCAAACGATTTTTGCCTCATCTTTCTCAAGATATGTTTCCGGCACAAACATTAACAGCAGAAATTTATTTGGAATGTGCAGTTCGTGCCATGGAACGAGGCATTGTTTCTGCTGGAAGAAATCCAAAGACCGGAGAAAATTATCATCCCAGTCTTGAACTGGTACGGCTCACCATCCCTCGTCGTGTCTATACTCAAGAACATCTGGAATATGCCGCACAAGGGATTGGACAGGTTTTCCAAAGAAGAAATAAAATCAGAGGCTTAAAAATGACCTTTGAGCCAAAGCAACTACGCTTTTTCCAAGCCCACTTTGAACCTCTCCGATAATCAACTTATCTTTGTCTTATCTTCGCAATATCTTATTTAATGTATTTTCTTTTTTAGGTTTGTCTTGCTGCTTATCATCAGTTTGTGTAGGGACTTTGTTACTTGAATTGTTTTCTTCTGGAGTATCCTTTTTTACTTTTTCTGGCTCTGGCTCTTGCGCTTGATCTTTTGCTTGGCCCTCTAGGGAGGGCGTCTCTTCTTGTTGAGGTTTATTTTCTTCTGAAGGACGAATCCTAAAATCTTCTTGGCCTAAAACAGTGGATCTAAATTGAGGATCTTTAAACTCAGAAGCAGCATCAAGCCCTGTCCCCCCCTGCCACTCCCCTAACGTTTGATAATACGTATATACCATCCGAAACGTTCTTTGCCCTCTTCTGCTAAAAATTCTAAACATCGAATGATTACGATAATATTCCCGATGGCTCACCCGCCCCATAGGTCCTGCTGGGAAATAATAGATATTTTCATTAAATTGAGCTCTCACAGGAACTCCATTTTCTAAAGAAATCCCTCCCCACTTCCCTTCATTATAAACAATATTTCGGAGAAACTTTGTCCCTCCACCCTCTGAAATCCATAGCTCAAAATAACCATTGTTAAATAAAATATTCCCTGAAATTTCATTCATGGGCGAAGATTGTAGCGTAATACCATAGGCTTTATTGCGATAAAAAATATTATCTTTAATCACATTGGCTTGCGCATACGAATATAGTTCCAGCGCCAAGGACGATTGCTGGATTGTATTTTCAGTAATTTGATTTTGAAATCCACCAAAAACAGAAATACCTGCTCCCCAAACTCCTTTCACCGTACAGTGATGGATGGTGCAAAAACGACTTTGAGTTAGATTGATGCCCCGATAAGCCCCTGGATTAATGGTCAACCCCTCAATCGTCACATATTGAGCATGGCTGAGTAAAATGGCGTCTTTTCGATAAACTTCAAGTTGAGGTGTTTCTCCATTTTTTGCACGAATCACTAAAAAATGCTCGGGACTTGTCACGGGGCTTAGATGAATCGGTTCAAAATACGTTTCGCTATCTTCAAATTCAATTTCCCAAGATTGATTTGTTTCTACCAAATTTCTAGGCATCGCGGCTAATGCCTCTTGAATAGAAGAAAAATCTCCGTGTCGCTTTGCAATTGATTTTTTTATTTTTTGAATATTAAAGTTTAGTCCCAAAGACTCTATAACATCCTCTTCTTCGATACTTTCAAGGTCTTGCCCCTGAAGGTGCCACTGCGAAAGAGAAGAGATGTCTTCATTCCTTAGGCGAGCCAGCTTTGCATGGGAAAGACTTATTCTATTAAAATCAAAAACCGTTTGGGGTGGAACATTTGTTGCAATACGATAAACATATTCTCCTCGTTTTCCTCCATCCACCACGTTATGAATAAATTGATTTCCTCCCCCTGTACGATCCTCTATAGAAAGGACGGTAGGATTATTAAAAAAAACATTGTTTTGTAAAAGAGTAGAGGGCGAATTAAATCCCAAGTAAACACCTGCGTAGAAAGTATGATAAATAAGATTATTATCTATCTGATTTTTAGGACTATCCACACTATAAATGCCCACATGACAACTGTAAATTCGACTATTTAAAATAGAAGAGGATTGAACCCGATAAAAAGAAATACCTTGATATGCCGCCCCCGCAATCGTTGAGTTTTTGATCGTCACATAAGAACTATTATCAACAATAACCCCATTCCCCCGTTCTCCCACAAATTTTAACCCATCCAATGTCACATAGGAGGCTCTTGAAATCTGGAATGCAAATCCTCGTTGAGATTGAATTTTTGGAGTAATACCAGAGGCACTTCTTACAACAATCTGATGCCCTGCATCTGTTCTTTTGTTATAAATACGGGCCACATCTTGTACATAAGGCCCCTCATCTTGAATTTCGATAATCCACGTTTCATTTTTCCACACTAAATCCTGTGGGATGGCTTCAAGCGCAGCTTTAAGAGAAGAAAAATCTCCCCCTGATTTTTTAACTGTTTTTAAAACAACGGTTTCAGAAAATGAAAACAGAGGAAGAAAAAATATAAGAGCAACGATCACCCCTACTGCACTTTTTATACGCATACCTACGAATACTGTTTAGCAAATTACATGCCAAACCGTACGCTTAAAACACCGACGATATGAAAAACTTAAAACGATCCATCACTGTCAATATTCTTCACAATTACACGTAATAATTACCCAGTAACAGAAAAAAACTCTCTACATAATGATTATTGAGGTTGGTGCTGGGGAGAGGAATTGAACCTCCATGGGTTTCCCCACAGGATCCTAAGTCCTGCGCGTCTGCCAGTTTCGCCACCCCAGCATAATTTAAAAAAATATTTTCTCCCCCATAGAATATCGACCTGTTTTGGGATTTTTAAAAACGGTGGCTGCAGGTATGGTAGGGTCGTGCTCAAAACATAAAATCCAATTTTCTTTTACAACTCGTTCCAAAATAGTTCTTTTTTCTTCCAAGGTATACAGCGGAAAATTGTCATATCCCATATTATAGGGGATCGGTATGTGGGAAGATGTGGGGATAAGATCGGCACAATACAAAAGAGTATTTTTCCCATCTGTCACTTTCACCACTTGATGAAAAGGACTATGACCGTGAGTCACCAGCACAGAAATCCCAGGAAAGAGTTCTTGTTCACCCTCTAACATTTTTAATTTTCCTTTTTGAAGAGCACTGAGTTTTTCTTTAAAATAACTGGCACGATCTTTTTCAGCCGGCTTCATCGCCCATTCCCATTGTTTTTTTTGAACATAATATGTGGCATTTGAAAAATTAGGTTTAAATTCATTTCCTACGTTATAGGTCGCTCCTCCGGCGTGGTCAAAATGTAAATGAGAAAGGATAACATCCGTAATATCTTGAAAGGAAAGTCCACATGCTTCTAGCGATTTCTTCAGTGAAAAACGACTGTGATCAATTCGATAAATCTTTTTTAATTTTTCATCCCAATCTTCACCCGCACCAGTATCCACTAGAATATTTTTTCCCTGCGTTTGAATAAGCATAATGCGAAGAGCCATATCAATTCGGTTCATGGAATCTGTAGGATTGGTTTTTTCCCAAAGAGTTTTAGGCACCACACCAAACATGGCTCCTCCATCCAGCGCAAATTCACCGGTTTCAAGCAAGGTTACAGTGTAAGGGCCTATTTTTTTAGGCATAGAAGAAAAAAGCTAGCATAACTAAAATTTATCGGCTAGCCATTTTTTCTTTAAGTGACTGTCTAAAGGGGCTATAGAGCATATCCTCTACTTTTCCCTCTTTATCAAAATATAAAGAGAGAGATTCCGAGTTATCATCGGTCGTATGAATATACATCCACCAACATTCATTTTCACTTCGCGTCCCATGATAAATAGGGGTTCCAAAGGTATCGTAAATTTCTCGCTGCGTGGTTTTCCCAACCACAATATCTTTCACCGCATCCTGTGGAAAATCCCGTTTACTCGGGGGCGTTGCACACCCAACTATCCCCAACACCAATAAGGCTATCCATATTTTTTTCATACCTCTCTTATCGGCAGTTTTTTACAAAGGCTTAATAGGAAATTTTTCCTATGAGGTCACCTACAATGTATTGTTTTCTATTATCGAAAAATGGGTCGATTTTTAAAATAATTAAAGAATGTTGACTCTTTATTTCTTTAATCACTTCTTCATTCAAAACAAATTTCCAGGTTCTAGATTGATTCGCTTCAAAATCCAGAATTTCTAAATTCCCCTTCTTAGGACTTTTAACAACATTTTTCCAAAGGATTTTTCCACCTTCTCCCAAAATAGCTAAATAAGAATTTTCCTGTTTAAAATTAATGGGGATAAGTGTCTTTAAGCGCTGAGAGCCAATATTAGAAAGGGCTATCTGTAAGGTTTGATCTACTAATACTTTAGCTTGAAGAGAAATAACTTGTTGAGGGTATTTTTTTAAATCTAATAAAACGGTATTCAGCTGATCATTTAATTTTCTTTTTAATGATTCACTTCCAATAATATCAGCTTCTTGATCCCCCCACTGAACGGCATGAACAATATCCCCAGGGATTGCTTTAAAAGAATTCTTAGATCCCTCTATAAGTTTTTTAAATTCTGATAACCACATCATCACTTTTTCTTTTTCAAAAACATGGCTATAGGTTCCAATGTCATAGGGGCTAGACTGATAATGGTCAAAAGAGCTTAAGGTTGAAAAAGTTACCTTTCCATTTTGTTGGATCACAAACGTATCATGAAGGAAACTAAAGCGATGCCCTCCTTGTCTTTCATAAATAAATAAGGTCCCCTCTTCAGAAAAAGCGTGAATACAATAAAAAAATCCCCACAAAATCCCTCCCATTAATTTTTTGGACATGAACCACCCCCTAAAATTTTAAAGTAGTGATGTTCCATAATCGATCCTCCCGTATGCACCATAATAGAATCTGATACTTTATCTTCAGGATCTGGAGTATTTCCAAATATTTTTTTCTGTATTTTAATGAGCCAGTCTTCTTCTTCATACGCATCATTTAATCCCAGCATATGCCCAACCTCATGTTGTACTCCCCCAAAAGGTCGATCCCAAAAACGTTGATCCATGAGATACCAATGCAAAAGATGGCTTCGCCCCTGATCGAGAGTTACAGAAACAGTGTAAAAACTGTTTTTTTTACTTTGTTCTATATCTTCTAAAGAGCGCCTATCTTTATTGGAATAAAAATCAAATTCAAATTGAATTTCTGGAGTAGAATATACTTTTTCACAGCGTTCTTCCCACCTTCGCACATAATCACGAGCCGACCAGCCTTTATAAGATTCTGGAAATTCAAAAAATGTTTCTACTTTTACAATATATTTTTTCAGTTTAGGATCATACCGAACTAAATAATAGCCACCTCCATGACTTTCTATTTTAGTCCACTGAGTAGAATAAGGAATGGAGGGTTCAGGATCTCTTTCATTTGAAATTCCATCGCAATCCATATCATTGGGATCAATTTCCCCTTTTTGACATGCATTTTTTTGACTAAAATCACTCCTCCATGCTCCACAACTGCACGCCCAAGGGGGAACATATAGAGATTGCAACATACAAAGCACCTGTTGCCCATATCCTAACAATCCTCCCTCAGAGCTATTAGAACAATAGGCTGCAATCATTGCCTCCTTTTTATATGATAAAAGAGGGATTGGAAGAGGATGGCTAATTTTACTTTCTGAATATGTAGTTCCATTAGGATCAATGATATCAAAATCAATAGCCACCTGACGTTTTCTCTCTTCTGGGATCCAAGGAATCCACACTCTCACATGGGTATCTGATGCAGAAAGAATTTTAATATTCGTTAATAAAGACCCATCTTTAAACAAAATTTCATCTGCCTCGACGCCTCTACAAAATATTAAGAATATAAATATAAAAAAGAAACTTACTCTTTTTAGGCTCATCACTATAAGTATCGGTATAAATTTACTTTTTCTGGAATCTATTGCTGAACATTCGACTCACATTGAGAGAGGTCTTGGGAATATAGATTGAGTTCATTTTCATTCCAAATCATTAAGCCCTTTTCTGCACCACTTTCATATTTCAAGCGGTAGGGCTTAATCCCATGAGCTCCAAACGTTAAGACTGTGCTTCCTGAAAACATTTCTACATTAGGAATAGAAAGAGGATAACTGAGTGTTCCTGTAGGTAGATGAATAGCAAGAAGTTTATTGCGCGTTTCTATCCGTGGATTGAGAAGGAGGAGTTGTAATAGTATCTCCACTACTACTATTTTGCATTCCCCCACTTCCTCCACCCCCTCCACCGCAGGCCCAAATTCCAAGAAAGGCAAAAAATACGAAAAAATATAAAAAGTAAATTAAAAACGTTCGTTGGTTCAACATACGTACCACTTTTTTTAATTATACCATTAAAATAAAATTGAAGAAAAAGTAAATTTGCATTCGTCTTAAGCTTAAGTATAATTAAAAATATAGGCTTAAAAGTACGTAAGAAGAAAAGCCTGAAGTAAGTATTAACATTAAAATCCGATGAGAAAACGTTTTAATATAGTTTTTGCCCTGTTGTTTCTCTCCTTGATGCTCATAAGCTGCGGAGATGGCGGCAGTGGAGGCGGTGGCGGAGGAGGCAGCGGCATTCAAGAAAATGATGGGGACATCATTAATACAGATTCCATTCGCATGGAATCCACTTCAGCCCAAGATCCGAGTACAGTCACTGCCTGCATTACAAATTATGGGGATAATCCAGCTAATCCCGGACAAAATATTATCTTCTTAGATATCAAATTTAATTTTAAACCCCGTGACATAGATACCAGAAGATTACTTGGCCCTTTAAGCATTCATGTCGATACCACAGGTTCGGCAACCTATGGGGGAAGAATACAAAAATGGGCAAAATATAATCGCTATAAAGTTCGAGCTAAAATCAACGGGCAAGCAATTTCTGGAGAAGGGCTGGAAGGAAATATTACCGATCGACGGTTTCAACCCTCTACCTGTCCGGCTGCAGCCCCCAGAAGAAATGCCATTGAAGCCTCTTTAGACTATCACGTTCCTACAAACTTACAGGGGCAAGCTTTACATTTTCAATTTTTTGTAGTGGATCAAGATGGACAAGAATATCCATTAACTCATGAAGTAACTTATTCAAGAACCATGATTGAAAGTTCTGAATCCTGTAGAACGGTTATGGGAGATCAATCTACTGTTAATACCCAAAAAGCTCTGCACCAGACGCTAGATCTTTCTCCTTTAGGCCCAGAATAAAAATGAAAATTATAATCGTTCGAAGTGCGCGGTGAAGTGACGCAAATAAGGTTCTTCTTGAGTAATTCTAAAACCTCGCAGGTGTTTTTTGTTTTTCACGATTTCTTCCATGCATTCTAGCATATAATCCACATGACTTTGCGTATACACCCGTCTAGGAAATGCTAGCCTCACAAGCTCCATCGTTGCATTTTTTCCAAACATCACACTCCCAATTTCAACAGCCCGAATGCCAGCCACCAAATACAATTCATTCACCAAAGCTTGTCCCGGAAATTCGGCAGAGGGAATGTGCGGTAAAAACGCTTTGGCATCAATATAAATAGCATGTCCTCCCGGTGGTTCTACAATGGGAATTCCCATGGCCAACAATTTTTCTCCGAAATACTCTATAGAACGGATGCGATACCGAAGATAATCTTCTTCTAACACTTCTTTAAATCCTTGAGCCAGAGCTTCCAAATCGCGCCCCGATAATCCTCCATACGTTGGAAATCCTTCGGTTAAAATGAGAAGCGATCGTGCCTTTTGCGCCCACGCCCGATTATTAAGGCCTAAAAATCCGCCCATATTGGCTAGCCCATCTTTTTTTGCGCTCATGGTACACCCGTCTGAGAGTTGAAACATTTCTTGGGCAATTTCTTTGACAGATTTGTGCTCATAGCCCGGTTCTCGAAGTTTAATAAAATACGCATTTTCGGCAAACCGCGCAGCATCCAAGAAAAAAGGAATTTGAGTGTGATCGGCAATTTTCCGAACAGCTTTCAAATTTTCCATCGATACAGGTTGGCCCCCATTGGAATTATTGGTAATCGTTATCATGATTAAAGGGATTTTTTTAGCTCCTTGTTCTTGAATTACATTTTCTAATTTTTCAATATCCATGTTGCCTTTAAAAGGCTTTCGAAGAGAAGGAATTTTCCCCTCTTCTGTTGGGAGATCGATGGCTTTGGCTCCCACATATTCAATATTGGCCCTGGTCGTATCAAAATGCGTATTGCTAGGAACAACGGCTTGTTCGGCTCCTAAATTTCGAATAGCCACGTGAAATAAAATTCGCTCGGCTGCTCGCCCTTGGTGAGTGGGAATAATATAATGATAGGAGGTTAATTCTTTCACCACGCGTTCAAAATGATAAAAACTTTCAGAGCAAGCATAAGCTTCATCGCCTTGCATCACTCCACCCCATTGCTTGGAACTCATGGCCGCTGTCCCACTATCGGTTAAAAGATCAATGATCACATCTTTAGAGTGGATAAAGAAGGGATTAAAATGGGCTTTTTCTAAAATATGTTCTCGTTCTTTACGAGTGGTCATTCGAATAGGTTCAACCACTTTAATTTTAAAAGGCTCAATAATGGTTTTCATCATAACATTATCTTCCCCCCCTCAATACCGGATTCCTTCTAAAGGATCAAGCTTAGATGCTTTCCACGCTGGATAAAAAGAAGAAATAACGGTAATCACAAACGCAATGATTCCAATCACCCCAAAATGTCCCAGGTGCATATCAATTGGGATAGAGGTTGTATAATAAATATCCGGAAGACGAATCAGTTGAAATCTATCCAATACATAACATACCCCCACACCCACTCCCATGCCCAGAATAATGCCAGTGACCCCCATCAGCAATCCTTGGAATAAAAAGATATTTAAAATATGGGATCTGCGCGCCCCCATGGCTTTTAAAATAGAAATTTCTCTTCTTTTCTCTAAAACACTTCGAGTAATGGTGGTAATAATATTAAGCGCTGCCACCAAAACAATAAAAGACAACACCACAAACATAGCCATTTTTTCTAATTTTAAGGCACTTAAAAGACTTCGATTCAGCTCTTGCCAATCTCGAACCTGAAAAGAGGATATTTTTGATGCCTTTTTAATATTTTGAATAACAGAGGGGGTTTGATACACATTTGAAACTTTTACTTCCAATCCGTCTATCTTGGATCCATATTCCAAAAATTGTTGCGCTTCTTGTAAAGAAACATACGCTAATTTTGTATCATATTCATAAATGCCTGTTTGAATGAGACCTGCGACCTTATATTTTTTCATTTTAGGAATTGTCCCTAGCGGTCCTGTTGTTTCTAAAGGAGAAACTATTTCAATGACATCCCCCCGGAAAGCTCCCAGGGAACTGGCCAGTTCCTGACCTAGTAAAATGGGAGGAAGAGGATCTTTCGCTTTGCTCGAGATGACGTCTTGTTTATGTTCTATCCCTTTCAAAAGCACACCGGTCGTAGATCCCCGGTATCGAATCATCATCTCCGTTAAAATATAGGGGGAAATTTCTTGAATCCGTGTATCGGCTTGTTGAATGTCTGTTTTAAAATCTTTAGAATAGTGAAATGGGGAAAAATCTTTGGACTCAATTAAAATATGAGATTTAAAATTTAAAATTTTATCTTTTAGATCATTCCCAAATCCACTCATAATAGAAATAACCACAATCAACGTTGTTACTCCGGTGGCAACACCCAAAACAGAAATCCATGTTGTTAAGGATAAAAT
This sequence comes from Deltaproteobacteria bacterium GWA2_38_16, assembly GCA_001797335.1. Taxonomy (GTDB): domain Bacteria; phylum Bdellovibrionota; class JACOXK01; order 2-02-FULL-40-11; family 2-02-FULL-40-11; genus 2-02-FULL-38-15-A. The sequence continues at coordinate 250,468 of MGPE01000002.1, forward strand.
AGAGTGTCTTTTTTTAGAGAAAAGGTATCGACATCCCACAAAACGAGAAAACGGAAACATATGAAGAAGAGTCTATAAAAAAGAAAGGATTATCGCAAGGATTGAGCAACAAAGATTCCGGGAAATAATTTATACAGATCCAGTTGAAAGTTAGCATCATTTCCTAAAAATGTTTGAGGATCCAGCTCGGAACGATAGGCCGTTTGAAAAAGAGATTGGACATTACTTTCCTGACTTAAGAGTTCTTCTATTTCACCCTTGGATCCTGTAAACACTAAAAAGCGAGATGTATGCTCAAATTGAGAGGCTTCTACTTTTTGAAATGAAGGAATCCCTTGAAAAGGAAAAGTGTCTGCCTCAAGTGTTTCAAAGGCCCCTCTAAACTGTAATCCATTTTGTTCGTAAACATGGACTTCATAACGAGATCCGATTTGTTTTTCCAAAACAAAAAGTTTTCCCTGAGGGGAATCCTGCGGAAAGGATGCAGAAAAGCCGTACAGTGCACCTTCGGTTAATTGCTCAACTGTATAAGCAGGAACATAAATAGAAGAAAAAGAAGGAAGTCCTTTTTTGCGAGCCAAGGCTCCCTTATTTCTATCTTTCAACCCATCTTCTCCCATGCGCATCACACTCCAAAAATTTTCACTTCCATCCTGATGAGCATCTAAAACTTTTTTTAAGGAAGTAGAAGAAGGATCTTCCCCTTTTATTTCTTTGTTGTCTTTGGATTCTTTCTTTTTATTTTTCGTTTCATTTTCTTGATCTTTTTCTTTAGAATCAGATTTTTTAGATTCCACCTCACTTGAGGGTTTTTCTTGAGCACTGTTGTCTTGGGCTTTAATGCCTGACTCACGAAGCTCTGAATTGGTCAACACAGGAAAAGAACGAAACAGTTTATGAGAAGACTGAACAGAGGGGGAATGCTTTATCCCTTTTTTTCCCGCTTGAAAAGCTAAAAAGGTGGCTGTCACTAAAAGCACGCCAAACACAAAATATTTAAGATACGATTGCATGTAAAAATTCCTTTTTAAGCTTATAAAGTGCAACCAGAGTGCCAATCATGCCAATGTAAAAATATACACGTAACCTATTTAAATTATTAATGTTTTTATATTTTTTAAAAAAGACGATTCCAGAAGGCTTTCTTTTTTGCCGTTTAGTTTGTGTCGAGAGCTCTAAAAAGATGCGCCAGATATATCTTAAGTATTTGAAATTATAGAAGAAATTAACATATCAAACATTAGACACCAAATGATGTCTCTTTGTGTCACCCCTCATTAACGAAAAACAAAAACCTATGAGCGCAAAAGCCGCTGCCACCCAAAGCGTGGGCTTAAACCCTTGAATAAAAAGTTCGGGAGAAAGCTCATGAACGTTAAAATGACCTCCAACACCACTGGCTTTTTGAATAAAAAAAGTAAAAAACACCGTCCCTATGGCCACTCCCAGCATTGTCCCAAAGGTTCTCATCGTTGCAATCAAAGCAGAGGCTACACCCAATTGAGATTTCTTCACGGCTCCCAAAATGGCGCTATTGTTGGGCGCTTGAAATAGCCCAGCCGCCACTCCTACAAAAAGAAGTGTTAAAACCACCTCTTTAGGCGTAGAGGCTGCCGTAAGCTGTGACGCACAGAGATACGCAACTACCGCTAACGCTAACCCCATAGGAGATAAAATCTGAGATCCTACTTTATCGGATAGCCACCCAGAAATAGGGGTTACCACGGCAAAGGCCAGTGAAAATGTCATCATCACAAATCCCACTTTTTTAGGAGAATACTCGAGAACATCTGACAAATAAAAAGGAGTTAAAAAATAAAGAATAAATAAGGCAATGAAATAACTTAAGAGAGAAAGATTCCCTCCAACAAAAAATCTGTTTTTAAATAAAGAAAAATCCAAAAATCGAAATTCTTCGGTACAGTGCGTTTCTTCTTGTAAAAATTTTTCTGCCAAAAAAAATCCCAAAACTCCAATGGGCAAATTAATAAGAAAAATCGCTTTCCAAGAAATATAATCGGTTAAAAGTCCTCCCACCGGCGCTCCCAGCATGAGCCCTGTCGAAACCGTCATGCCCATCATTCCGACGGCTCTGCCTCGTTCACTGCTGGGAAAACTACTGACGAGCAGTGCCGGCGCAATCGACATAAAAATAGCGCCCCCCATCCCTTGCAATACACGAAAAAAAATAAGCTGAAACACTGTTTGAGAAAAAGGACATAATAAAGAACTCAGCGTAAAAGCAATAAGGCCAATTCTAAACAGTTTCTTTTTATTCCACTGATCCCCCAATCGTCCCAAGGGTAATAAAAAAGCACCAATGGCTAAAAGATAAGAGGTCACCACCCATTCAATATCTGACATGGAAGCGTGCAACTCTCTGGCAATGATGGGTAAAGACACATTGACACTGCTGGAATCTAAAGTCGCCATTAAAGGGCCAAATGCAATGGCGATGAATGCTCCCCATTTAGGATCAATTTTTTTCATTTGATCTTTTTCATTTAATAAGACGCCGATATTCAATCAACATGCATCGATCCATCACGACGTTTAATCCCGCCTGCTTTGCTTTTTCGGCTGCCGCTCGGTGCTCCAACCCGAGCTGCATCCATACCGCTTTTGCATGAATCCCAATGGCTTCATCAACAATAGCAGGGATAAATTCTACTTTTCGAAAAATATCTACAATATCTACCGGAAAAGGAATTTGAGAAAGAGAGTGATATACTTTTTCTCCTAAAATAGTATCTCCATCCGGACGAACCGGAACAATCTTATATCCTTTGGATTGTAAATAGTGCGCCACTTCAAAACTAGGCTTATCTGGATCGCTGGATAAACCTACAACGGCAATCACTTTTGCATCTTTTAATACCTTTTCAACCATCGCATCATTATTTGACATCTGATCCTCCTTAAGTTTAAAACAAGCATACCTGAAATGACACATCCATTTCAAAATATTTTAATTCTAGGCCATAAAAATATTGGAGATGTCCTACAAGACATGGCCATTTTAAAACCTTTAAAAGATGCTTTCCCTCACAGTGCTCTTTCTATGCTTACTTCTCCCATCGGAAAAACCATTTTAGAAGGAAATCGCTATCTTTCGGACATTTTAATTTTAGATAGATCTCAAAAACATAAATCTGTTCTGGGTCTTTTAAAGCTTTCCCAGGAACTTCGAAAGAAAAAATTTGATCTTATTATTAATTTAAAAATGGGAAGTTATTACCCACTCTTTTTAGGGGCTAAAAAAATTTGGAGTATTCGTTTTAAAGATAAAACCATGAAAAGTGCAAAAACCCTTCATGCTATTGATCGCTATTTAAATATTTTAAAACATCATGGAATTTCTATAGACTCTCAAAAAATAGAGATGAGCGTTACCTATTCTCATGAAGATGAAAAAAAAATAAAAACACTCCTTTCGAATAAGGGATACGATTTTCAAAAATATCTGGTTATTGTCTCTCCTTTTTCTCCCTGGCATGCCAAAGAAATTCCTCTTTCTATGGTTGGGAAACTGTCGCAAGAACTTTCCCAAAAACATGAGATACAAGTGGTACTGGTGGGAGGAGAAAAGGATATAACTAAGGTAAATGCTCTTTCTTCTTTTAAAGATTATTTTATAGATCTTACAGGAAAAACAACCTTTAAAGAACTGGCGGCTTTGTATGATCAAGCACAACTTGTCATTGGTTCAGATAGCGGCCCCTTTCATCTGGCCACCAATATGAAAACACCGGCTCTAGGCATTTTTGCTCCCTCTAATTATTTGCGCTCTCGGCCTTATTTTGAACCTCACCACACGGTTCATTGCACCGTTAATTTGGGATGTAATCCCTGCATTCCTGGATATCATTTTATGAAATGTAAGGTATGGAACCGAACTACACCTTGCATGGAAACCATTACATTTGAAGATATTTATTCAAAAACATTAGAAATTTTAAAATTACACTGATTTAATATTTTTACGTAATTGACGAAAAAAACACTCTGAGATGTCTTGAAGAGAAAATTTCCGAGAAACTGTTTTTAGCTCCTCTAAAAAAGGCCGATCCAAAACTTTTTCAATAAGCTTAATATCCCACTGTTCTTTTCGAGCTGTCCCTCTAAAAACCTCCCCCACCGTACTACGATCCGAAAATCGTTTCCAATTTTCTAAATATTTTTCGGCCAATTGCTCACTCACTTCCTTTAACTCGGTATCTGGAATGGAAACAGCAGGATTAAATTTTTCAATAGCCGCTTGAAGAGAGGCTCGTCTTCTTTCAGGAACCCCTAAAAAATCTCTAAAGAAAGGGTCATAAGACACCTCACGTCCCAAAACTTCTCGAATAAGTTCAGGCGCTGGTTTAGCTCCTCCTTGTCTAAAAATAACCTTCCGATATAGCTTGGCTCGTGGGCCAGAAAAATCATTGATAATGTCTCTGGCAATCGCTCGATCCCACAAATATGTATAAAAAGTCCCGGCATATTGAGGGTCCATGAGGTATCCAAATCCGGCTGGAAAATTTTTCCCTACAATATCAGGTATTTGTAAAATTTTCTCATGCAATCTCAAATAAAGATCTTGAATATCCGGTAAATGTTCAGAATGAACTTCAAAATCAAACAGAGATAAAAATAAAAGCTGCATTTCATATACATGCATTTGGAATCGATAGGCTTCGATTAAGTTTTTTTTCAGAACTTCAGGCATTTTTTTTCCACTAATAAAATGTTCAGAGATGTCATCTAAAACCGAAGGATCTAATAAAAAATATTCAAAGAGCTGTGAAGAAACTTCCAAAAAATCCATTTCAGTCGTCATTCCTGAAAAAGAAGCATGCTTGGCTTCCGTTAATATTTCATGAAGCACATGGCCAAATTCGTGAAAAAAAGTTTGAACATCATCCAAGCTTAAAAGACTAGGCATTTGTTTTTGTGGCTCTGCCAGATTCATGACAATCGCTGCCAGGGGACGTTGATAAGATCCATCTGGAAGTACTCTACCCTTAATAATTTCAGGAGCTTCTGCCTCAGCATATTGAAACTTTCCTTCCCGAGCATACAAATCTGTATAAAAATCTCCTAAGTGATATTGAGTAGCACTATCTATAACCTGATAGCGCTTTACTCCGGTTGCCCACACATCGATCTTTTGAACTTCTCTAAATTCAATACCAAACAACCGAGAACATACTTTAAATGTTCCTTCTACTACCCGCTCTTCAGGAAAATATTCTTGAACAGTTTCAGGATAAAAATGAAATTGCCGTTCAAATAATTGTCGAGTCAAATAATCTTTTTCCCAGGGTTTAATGGTAGAAGCCGTGGGATCTTTTTCCCGTTTAATAGCCAAAAGCATTTCTTGGGAATGCTCATGCCACTCCTTAAGCCTGGATTGAACAATCGTTAAAAAAGTGTGCACACGTTGTGGGCTTTGCGCCATCAATCCATCGGTTTGATATGCCACCCAATTTTCGTATCCCAATAAGCGAGCAATACGTAATTTAATTTCCTGAGCCCGTCTTAAAATAGGAATATTTCGGCTGGCTTCCCGATTCATGCGGGCCTCATAGAGTCTTTTTCTGGCCGTCTCTAAGGCTGCATTTTCCATAAATGGAATATACTCAGATAACCGTGTACTAACGAGATAGTTCCCACTCGCTGTTTTCCCTTGAGATTGAATACGATGTCTAAAAGATTTAGGAAGCCCTTCCAGCTCTGCTTCGGAAACTTCAATGGTATCTACATTATCATTAATATTTTTTGAAAACTCTGCCTCTAATTCAATAAGCTCCGATCGTAAACGACAAAGCTCCTGGAACTCTTCTCCTACCAATTGTACTCCGCTTTTTTTAAACTTAAGTTCCCAAATAGCAATTAACCTCTGATCCTCTACATCTAAGGCAGAAACATCTCCCTTCAAATTTCGCTTAAATGTTTCAAAAGCCTGAAATAAATCTTTTCTTAACAATACCTCCGCCTTAAATTGTCGAATAAGTTTTTCCGCTTCTGAAGCTTCATGACGACTCTGGGTATTTACCAAAACATCTTTTAAAAAAAGAAAGCGATTGGTCCGCTGAGAAAAATCAGCCATGGCTGTTTCCATGTCTTGAAGAGTATTAACTTGATTCAATTCATTCTTGGCTTGAGTGATGGCTTTTTGAACCTCTGTAATGATTTCTCCCGGTTCAAATTCATAAGGAAGAAAGAAAAACAAACAATAAAAAACAACGAGGCCTTTCAAAACCCTTCTTTTCTACGGCAAAAAAATATCAAAAACAAGCTAAAAATGAACCCAAATTATACTACCGACCAATCGCAGTTATTTCCATGCCTTCAACAAAGATTTGTTCATCTCCTGAATAACGTTCCATAAATTTAAATTTAAGCTTGGTACATTCTTTAACTTCTCTAAAGATCACTGCTGCTCGTGCTTCCAAATCAAATGAAGGGGTATCAGGATAATATCCTGTTTCTTCACCATGATTCCTTCTAATTTCATAAATAAATTTATGAAATCCAGAAGAAGGCTTTTGTTTAATATAAATACTTGCTTGTGGGTGAAACACATTATTATCTAATCTCAATATGACTCTTTCAAGATTGTTACAGAAAACTGTCTCTGTAATAACGCGATCAGCAAATGTCGATTGCCCAAAACTCATCAGCACAAATAGTAAAAAGATAACCCAAAAAATAACTTTCATCAGACCTCCTTTATCATCAACGTTCAAAAGTAAAGGTTAACACTTTTATTATACGACAGTTTTACGAAAAAAAATAGACCCCATAAAAAATACGAAGAAGGAATACTGATTATTAAAAATTAATTAAAGTGGACCCGACAGGCTTCGAACCTGCGACCTTCGCATTGCGAACGCGACGCTCTCCCAACTGAGCTACGGGCCCACACTCTGAAATCATTAACAAATATTAGTTTAAACTCCAAGACCATTTTTGGGAGGTCAGTCATCCATATCTTCTGTGAAATAGTAGATCATTGATCTCATAAACATAACGAGATATTTTAATGGGTATGACAGACTTGGAACAATTTCTTTCTAAAATAATAAAGCTCAAACTAAATTCTCCCAGTTGAGTCTAAAATAGTTTATGATGAGAACGGTGAGTAAAACATGGATTAAATTGGTTTTTGCGCTCTTCCTATTGATCTCCCATTTTGCATTTGGTCAATCTGTTGAGCTTTTAAAAAAAGCGCTGGAGTATGCCAAACAAAATGAGCATCAAAAGGCCATTGGTGTTTATGAAGAGGTCTTAAAACAAGATCCTAAAAGTATTCTTGCGCTTCAAGGATTGGGGTTGAGTTATCTCTCTTTAGGTCAATATGAAAAAGGGCTTCCTTTTTTTAATCAAGCTTTTAAAATGGATAGAAAAAATCTTACAACCCTTTTTGCGTTGGCAAGGACATATGTGCTTTTAAAACAATACCCGAAAGCCCACTACTACTATAAACTTGTTTTAGATATAAACCCCTACCATGTAGAAGCCTATCTTGGAAAAGCAAGGCTGTATCGTGAAAATAACCAGCACCATTTAGCCACTGAAACCTATGAAAAAATACTAGAATTCGATCCTTATCAAAAAGAAGCTTTAGGGGAGCTCTCCCATGTTTATTTGGATCGCGATCAAAAAGAAAGAGCACTTAAAACAGCCAAAAAATTTTTAGAAATTAATCCCAAGGATGTGGATACGCTTTCAAATATTGGCTCTGTTTATGAAGCTCAAGGCAAGATTAAAGAAGCAATCCAATGGTATGAAAAGGCAAAAACAATAGACCCCAAAAATGAAAGAATTCAGGCCAAACTATCGCTTTTGTATGGAGCAACAGATCAAATCGATTATTCACTTGTTCATCTTCAAAAGGCTTTAGAGCTTCAAGAAGCCAATGTTAAAGACTATATCACACTGGGACGTGCTTACGGATGGCTTTATAGGGTTGATGAGGCTATTTTAGTTTTTGAAAAAGCTAGGGCAATGGATCCCAAAAATAAAATGGTATTAAATGAGCTAGCCTCTCTTTATCTTTATAAAGAAAAATGGGATCAGGCTGAAAATCTTTATAGCCAAGTTTTAGCCCGGTCTCCTAAAAACACAATTGCCTTAGAAGGGATGGAAAAAGTAAAACTTCAAAAAAAGCCTGTTTTTACCTCTCGGTTTAATTACAAAACTTTTAAAAATAAAAGACCTAATGATCCAGATACAGAGTCTTTTAAATTTGAATATTTAGAAGAACTTGAGTGGAAATTAAATCCAAGACATGCTCTTACATTTCTCTACCAAAAAAATCACCACTATCAAAATGATATAGAAAACAATACTAAAGACTATGAGTTTAACCAAGATGTGGCCTCTCTTAAATACAATGTGTCACTTTCCGACCCTCTGCTTTTTTCGTTCCGGGGCGATTATAACCATTTTGATAACCAAGGCTCAAATACGTATACCATCCCTGAAGGAGATATCGATCACTTCTCAGCATTTTCTTATCTTTCATTTACAAAAGGGGCTTTTTACAATTTTTTGGCCTGGAAACGTGGGCTTCTTTTAAGACTTCTCTCAAGCCCCAATCGACTAGCCGAACATCCCTATTATGACTATAGCAACACCCTGGGTTTAAACATGACTCCAAATTTAGAAACCATTTTTTATTATGCGTATACGGATTATAAGCTTTTGAAAGACCAGCATGATGTTGAATCAAGCTTGACCTACAGGCTTCCTTTTTTCAAACAAGTGAAATTAGGCTATAGTTTTGAGTATTTAAGTGAGCCGATAGAGCGTATTCATACAGCGAGCTTTCGGATTCAAGAGGATTTTTTTAAACACCTCCTTTTTGATTTACTCTACGAGTTTAAAAGAAATGATAATGATACAGACCAAGGGGTGACCCATAACAACAACGTCAAGGGGAGGCTTTCCTTTCCTCTTTATCAAAAACTTATGTTCCATTTTGAAGGAAGGTGGGAATTTGAAAACGGGAAAGACCACGACAAAAACCAAGAATACAGAACCTATATTACGCTCCCATTTGGGATGTTTTAAACTCTAGTTATTTTTCCCCTTGCCTTGTCCACCACCAGCGTTTCCACCGCCACCAGCATTTCCACCGCCACCAGCATTTCCACCGCCACCAGCATTTCCACCTGATTTTTCTTCCGCATTAGCATTTCCACCGCCACCAGCATTTCCACCTGATTTTTCTTCAGATGAACTGACTGTTTTAGCAAGGGTAGATTCTTCTCGTTCTCTGGCTGATTTATCTGCCAAATTGGCAAGGGATTTTCCGGTATCTGGTGCTGCAAGAGGTGCTTCATTTCTTCCAAAAAGCTTATCTTGGTAAACTGCACGAAGTTCTTTGGCCAAATCTTCTTGGTTTTCTTGCTTTTGTGCTTGTTCACCTGACGAGATGTCTCGAGAAAATGTGTGAAGGGCTGCCTTCTCTTGAACACGCTTATCGGCTCCCCCTTTTGTAAACCCTGGATCCGTACTCCCTTTCTCGCCATAGGCATCCATCACGCTGGATCTTACCTTTTCATGATCAACGGCTTTTTCTTTTTGGATGGGTGTTGTTGCGATGGCTTCAAGCGCAGCCGTATTTTCTTCGGCATAAGATATCCCCCCTAAAATAAGCACCAACGCCGCAACACCTATAAACTTTTTACTCATACATACTTTCATGGCCTTCACCCTCTATTTATATTATACCCCCATTTCTCTTTATTGTCTAAAAAAGATGTCCCACAACCTATTGAAATAACTCATATTTTTTATTAATTGAACACAAAATTTTCTTAAGTATTCCAATAGATCAGCCGATAAGATTAAAGGAATGGTAAGCATGAATCATTTTAAGCTAGGTATTAGATACAAGGTTTTAGGGGTTATGGGGACTTTGACCCTCCTTATCCTTGGCCTGGGGGTTATTTTTGTGCTCTCTTTCAACACCATTCAAAGCGGTTTTTTAGCGGTGTCAAAAAAATCTTTCCCTTCCTATCAGGCGTTAGATAAACTAAGTAGCGCTTTAAGAGAGAGCAAAAATTGGGCGGTTCGCTACACCATTGAACAAGATCCCAAAAAACTAGATACCTGGAAAACAAATTATGAAAAGAGTTACCAAAAGGCCAGCGATGCTCTAAAAGCCATTGAAAACCTTACCTTTTCCCCTACGGAAAATATTTTAAAAACCGTTAAAGAAAGTTTCACTTTTTACGGCAAAGCCACTCAAGCACTTTTTGATCGGCATGAAGAAAGGCTTGCCCTTTTTGAGCACAAAAGAGGGTTGCAAGAAGAGTATAGAGCAACTTATCAAGAGATCTTATCACACCTAGAAACCCTCTTACACCTTGAGTCAAAAAACAGAGCTGACATCGATTTTTTAAAAAGCTTCCTTCAATATACGGAGTCTTTGTATCTGAAACCGATGGTCTCTGATTTAGAAATTCTTTCAGAAAAAGAGATCAAAGACAAGCTTCAGCAACGAAAAGAGATGTTTCAAAAAAATATAAAAGACTTTGATGAAAAGGCTTCTTATCTTTTGTCTAAAACGACCGGGTCTTTTAAGAAAACACTTCATGAGGCAAAGGTTAAAAGCTTAACATATCGAAATCTTGTTTTTGGCCAAAGTGGGCTTTCTGAAGTCTATGAAAAAGATACGCAAGAACTGCTTTTTGTGTGGAAATCTGTGGAATCGCTCAATGAAAAATATATAAGCGTGAATACCCAAACAGAGGCTTTAGCCACACTTGTTTCGGCACACCTTGAAAGCTCCATTCAAAAACTTCAAAGCTCCAAAGCCAGATCTTTAAGTATCATCAGCCTTGTATTTGGTTTAAGCTTGCTTCTTTTGGTCATTTCTCTTTTTTATGCGTCTCGACACCTTATTTCTCCTATTGAAATGTTAACAACCCATGCCAAAAAGATTGGAGAAGGGGAGTTTGAAATAAAGGTGCCTGTTCCTAAGACAAACGATGAAATAAGCGAGTTGGCGCAAGCTTTTAATTTTATGTCTGATTACCTCTTTCGGCACAGAGAACAGCTTAAGATTGCAACCCAAGAAATTATAAAACTCTATCAACAAAAATCAGCCGAACCCCGAAAGCAAGAAAAGCCCGAAGACTTTGATTTTCCAACCCACATGTCGCACGAATTTCGTACCGCTCTGGCTGTGATTGAGCAAGGATTAACAAATTTGGATATTCCGACACTTCAAGAAAAGGATCAGAAAAAAATTATGTCAGCCTGCCATCGCGCTGTATTTCGTCTGTCAGATGTAATTGAAACTTTTTTTGACTTCCCAAAAAAAGAAACGATAGATAAAAAGAAAGTAGCTTAGGAGGAACCATGGGAAAACCTACTGTTTTAATTGTTGATGATGAACAAGATTTGGTGATGATGATTAAAATTAAACTGGAATCGGAAGGATTTCGTGTAATTGAAGCCTACGATGGAGAAGAAGCGCTTGAAAAAGTAAAAGAAAAACCAGATCTTATTCTGTTAGATATCATGATGCCTAAAATGGATGGCCTGCAAGTGTGTGCAAAACTTAAAAAAGATCCAACGATGCAAAAAATTCCCATCATTATGGTGACCGCCAAAGCTCAAGAAACGGATCAACAGTGGGGTAAAGAATGTGGCGCTGATTCCTATATTACAAAACCGTATCAGTTTGATGCGCTCATAAAACAGATCCGGGAGCTTCTTGGTATATAACCTACCTGTTTTATAAAGATGTCTATTATGGATCATATGCCCCTTTAATCTAAAATTCCATGGAAATTAAATGAGGCGGGTGGCTCAAGTGTTTGTATGGGTTGGATACAAGATTCCGCCAAGGGAATAAGAGCTAACCCAAACAATGGATTTACGTAATATTCCGACGCTTGATATTCAGGGATATAAAAAGTGCCATCTTCTTGAATCAGAGCATGTAAGGCAGATTTTAATTCAGATTGAATATGTTGAAGCTCTTCTTTTTCTTCTGGCGTGGCATCTTCAAGAAGAAGTTGAGTGGCCGCTGTGGCGTAGGGAATTGTTGAAAAAAGATAATAAGGCGCAATCGCATCTTGTCCCTCATGTGTTCCTGACCGCCTTAAATGTACCATCATCGAGGGTAAATATTGGATGTAGTTCTGTAAAGACTCCTTTAAAATTTGTTTTTGTGCTTGAGCATTTTGAGGTGTTGGTGCCTTTAAATAAAGCGCTAAATGAACGGGAACAGATCTCGCAACAGAAGCTCTTACCGTTTTTTTTGAATCTCGGGGTGCATAAGCAACCTTAAAAGGATCATGAGGATCCAAAGCTTCTTTTAAAAAATCAATATTTTGAGATTCAATCTGTGAGAGGGGCAGTGAAATCAGTGATGTTGCGACTGCATAGGTATTAAAAAGACTATTCCCTACAGCATCATGCCGAGAAAGTGCTGCAAGATCTATGTCTCTCTTTAATCGATTTTCCACCTTTTGTCGAAGCTCGTTTATTTTTTCACGTTGTCCACGAGGAAGATGGGGTCTTCGAACCAAAATATCTCGAAGCATCAGTGCAAAAAATTGTTTTGCATAGACATCGGTGGCAGACAGCGGAGAAGCAACAGTGGCATTTAGGAGAGATTGTACCTCATTTTGAAGATTTTGAAATGGGTGATTGGGATTTGAGCATGTTTCAGCTGGATGTGTCGCATCTGATGTTAATCGAATAATTAAGTCATCAAGCATAGAAGAGGCTCCGGGACAAAAGGGGGAAACCTTAGAGATATAAAGCCCCGATAAAGATACCATGGCAGTATCCCAATTTGTCATATGCCAAATATTACTTTGATTTACATTTTGAGAGAGATGTTGAATATTTTCTAAAATGCGACAGAGCGTGGTACATATATCTGGTCCATTTTCATGAGTCCGTTTTATGTTTTCTAAAGCTTCGGCCTGAGGAGGAATTTCTGAAGAGGGTCGAGAGGTCAAAATATTTTCATAAACTGAACGTGCTTTTTCTCTAAGACTGCTATGTTTGCTATGTAGTGCAATCCAGGAAATTTCTGGAAGCACTGCCCTCGATTTTATTTTTCCTATGAAACCCACCATGTCTTCAAGATCATATGAATACCCTTCTCCTCTTTTGAATCTTTCCAATTCTAATCTAAATTGTTCTAATAGAAGGGGCTCTGATAAATGTTTATAAGCCTCTCCAAACTCTGAAATAGTCTTTAAAATGCTCTTTTTTTCAGTTTCTACAGAATAATCATCAGAATTTACGAGATTTCTATAACGTTCAACTAGTTTTGGGATAATTTGTGATGCTTGCTCTGAAAATTTTTGTAGAGCAATATATAAAGTATGGCGCACAGACTCATTGCTATCTCGCAAAGTGTTTAAGAGCGTTGGAACAATAGTTGGCCCTTTATAAGGCATATAAGAAAGAGCTTCAATCGCACGAATTCGAGTTGTGGAATGATACAATCCCCAAGAATTATTAACAATAGCTTGCCAACGTTGAATCGCATCATTTTGATATTCCCCACTTATAATAGTAATAGCTTCTGCAGCATTATTTCGAACATCTTTGTTAACATCAAAAACTGCGCTTTCTTTGAGTTTTTTTGTTGCATTTTTAGCCCAGTTTTCGTTTCCCCGTAAAATCTTGATTGCATTCTTTCGGCTTTGGCTCTGATTGGGATCTACAAGCACAGCTTCAATAAGTTCATCATGGGCTTTTGAAAGATAGCGTATCCCTGCTAAAGAAATGAGACAGGATTGTGAGGCCCCTCGAAGAGCAGAATCTTCATGATAAAGTGCATAATATACAAGAGATTCTTGAATTCGAGCGCTGGTTAAACCCTGTTTTTCAATTTCTTCAATGGCATGAAGTTTTGATTCCACCGATAGGGCATTTAAATCTTCATAAAGCTGTGATTCGCTTTTTGCCCATGTTATAGTAGGTAACAAAAGGCACACACATATACATAAGAGTTTATTTTTCATCTCTTATGTACTTATCGGAATTTAAGGCCGGTAACTTGAAAAAATAATCTAAGTATTATTCTTCAGATTCTGCGGGGGGAAGCCCACCTTCTTCTTCATCTGGAGGAATAAAATCTTCATCGTTGTCTGGAGCTTTTGCTTTGGCTTCTTCATCGCAATCAAAGTCAGCTCCTTTTACTTTTCCCCCATGAGATTTACAACAGTTCTCCCACACTTCCGGATCATCTTTACTTTTACTCGATGTTGCACATTGTGCCAGTGGATCCGCTTTTTTCTCTTTCTTCGTCACTTCTTTCTGAGACGTCCCCTTTTTAGCAAACACAGGACCAGAGAAAATAAACGCCCCTACCCATACAAAGAGAAATAGCCAGAAATACTTTTTCTGCATGGCTATCCTCAATTAGTTTGTGGTGGCAGGAGGTTCTTCTGTCGGTTGCTCTGGAGCAGCACCTGTTTGTGTGCCAGGTTGTGCTTCCGTAGGTGTTGTGGCCTCACCCGTTACGGGTTGTTCTATTTGCGTTGTTTCTTGAGCAGGCTGTTTCTTATTGCGAAGCGTAAACGCTACGGCAACAACAATTAAGAGTACAATCACTGCTATGATCATGTTCTTTTTATCCATGGTTTTCTCCTTTTAAAAAGCAACATTAACGATATCTATTTTCCTTGTCAAGAATATTACCTTTTTTGACGATAAGGGGTATAGAGTAAGCATCCTATGTCCGAGCAAACTGACAAAATAAAAAAAAGCTTATCTTATTCTATCGTGGATGGCGTTTTTTTTACCGTTATGCTGGGATGTGGAGAGCGATTTTTTATTCCCTTTGCCTTAATGCTTGGAGCCAATTATTTTGAAATTGGACTTACGGTTTCTCTCCCCATCTTGGTAGGCTCTCTCTCACAATTTGTCAGCTTACATCTTCTAGAAAAAGTCAGCAGTCGAAAAAAGATTGTCACCCGCGGCGTATTTCTTCAAGCTCTCACCCTTCTTCCCATGATGCTTTTATATTTTATTTCAGACCATCAAGTACCTCTCTTTATTTTCCTTTATATTTTATATTTTGTCTCCGGACATATTATTTCTCCTGCCTGGAACAGCTGGATGGGAGATTTAGTCGATCTTCAATCCAGAGGTAGTTATTTTGGGCGAAGAAATAAAATCATGGAAACTTCTACGCTCATTACCTTTGTTCTGGCGGGAAGTTTTTTGCACCTCATGAAAGGAAAAGGAAATGAGACTCTAGGATTTTTAGTGCTCTTTGCCATAGCTCTTATTGGCCGCCTTATTTCACACCATTTTTTAAATAAAAAATATGAACCCTATTTTGAAGTAAAATCTGAATCTAAATTTACCTTTATTCAGTTCCTACAAAAAATCACAACCACTAATTTTGGGCATTTTGTCTTTTTTTCTGTGCTTATGAATTTTTCGTTTTATGTATCTGCCCCTTACTTTACACCTTACATGCTTCAGGACCTTCACTTTAGTTATTTTCAATATATGATTATTAATGCTTGTAGTATGGGATCGCGTCTTATTTTTATGCCCATTTGGGGACGCTATTCCGATCGATATGGCACCCGAAAAATTTTAATTTTATCCGCCTCGTTTCTCCCGCTAACCGTACTGCTATGGCTTTTTTCCAATAATTTTTATTTTATTGCTTTTTTACATGTCATGGCTGGATTTGTGTGGTCTGGGTTTGAGCTTTCTTCTTTTACTTTTATCTTAGATAGCACCTCTTCTGAAAAACGAGCTCGTTGTGTGGCCTATTATAATGTGCTCAATGGAATTTTTATACTCCTTGGAAGTTTATTGGGAAGCTTACTCATAAAATTTCAAATTTTTCATGCACCGTTTGTGTTCACTGCTTTTTTTGGATCGTTTATTTTAAGGACCTTGTTTGCCGCCATTTTCTTACCCCAGCTTAAAGAGGTAAGAAAAGTCGATCCCATTTCCTATCCCAAACTCTTCACCTATATTATTCTTCGCCCCCTTAAAAAAGTCAGCGGTTTTTAGAAAACAGTTACACTAATAAAAACCAAGATTCAGAATACACTAAGTCATGTTGGTATGGTCATCCCGAACGAAGTGAGGGATCTCCAATTTTTAGTTAGATTGGTATGGCGACTGACGAACGGACTAAGAGAGGGTTCAAGTAGATATTTTTCGGTTGTTTTCTCAGTCCAGATCAAAGCGACGTGTCTTTATTTTTTACAAATTTCTCTTTTGTAGCATCTGTACCAAAAATTATTAATGCTCCATTCAGAAAAATTTTCGACGGTAAACATCAGGATGACAAATAGCCTAAAAATGGCCCTTTATCCAGGTGGTATAGACGCCTAAACAAAGTTAAGAGATTAAAATATTTTGTTTATCTTTGACCTGACAATTACCAAAGTTTAAGAAAAGTCACTACCGTACCAACCCCCTGACGAACTTCATACTCAACTCTTTCATAAATAACACCTTTTGAGGTTTGGCATTTATATCCAATAGGAGCCATTCTTAAGTCTAAGGTAGAATTATTACACAATTTAATTATGTCTACATTCTCTTGGGCATAAACTGGACTAAGAGAAAAACTACTTACCAATGTCATTAAAATGAAATATACAATACCTTTTGAACTCATAATTCCTTTTTAATACGGCATTGACCACAGTGCTTCATCTGAAAGCTCTTTTTAAAACAGAAAATTTTATTCTGTACCAAAGAGCCAATTCCAAAATGATTCTGATTTTTCTGGCTCTTTAGCCTCCTCAGTTTTTTTTATGTAAATCTGCTTCTGTTAACGCTTGTATTTGTATTTCTCCTTCGAAATAATAGGGAGTTTCACGTCCCCCTACTACATACTTTTCGCTAAATTTATATTGAAATGCCCCATCAAAATAAAAATGAAACGGATCTTCGTTTGTTAATAGGTAAAGAAATTTTTCTGGAGCTTTATCCTTCAAAAAATCCCACGGTGATTCTTTAGCCTGAATAAATTGATCATAAACTCCTAAGAAGCTATTTGTGCCAGCGTAACCTCTAAATCTATAAGAAGTCTGGTGGTATTTTTCGGCCAAATTAAGATCCATAAGCTGAAGATCAAGTTCATTCCGTATAATGAGATGGTATCTCGTAGAATAATGAATACTAAATTCAACCTCATTTATTAAATATATATTGAAATGCAGGTAAGGAAAAGGTGTAATATCATTCCACCTGCGGTACATTTTAGGAATTTCATTGAACATAGACTCCTCTAAACCCTCCATAAAATTCCTAAATTCTTCTACTTTATTCAAATTTGGGAATAATATTATGTGTTTTATTTCAAACAAGTAAGCATTGATATTAGAATAGGGCGGAATGTAGCTTTCACTTGAAGAATTTACAATCCTCACATCTTGATGTGTACCCAACCAAGTTGAGACAGCATGTTCAAAAAAATATTGCGATTGATTAAATGTCTCACGCTGCTCTCTTAGTATTTGAATATCTATTATAAAAAAGCGCTGCTCATTAGCTACTGCTCGGTTGTTATTCTCAGTGGTTCCTTGTGAAAATCCACAAACTGAACTAAGCATCAGATATCCTATGGCAATGAAGTAAATGATTGTCTTGTTAAGTCCTACCATACGTTTATTTCTCCTATTCTTCTTTATACTTCTCCATCAAAAGTAGCTAGCACTTATCATAGAAACTACTAATTTGGAAGTACTATATTTGTATCCATTAAGAAGTCTGGATTTGTCTTCTTGGAAAAATCAATAGCGGCTTTTAAATGATGTTTCTCGTAATCCTATGCAAAAAAATAAGATACGTGTATTTTGGACTTGCTTTTTTTACAGGTGTTTTCTTGAGGGTGCCATCTGAGTGCCTTTTTTGGAAGAGACTAAACAGGGTTCAATCAGATGTAACCTTTTTGGCTTTCTGCGCCAGATAATGCTGGTTAAGTGCCTGCCTTACCAGAAGTTTAATCACTGCCTGGCGACTCACATTTAAGTTTTCTGCTGCATCATCCAGTTCTTTGAGCATGTTTCTGGTCACATCCAGATTGACCCTCTGTATGGCAGGAGGCATCATTTTACCTTTATTTGTAAAATGTCTTGAAATATCTTTCCCTTTTTCTGCTTCCCGGGCAATAGCTGTTGCAGAAATCATTCTTTTTTTAAGAGTTTTCTTCATAAAGTTTCTTTTCCTCCTTTGTAGATTTCCAAAGTGTTACAAGATGGTGATAGTTTCCTTCATCATCTTCTCTTTCTCTTCGTAAATAACCGAATAGAGCTTTCCCTTTACCCAGCCAATAGCTCTCCACTGTTCAGGGCAATCGTCTCTTTGGTCTAAGTAATAGGGGTGCATCCATATTTCTTGAGCTTCTTCAAATCCGATACCTCTTCTCTTCCTAAGCCATTTACTCTTATTTTTATCGAACTTAAATCTCACAATTATAATGGTATAACAGTTATACCTAAAAATCAACAAAAAAAACGTGCTTTATTTTTAAGCATATCTATTGTATATATAAGTCCCCATAAAAATGGAGCATCATCATAATGAATTTAAAACATTGTTCTTTTCTATTAATTTTAGGTCTATTGTTAATTAACACTTCTTCTTTTTCGCAGAACAGTTCCAGTGAAATTCCTTATCCAGAGGGAATGGAAATAGACCATGGAAGTGAAGTCCAAACCACCCCTTCTTGGGATCTTCCAATCCCAAAAGAGTTTCAAAAAAATGAGCCTAATTTTATAGATAGAGTGACTTTAAACGCATGGGGCTTTGTTTCAGGATCAGCAAAAGCTCTTGGGCATATGGTCAGTGATCCATTTTTCCAGCTCTATGATACGACAACAGGGCTTTATTATTATTTTACAAATAACTGGGAAGCCGCCTATGTTTGGGAGCCAAAAAGTGCTACTTGGCAAGCCTGGAAACAGGGGATGAGCCCTGGAGAGCAACTCTATACAGCGGGTGCAGGAATCATACATTTACCTTGGGAACTTTTAGAGGCCATAGATTCTGGGGATGCCGAAAAAGTAGGGTCTGCTTTAACCAATATTGTGGCCATTGCACTTCCTGTGGGGCGCGGTTTAAATAAAATAAATTTTCCAGCACGAACATTAGAGTTTATTCCCACAGTACAAAAAGATGGGGTGATGGCGTTAGCAGCCGTTACTGCAAAAACCATTTCCATTGAAGGAGTAGAAATTGCTCAAGGAACCTTAGTTGCTATGGTTTCTGAAATGAATAGTGGCATGGGAGGAGGAGCGACAGCGGGTAGAAAAGATGATGATTATAAAGATGCTCATGGTTCTTATCGTTCAGATGCTTGCATGGATCCAAAGCTTGAATTGTTCACATTTAGTGATTTGTTTTCTAGAAAAAAAAGCATGTTTTGTAGAGGACTGTTTAGGGATATAGCGGATAAAAAAATAGAAGTTATTCACCAGTATATAGAATCTGGCCTGGGAAGCTTTGATGGGGATATAGAAATGGGAATTATTGTAGATACAAACACCGGAAAAGTACTTGGACGTTATAAAGCTCCAAGTCATAAGATGAACTTACTTAGAGTAGAGATTAAAATGGGGCCCAATGGTTGGTTCTATAATAATTAGTAATTGTGGTTGGCTATGGTTTAATTTTTTGAACTTTCAATAACTGCCTTTTCGACGGTGGTTATATGCACTTCAAATTTAAGAGCGATCGGCCTAGACTTTGGAATGGGAACGATGGGCTGTTTGTTATCCTGTTTTTCTTGGACAGGTGTTTAAAGCTTCGTAAGGCGGGATGCATATTTGAGATGGACTAGAGCATTAACGTAGGAAGGCATTTTTTAAGAAAAAATATTAATATCGCTGATCGAAAAGTTAAAAGCGACAGATTTTGAAGTAGATGTTTTTATTCTAGAAATATTGATAAATCTAGGGTATTTCTTTCTCTACAGATGTCACAATATATACATGGAAGTAGTCAAGACGAACAAGAACGTTTAGAAATTCAACATGGGTTGATTGGTGGAAAAGCATTTCTCCCCCCACTCACTGCCAAGATGTGGGTATTGGATGTGGGGTGTGGTACGGGAATTGTGGCTCGAGAAATTTCTCCTTCAGTGGAGCTGGGTAAAGTCATTGGAATAGACATCCAAGAAAAACAAATAAATAGAGCTATCCAAAGAGCTAATAAAGAAGGACTTTCCAATGTAAAATTTCAAATAGGTAAAGCTAGATGTCTTGAGTTCTTAGATGAAACTTTTGATGTGGTATACTGTCGTTTTCTTTTGGAACATGTTTCTAGTCCTCTCTCAGTTATCAGAGAAATGATACGAGTAACAAAACAAGGGGGACTCATTATTGCTTGTGAATGTAAAGTGGATTGTTGCTCCGCAACCATGCCTTCTCTCCCACATGTGAAATCAGCTTTAAACGCTCTTTATAAACTACAGACCATGAATGGAGGAAATCCTCATATTGGTGAAAAGCTTGGCAATCTCTTTCAAGAGGCAGGTTTAATAGATATTAAAGAGGATATATTAATTTCAAGTCTTGAAACTCCTGATCAAATCAAACAATATGCGATGGGGGGTAGCCGACTGCTGAAAGCATCTGAAAGAGAACTCCTGAAAAATGGGCTCCTATCTCAAGAAGCTCTTAATCAAGCGTATGGTGAATGGGAAAAGTTTTCTGTTATTCCTCAAGCCAAGGCTTCTTTCAAGCTATGCCGTGTCCAAGGCATTCGTCCAGAAAAGTAAAATGTCATCTCGCGTGCAACATATCCTTACAATTCTCGCAGTGAAAAACTTACCGAAATCTATTTCCTTTTATACCGAGGTATTTGGATGGGAACAAATTGTTAATGTTCCGGTTTATGCAGAATTTAAAATACCAGGAGGAATGCGTTTAGGACTTTATGAGCGTAAAAGTTTTGCTCTAAATGTAGGAAAAGTTCCCATATGCACTATTACCAATGAACTGGCTCCAACGGAGCTTTATTTTTATGTAGATGATATTGAAGTCGCCATTGGTAAGTTCAAAAAAGCAAAAGCTATGGTACTCAGTGAATTATCACGCCGTGATTGGGGTGATGAAGCCGCATATTTTGCAGATCCAGATGGAAACGTTATTGTCTTAGCTCATCCTCTTTAAACAATAACTACCGTTATCAGAGTGGAAGTATACACTTCAATTTTCCGAGTGATCTGCCCAGACTTTGGAATGGGAACGATAGGTTATTTGTCATCTTATGAGTGATGTAAACCTCGAGATCCTTCGGGCTTTGCCCTCAGGATGACAAAAGTCCACATACCTACCAGTTATCTGCTTTTAAAAATTGCCCGAATTTTAAATATATCGGACGGTTTTCCGTCCGCGTTTTTTGACATTTGAGTTCAAATCCCCTGGCACAAGGATTGCATATGCTTTGTGCCGATGTGCCCACATGCTAAATGCAAAGATTTTTATACAGATGAAGAATTGAGTAGTATTCGAAAGGCTTGGATCAAAGAGAAGTCTCGTATTGATGAAGATTGGGTTCGATTTGGATATAATTATGATCGAGATGTAGAATATAAAAGATGTTTACATGAGGGAGATTTTACTTTATATCCACATATTAAAAGTTTGGTTTTGGATGTTTATCGGAGGGTCGTAGAATATGGCTATTACTCAAAGTCAAAAAAAGAAGAAAAAAGTGCCAGAGTTAAATTGGCCAAGGTGGTCTCCCGGTATTTCTATGAACGAATTAGACCAAAAAGATAATCCCGTTATGCAGTTTAAAAATGGTACCACTGTATATGAATCAGATCTAGAAAATCTACCTGAATTTGATTGGGATAATCCTAAAAATAAACAATGGATTGAAGAGGAAAAAGAAAAGTCTAGAAAGTATTACGAAAAGCATTTTAATGGATGGAGCGAGAAAGATCTTCATGATTTTGTGAATTATAAATTAAAGCTTTCTAAGAATAAACCTGAATTACATTGGCAAAAAATTCATCAAATAGCACTAAAAATTTTTAAAGCAAAAATCAAAAACCGAAAAGATCATTAGAAAAATAGAGGGCATTGCAAAAATCACTCTTCTCTGGTAAGAATACCCATCTGTGCGGTTTTTTCGTTATTTTTTAAGTTCTTTTCTCCTCTTTTATATTACTTCGTTTGCCCAAGCTCAGACCTTAAATTGTACAAACGTAGACACCTATTTAAAGCTCTTAGCCAATAGTCATTTTTCCTTGACTGAATCGACTCTTAAAACCCTTGAAAAAAATGCAGCCATCTCTCTTTTAGAAGATACTGCCGCTCAGCAAACACTTCAAAATACGGGGGGCACGTACAAAGCTATTTGTGAAGCCTTCGTTCGACTTTCAGGGATTTCCAATCCCCAAAATTCTTTTTATGAAAAATTCCTCACTAAAACTCTTGATGAAGTAGATCCCCATACCAATTTTTTTGATGAACCCGAAGCCAAGAAATTTTCAGATAGCCTTCAGGGAGAATTTGAAGGTCTAGGGATTACCTTTAAAGCGCAGGGAGAAAATGGCCATGGGCCTTTTCGAATTTACGCCGTTATCCCTGGATCTCCTGCGGCGATACGAGGCTTACAAGTAGATGACTTGATCTTAAAAATGAATGAGCAAAATACTTCTGATCTTACTCGAGAAGAATTTCATAAAATGATTCAAGATCAAAAAGGTTCTTTTTCGCTAACCGTTCAAAGGGGAGATCTTACCTTGAGCATTCTATGCCATAAAGAACGCTTTTCTAATCCCAGTGTCAGTTATTATTTCCTCCACACCCAAGGGCTGGCCTATATTAAAATTAACATGTTTACACTTACGACGGGAGAAGAATTAGAAGGAGTTATTCAATTTCTGCAAAATATCTATGAAGATGACTTAAAAGGAATCCTCTTAGATTTAAGAGAAAACTTAGGGGGAAACCTGTCTGCTGCCATTAAAGTAGCAGATATCTTTATAGATCGAGGCCCTCTTGTTTATGCTTATAATAAAAATAATGAGCTCAGTAATACTTTCGAGGCTAGAGGGGTTGGTGTCACAACCTCCGCCCCTCTTCTTATTTTAACCAACAATTTTTCTGCTTCCGCTTCAGAAGTGGTCACGGGAGCCCTTCAAGACTATGGACGAGCATTCGTGGTTGGAAAACCTTCTTTTGGAAAAGGCACTATTTTAGGTTTCTGGCCTCTTGAAAACACAACTCCCAATTATCATGGAGCCATTACCTTTACGACCAGTGCTTTTTTTCGTCCTTCAGGTCAAACTGTCCAATGGAATGGGGTCACTCCAGATCTTGAAATAGAAGATCCTCAAATTACAAAACCTGTCTATGAACGAGATCACCCTAAAGCCCTTCATTTAGATCCCATCCCTCGAGAATTTAACGCTCCGTATGCGTTTAGACAAACGGCTAAAACCATTGCGTCTGCTTTTTCATTCCGAAACAATTATTCCAATTTTGAAAATAGTGATATTCAGCTTACCAAAGCCACAGATCTTTTAAAAAGAATAGCACTGATTCCCGAAGAGCCCTCTCATTTTGGGCCTCCTTTTTATTATGCTCATCCCTCTCACAGACTTCACATGAATACCGATCTTTACGAACCAGAAAGTAAATTGGTGGCTAAATTTAGCTTTAAAGTAAGAAAAAAAATGGGTAAGAAAAAAAGTTCTCCTATTCAAGAAGAAACACTTTACGAAACATTTGGATTTGTGACTGGAAACGAATTAACCTTATCCTTACAAAATACGCCGGTTGAAACATATGTCACCAATTATCAAAATTACGGATCTGTGATTTTAGAAGTAACCATCCAAAAAAAGACAAAAGCCAATCCTGAGATTCAAACCTTTACGTACAAAACCTTTGTGCTTTTTGATCCTCTTTAATTTTAAAAGAGAGCATCTAGAATTATCACACAAAAAAGAAGCATTAAGTAGCCAATGGAATACTGAAAAAGTCTTTTAGCCAATACTACCGTTTTTTCCGTATATAATCGAAAGGCCATCCACACAAACATCATTCCTAAAAGAAGCGCTAAAACCACATAGAAAGCTCCCAGATTTTTTGAAAAATATAAACATAAAGACAAAGGTACCAACACCGCAGAGTAATAAAAAATCTGTTCTCGAGTCGCTTCATCCCCTTTCACCAGTGGCATCATAGGATACGATACTTTTTGATAATCCTCTTTGTAACACAGTGCCAAAGACCAAAAATGCGGAGGCGTCCACAAAAATATGATTAAAAACATGACCCACGCTTCCCATCCCAACGTTCCTGTCGCCGCTGCCCAACCAATAAGAGGCCCCATGGCTCCCCCTGCTCCACCAATGACAATATTATAAGGTGTTTTAGGTTTTAACCACAGCGTGTAATAAAAACTATAAAACACAATCGTAAAGAACCCTAAAAAACTCGAAAAAATTCCTCCAAAATACCACAGTATAAAAATCCCCAAAATTCCTGTCACCACACTAAAGATCAACGCATGAAAAGGGGTGATTTTTCCCAAAGGGAGTGGTCTTTTTTTGGCCGTTCGTTCCATCTGTTTATCAATATCTCTTTCAAAATATTGATTAAAACTATTAGCCGATCCCCCAGTTAAAAAAATTCCGGATACAATGATAAAAAGAGTAAAGGGTTTTTCCCACAAACTCTTCTCTACGAGTAAAGCTGCAAAGCCTGTAATGGCAAAGAGTAAACTAATTCTGGGTTTTGTTAAATTAAGATAATCTCGCATATGTTATTTTATACGCTGTTACTAAAGCCATTGAAAAAAGAGCTGTCGCTACGGCTAAATGCGCCACACTCACCAGTAGAGGTAATTTAAAAAGCACATTTGAAATTCCCAAGCCCAGTTGAAGAAAGGTTAAGATGAGTAACACTTTAACCGATGTTTTAAACTTGGGATCTTCTACGCTTTTTGAAATCAGCCATAGCCCAACCATCGCTGCCAAGATCACATAGGCAATCAGACGATGAAAAAAATGATAAGCCACGGTTCCAATGAGCGGAGGAATCCATTGGCCTAAGCACGTGGGAAAATCTGGACACGCAAGCCCTGCATGAGAAGAGCTCACCAACGTTCCTAAAATGAGCTGAGCAAAAATAAGTGCTACCATAAACCAGATTCCTCGTACTATCGCACTCGGAATGACATTTTCTGACGGTCTCATGACGTAATGAGCATCACTGATTTTTAAAAGCATGATAATAAGACAGGAAAAAAATAAAGTTCCCACCGCCACATGCACCGTTACAAAATGAGGATGCAAAAGCTGCTTTACTGTCAAAGCTCCTAAAATAACTTGAAGAATCAATAAAGGAAGGGCAATTCCTGCCCAAATCCCACTCTTTTTTCGATACTCTTCAGAAGAAAATATTTTTATTCCAATCCCTAACGTCAGAAATCCCACAATGGCTGCAATCAGCCGATGTCCCCATTCTAAGAGGACTAAAGTATCCATGGGGGGGATGATTTTTCCATGGCATAGGGGCCAATCAGGGCAGGCCAGACCCGCTCCATGGGTTCTGACAAGACTCCCCCACACAAAAAGAATGAAAACCAGCACAATGTCTAGGGTTAATAATTTTTTCATTATCTCAAAAAAACATCGGCACCGGTTAAGCCGATAAAAATAGCTAAAAATATAAAGGCAGAAATAAACACAACCTGGTTAAATTTATTATCATACTTTAAATGCATGAAGTAAAGACAAACCAGACTGGCTTTAATGGAGGCAATGGCCATAGCAACCACAATATTAAAAATTCCAAAATTAAAATAAGAGGTAGTAACGGTAATCACCGTTAGAATTAAAAGGCTTACCACTACTGCCAAATATGTTTTTTCATGATTCATATTTTCATCCTATCAAATATAAAAGTGGAAATAAATAAATCCAGATTAAATCCACCAAGTGCCAATAAATCCCCGTCATCTCAACCGGAGTATGGTAGGATTCATCAAAATCCCCTCTTCTGGTTCTCACCATGACCCAAAAAATAAGCCCCATCCCGACCAGGACATGAAGCCCATGCAGTCCCGTCATCATAAAATAAAGAGAAAAAAATAAGGGGGCTTTCGGATGCGAAATTTCATCAAAAGAAAAATGGATGCCTGGCAATAGCCCTTCGTGAATTTTATGACTATATTCCATATATTTAATCGTCATAAAGATAAGTCCACAAATAAAGGTGATTAAAAGGAGCTTTAGAGCTCTTTGAGAGTCATTATGTTTTGCACGGCTCACCGCCATGGCCATCGTAAAACTACTGCAAATAAGAACGACGGTATTCATGGCCCCCATTACCTTATTTAAATGAAGACTCGCCTCATGAAACATCTCCGGATATAATCCACGATTCATAATATAAATGACAAAAAGCCCCCCAAAGAGCAAAATTTCTGTCACCAAAAATAACCACACCCCCAATTTTGAAGCTTCATAGGCTTGCTTTGCATCATCAAAATGAGAGGGTATTGTATGTTTTGTCATGATTTTAAAACTCCATATTGATAAGGTCCTTCAATCACCTGAGGAGTTTCATCAAAATTATGCATCGTCGGAGGAGAAGGCAGTTGCCACTCTAAAGTTTTTGCACCCCAGGGATTATTTTCAGCCTTTTTCCCTTTGAAGAGAGAATAAATCAAATAGGCAAACATCAGCAAAAACCCCACATTAATGAGCCACGAGCCTACCGTGGACACCTGATTTAAGAAGGTAAAGTTTTGGGCATATTCATGATATCGCCTAGGCATTCCCAGCTTTCCAAGATAAAACTGAGGTAAAAATGTTACGTTAAATCCTACAAAAATGAAAAACCAAGAAATTTTTCCTAAAATTTCTGGGTACATTCGGCCAAACATTTTTGGCCACCAATAATGAAGGCCCGCCAAAAATCCCATGACCGTCCCCCCCATCATCACATAGTGGAAATGGGCCACCACAAAATAGGTATCATGAAGATGCACATCCACCGACAATGCCGCTAAAAATAATCCGGTCAACCCCCCGATGGTAAACAGAAAAATAAAAGAAAGTGCATAGAGCATGGGGGTTTGAAGGTGAATAGAGCCCTTGTACATCGTTGCTGTCCAGTTAAAAATTTTAATAGCCGTGGGAATAGCTACCAACATTGTAAGAAGAGAAAATAAAAAATTCGCCCATTGAGATTCTCCACTCACAAACATGTGATGCCCCCACACTAAAAAACTAATAAAAGCAATGGCGAGCGACGAATACGCA
The DNA here is from genome assembly GCA_001797335.1 of Deltaproteobacteria bacterium GWA2_38_16. Taxonomy (GTDB): domain Bacteria; phylum Bdellovibrionota; class JACOXK01; order 2-02-FULL-40-11; family 2-02-FULL-40-11; genus 2-02-FULL-38-15-A. The sequence goes on from MGPE01000002.1 coordinate 277,715, forward strand.
ATGGCTTTATATCCAAAAATATGTTTTCTAGAAAAAACAGTAATCACTTCGCTAATAATTCCCATCGCAGGAAGTATCATAATGTAGACAGCCGGATGAGAATAAAACCAAAAGAAATGTTGAAATAAAATAGGATCCCCTCCTAATTGAGGATCAAAAAATCCAATGCCTAATACTCTTTCCATCACTAAAAGAAGAGTCGTAATCCCAATCACAGGTGTAGCCAGCACTTGAATAATGGCGGTAGCATAAATGGCCCACACAAAAAGAGGCATTCGGTGAAAGGTCATCCCAGGCGCTCTTAATTTATGAACCGTCACCATAAAATTAAGTCCAGTCAAAATTGAAGAAAACCCCATTACAAAAACACCCAGGGTTACTAAGATCACACTGGTTTGGGTACGAATGCTATAGGGAGTGTAAAAAGTCCATCCTGTATCGACTCCTCCTGTAACCAGTGCCAATGCGGCCAAGAGAGCTCCACCCACAAAAATATAATAACTGGCTAGATTCAGCCGTGGAAATGCAACATCTTTAGCGCCGATCAAAATAGGTAAAAAGAAATTTCCCAACGCCGCTGGAATCACCGGAATAATAAACATAAAAATCATAATAGCGCCGTGAAACGTAAAAAATTTATTATAGACATCTGCAGAAAATAAAGGCCCCGGGCTAAATAATTCTACCCGAATGAGTATCGCAAAAATGCCCCCAATGGCTAAAAAGATAAGATTAGTTAAAAGATACATCACTCCAATGCGCTTATGATCACGTGTCGTAAACCAAGACCAAAATCCGCCTTCTTCTAAATAATTTGCATGACTCATCACTCTTTCCTCATTTTAAATTTTTAATATAGACAATCAAGGCATTCACCTCTTCATCGGTAAGCGTTCCTTGAAAGGTCGGCATAGCCGGAGGGAATCCTTTAACCACCTTGGCTTGAGGCTGCATCAAAGACTCACGAATGTAATTTTCATCTCGCGCCACCTTTTTTCCTCCCTCTAATTCCACTTCTTTTCCAAAAATTCCAAAAAGTCCTGGCCCCACCAATTTTTGAGTCGTTATAGCATGACAGGTATTACACATTTTTTGAGAAAAAAGCTCTTTTCCCCATTCTTGAGGATTTTTAGAAACCGCGGGTATTGAAGGAGTTGTTTTTTTCCATTGTTGAAACTCTTCGGCATTCACCACTTTCACCATACCCAACATTTTAGAATGCCCTGTCCCACAAAATTCCGCACATAAGATGGAATGTTCTCCCAGTTGTGTCGCCGTAAACCAAAGTGTCGTATATTGCCCTGGCACAACATCTTGTTTCACTCTAAAATTGGGCACAAAAAAGCTATGGATCACATCGCTTGACGTCATGATGAGCTTTACAGGCTGATTCAGGGGAACCACCAGTTCATTGGTGAGTTTTCGCCCTTCAGGATATTGAAATTCCCAAAACCATTGTTTGGCTAACACTTGAATCTCTAAAGAATCCGAGGGAGCTTTTAAGAGTTTTTTATAATCCACCCATCCCCACACAAAAATCACCATGACCACAATCAATAATCCAACACTCACAGAAATTTCCATGAGGTGATGCCCCGTAATATAGGGAGTTTTAAAGGGATCTCGCCTAGTGCGATGATATCGAATCGCAAAATAAATCATCGCCCCAATGACCAAAGCAAAACTAATCAAAGAAAACCAAAAGATATTATTAAAAAGAATATCGAAGTTTTTGGCAAGGGTAGAAGCTTGAGGGAGCATGAATTATAGGATCTTTCTTCTCTGTCTTAATAAAAATATCAATGCCATCATCATCACAATTACGGTTATTGCACCAGCGGCACTCATGAATCGAGTGGCAAAGAGTGCATATTTACGGCCTAAAGGATCATAGTGGTAGCAAAAGAGAAGAAGCTTGTCAACGACACTGCCTATTTTCCCTTGGGAAGCTTCCAACAAAGCTAATTTTAAATCTAATGATTTAAATTCAATACCATACAGATACCGAGAAATCCTTCCATCGGGAGTTAAAATAGAAATCACCGAAGGATGAGCATATTCTTTTTGTCTTTCATCATAGCGATAGTGAAATCCTACGACCTCGGTCAACTGCTTAATATTTTCTTCTTTTCCAACCAAGAAATGAAAATCAGAAGTTAATTTTAAATTTTCTTTTTTTTGAATGGCTTCTCGAGAGGTTTCTCTGGGATCAAAACTCACAGCAACCACTTCAAATTCTTTCCCCACACCCCAAGAAAAATTTTTTAAAGAATTTAAAAACCCATTCAAAAGATAATGACAAATATTGGGGCAATTGTAATAAACCAGAAGAAGAATGACAGGACGTTTTCCGTCAAAAAATTTCTGTAGCTGAACAACCTCTCCTTTTTCATCTATAAAGGACGTATCTAGTAAAATTTTTTGTCCCAAGTGTTCTTCAATCCCCACATCTTTAAGTTCGATAGGGATTTGCTCTGCTGCCATACTCACAAAGGGAATAAAAAAGATAAAAATAATAAAAAATTTATTTAAATACATCTCTTATAAATTCTACATCTTCATTAGACAAAGGGCAATTTGCCCCAGCCAAATTGGCCTCCACCTGCCGTTGATTTCGAAATCCCGGGATTACACACGAAACCACCTCATTGTGAAGCAAATACTGAAGCGCTGCCCTAGAGAGATCGGGAATGGTTTCTCCAAACCGGGATTTTAATTTTTGAATTTTGGGTTCTAATTCTTTTAATGCTTCTTTTTTAAATCTAGACTGACTAAGACGAATATCTCCACTTTGAAATTGAGGTGGACTCTCAGCCTTATATTTTCCCAATAAAAGCCCTTGTGCCAGGGGACTAAACACCACATATGTCATTTTGCCATCGGTCATCATTTTGTGAAGACGCGTACCCTCTCGAATATAATGATCATCCAAGATTGAGGCCCAACTTTGAATCACCTGAGGCTTTACTTTTGGGATCACCCGACAAATCGCATCTGCCGAATAATCGGATTGTCCTATTACCCGCACCTTACCCTCTTCTTTGAGTCGACCCATCATCTCAATTGCTTCATCCAAGTAACAATCTTTAGGACCAAAATTAGCATTATGGAAATAATAAATATCGATATGATCCCGTTTTAAATTCTTAAGCGACTGTTCGCATTGATGACGAATATGGGCTGGTTCATAGGCATGTTCAGCAGTTCCTAAAAAATATCCAATTTTAGTCGCAATAATAACATCCTTTGATTTATCCCCCAATGCTTTGGCCAACAGTCTTTCTGCTCGACCATTGCCATAGATATCGGCATTATCAAAATGATTCACCCCTTGATCCAGTGCATAGTAAACCGCTTGAATCGCTTGGGCTTCATCCACATTGGCCCAGCCGCAGGAGACTCCTTGATTCCAATTAAGGCCTCCTAACGTCCAACACCCTAAACTAATTTCTGAAACTTCAACATCTGTCGTTCCAATTCTTCTATATTTCATATTATCCTTTCTAACATACATATTTTTTTTTACTTTACACACATATTCAAATAAAGTATTTTTTAATTAATCCTGACTTATAAGTAAGGTTTCGGGGTAAGTAAAGGAGAAAAAATATGGCCTATGTCATTACCGAAAAATGTCTTGCAGAGCGTTATGGTGACTGCGTTGAAGTCTGCCCCGTGGATTGTATTCATCCCGGCACTTATAAAGGCGACGTTTTTATGATTATTGACCCTAAGGAATGCATTGATTGCGGTGCGTGTATTCCTGCCTGCCCCATTGATGCTATTGTTGATGCTGTAGATAAAGATCCTGAGTATGCCAAAATCAATGCAGATCTCACAGAAGAATTTAAAAAGAATCCAAAAATAGAGACCCGTCCCCCGGGAGATCAGCCCCGAAAATCGACGAACAAACGCGTTTTTTAACACTTTTTTCTCTCATATAATTTTAATTATTTTTATCTTCTTTTTTCTTAAGATTTTCGTGAAATATCCGAAATAAAAGATGTAGGAAGTGGCACGTTTATTGAAAGCATAAGATGGAGGATCATCTCGTTATATGAAGCATCAGGTAAAGCAAAAAGAGGCTAAATTTTTAGACCCCCTATATGTGATCTTTGAGAAGTATCTGTACGATTTTCCAAATGAAGATCTCGACCTCTTTATTGCAACCATTGTGAATGAATACATAGACTATCTCAATACTCACTCTGTAGCGATCCCAGACAAAACAAAGCCCATGCTCTTAAAAGATCTGGCCGATGAAGTCTATGATATGTTTATTAAAAAAGTACATGGTTGCTTAAATCTCAAAGATTTTAGAAGCAGTGGGCGGGTCTCAAAAATTGAAAAACTCTTGGCCCAAGATCGTTATTTTAAACTTACGGGTTGACATTTATTTTCTCATTGCTTAATAATTGGCGCAATGAGTCATCGTGACCCAAAAGTTGTTCATATTGTTGGAACTGGGACCATTGGCGAACCTCTGATTGGTCTTCTTTCCGATTTAAAAGAAAAGCTGGGTATTGATGAAGTTAGTTTCCACAAAAAAACACCTCTTTTAGAAGATCGCCCCAAAATTAATAATTTAATCGACCGTGGAGCAAAACTTTGCTGTGATAAAGATCAAAAAACGGCTTTTGAAAAATTAGGTTATCATAAACCTACCTATGAAACTGTCGAAGCCATTGACCGGGCTTCTGTTATTATTGACTGCACTCCTTCAGGTGTGGGGCATGAAAATAAACAAAAATATTATGAAAAATTTAAGCATAACACGTTAGGCTTTATTGCCCAGGGTTCTGAATTTGGTTTTGGGAAAATGTATGCCAAAGGGATTAATGATGCCGCCCTTCTATCTGGAGAAGATCAATTTATTCAGGTTGTAAGCTGCAATACCCATAATCTAGGAGTCATTTTAAAAACGCTAGGCTCTGATAACCAAGGAAATTTAAATAATCTAAATGAAGGCCGATTTGTCTTGATGAGACGGGCCAATGATATTAGCCAGGATAAAGATTTTAATCCTTCCCCTAAAGCAGGCAAACATTCCGATGAACAATTTGGAACCCATCATGCCAGAGATGCCTATCATCTTTTAAAAACGCTTGGGTATGAACTAAATATTTTTTCTTCGGCCATTAAAATTAATACCCAGTATATGCACTCTTTGTGGTTTAATTTAAGATTAAATAAAGCCATTTCAAAAGAAGAAGCCGTGCAAAGACTCATTGAACATCCTTTGGTCTCTGTGACGTATAAAACATCGGCTGGGCAAATTTTTTCATTTGGAAGAGATCATGGCTATTATGGAAGAATTTTAACACAAACGGTTGTGAGTCTCCCCACCTTGTCTATCATCAATGGCGGAAAAGAAGTCGTTGGATTCTGTTTTACCCCTCAAGATGGGAATTCACTTTTGAGTACCATTTCTGCCACCATACGCTTTTTATATTCAGATTCTTACGAGAAAAAACTCGATCTCTTCAAACCCTATTGTTTTAAAGAAGTGTAGTTTTTAATGATATTTTAATCTAAAAATTATTTTTCTACTTTGTTCTTTATTTTATTTTTTTTGATTTATAATTGTAAATAGTTGCACGTTTATGGAGAAAGTATGCGAGTTGCTTTTATATTTTTAGTCATCGCGACAACGTTCATCTTAAGTTGTGGCGGAGGCGGTGGTGGAGGAGGAAGCTCTGGAGGCGGTGGTTCAGGGACCGTTGCAACATCCTCATCTCCCCCTACCATTGAACCTTTAACCGTATCAAACTCTCAAGCTGGTGGACTTTATAATACTGATCAAAACATTACTCTTTCTGCCAATAGGGATAGCAAAATTTATTATACACTAGATGGTATTGATCCTAATGAAAACTCTCAAATCTATAGTGGTCTCATTGTCATTTCAGAAACCAAAACGCTTAAAGTTTTGGCCGTGGATGACAAAGGCATCAAAAGCAATATAGTTTCTTACATCTATACTATCGATAAAATAGCACCTCTGGCTCAGGCCAACCTAGAAGAAAATTTAAGCCAAGCGTTTGATACTCCTCAAGAAGTGTCTTTATCCTCAGAAAATGGGGCAAAAATTTATTATACTATCGATGAATCGGACCCTACACCAGAGTCTAGCCTTTACACCAAAGCTCTCTATCTCAATAAGAATACAACGGTAAAATTTATAGCTATCGATCAAGCTTTAAATCAAAGTACTGTGGTCACAAAATCCTATATCTTTAATATTACTGCCCCCACGATTTGGGCTTCCATTAAAGGCAAAAGCTCTAAAGATGATATTTCTGGTATCATTTTAAGTTTATCAAAAGCCGGCACCATTTATTATACGGATGATGGATCCGATCCAAAACTTAATATTGAACTTAGAAAAGTATATTCATCTGCCCTTCATTTAACAGCCAATAGTAACGAAGAAAAAACAATTATTTTAAAATTTTTTGGAATTGCACAAAGTGGTCACGATCTACTAGAGTCTGACACTGTCAGTGAAACTTATTTTATTGATAAAAAACCACCTGAAGTTCCTAAAACCGATCTGGTAGGTGGGCCCTTTAATGCAGCCAGAACCTTTAATCTGCACACTGCAGATTCAACTGATCGTTTTGCATATGTAATGGATAGCTCAGAGCTATCTGCTAAAGAGTCAAATTATAATGACGAAATTTCACTCTCACAAACTTCAACCATTCGAGCCATCGCCATCGATGCGGTTGGCAATAGAAGTTTGGAAAGTTCATTTCATTTTGTATTCGATATGAATAACCCTCAGATTTCTGTTACTAAAAATGGGGGAACTTATCAAGATTCAGTCCAAAACATCAGTTTTACGGTGCAAGACGAAAGCGCAGTGGATATTTTTTATACGACTGATGGGAAAACCCCCACACAAAGCTCAGCCAAATGGGATGGGACACCTCTTTCTTTTACAGCCACTACCATACTTAAATTTTTGGGTCGGGATAGTGCTGGAAATACCAGCAGTGGATCACAAACCTATACCATTAGTACCGTGCTCCCATCTGTTAGTGCCACTTCAGGAGGACTTTTTAACGATCCCAATAAACAAGTTGAATTCACCAAAAGCGATCCTGCAATTAAAATTTATTATAATTTAAATAACAATGATGCCCCCACAACTTCTGCTTTAGAATACTTAAATCCAATTTCTTTATCAGAAGGAAAAACAAAGTTACAATATATTTTTACTCGAGAGTTTCAAGACCATATCTTTAAAAGCGATCTTGTAACGATGAACTATGAAATTGACACCCAAGTTCCTCAAGTAACACTTTCATCGCCAGAAGGGACATATAGTAATTTATCCAGCGTTACATTTTCTATTACGGACAGTAACGACATCGATCTTTATGTCAAAGAATCCTCAGCCACTGTATTTGCAAAATATGAAAATATAAAAAGCTTATTTTTGCCATTAACCAGTGAAGGATCGCATCAAATTTCTTACTATATCCAGGATAAAGCGGGGAATTTAGCTGGATCTTCCAGTGCTCCTTTCATCGCTACCTATATTATCGATAGAACAGCACCTACTGTCATTTGCACCTTAACAGATGGCTCACACCCTCTTTCTTATTATCAAACGGCTCAAGCTCTTATCTGCTCTGCACAAGATACTATATCTAATACCAATTCCATTTTTTATACTCTAAATGGTGCGACACCCACACCCCAAAACTGGGCATCTTATTCGAATCGTATAGATATTACTCAAGATCGACAAGTGAGAGTGGTTGCCCAAGACAGTGCAGGCAATATCACCGCTTCTCCTGTAGCCTATGATATGGTGATTGACACTCAAAACCCCACGATGAGCTTAAGTCAAAATGCAGGAACATATAGCTGGACTTCCACAACAAATCCCTTTACCATTTTTGTAACAACCACAGACGATAAAACAAAATTAAATCTGCTTAAAGTAACCTATCAAATTGATGGCAGCAATTTTTCTCCCGCCACCTTTGAGGTTACTACGGGAAAATTTAGTTTTACTATCCCCAGTGGAACTCATGCGGTTTCTGTTCGATCGCAAGATTTGGCAGGAAATATGATAGCCTTAGATCATCAATCTTATAATATTGTCAGCAATATCCCAACATGTATAGCAAGTATGCCCTCTGGCAGATATGTGCGTAATGACGGTTATTATGATTCCTCCACCTATAATAAATACGTATATAATTACCGCCCTATCGATATAACCCTGTCTACCAATCTTTCTGGATTTCATGTTGGCTATCAACAACAAGGAACATCAACACCAAGCCCTCTCATTAATGATTCTCATATTCAGATTGATACAGAGGGATACAGTACATATCAGTGCCATATCTTTGACGATACCAACCAAGAAATAATTTATCCTCGTTATTTTAATTATCTAATAGACACAACATCTCCTTATGTAGAACTTGTAGGCCCCGTACCAGGTATTTATAGTGCTCAATATCTTCATCCTTATTTTGCGACTTCTGATAATCACACAACTGTTTATTATTCAAGTGGGCTTAGCATTTCAACCACGCCTGATCCTGCAATAGGAGGCACCGGTACTCGTATAATAAATCCTAACAAATTTTTGCTAATTTCTAGTTACTATCAAAATGATCTCTACAACCTTTATAAGACCTATCTAGAAAGCAAAAATTTAAATTACGCTACATACTCCTCACCCTATTTATATGTCAACGAAATCTCAGTCATTAAATATTTTGCTATTGATGAGGCAGGAAACAGATTCCCATCTTCAGGCTATCTGACTGCTACTTATACTATGGGTGTTTTACCCCCCACAATCGCTGTAGCTCCTCAACCTGGAACCTATGCAAGATCATCTCTTTCGACTATTCAAATTATTCCGACAAGTACCACTTATGAACCTACCCAATTAAGAGTTTCTTATCAATCATATAGCTATCCTGCTACTTCAGTGACTCCTGATAGCAATGGGAAGTTTTATATTCAGACAGCACCTAATCTCGGAACACTGACCGATACCACTCTACAGTATTCCATTATCGTCTCAGATCCTGCTGGGAATACAACGCATCTGGATACTCAGATTTATAGCATAAAAAGTACCTCTTATTGTAATATCATTTCTAATGGTGGCACAATTTATGGTTCCAGTACATATGGAGGCAACTCTCCATTCTATACATTACCCATTTTAACAAATCCCATAACCCTATCCACAAGGTCTGGTTATCATCTTCGCTATAGAGCTCTCTCTACAGATACCAGCATCCCTTACACAAATTATAGTGCCCCTTTTCAACTCAATCATGGAACATATCAGGCCATACAATGTGATGCCTATGACGACGCAGGGATAAGCAGTTTTAATGTTGATTTTATGCGCCCTACTATTCAATAAAAAGCCCAGTAAATAAAAAAGATTAATTTTTAAGAATTTCAGGAAGCTTTAAAAGACATTCAGTCATTGGAATAATTTCAATATTATCCATAAAAAATCTTTTTTCTCCTCCATAAATAAAATACGCTTTTGCCATGGGATAATCAGATAAAAATGCTTTTAAACCATTTAAATCTTCTTTTTTGATTTTACCTTTTCGTTTTACTTCAAATGCTTTTATACCTTTAGGGCCATAGAGAATAAAATCCACTTCTATATCCGTTGCTGTTTTCCAATAATAAAGCCCATAATTTAAATTTAAATACGCATTAATAGCTTTTAATTCCTGAAAAAAAAGAGTTTCCAGCGCGGGCCCTTCTGCTTCTTCGGGTGAATCAAGAGGCCCGATGGGACGAATCGTTCGATAAACTCCCACATCAAAAAAATAAAATTTTGAATGAACACTCATTTTTCTTTTAGCCTTTTTTGTAAACACAGGAAGAAAGTCAGCCAATAAAAGATCTTCGAGAATTTGAAAATAATTTTGAACTACTTTTCGTTCCACAGAGCATTCCCGGGCAACAGAAGTCACATTTAAAGTGGACGCTTGTGAAAAACTAGCTGCTTCCAGAAAACGACTAAATGCCCCTAAATTTCTAGTGAGCCCTTCTTGTTGAACTTCTTCCTGGAGATAGGTTTTAACATAGCTTTCAAGAAATTGTTTCGGATCTTCTTCGACATATATTCTGGGAAGTTGCCCAAATTTTAATGCTCTCAAAAAATTAAAATCTTTTTGCGTTTCGGTAACGGTCAGCGGAAAAAGAGATAAGATGAGTGCCCTTCCAGCAAGCAAATTGGCTTCTTTTCGTTTGAGCTTTCTGGCGCTAGACCCCGTTAAGACAAATTTATAGTGTTGGTTTTCAATGAGCCTGTGAACTTCATCCAATAGCTCAGGTATTTTTTGAACTTCATCAATAATAATCCAATCTGCAAATCCTTTGGGAATAAATTCCGAAAGTCGTTGAGGATTAGCCAGTAAATCATTAAAAATTTCGGCTTCCAATAGATCAACATAGATAGCTTTTGAAAATTCAGATTTTACCCAACTTGATTTTCCTGTTCCTCTAGGGCCAAAAAGAAAGAAGCTCTTATGTTTAGGATAAGAAATTAATCTGGAGTACATAATTCCATTTTACACATAAAAATGGAATTTGCAACTCCATTTAAATAAAAAACTCACTCCCTCACCGTCACAACCGTTTCAGATTGGCTTATAAAAAATATAAGCGAGTAAGCAGCTCCCACCACAGCCGTTTTAAAGGAAATTGGCTTAAGTTTCGTCGCGAATGATTAGTTATAAATAACTTCTACAGTAAAACTTGCAGTATAAGAACCCACGACTTGATCCAAGAGTAATGCTGCACGAGTTGCACCCGCCAACAAAAGTTGATTTCCTGAACCATCTAAAGTTCCCCGTCCAGAAGGGTAAGAAGCAAAATTATTTGCAACAATCTGTTTATTTGCACCCACGCCATCTCCTGTAACCATTATTACAGAAGTAGGCAGAATAATATCATAAGTGGTGTTAGAATGCCCCGAAACTTGAAAACTGGCATTTTCAGGATTTTCAGATGTCCCTGGATTAACCACTTTTGATGTGGCTCCTTGTGGTGCAGTTCCAAATTCCAAGTTTGATATACGACCAATGGAAATGGCTGTAATAACAGTTGCATTCGCAGCAGCGTTATCTGTTGCCGAGTTTACCTCTTTTGATACTGTTACACTAAATAATGACAAAGTTACCATGAGAAGAGCCCAACCGGACATTACCATTAATTTATTTTTCATATGCTTATATCTCCTTTGTTTTGTTTATCGACCAAATAAAAAATAAACTTAAATAAAATATAAAATAAAATGAAATTTCTTTAAAGAAATTATTTTTTTATCAATGAGAAATTAAGATTTTCTAATAAATCGCCATTTTCAGATATAATAAATGTGTGTTTCAGCGGTATAGGTTGAACATAATGATGCGTTTTAAGATAAGAAGATGAGATTTGGAGTGTATAATGACCTGGTTTTAATCCTTCAAAAGTATAAATGCCTTCCTCATCCGTTTTATTTGCTGCAACCTTTTGCCTTTGTGCATTTAATAATTCAAGTTCTACATTTCTGATACTCTCAAAAACATTCCCTTTTTTTAGAACGACATTGCCCCCCACTTCCCCAACTGTCCAGATTGGAAAATCAATTTGAGTTGTCTTTCCCATTCTAGGATAAATGCGAAAACCATTTATCATCGATTTATGAAAGATATTTTCAAAAGACTGTGGGGAAACCTTCATATCTAAAACTTGTTGAGGCATTAATTTTCGAAAATATGCCATTCCCTCCCGATTAGTTTTTTGAGATTCGTTACTCTGCTTAACAATCACTTTAATATCCGGCATGGGTTTTTCATCTGGATCTTTCTTAAAATTATGGTTTTTGTCTTGAAATACGAGTGCTGATATCGCACCATGATCAGCCTGGTTGTCGCGTTCCATTGCCCAGTTATTATTTCTTGGATCTCGGAAAAAACTATAACTTAAAGATATACCCACACCATGTGTATTATGATTTGAATTTGAAAAATTTAAACCCGCAGTAAAATATTTAAAATACTTATTTACAGAGAGTACCACTGTTGTCATATCATTGGTAACTTGTTGTTTCAGGGAAATTTGTGCATTATATTGATTAGCAATTTCTCTTTTAAGACCAACATCATAGGCTTGAAGTAAACTTTTTCCATACGTCAATCCAAGACTTGCTTGATTATTAAAAAATAAATAAAATCGAGTTGATAAATCTCCAGTCCATATTATGGGGGCAGAAAAAAAAACATCCAATTTATGACACACAGAAAATGGTCCAATATTGGTTGAAAGATAGTTTAAAGCTTCTGTTTCCAAGTGTTCATCATTAAAATATTTTCTTTGAAATTCCCATCGTGTACTGAGCTGTGGGGAAATATCAATAGGAAAAGAAAGAAGTCCTGTTAGTTTCTGATTGAGCAAGATAGCCCCCGTGCGATTGAAAACATCACTTCTAAAATGAGACAGATATCTATAGTTTGCTCCGATAGTAAAGATACTTAAAGGAGATCGCACATCTACTCCATAAGCTTGCCCTTTTTTCTCATTGAGCGCGACATGACTGGAATAAAGAAGATGATTCAAAAATCCATTTAATTCTGCTACATAATAGCGCCTATCGAAACTTTCTTGAGGAAGTCTCATCTGAGAAAAAGCAAGCGCCATTGACATATTTGAGAAGAGATTTTTTTGATAGTTTAATGCTGCTATCCCATTGGACTGCTGTCCTATTCCTGCAGCCAGGCGAAAGTTGCCTGTATTTGATTGAATAAGAGAGCTATCAACTTGGAATGTTTTATGAATGACTTTTTCTTCTCCCCTAGGGCCAAATAACACCAACCGAAAACGATTGTCCCCATATAATAAAGGAACATTTTTAAAATGATACCTTCCAGATACATTTCCACTTTGCTGCCCTATTAAAATATCATTGTGATAAAGCTGCATATCCCAGTTTGGTAGCAATTCTCCTTCAAAATCATGACCTCCAAAAGTGGTGGGAATATTCAATGGATAATTAGAAATCAATCCTCCTCGGACCATGTTTGCACCGCCCACTAACGGTAAAGAAGGCCCATTAAAATGCCACAATTGAATTTCTTTGGCATTTAAAAAACCAAGTAGTCCACCATCTGGCTGCCGCCTTGCAAAACTTAGCCAAGAGTTTTTAATCGTTTTTATATCTCCATTAAACGATGCAAGCGTCTCCATCCCTAACACTTCTCCAGAAAAAGTGGTGTCATGAGCAAATCTATTGAGTAACAAATGTTGATCAATAAATACTCCATCCCATAAAGAATATGGCTCATGCTTATAAATAAAATCGGGTGATGATACTTCTTTTTGAAAACTCGATTGAACAACCATTCTTTCTCTTCCTAAGCGTGCAAGCGGAGGAAGTTTTTCCAAAGCTGTAATATAAATTTGAGATTTAAGAGAATTAATTTCAATCAAAACAGGAAACCATATTTCAAGTAAAGAACGATCGACAAAGATTTCCTCTTTGAACGCTATAACCCGATTACAATCATACTGCTCGTGTTGATTTTTATATTCAACTTCACATGTTTTAACATTTAACCGAAAGATATGCGAAGGATGAAGAATATATCCTTCTACCATAGATATAGTATTTGTTGATCGAATGTTAACGCCAATACTTTCCGCAAATTCCAGCAATGGCAGTAGCCATATATTATTGATTTTATAGCTAATTAACGATTCTTTTAAGAGATATCCTTCTTTAAATCTAAGCTCTAAGATCCTTTCGTGGTCATCCGTCAAAGAAAAAGATGATGTTTTATTAGAACCCTCGGCTTTTTCACAAAAAAACAACAAAAAAATAAAGAAAGGATATAATGATCTAAGGAATTTTTGCCGTAGTTTCAGCCAGTAATTTCTCTCCCTCAGAAGAAGAGGAGTAGAATTTAAGGTGTAGAATTCCATTCTTAATATCTATATTCTCTGGATTATTTAAATCGTAGGTCGCTGTTCTAAAATCCAAATAAGAAGCCACCCCTTTAATGGCACCCACTAGTTTTTCATCTTCATTGAAATTGAGGGGTTTAAAAAAAACAAAAAAATCACCAATAGCAAATCCTTTTCCAGATCGATTCATATTCACTTTAAAACTATATTGATGATCCCCTTTTTTGAAGAGTTCTAAATTGGAAAGGCTTAGTTTAAAAGGCGCATTTCCATGGCGAAAAATAACCGATATTGAAATAGCCATTTTTGCCTTCACATGCATCATAATTTTTTCTTTTTGGTTATTAAAGATCTCTGGTTCTTCATTATCATTAAGAGGTACAAATCTTAAGTGGGCTTGATAATCTCCTTCGGTAAGATGGATGAGGGGACGAATCATTATCCGAACGAGTTGCTCTTCATTTGGCCCCAATTCAACATATTTTGGGGAAAAATGTAAAAAAGAAACAGCTGAATTCTCTTCTGGTTTAGGATATTTTACAAGTACCATAGAGCCGTCTCTATTCATTCGAAAAAAGACAGCTGAGATTTTATAGCGTTCTCTGGTGGTATTTTGGTTTCGTATGGTCACTTCTGCTGCCCTTTTGTTATTGGAAAGTATAACACGCGTAGGAAACACTTGAAAACGGTTATCAGAAAATAAAGGTATTCCCAACGTTAAAATGAAAACGAATAAAACCTTATCTATCCTTAATTTCATATCAAAAAAAATCAATTATATACTACCTCAACAATAAAAGTCCCTCTGTAGGCTCCCACCGTTTGATTTAAGAGAAGCGCTGAACGAGTAGCGCCTACAAAAAGAAGTTGAAATCCTCTCCCATTCAACATGCCGTTTCCCGATGGAAAAGAAGCAAAATTATTAACGATAATTTGCTGTCTTACCCCCATACCCTGGCCTGTTGTCATCATAACAGAATGGGGTAAAGTAATGTGGTAGCCCGTATAGGGCTCTCCTGAGACAAGAAAGCTTGCATTTTCTGCATTTTCCGTTGTGCCAGGAATAACTTGCTTTGGACCATCTCCTTGTACTGCGATACCAAATTCCAAGTCTGATATTTTATCAATGGTAATGGCAGCAATAACGGTTGTATTTACCGATGCTTCTTCCATTGCCGAATAAACATCCTTTGAAGAAATTTTTAAAAGCAATACCACTACAATAATAATAATAAATTGATACAGAAACAACCATACCCGTAAATTCATAACTGGTAGCACCATAAATTATTTCCCACAGATCGGAAACATAATATTAATTAAAAAACAATTGATTTAGTAAGTAAAACTTAATATAATAAAATCTCTCTTTTATGAATCAAAGTATTTTTGACTATAAAGATTATAAGGTCTATTTGGCTCATGTCTTTGCTGTCAAAGGACGAGGACAGCAGTCACGGCTTGCCCAAGCCATTCATTGCCAAACAGCTTATGTTTCGCAAGTACTTAACGGAAATGCTCATTTTAGTTTAGAGCAGGCTGAAAACATCAACCATTTTTTAGATCATACCAAAGAAGAATCTCACTTTTTTTTACTTCTGATACAATTAGCTAGGGCAGGCACAGAAACACTAAAACAGTACTTTTTAGAACACGTGAATGATACCGTAAAAAAACATTTAATTTTAAAAAATAGACTCACTACAATAGAAACAGTTCCGAGAGAAAAACAGGTTTTTTATTACAGTAGCTGGATTTACGCCACTATTCATGTAATGCTTTCTATTCCAGAATTTCAAACCAAAGAAGCAATTAGTAAATACCTGGGGCTTCCGCTTTCAAAAGTATCTGAAGTTTTAAATTTTCTTACTTCCATAGGACTAGCAAAGAAAGAAAATAATCATTTTAAAATTGGTAAAAAAAGAATTCACGTGGGGCATGATTCTCCCATAATCTTCCACCATCACACCAATTGGCGCATGGCAGCTCTTAGATCGCTGGACCGGCCGGAAAACAATCATTCTTATGATTTACACTATTCTTCTGTTGTAACCCTCTCAAAAGAAGACATTTTAAAAATTAAATCCCACCTTATTAAAGAAATTACAGAAGTAAAAAACATCATTAAAAACTCTGAAGAAGAAGTTCTTTTTTCTTTTTGCTTGGATTTTTTTCAAATATAAAAAAATATTAGAATTCTTCAATGTAAGTCTCTGAAAGTTTCGAGATTTCGCATCGCTTGTCTTAATGCTTCTCTCATTTCTTGGGCGACTTCAAGACTACTGATACCATCTCTTCCCAAAACAATATAGGTAATATCACGTTCGATTTTTTGCGCTATTTTTTTTGAGGCTTCTGACCCTTCATAGTTAATAAAAAAACGCAAAAGCTCACTTAAATCATTTTCTTGTTGAGGGGTTAAGGTTTCGCTCCCCTTGAGTTTAGAGATAACATCTCTCACACTTTTTAGATATTCTTGTTCTTCTGCCTTATAGTGTTTGGCTGCAATCACTAAAGGATGTTGGCTTAAAATGACTCCTTGCTCTCTCACAATATCCGAGTGAGAAAGTCCTAGGCGTTTAATTTCTTCCGAGCTCATTTTAGGGGGGTATATATAAAGTGGGCGAAAGATAGGTTCGCCTTTAGGCTTAATGTCAATCACAACTTCCTCCCCACTTCGACCCCATTTAAACCGATAGATGGTTCCATGTTCTGTAATTCCATATTTTGCCTTAGGAGGGGAAAACAAAGATTCTTCTATTTTTCTTATAGGATCAACTATGTTTTTAATTTTTCCGTGCTGAATGGCTTTAACATCTTGTAATTCTCTTCTTATACCTCCACCACTTGCCGACGTAAATAAAAGAGAACCCATTAAAGAAATCCTGGCATCGAAAATAGATTTTTCTTCTGTCTTTGCTTCTTTAAGATCACCTGTGAGATCCGCCAAAATCCGTGGAGTAGTATCATTTTTATAGTGATCTTTTAGTTCCGTTAAATTCATAAACTCCCGTCCTGTATTTAAGGATCCCAAAAGAAGAGCTGTGGAAGTCGCTGCCAAAGACGCTCTTGCCGCCAAAAGCATGGCTGCTCCATCATACGTTATTCCAGCCGCTTTAAGTCCTACTTTTCCTATACCTGTGGTTAAGGTAGCAAGCCCCGCTATGGCCATGGCGTGATTTAGTCTGTTATCCCATTTTTCTTTGCTTTCTGTGTCTTCTTGAATGCTTTTATAAGCTTCGCAAATCCATGAAACAGATTCAGCATCATTAAGCGCATGAAGGAAAACCCTTTGAGGATCATCCAATAAAAAAGACTTTAAAGCTTCGATGGAATCCCCTTTCTTCAGTTGCGAAAGTCTTCGAGCAAAGTTTTGAAATGCTTGAATCTCATCCCTTAAAGCTTCAGATAAATGAGTTTCATTAATCTGGGGAACAGATGTTTTTCTACTCCCATCTATCTCTCGAATCATTCCTCGCAGGGTTGGTGTAAAAAGAAGCGGTTCTTGGTTGATCTCTTGGCTAAACACATCTGGCAGAGAAGTGTTAAATTTTATTTTTAAATATTGAACAAATTGAGAGGTCAGAGAAGGAAAGCCGGGTTTTATGAATCCCCGATGGGGCAGCAAAATATCCAGATCCGGCCCTACTCCATCTTTAAACTCATGTGCTGGGGCCTGGGTCAAATAGGTTTCAAATTCAGATGCACCTTCTTCTCCCAAACCTAATATCTGAAAGAAATGTTGAACTTGCCCTCTCAGATGAAAAAATGAATCTGAGTTTCGAACCGCCGCCAAATTTAAACGTTTTTCTTTTTCAGCTTTTTCTGCAGTAGAAAGCGCTTTTAGCCCCGATGTAATTTGGGGTAAAAGCGTATAAAATTGTTTATAATCTTTTGCTCCTTCAGCAAGAAAAATATCTTTAAACTCCGGGTAAACCTCCTGAAAAGGTTTTTCATAAGAAGTGTCGGCATATTTTGCCAACGCGTACAAAAAATCCTCTTTAACCACCCGATTGGCTTTGATTCGGTTTAAAGCCTTTTCAATCTCTTTTATCTTTTTTTCTCTATTTTTAGAAATGGATTGGGGGTTTTGAGAGAGCTTTTCTCCCACTTCTTGAGCAATCCTGTGAAGACGATCAGCAATATCCCGATCAATACCAAAATGAGGAACAGTTAAATAGCCAAATAACTGTTCGATCATCTTTTGGCGTTCTTCTTTCTGAGACATATCTCCCAAAGGTTTGTTAAATGTCCCTTCCGTTAAAAGATACGTTCTTAAAAGATCCTCCATCGTTTCATTGGCTAGTTCTTTTATAAAAGCTCTTTGATTTTCAAATTTTTGAATATCTGAAATATTTGAAAGTTCTATACGTTTTTTTTCTCCACAGGATTCCTCAGAAGTTTTAAGTTTTAAATTTTGGTTTTGCCGACATTGAGCCAATTGGCGATTTAGATTCTTTAGTCCTTCAGAAAGCTCGTCTATTTGGCCATACATAGGCTGGCTATGCACCCGTCCCGTTGCACATAAAAAAAGCCCAATCATTATTAGTCTTTGAAAAATTTTGAGAAGAATTTTGGTATTCATCGTCCTATTACCTTTAAAAAGGAGCAAAGACCGTGCCAAACTAAAAAAGGGATGTTAAAAAAATACCTGTAAAATCAATAACTTATAATTTTAAATATGAGAGTTGTATAAGAAATTTCTGGAAAGTATTAAAAAAATAAGCACTCGTCATCATCGTTTATTTAAGTATTTGTTTTTACTTGCATTCTTTATGTCATAAACCCAAACACTGACCTGATTAGCTATTTTTTAGTTGGGGATCTTTATTTGAAATATATCATCTGTTAAATAATCAAAAAAAGCAGGAGGGGTTAGGTTGTTTTCTCGAATCGTTTCTATATAGGCCTGAATCAAGAGCTGATCTGAATACGTAGCGCGATTGGGGACATATAAGAGCTGATGATACTCTCCTCGTCTGAGCGTATGTACGTATGCTTCATATTCCGCATAATAAGAAGACGCGTACAATACTGAAAGGTAGTTTTCAAAGAAAGAAGGTGAAATAGATCCAAAAAGCTTATCTAAAATTCCTCGATTTACTCCATTGATTTGGTCATCTACATATTGAGTAAAATCATTCCAACTTACTTTAGGATCTGTATTTAAAAAATTAAATATTCTTTGAGCTTGGATCGCATGAATCATTTCATGATCAATTCGACTGAGCCATATATCCGCATCTTTAAAGAACGTTGGATCAACACGAAGATATTTTAAACGCCTTAAAGCTGCAGGGGTTTTTTCATTGGGCTCTATCAGCTTAAGAACAATAGGCAGCGTATCATTAGATGGAAAATCCAAATATTCACGAGTCTTTTCTAAAAGCAAATCCCATTTTTTTCTATTTAATAAATATTGTATCTCAGCATATTTTTTGAATGTTTGATCTAAGACATAAAGCTTTTCTTCATTAAGTTCTTTTTTTATTAAAAGATCTACTAAAAGAGACGGCACTAATTGCGAAGGAATTTCATCATCAATGACGTGTTTGGAAATAAGAGTTCCTTTTTCATCTTTGATAAAAAGTCGATCAAAATATTTATACCGGTCATAATTGATTTCATCTACCAAGACATACTGGCGCTTGGGATAATAAAATATGATTTCATCCCTTGAGCCACTAAAGTTTTTATCCCGACTTTCAACTTTGACATTTTTCATTCGTATCCACTCAATAGTATGGTCAATAATGCCATCAAAGTTTTCATCATATTCTTCTTTGATAGGCTCTTTTCTTAAAGATTCATAAATCCAGGCATCGTATTTACCATCAGAATTTCGATCTTTTTGAGTTAATGTGTAATGATAACGGCTGGAAATGAATGACTTAACTTCCTGGGATACTGCCAATGGAATATACAGCAGTGACAAAAAAGAGCCGCTAATAAGACTACTTATAAGGATAGTAAGCTTAAAACGTTTCATCATATAAATGAAGTAGCAAAAGCTATGCCATAAAAACGTGCATTAGAAGGAGTGATTCAATCCGTCGAATCACAATAAATTTGTACGTAGCCATTATCATGGTATAATTATTTATATTGAACGTTGGTAAAATTAGAATTTTCTAATCCTGAAGTACGAGAAATACCGGTCAGTAAAAATAAAAAAGGACGAAAGAAATGTTTATAATACTCAAAAATATATTCATTGGGGGTGTCTTGATGGTTGTGGTGGTCTCTGGTTTTTGGAATTGTGCCCCTATGGGAGAAGAAGGCGAAAGCATATCACAAACTTCTTCATCTACTATTGGACAAGATACTACAGGTGGGCAAGGCACAGCTCCTTTGCCTCCTGCCCCTGTTGTTACCCCATCGCCTCCTTCATCTTCTCCTCCTCCTTCAGGCAGTGGAAGTAGTACAGGAGTATCCGCTACTTCTTTTACTATAGGTCAAGACCTGTCACTCCCATGCCTACCCAGTGGTTTAAGTGTACAAGGGCATGATTATGGAAATTTAAGCTGTGATAAAAATAGCTCTCAAGCCGTTATAGCAACAGTGGATATTAGTGAAAAAAAAGTATCAGTATCAGCAACAGTTTCTCAATCCATGTTAATAATTGACAAAATTAAACTTATTGGAGCGCCCGCACCGGAAGCAAATTATAATAATGATGAACATCTCGAGAACAGAGGCAGCGGACTTAAGTGGTATTGGTACACAGCGGGTTCAGCCTATATGACGATGCTTCCGAAAGCTGTTTTAACGTTGTCTTCCCCTTCTTCCCCAAATATTATTGATTTAGGCTTTTTATCGTATGAGACTGAGACAAAAAATATGGGAGCAGGCGTTACGCAACAAATCAGTAGTTATATATGGACACCCGCTCAACTTCCTTCCACATCAACGTTGAAAGAATTTTTACCAGAAGATCTTCATAATGCAAAACTAGAAATATTTTTTGGACGCCATCAGTGCTCATATGACTATCGAACAACTTTGGCAGGCGTCATAGGAACTTCAAAAGAAGCAGCCCTAAACAGTTGCCAAAGAGGCGAGGGTAATCGTATCTGGAATGATAAGGTTTTTCTGCTCCAATTAAAGACAAAAAATGAATAGGAGATGATGATGAAATTTTCTAATTCAATTTTAATAATCTTTAGTTTAATAAGCCTATCTATACTGATAAGCTGTAGTTCTTCTGAGGATGAGTCGCTCGAAAGTAGTTCTGCTCTTGTTCAAGAGGTTCCTTCTGTCAAAATTTTAGATGCTCAACTGTCACAAACTCAACTGGGGGATCCTATTCGTGCGACTGTTAGAGTTTCTCACAGTCAAAATAAGACTGTTACCTTAAAATACAAAATTAAAAAGCCAGATAATTCTACAGGGGAATGGAAAACTCTAAACAGCCAAGCGGTGAGCAATCTTGAAACTGTATTTGACAATCAAGAAGTCATTCCTGCTAATGAAGTTAAGACTTTAGCATCGGGATTGTATACCGTTATATTTCAGGCACTAGATGCTGATAGCCTTTCTTCACCTGAAGTATCCCGCGAATTCGACTTTTCTGCTGCTGCACCTTCCTCACCTTCTATTGAAATTACGAATGCTCTTCTGTCAGATATTTCATCGGGTTTTCCTATCAAAGCAACCGTCGCAATTAAGGTTACTCAACTTTCAAGTATAAATGTTCCATTAAAGTATCGTATTATAAAAGATCCCAGTAATGTCGAAGTACTATCGTGGCAAACTCTAGCTACCCAAACGTGGTCATCTCAAGGGGGGAAAATCGTTAACAATTTTCAATTTTCATTTATCGATCAAGAAATTATTAATGATCAAAATTATCTTCGAAATGGAACTCAACTTCAAGGAGGAGCATATCAAATTATATTTAAAGTAGTAGAGAGTATCCACAATCTTACCTCAACCGAAGCTCCATTATCATTTATACTGCCTTCTGTGGGTGCTTCTCCATCACCTCCGTGTGATTCTAAGTATGATGCAGACAAGGATGGCACGCCTGATGGCTGTGATCCTTGCACTGAATTATCAAAAATACCCGGTCTAAAATATACAGTTAACATTATTGGAACTGGTACGTATAATCTGCCAAATGAAACCATTTTATTTTACCTTAACATTAATAAAAATAACCCTTCGCCTGCCTCAGGTGATGCATATACCTCACTGACTGGCTATGCTTTATCAACAAATAATAGTGGTTATCCCTGGAAAATTGGAACCCCAGAGATCCTGAACCTAACATTTGCAACACCCTCTCAAAATAAATTTCAAGTGAATTGGGTTCGATCAGGGATAAATGAATGGCACAGTGATGGGATTAAAATTAGCGGCGGATTTGATCCTTCATCATTACCGGCACTGGATCCTAAGGTACTACCGAAAAATGCGACGACAGGAATGGGCGAGTGGAGTTCTGATACAAATATAAAAACAGGTATTAGCATCCCACAATGTCTCAATTTATATGACCCCACACGCACTATTCCACCGAACACGTGGGTTGTGGCTCCATAATATGCAAAAGAGATACATAGTTATTTTTGTTTCTATCTTCGCACTCAGTTGTGGTGGCGGTGGAGGAGGGGGCAGTGGAGGTGGCCAAGGCCAAGATACAACCCCCATTCTTTCCAATGAACCCTCTCAAACGGTTGCAGAGACAATTCAAAGTACGTCTTATGATGATTTGGCAAAACATTTTCCACAAGATCATCAATCTATTTCTTCTGTAACGGAACAGGATGCTTTTATTGAGAGTTATTTATCCCAAACACAGCAACAGCAACTCCTCAACGAAGATGAAAAAATAGCTTTAAAAGATAAACTTTTTTCTAAGCCACCCTCTTCTCTTTCTGATGTTCATATTGAAAAGATATGGGAAAATAATTTGTCAGATGGGACAAAAGACATTTTAAATAAAATCCCCGACACGCTTAAAACCATTGAAGCGCTTGATATGACGGATGCAACAACCTTAGAAAGCACATTAGAAAAGACAATGCCAAAATTTAGTGATGCTCAATTTAAGGAGCTGATTAAAGCCACTTCAGAGCTTATTAAAAACATTCATGTCAGTGAATTTTCATTAGATACCAATGGAGATGGGAGAATTGATCGATTTGATTTTATTAATTTTATAAAGCCTGCATTTCAAGAAGAAATGACAGAACAAGATATTAAAGCGCAGTATTTATATTGGAGTTATTTTTTAAATATTGACGAATCTGTCTTTAAGAGTCGGATGTGGGGAAATTTAGATCCAATTCTTCCTCCAGAGGTGGGAATTCCCACAGATCAATATGCCAAAGACAAAAAAGCAAATATAGTTATTTTAGATTTTAAAAATATGCTTGCATTGGAAAAAATAGAAATAGAGGAGGCAAAGACTTACGTGAAAGATATTTCTTTTTATCAACTTTCAGATGATCTTTTAACTGCCTTTAAAGATAATATTTATAAGCCCATCTTAAATGATTCAACACGCACAGATGAATTGGTTCATATAGATAAAGTGATCATAGCCTTTCCAAAAGACGATTCTCAAAAACTAAAAATAAAAATTTTAACAAAAGAAACAACGCCTTTGGCATCCGCCCTCATTTTAACGCCTGGTTTTTATATTCAGCATGTGGCCACTCAAAACGATACTTTTTTACAATATTTTTGGATTAGATCTTTATATGCACAAGATCAAGATCTAGGACAAGATCAATTTTTTAAGGCCATGGATGAGATGATGAATGAGGGAGGGGGCACAAGTGTTGAAGATACTTTTGTGAAATCATCTTCAATATCTTCGCAATCTGTGGCTGATTTAGTAGTTCAAGCTTTATCTCTCAGGTTAATAGCTCTTTCTCAAAATATGGAAGATGAATTCAACAATTTAAAACAACAGACATCAGGGATTTTACAAACATTTGAGGGGTGTCCTGAAATTTCTATGGACGATACGCTTTCTCCCCAGGCGTACTCACAGATGAACCAAAATGTATGTTCTTTTCAAAAATTATATGGGGCGGTAGATAAATTATCTGCCCGGTTAGCTGTATATCGTTCAGAAGTAGAGAGACAAATTGAAATCCTTGAACACAATGAAAAAGTTTTAAGTTATCTGTTTGCCCAGAGCTTTGATCCCGCAGTTTATGACGAAATAGATCAACGTTTAAACAAAGTTATCACCATGCATTTAATAGCTTTTGCTGCGGAAGTGGCTGGCCTTGCGATAACCATATTAAAAACTGCAGCTCAAAAAACAGTTGGGATTGCCTTAAAAAGCGCTTTTGTTCAAAAGGCTATAGAAAAAAGTGTGGAACTTCTTTTAATCCAGGCCATCGATGCTCTTGAGCTCATCCATGATATGGCGATAAAGAAGATGAGTGCAAAAGCAGTAGTTAAAATAGAGAAAATTCTTAAGTTTTGTAAAAATTTATTAGAATGGGTTAGGGAAGGTAAAGTAGATACCTTTGTGCAAGGTTTTCAGCTGCTTTTAAGTTTCGGTCCAAATTTTATCAAAGATATCGTTACTGAGGAAAACGATAAGTTTTTAAAGGAGCTTAATGATTCTTCCAATAAAACGGCATTAGAACTGGACCGAACCCGAAGACTTCTGAGGGGATATAAAGCCATTTTTAATAAAATAGCACCCCTATATCAGGAGGCAAGAACACTGGTTTTTAATATAGAAAAGTCCTCTCCGACGGCTGTAATGTATGAGACAACATTCGGGTGCAAAGAAAATTATACAAAAGAAGTAGAGGAATTAACAGGAGCATTTAAACGTGAAAAGGAAAATTTAGAAAATAGTTTTTTGCCTCTTAAAGATAAGGTTACCATAGCGTATCGGGAATTTAATTCTTTTAAACAAAAATGTGGTGACAAAAGACTGGATTATAGTCTTGCACATTTTAGAATGGAGCGCATTTGCGACAGTCTTCCCGATTCAACAGATTGTACGGAAGAGCAGAATAAAGCCAAGGCTATTTTGGATGCTATGATGGGACAACAACAGTGTGGTAGTATAGATGCACCTGCTATTAAAGCGTTAACAGTGGCTAAAGATACGCTTCAAGATAAGAAAGATGCAGTCAGTCAAGCCATAGAAAGCCTTAAAAATAAACTCGATCAAGATATGGCCAAAAAAATAACTGAAAGAGAAAATTGTGAGGTCTTAATGAAAGACCCTCAGTGTCGTTTCAACTTTACCCAGGCTATGAATTTTGATCTCATTAACCTTTCAGAAATCATGTATGACAATGTCGTTGAAGCAAAAACGAGTGTTGGCGGTGTGGCTATTGCCTGCGTAGAGGAGGAGGAATGCACAATTTCGAGTGTTGGCACGGAAAGTGGAAGTAATAATAATACGCAAACTTTTTTAAGTGATTTTATGGATGATGAGAGCGCAGGAACTTCAACAGCGGTGGTGGATACCGATGGGGATGGTAAACCAGATTCTTGTGACACCGATGATGACAATGATGGTATTTTGGATGCCTTGGATAACTGCCCTTTAATTGACAATAAAACTCCCAATTTAACAATAACCACCAATCAAAATACAACCACATGTCAAGTGTTAACTACTGCGAGTGATTCAGATGGGGATGGACATGTTGATATCAATGACAATTGTCCTAACATTTATAATCCCCTTGGGCGGGATTTGGATAAAGATGGTGAGGGGGATGCGTGTGATCAATGTACTGAACTTAAAAGTCAACTTACCGTTTCAGTAGAGACTGACTCTGATGTTTGTTTTAATGAAAAAACTACTACCAAAGGTACACCACCAAATACATATGATGTTGTTACTTATACGCGTAATAATAAAACAGTTCAGCTTTCCTTAAACGTTAATGGTCATGTACTTACTGAACAAGTTAAATGTACCTATACGTCGTACTCGACCTATGAAAGTGCTAATTTGTTTACGATATTTTCTCCTCCTGAAAATTTTACAACCTATGGAGGTAATAATAGTTTATCGGCTTCGTCAAGTCAGGGTAATGCTTATGTTATGTTTGTTTGGTATGCTATACCTATTATAGGTCTATATCCCTTAGAGTATAAACAGTCAAAGCAAATGGGGGCATTGTATCCTCCTAATTATGTACCCAGGTGTATTAACAATGATAATTCTGAATAAATTTTAAGTGTTAAGTGTTGTTAAGTGTTAAGTGTATGGTATAATAAAAATGTAAACTAAGAGATGTTCTAATCCAATTTTAATATTGCGGAACGTAAGAGAATATAAATATCATGAAAAATAAAGGTTTTGTCCTTTTGATTCTAAGTTTCGGTTTCTTAACTTACTGTTCTCCTTCTGGAGAACCCCAAATCCAGACAAGCCCAAGCCAAGCTCCTTCTACAGTGACACAACCCACTCAACCTACTCAACCTACTCAACCCACTCAACCTGCACAGCCTCAGCAGCCCACCCTATCTGGTTTTGCAATAGGGGTAGATCCATCTACTCAATCCCATTTCAAACTCGAAGCTTCAACTATAGGCTGGGCCGATCAATCGCTTTTGGCTACAGATGTAGAAACGTTAGATAATGGCCTTTATGTCAGTCTTTATAATTCTTATCAGTCTATGGCAGCCAAAATTGCTGTCTATGATATAGCGGCAAAACAATTTAAAGGAACAATAGACGTAGGTGGTGGCCTTACGGGATATGGCATTGAAACATTCTCATTCGATACCCGAAAACTGATGACTACCATAGTCAATACGCAACTTGTCTCCCCGGGAAATTTTGGATTTCGAGTATGGGATATATCCACTGTCACTGCCTCCCCCACAAGTTTTTATTTGGGAGGGCAGCGGAGAGGAATAGCTCCTGTTTCAAAACTTATAAAAATAAATGATTCTGTGGGCGCTATGGTTATCGAAGAAGGACAAATTAACAGTAGCAAGGAGCTTATAAATTGGAAACAGAAACTTCGTATTTTTAATATAGGAAGCATAAGTTCCCAAGCACCCGCTATTCCCGCTGCTTTGTGCGAAAAAGAATTGACCACTGATTTTCCAGGTGGAGTTAAAGATATTATCCATAACAATAACAAATTTATTGTCATTGCAAAAACAATTACCCCTAATGACGTCTATACTCTTGCCAGCTACGATCTCTTGTTTACGTATCCTAGCAATCCCACCAATAGTTGTTCTTTTAGTGATGCTGTCCGAGAAACTCAAACACTTTCCGGTCCCCAATACTCTAAAATATATCCTCATCCTGCAAACAATAATCGGGTATTTGTGGTAGTTTCAGAAAATAATGCTACTCAGGTCCGAGAATATGAAGTCACACCAAGCGCCATTAAAAATCTCCATTCCTCAAATATTTCAAGCATGGGTATTACACTTCCCTTTAAAAATCCATTTTTTAAAGATAGTAATGGGAAAATTTATGCCTTGGGCTTAAAACTTAAAGATTCACTGTATCGTGACCCTCTCTATAATGATTGGGAAAACCACATCAAAATTCTGTCAGCAAATAATATCTCTGGCAGTTCAGATTTTGTTTTAGATAATAAAACCATTGTAGGGGGGGCAAACACGGGATTTCTGTTTAGCCCGGACCAAACGAAACTCATCAGTTATTCTACATTTAATTCTATTGGAACAACGGTGATGCCACTTCTACTTTCCATATGGCAACCCGGAACTCAAAGTGGAATGCCACAAGGATTACCGTTAAGCACACCACCCCAAACACCACCGGCATCTACAACACCAAACCCATCCACCTTTAGACCTTTTACTATTGGTTTTTCTGGAATTCATAATCTGAATCGTACTCGTGGCTTTCAAAATGGTGATAAAATTGATTATGCTTTTGGAGCAACTCATCCCGATACAGACCAATTATCTGTAGAATTTAAAGTACGAACCTATGCCACAATGGGCAACGCGGCTTGTCCAGGCCCAAATGACTCATCCACAACTCTTCTCCAAAGCCTTGCTTCTCAGATTGTCGACGCTGCACATAATAAACAAAAAATGTATAATGATAGCTCCAACAGATGCTCCAATTTTGAGAGCTGCTATGAATTTATTGCCGATTCAAACTATGTTAATCTAAATGCAGCTAATCCAACCTGGGGGGCTACGAATTCTCCCCATTTTACATTAAATATTTCAACTTTAGACAAAACAATTTGTCTCTATGTCATTATTTCAGATGGGAATAGATCACATGATAAGATTGAAACAACATATTTTTACAATCCATAGTAAGGATTTAAAAAGATGATAACTCATAAAAAATACCACTATTTCTTTTTCCTGTCACTGGCAGCTATTTTTTTGTTTAATTCGTGTGGAGGCAAGGGAGGAGGAGGCGGCGGAGACACTTCCTCTCAATCAAGCACGATTGAAGGAACAATTCCAGCCTCCCCTCAACCACAAGTCACTATCCAAGGACCCTCTGACTTTGATCCCAATACAGATACCGAATTTAAAGCAGTTGTACTGCATATGACAGCTCCCTTGATGATACAGTGGAGCGAAGTAGAGCAAAATTCAGCTATTTCTTTTAATCCTGGTACCCATTCTGTGAGTGATCTTGCAACACCTATTGTAACTCAAGTAAAAGGCACAACTGGTTCTTACACACTTAAAGTAGACGTTACAGATGCTCAAAATAAGAAAGCTTCTTACGAAGTAAGCGTCCAAGTCAATCAAGCTCTTCATCAAAATAGTTTGCCTACTATTTCAAATTTTTCGTCTCCAACATCTGTCACGGAGGGAGAAGAGATATCGGTAACATTTGATGCTCAAGATCCAGATTCTGAAGATACCTTATCTTATCAAATTCAAATGAGTGACGCTACGACATCCCTAGAAGGAACACACACGCCTCAAGATGCAATAAATAGTACAGGGCATGTTATTCATAAAATTCAATTTGAAACTGCCAAAACCTATGGCCCCTTTAAAATTACGGTGAGTGATGATAAAGGAGGAAAAGCCAGTCAAGAATTTACTATCGTTGTTCAAGCACAAAAACTATGTACTCCCCACGATTTTAACACTCCCCTCTACACATTCACTCTTGATAGTAGCAAACCAGAGATTTCCATTTCCTCTGTAATACCCATGAATGATTATTTTATTGTTTTTTTAAAGGGGGGGTACACAGCTATAGGAGATTTTATCCCTTCAAAAATACTTAAATGGGTTCCAGAAGGTAACACTATCATTGAGAAAGATATCAGAAAAGGTTTTACAGTGGCGGGTGGCTATACGGGATGTTTTTCAGACATGGGTAGAGCTTATTATTCTTATAATACCGCCGCCTTTCCTTCAGATAAGAAGCATGCATTAATCTCAGAAAAATCAAATCATCTGTTTTGTACCGCTATAACCGGGGATGGCATAAATTCAGCCCATTATATCTATGATGTGAACGATATTTTTGAGGGAGGAATTCCAACAAATGCAAAATGGTATTCCGTAAATGACACAGGAATTGTGGGGGCTATTTCAAATATTGAGATCAATGATCCTCCCTTTATCAAGAAAAACAATAATACTCTTTTAACGATAAAACAGATAAGGGATGACTGGAAAATTTTTGATCATTTTGAAGTTTATCAAATCAATACTACCCAGCATAGTGATAATCTACATAATAAATGGATAGGAGCAGCGTTCTATAAATCCTTGCCTAAGAATCTCACTTTTCCTGATGGTCAATATGTGATTAGTGCTGAGGGGCAAAACAACTTTGGAGTGGATTATGGATGGCTGCATCCCATCTTTTTAGCAGATTCTCGATATATTGCTGCTATTTATACATACAAAACATCGGTATACAATGATATTAAACAGCGCGATAAAAGAATTGTCATATTAGTAGATCAAGATGGACAAAGTGAATATCAAGTGCTGCGTTTCTCAGACAAAATTAAAACGGCAAGTGAATTAAACCTGGTTACAAAAGCTAATGATAATAGACTATTTAAAATTACGAATATGAACTTTATACCTCCCGATAAATTACTGATTCAACTCACAAACTTTGTAAGTACAAATGGAGGAATTGCAATAAAAATATTTAGGGACATGAATCCCCAAAATACAATTATTTCAAAAGTTGTCGAAGAAAAAACCATATTAGGCATTTCGGGCAATGCTACTAAAAATGTTGTTACGGAAGAAAATCAGATGTTTGCCTTTCTTGGTACCAATGAAGCAAATATTTTGAAAAATGATTTTAACAATCTTTATATGAGTTCTGAAGAGCGCAGCACTTTCCCTTGGACAAATAAAATTTTAATGGTTTTGGATACCAATACCGATAAAAGAAAATTTTTTCCTATCCATCCTATGTCCTATGTTTTCTACAGATCTGACGTGTTAAAGTATTCATTTTCTTCTTCTGAAGGGATAGCCATTTGGACAGAAGACAATATTAAGCTATTTCCCTACTTAGATAATCAATGTAAATAATCTGTACTCTAAAAGTGTAGGGAATCGATACTCCTCCACCCCCACTGCTATCTGCGCCGTGAGTTGCGTGCAAAAGAGGAGAAAACGTTAAACCCAACATCATTAAACTTATTATCCACATCATCTTCTTCTTCATAAAAAAACTCCTAAAAAGACATATAGCACAGCTTCGCAGACAATCAAGAGGTCAGTAAATGAATTACCCCCTCTGTAAACTGGGCACAAAATTCTTAAGTAATACTTAATATACTTATAAATTTTTAATTTATATTACGTATTCGACGAGCACAGGATGTGATATCTTTCAATGACTTATGGAGGTTTCGTTTAAAAAAGATCACTATAGTATTCTTATCGTTGATGATGATGAAAAAGATGTTCATCAGGTCAAAGAATATTTCGAGCAACGAAATTATCAAATTCAGCATGTTAAGACGGAAAAGGAAGCTATTGAAAATTTTAACAATAAGCAATTTGATATTGTTATTTGTGAATATATTTTTCTAGATATGGAAGGGGGGAAACTTTACACAACACTGAAGAACATAGATGTTTATATACCGATTATCGTTTTTTCCCATTTTTCGGATGTTCAGCATAAAGTGGCCGCGTTTAAAAATGGGTGTGATGATTATGTTGCAAAGACCTCTGAACTAGAAGAATTAGAAATAAGAATGACGGCTCTTCTCCGGAGAATTTACCCCCCCCACTTTTGTTATTTAGTTCGTTTTAAGGATATGGAACTGGATATGGTTCGCCGAAAAGTAAAAAAAGAAGGAAAAGAAATTGATTTGACAGAAAAGGAATATAAGCTTTTAGCGTATTTGGTAAAAAATAAAAATAAACTGGTAACCCGGGAGATGATTTTAAATGAGGTGTGGGAGAAAAATGAAGAAACTCTGACTAATATCATTGATGTATATATTAATTATCTTCGAAAAAAAATAGATCTTCCCAATAAAGAGTCTCTGATAAAAACCATCCGCGGCGTTGGCTATAGGATGGATGATTAATTTTAATACGCGTGAATGATTTCCCATCACAGCCGTTTTAGAGGAAATTGGGTAGTGCAACTAATAAAGATTTTAATAAAAAAATTAGCTATTTTCTAGCTAATACTGGGAGCAAGTTATGAGATCCCACTCTTACTATAAATTAACCTAAAATATCTCCCTTTCATAAAAAAAATAAACCCCAGAGATACGGTTATAATAAAAAAGAATAAGCGGAAAATTAAAACCATACTTAATGCAAGAGGACTAGCCACGCCCAATAAATCCAATAAAAAATACATAGAAATATCATTGACCCCTAGCCCTAAGGGTATTCTGGATAACTTTCCCAACAAAAAGGGAATCCAAAAAACAGCATAGGCTTGTATAAAACTTATTTTTGCCCCCACCAATAGGGAGCAAACCCACATCCACAGGCCATTTAAGATACTTATCATGAGTAAAATAAGAAAAATGGGAAGAAGACTTTTGAGGGTTATTTTACTCCCCGAACACTCTTGAATAAAAGTCTCTATCATTTTTTCAAAAATATTTAATCTTTTCCAAAGTTTTAAAGGAAGCAGATTCTTCAGAAAAATAAATACTTGAGAATATCTTAACATCACAAAAAACAGCCCAGAAATTAAAATCATTAAAACAACGATCAAATTTAAAAAAGAAAGATTTGGATAGCTTAAAGACACAACGTTAACTGCAATCAGAAAACTAAGACAATACATTATTAAATTATAAATAAACTCAGCGGATGTGGCGATAAGGGTCTTACTCACAGCAATATTATAGAGTTTTTTTAATAAACTCGCACGCACAACCACTTGGGTTCCACTAAAAAAGGTAAGATATTGGAAACCGTAAGAAATACATAAAATAAAAAACCAATTTTTCCAATGTAACTTTACACAAAACTGTTTAAATATTAACGAATTTTTAATGGAAATTAAGAGAATAGAAATTAAATATAAAACCATTAAAAGGCTCGCTAGCAATGAAAATTTTAACATCCCCGCACATCTTGTGTATAAAATTTATCTAGTCGCGCCACATGATCGGAAAATGAAAAATTTTTCTCTAGCCGCTCAAATCCTGCATCCCCATATTCTTTTTGAAGATTTGGATTTTTAATAAGTTGTATAATGGCATCTGCCAAAGTCTCAGGTTGCCTAGCAGGCACTAACAAACCCGTTTTAAACGGAACAATAACTTCAGGGATCCCTTCCACATTTGTAGCAACAATGGGTTTTTTAAATAACATTGCTTCTAATAAAACCCGCCCAAACGCTTCCTGCTCTGAACTTAATACAAATATATCAAAAATCTGGGCCCATTGAAAAGCATTTGGAACGCTTCCCATGAAAAGCACTTTATCAGCAATTTCTAATTTAAAAACTTGCTTTTGAAAATCTAAAATTTCTAAACCTCCCCCAATAACAATAACTATAATATTAGAATGCTCTTTAGCCACAAACTGCAATGCCTCAAAAAAATACTTATAATTTTTCTGGGGTCTAAAATTAGCGATTGTTCCAATAAATACTGTCTCAGTGTTCAAATTCTCTTTATGACTTATAAGATCAATTTTTTTAATAAGCTCGACCACAGGAAGGCTTTTTTTAATTAACTCATTTATTTGTATTCCGGTTGGAATAACACAAATGGAACTTTTAGCATGATAAGATGTTTTCTCAAGATATGTTTTTACATAATTTGAAATTGCGATAAAATGATTGGTAAATCTACGCGACAATCTCTCTATTTTATATATCCATGAATTATCTTTAAATTGATAGGCATGGTGTTGAGTGGTAATCACTGGAATATTAAAAATAAATCCTAAAAATCGCCCCAGTATGCTGGCATGAATAAGATGCGTATGAATATAGTGTGGCTTAGCACAAATGATAAAACTAATAAGATTAAAAACTTTTAATACTGAAAACTTACCCTTTTTAATTAAACCCATAATATGCACATCTTTAAATTGTGGATTATATTTTAATATTTCCCCATCCCCTTTTAAATAGGCCACAGCTAGAGAATATTTCGCTGGGTCTGCATGAGTAATCTCATCCCATAAACGTACTTCCGCTCCTCCAAAATCCATCGTGGTAATGATATGTAAAATTTTTATTTTTTCCTTCATGTGATCCCGAAGTTCCATACAGGCAATTCATTCTATTTAAAGAAAAAAAAAACGCTAGGAAAATTCCATGAAACACCTATATACTTCATAGTCAGTTAATTCATGCAAACTCAAAGAATTTTAATATTTACGAGCATTTTCCCACCAGACATTGGTGGACCGGCCACGTTTGTGAATGAATTCTCCAAGCGCCTCATCCATTTT
This sequence comes from Deltaproteobacteria bacterium GWA2_38_16, assembly GCA_001797335.1. Taxonomy (GTDB): domain Bacteria; phylum Bdellovibrionota; class JACOXK01; order 2-02-FULL-40-11; family 2-02-FULL-40-11; genus 2-02-FULL-38-15-A. Next base: position 311,513 of record MGPE01000002.1, read on the forward strand.
GGAGGAAAGGTTCAAATATTAACTTTTTCTAATATAAAGACTTTTCATTTTCAAACTTTTGTAAAAGAAAGAGTAACTATACACAAAATTCCTTTTCGCAATCACATTATATTAAGATCATTATACGCTTTGTACTTTCTGATCACCCATAAAAATGAGTACACTCTTATATACGCGCATGGATCTGTCTGGGATACTGGATTACCTGCGCTTATTGCCACAAAAACACTTAGAAAAAAACTTGTTATAAAGGTTACAGGAGACAATGCATGGGAGCGATCTTTTCAAAAGAAGAACTTTAACCTCTCTCTTGAAGAATTTTATGTATCCAAGACACCCTTAAAAATAAAAATTTTTAAATTTCTCCAACGTTTTATTAGTAATCATTGCGATAAAATTATTGTTCCGAGCACATACTGTAAGACATTAGTGGAAAAATGGAACCCGAGTAATTCTAAAAAAATAGCAATCATTTATAACGCTGTTTCTTTAGACAACCCTCCATATTCTAAAGACAAAATTCGTGAGATTCTGGAACTTAATCCAAAAAGTTTTATTTTACTCTCAATTACGCGCCTAGTACTACATAAAGGCATACAGGAAATGATTGAAATTATGGATAAGCTTATTACTAAAATCCCACAGGCTGAGCTTCTTATTATTGGATCTGGCCCCGTAAAAATACCTCCTCGCCCCCATGTAAAACACATGGAAGCCATAGAAAATTCTAAATGTCACTTGTTCTATAAAGCCAGCGATATTTTCATCTTAAATTCAAAATATGAAGGATTATCGCATGTAATTTTAGAAGCGATGAGCCATGGCCTTCCCTGTGTTGTTTCTAATGTTGGGGGAAACGCTGAAGTTATTCTCTCAGGCAAAAACGGATTTCTATTCAAACACAATGATTATGATGATTGTATAAATAAAATTACAACTTTATATAATAATTCAGATTTGTATAAGAATACCTCTAAACTGGCACTAGAGAGAGCTAAAAATTTTAGTTGGCAACACTGTCTTGCTCGACATAGAAATATTTTTTCAGAACTTTCCCCATGAAAGCTCTCAATAACAAAAAACTAATTCTAGGTATTCTCATTTCAGCAACCTTACTTAGAGTCTTATTTTTGATTTTAAAAAATTATTATTTCAACCTGGACTACACAGAAGATGAGCTAAACTATGCCATAGGAGGCCAGCATCTAATAGATCATTGGCTTCATAATAAAAATATCGATTTTTTTGAATTTAAGAGTATAGATAAAGGATTTTATTATTTAAATAGTATTTTAGAAATAATCGTCGGGAATAACATCACTGCATTGCAAACTATTAGCATCTTCTCTTGGACTCTAGGAAGTTATATTTTATTTAAACTGGTTAAATTAATATTTTCTAATCGAGAAGCACTGCTTACTTTAGCGGGATGCTCTTATGCACCTTTTTTAATTTATACTTCCACATTAAATACCAAAGAATCTGTCTTATATTTAATATTAAACAGCACTCTATTTTTTTTAGCTCTTTTATTAAAAAAATATTTTCAGCCACTGTATTTAGTAGGATTAATATCTTGCTTAGCATGTCTTTTATTTTTTCGCCTATACATGGGCCTAATTATTATTACAATTTGCTATATAACTTTTTTTATATACGTCATTTATAATCCAATAAACAAAAAATATCTTTATATAACGGCCTTGATCCTCATTGCCCTCTTTAGCGCCATTCCTATACATGAATACTTAATTTTTAGGATAGGAGATAAAATTATTTTAAGCACTTTGTGTCAATCTGTGAATACTGCCTTGCAGAGTAGCTGCACAGGAAAGCACATCTTATATGCCAATGTTGACATAAAAACATTAGGAGCTTTTTTATCTTTCCTCCCCAAATCACTCATGATGTTTTTTGCAGCCCCCTTACCATATATTTTTTCTAAACCATTAAGTATGTTTGAAAAACTTATTCTGATAGAAGTCATACCACTGCTCATCTTAAGTTTATATATATCGAAAGGAGTTTATTTATCTCTTAAAGAACAAAATTTTAACGGAAAATTACTGATTCTTACCATAGCCCTTTTCACAACCATATTTACAATTATATTTTCTACTATAAATTGCAATCTAGGGACTCTGTATCGGCATAAAAGTTCACTATACCCATTTTATTTTATGTTTATTGCATATGGAATTCGAAAAAAGCATCACACTCTCAACAAAAATCATTCAACTTGATACTACCATAATCATATTTCACTGATTACTGTTTACAAATTCAATAATATTATTTACCCGAGTCTTCCAGATATATTGCTTAGCTGTAAGTTTTGAATAATATTTTAATGTTTCCGCCAAATCTTTATTTTCAGAAATATTTGTAATTGCCCTTGCAATAGCGAGAGAATTATTTGGTTCAACTAAAATTGCATTCTTCCCATGCGTTAGAATTTCTGCAATAAATGGTAAATTTGGAGCAACCATTGGCTTCCCAGCAGCTAAATATTCAAATATTTTTAATGGAGATCTTGGCACATGATTACCGTTCTTATCATAACAAACAACTAATATATCGGCTAATCTTAAAAACTTCTGCGTATTAATATAATCTGTATACCCCATAAAAAGAACTCTATGATAGACATTAAGCTGCTTAACTAAGTGCTTAAATTGGATTATTTGAGAAGCTGTACCCCCTAAAATATATAATACATAGCGTTGATTTAAATATTTAAAAGATTCGATAATAAATTCTATTCCCCTATCTTTTGATACGCTGCCTGCATATAAAACATTAATTTTTTGATGATCGATATCAACGCATTGGACTGCACGGTTTGTTTTATAATTTAAAAAATCCACTTCACTGGCCCCACTAGATGCAACGAGAATTTTATGCTCAAAAATGTTACCATTGTTGATGAGCGCTTCTTTTATAGTTTTATTTAAAACAATGATTTTTGATGCTCGCCTTAAAAGAATTTTATAAAAAAACATGAAAGATTCAGGTAATCTATGCACTTCATAAATTATTTTTGACTTTGTCAATGAAAACAAAAAAGCAAGATCTTCCTGCCTTACAAATATCCACCCTCTTTTTTTGAAGCTTAAGTAAATAAGTGCAGTCAGCCAAAAAAATAAAGTATTAACCCTTGAAAAATTTAAAAACGATAAATATTTAAACCTATAAAAAATAAAGAAATCAATTGTGGGTAATCTTTTAATTTTAAATTTCTCAACTCCAAAATACGAAAAAACATCTTTAACTGCTGCCATTCTACTTGTTTGAAATCTGAAAGGAACAATCAATTCAATTTCGATACCTTGTTTTTTAAATGCAGAACACATATTTACGATTTGAACACAATGGGCCCTTTCTGAAGGTATTCTGACATTGACTAAGTAGTATAATATCATATGATACGATTAATAATTTTCAATTGATCCTATTAATCACCGGCAAATGAATATTCTTCCTTGCCTCTTTTTTTGATATATTTAGAATTAATCAACTTTTCCATAACAAGACGATTTTGTCATATTATATTTGAATATCAATGCCAAATTCGTGTATCTTAAAAAAATATGACATATGATTATAAATGTTTTTTTGAAAATAAGATCAAGGAAATTGCTAAAGAAGATTATATTATGGATATGGGAGGAGCAGGAGCTTTTCAAAAAGGGATGCTCAAATACAAAAGTTTATTTATTGGAAGAAAGTATCAAACCTTAGATAGAGCTTCTGAATATAATCCAAATATTGTGGGAGATATTCAGCATTTGCCAATAAAGAATAATAAGGTAAACGCTATTATTTGTAATTCAGTACTAGAACATTTGCATAGCCCTCATCAAGCTGTTAATGAAATATATAGAGTTCTTATAAAGAGAGGAAAGTTTTTAGGATATACTCATTTTGTTTATCCTTATCACGCACGGCATAATATCTATGGCGATTATTATCGTTTTACAGAAGAAGCCTTGAAGTATTTATTTAAAAGATTTGAACATATTGAAATTAAGAAACAAGGAGGCATTTTTAGAGCTTTGATGTTCTTTTCGCCATGGCAAAATAAAACACGATTTATCTGGGAACCCATGACGTATATTTTAGATAAATTATTTAAGACCGAGCGTAGGACAACCACTGCGGGTTATTATATTTATGCTATCAAATAAATGGCTTATCTTGTTTAAATGAAATTAGAACATACTTTGCAAAGTGAATGTTTCTTCTCGTTAGCCAACTCTCTTACTTTTTTAACATCAGAATTAAACCAAATGTCATCGAATTTTTCCGCTAAAATGTTTCCATAAATATAATTTCCATTTAAATCATAACAACACATGGAAATTTTACAATCTACCAAAACAACAAATTGTGATTCAGCCAAAGAACATTTTGAAGGAGGATTATTAATTATAAGTTTATGGTTTTCCTGTTTATATCTAATTTTGTCTTTATATTCCTTACCATCCGGGAAAAAAATATCGGCTAATTTTTTAATTTCGTCTTTTGAATAAACATGCTCACAAAGAGCCAGGGATTTAATATGCAAACAATCTACTTTTAAGCAGTCACTTAATTTTTTTATTCCCCTTATTTCATTTTGATTGAGCTTATTAAGAATCACTTGTAATTTAATGAATGGTTTTTTTAGCTTTAATCTCTGTTTTTGTTTGCAAAAATATCCTATATTTCTCATAACCTCAAAAAAATCAGCTTTTTTTCTAAAAGACGAAAAAGATTCTTGCGTAATACCATCTAAACATAAAATAATTTCATCTAGCCCAGAGAACAACAGTTCATCTGCAATTTTTTGATCTAACAAGGTTGCATTGGTGCTAATTATAGAATATAAATTTTTCTGATGAACATAATTTATCATTTTGCAAATGTCTGGATGTATCAAAGGCTCACCAGTGTAATATAAATAAACTACATGTATTGAATTTTTGATGCTATCAATCGTTAATATGAAATTAGAAAAACTCATTAATTCTTTTTTTCTAAGTATTTTCTGTCTGGGGGTTGGGCACGTTGGGCATTGCAAATTACACGTATTCCCTATTTCAATCATAGCTGAATAAGGGTAATTAAAAAATTTGAACCTCAAGATTGAAATTAGAAAATGCCATGGTTTAAAAAAATCACCTATTAAAATAGGTATTAAAATATGACGCTTAAAAACTAAGTAAAAATGCTTCATCTGATTAATACTGACCTGCCTCGACAAATCATTAGAATACCCTATAATATTTTTATATTAAACTCACTAATAATTTCTCTTATCATACCTTCATCCAAGCGCCGTTCTAAAGTGACAGGCTTAAAAACAATAAGTGACTTGCTTAGCAAAAAAATATATTAAGACTCAATAAATAATAATTTCATAAATTATAAAGGCATGCTATGTATTAAAGATATCTACACGTTGTTTAAAGGCAGACATCAAAATAATGCCATTACATTTTTCATACTGGATTAAAAATGGAAGCGTACTAATTTCTCAACGTTTTATATCTACTATTCTATATGCAATTACTTCTCTCGTCTTTGCAAATTTTTTATCAAAAGAAGATTTTGGAACGTATAAGTACATTTTTGCTATCATAGGCATATTAAATGTTTTAACCTTGCCAGACATAGGCACTGCTTTAATTCAATCTATCGCCCGTAACCAAACCCCACCCCTAGGTATAATATTTGAAAAAAAATTAAAGAGGTCTTTATTGGCATCTATAGCTTGTATTTTTTTATCAGGATTTTTTTTACTGAAAAATAATTCTATCTTGGGCATTTCCTTTCTAATTTTAACTTTTTTTCTGCCTCTATACAATGCATTCTCAATTTATGATGCCCTTCTGCAGGGGAAAAAATTATTTATTCGCTCTTACCGATATTCTTTGTTCGTAGAATTCACTTGCAATATTATTCTAATATTAACAGTAATTTTAAGTCATAAAATTCCAATCATTCTACTCGTATTTTTTGCATCATATACAGTGCTTAGGGCTATCTTTTTTATTAAAACTTTAAAAGAATTTCCTACCAATAACACCGATGGAAATGAAGTCATCAATTATGGAAAGCATCTCAATATCATGCGCATATTAGCAACCGTCTCATCTTATGCCGACGAAATAATAACTTTTCATTTTTTAGGAGCTCCCTCATTGGCTATTTACGCAATCGTCACCGCCATTCCAGAACAAATAAAAAGCATTCTAGGCACATTGTATACTTTGGCATTCCCAAAATTTTCAGAAGCACAAGAAATAGATATTAGAAAAAATATGAAAACCATAACACTGTTTTTTTTCTTGATTGGTATTTTTTTTATTGGATTATATATATTGACGGCCCCTTATATTTTTAAAGTTTTCTTCTCTAATTATATGGATATTGTTTTCTTATCTCAACTCTTTGCGATTTCCATGTTAAATATTGCATTCACCCCAGTGGAGCTTTTTTTAAAATCTAAGAAAAAAGTTAAAGAATTATATTTGATAAACATTATAACTTCCATCTTTCAAATATTTACAATTACATTATTTATTATTTATTACGGCTTGATAGGGCTCGTCATTTCAAGGATTATGTGCCGTTTTTTATCTGGCATCCTATGCTATTATTTTTATCAAAAAACTCGCCATCATGAAATCACAGTATTTTCAGAAGCATTAACATAAATTTATTTTTTAATGCACTTTATACTGATCTGAGTATAGGCGTCTCGCTTAGTTCTCTTCGTACTATCAGTCAAAAATGGATTATAGCCAAACCAAAGAGTTAATATATTAATTAACCATTTAAACCATGCCACATGATAAGTATACAAACTGTACCACATAATATGATGGGTCTCCTTAACTTCAATATTATCAAACTCTTCTTTAAGTAAAGCAACCAATTCTGAAGGATAAAACTCTTTGATGTGGAATAGGCCCGGTTTTTCAGTTATTTTATACGGGGTCGTAATTATAAAAATGCCTTTGGATTTTAAAATTCTACATGCTTCACATATTAATTTTTGAGCATCATTAACATGTTCAATAATTTCTGACGCAATCGCAATATCAAAAAAATTTGTTCCTAGAGATGTGCAAGCCGCATCTCTAATTAAAAAATTTCCTTTGATTCTCTTTTTAAAAAAATTTTCCTTGGCCAGATGAATTCCCAACTTGCAATCATCAATGCCAGTTACCTCCGCCTCCTTCTTAGCTAAAAGATAACTAAGAGCTCCATCTCCGCAACCAAAATCAACAAGCTGCTTACCTTTTATGTCCCCAAGCCAGACCAACACAATTTCATAACGCGCCTGCTGATAAGCATTAAATTTATAAATGGACTTCGTCTCCATCTCGTCCCAATGCATACTGCCCTTTTCTTGATATTTTGTAAATTCCATTTATGTGTTTTTATTGGTATTCTAATGTTGCCATTTTTCTCCATTTTTTAGCCCAGTGTAACATATTTCCTGGACCGGTTTTAGGGTATCAGTATAAATTTACCTTCACTGAAAGATATTTTAATCTTGAAATCTCCCACATACCATGCCATATAATCTTAAGAAGGTCGAGACTAATGCTAAAAATCTATACAGATCATCTTCTAAAAAAATATAGTTGTCTACCTATTTTATATCCCTTCTTGGAAACAAAACATTTTTCTTTTCCATTTAAAGATTCTAATCCATTTTTTTTCTATACAGAAAAAATTTTCCAAATAACAGAACATCCCGATAAGGCCGATTATCTTTTGCTCCCTCATAATTACAAGGACTTAAAGCATGAAAAAGCATATATCAATTTTTATATTCAATTAACATTTAAGTATAACAAAAAACTTCTAATCTTCTTATATGGAGATTCAGATGAAGATGTAAATATCCCCAATTCAATTATATTTAGAGTGGCTCAATATAAGCATAAAACAAAATACAATGAATGGATAATGCCCCTCTATGCAGATGATTTATCTCGATTCAAAACAATTAATTATAGAATTAAGAAAGCTAGACCAACGGTGGGATTTTGTGGGTATGCAGATTTCGATAATACGACTAATTATATTAAATACATCCTAAATATTTTTTTACAAGACTTAAAAAAACAAATCTTTTTAAACAGAAAATATGAGCCACAAAAACGAGGCCTATTTTTCAGAAGAAAAGCCATAGAAGTATTAAAAAAATCTAAAATAGTTGACAGTAAAATTATTACCAGAAAGTTCTATTCGGGGAGTAATAAAACTATTAAAAATAATAGTTCCATTGAAACTATTCGCTCAGAATATATAGACATCATTCATAATTCTGATTATATTTTAACTACCAAGGGAGATTCAAACATATCAACTACTTTTTTTGAAACCATGAGCTTAGGTAGAATTCCTATCCTTATTAGTACCGACTGCGTTCTTCCTTTTGAAAAAATCATTAATTATCATGATTGCTCTATTATCATTGACTATCGTAATTTAAAATATTTCGATGAAATACTCTTAAAGCTCCACAATGACATCGATAATGACAAATTCATTTGGATGCAAAAAAAAGCAAGAGAGTATTTCGAAAAATTTCTGAGAATAGATGCATTCTACAAGAATACAATCGAAAATTTAGAACATAACTTACATTACCCACATAGCAGTTTTAAAAATGAGGGTTAATTTCATTAAATATACAAGTGGCTAGATCTTTTACTATAATTCTTGGTTTAAATTTTTCTTCAAATAATCTATAGCCATTACGTGCCATTTCAAAATATAATGTTTGATTAGATTTTAACTTCAAAATTGCTTCTGCTAGCGCTTTTGGATTGGCCATTTCTACTAAAAAAATATTTTTTCCACCTTCAAAAATTTCGCGAATAGCGCTAGAGTTTCCAGTAACTACAGGGCGCTGCAAGGATATTGCTTCAAAAACTTTATTTGGAATTACAAGGTCTGATTTTTTAGTCCCCCCAAAGATTCCAAGACATATATCTGAACTTAAAATATAAGATAATAATATTTTATATTCTAGGGGAGGCACAAAAGTAACATTTTTGTTTCTAAGCCATTGACTGTGCTTCTTCATATCAGGAAAAGTTTGTCCACTCCCAATAATATTAAATTGAATTTCCTCATTTTCTAATAATTTAGCCGCTTCTAAAATATATTGAATCCCATGCAGAGGGATAAAAAAACCATGAAAATGGACTAAAAAAGGCCCATCTTTTTTAGTACGATTTACTTCTTGGAGATAATAACTTGGTTCCTCTGCTCCCACAAAGACTTTCAAAAATTTTTCTCTTCTTAAGTTAAAGGAATTAAGAAAATAGCTGATCTGTGCTTCTGTATCTAAAAGTACTACATTGGATAATTTACATGAAAAGTAATCCAATAGCCAATAATAAACCGCCTTAATTGTAAAAGGTCTTGTTTTTTTACGATCGATAACCGTTGAGAGATAAAGTGAAGTAAAGGCATCAAAGATAATCGGTTTTGATGTCAAAAACCTTAATAAAATTACTACCTGATAACCAGGAAATCCAACAATGAACACATCTACATTACGCCTGATATTCAAAAATTGTCTTATAATATCAAAATATTTCCGAAGTCCTAAATATCGATTACAATAACATTGAATAACATCAATGCCATACTGAGACAAACCCCTCATTAAAATCCTACTTCTAGAATAAGTAGGATCAAAGAAACCAAAATAGCAAATTTTTATGTTTTTAAGATCACTATGAATAAAAAATTCCTTTCTTCTAAAAATAGATTAAATTTTAAACTTATTTGTCCAAAAAGAATCTCGAAAAACTTATGCATACCACTTTTTATAACCTTTATGAAAATCTGCCCTAGATAAACTCCAAATGTTCAAGAAGATTGGGCTATTTCAATTTATAATTTGGGCACGAGTGATCTCGTTTTTTAAGTACGACTGAACATCACTAGCAATCTTTTGTGCAATAATTAAATTCCCAAAATCATTGTAATGAATCTCATCAACATAGATTTCGTCACTTACATTTTTAAAAATCGCAGAATAATCTTTGATAAGAACGGTATCATTATTTGAATACTTTTTCTCCATGTCATTAAATAGAGAGGAGAACACCGAAAACACATAATGCATATCGTATTTATCTTGTTTATCTTTGATAGAATAAAAAACAGCTTCTTTAGGATGATTTTTTTTGAATCCATTATTGATGCGTGGCTGTAAAATACAAAAAATCTTAACGCGATGTGACAGGCCATATAAAACAATTTCCTCTAAATAATGCGTATAAAATTTAATAACATCTAATTTTAGATTTATTTTCTCTTTCGAAGTCGGCACGCTTTTTCTTGTATTTTTTGACCTTACAAGAGACATAAATTGACTTAAACCGAAGCAGAAAAAAGAAATCTTGCCGGTGCTAATATTGTATTGTATGGAAGACTTAGCTCTTTCAAGAAAATATTTAAAAGAACCAAGTAATTGAGTCATATTATATCCCTGAATTGCTAAATAATAATCATCACTTGGTTTTAAATTACCTCGCAGTGCATCAATCGCACGACCTACATCATTAGAACCATCAAAAGTAATGATAAGATCTGGTTCATAGTCTATAAGTTTTCTGATGAAATACATATACTCTTGCACGGCTTTAAACCCTCCAACTCCGGCATTTATGACTCGAATATTTTTTGTGTTTTTTTTCTTTAATTCCGTTTCTAAATAAGCTGGAATTGTTGAACGCATATCAGATGCACCTACGCCCATAACCGTTGAGCCTCCTAAAACAAATATACGGTATTCATCCTCTGCTTTTTTAAAGGGTATAATTTCCTCGATATCCATTGACATAAATCCATTCTTATTATGTTGATAAACTGTTTTATGCCCATTCAGATAACCAATATAAGAAATACCCGGAACAGGTATCCATCCAATGATAGGATCAAATTGGAAAACTTCATTTGAATTAATCCTATTTTCCCCTATATTTTTTTCGTCCAGAAAAAAATACCTACTGACTAAAGGATGAACATTATGTTTCATTTTTTCCCAAAAAAACTGAGAATAACCATGTGCATTAAAATATTTATAGTATACAGAAAGAGTTACATAGCTTAGCATCTCAATAAATATTACAAAAAGAATACATGCAAAAAAACAGTATAATATTTTTTTATACATAAAATGCCTCATTCCTTTCTTTTATCAAACTAGAATTACTCATCATATTCTATTTAAATATATATCGCCGAATCATTTCATTATATTCATCAAGAAGTTTTTATAAGAAGACATTTGAATTGTTTTTACTGGGACATGGGCTATGTTAGATACGTGTGTTTGCTTGATAATTCCCTGAGTTAATTCATCAGTATAGCCTATTACATATTGTATATTATATGTTTTAAAGGCTAAACTTAATTTATTGTTTTTTAATAAGTTTTCGATGGTTTTAGGAGCAAATTTAACAACAGACTTATTCGTAGAATAAGCTAGATTTATTATATCATTGAAATGTAAATTTGCGGCGATAACAGCATTATCTGAAATATTTTTTTTTATTACTTCTTGAGCATAGGCATTAACAAGCAAATTCTTATTTTCATCATAGATTCGACTCCAACTAATGTGACTCGATAAGACGCAATTATATAAAGTTGTACATAAAAAAATCATAAGAAAAATATTTAACCACCCTTTTTTTAGGTTTAAAAAGTTAATTGTTATCTGACTTAATGTTATAAGTCCTAATGTAATAAATAAAGCAATAGCCAGATTAAAGTCCATTAAATGAGATCTTCCAGTCAAAATAATAAATGAAAATAAAAATATAGAAAACAAAATCCATCCCATAAAAAAATGAGCTAAATGTTTATTCCTTTGTCGTAAATTATATAGCCCCAATAAGAACAAAAGAAACATAAATGGCCCTCCAAAATCATCTAGTGAAACAAATCTAAAAAGATGTCGGAAACTTAGAATCAAGCCAATTTTTATTCTATCAATTAGGCCCACGTCTTGGATGCCAGTGTTTTTTAAGGATTTCATTATTTCAATTTTTTCTACTGAAGAGGACTGTTTGTTGTTTATAATTTTATCTCGAAGATTACTTAAATAATTTTTTGATTCAAAATGATATGTGTAAGGATCTGGATAAACATGGCCAAAAGTAGCAAAATCTGCAGCCTTTAAATGTTCAGGAACATGTGTAGTAAATAGCTGCATGTAGGCATTATTTTTAACTTGAGGAAGATAATAAAAACTACACACAATAATAAAGGGAACAAAAATATATGTTAATGTTTTTTTTTGTTTTATTAGCCATAAATAACAAAATAAGAATGCAGCTACAATAAACAGGGCTTCTTTAGATAAACAACTCAACACTAAAAAAACCCCCGAAGTAATTAAGAAAAAATATTTTTTTTTATGCTTTTTCCAAAAAAAATAACATAAAAAAAATGACGCCAAAAAAAGCAAAGCAAATTCATACGTTCCTAAATGATATGGTAAACACCAGTTAAATGGCAGGAAAATATAAATCAGCGAAAAAAGGAATGCTATCTTAAAATTAAACAGATAAGAAATAGCATAGGTAAATAATAACAAAACCAGCGCATGAAGTATTATAGAAATTAAGATTAAAAAATGATTATTGGGGAGGCCAATAATTCTAAAAAGTTGTGCATATAAATGAGACGTTAATTTATTGCCAAGAGCAGAAGGATGACCTTGATTTTTAATTAAATTTGATGAAAGAATAACATTAAAATCATTTTCTGCTGAATAAAGAGCTGTCTGATAAATATTGCGCCCCAATAAATAATTACCTGTCATTGTATAAGTGGGATATCCTTTAAATACAGCAGGAGAATACCAAATAACACATGCCAAGAATAAAATAAATAATGACATTGCCCCTAAAATAATAAACCTTTTACTTTGATTAAGTTTCTTCCCCCAATTAATGTGCAGAACTTGTTTAATAATCATTATAATTGACGGTACCTCGTTTACTAGCAAAATCATGGCTGATTTTACTCTTTGGCAGCAAATTCTAGAAAAATTGAAATTAATTTTCCCGGATTTCATTAAACCTTATGTCCTTCGAAACCAAACCCAAAAATATTTTGTCCCCTCTCCTTCTGTCTTCAGAATCTGAAGAGGCAATCTCTCCACCATTTTATTAATTTGTCGTATCTTAAATGATGGTCCATAGAACCAACTTCCTTTACACGCCGGTGCCCCTCGAAATTGTATTTTTGCTAAACCGATCTTTTTAAGAACGCGAGCGATTTCTTCCAAGTTCTTCTTTACCGTTATGCGGCCCGGCATATGCTGGAATGTAATAAATGAAAAAACTGTATCAAAAAAATCATTGGGGAAAGGATAATATAATCCGTCCGTCGCACATAAATGAATATTAGCTTTGTTAACAAGACGTTTTTCAGCTTGTTTTATCATTTCTTCAGAAATATCAATGCCATAAACTTCTTGGAAATCTTGTGCAACGAATTCTATTATTCTGCCTATACCACATCCTACTTCGAGAATACACTTAGTACTTAAGTCCAATTCTCTAAAAAACTTGTCCTCTTTTATGTAATTTATATAATCATCCCTCCCTGATTTAGAGAACTGTTTCTCTGTGATATTTTCCCCAAAATTTGTCATCACAAAATAGTTGGCGTTTTTTTTGGCAAGTTGATTCCATTTTTCTTTACTCTCCCCAATTGTCTCATCTGGATAAAATATATTCAACCATTCTCTTAGTCGCACTTTAAATCACCCCCCCGATTTCAGCAAACATGACGCCTAGGTTAAAAATTATTCCCCTCTTTGTAGCTCATTGAAATAATTAAGCAATATTAGTTTTTAGAATTTTTCGATTTGATTGAATTCATTGAATTCAAAAAAAGTTTTTCTGCCCAATTCTAGAAATTAAAAAATGCCTTTCATTTTAATTTCCCGTCGTGATATATAACTCCACAATGATATCAATAAGTCCCTCGGTCTTAATAGAAGCTCAAAAGAGATTTCGAAAGCTCAGAGGCTATCGAGTGATTAATGAAAATAAATCATGAAGATTCTCTTAGTAACTGATGCTGCGAATGAAACAAGATCGTCTGTTTCAGAAATTGTGTATAGGGACGCGTGTTACTTAAAGGGAAATAATTTTGAAGTAGAAATACTAACAACTACTTCTCAAAAAATGGATTATTCAGAATCTGCATCTATGGCTTCTCCATCTATTAATTTTATAGCTACTTTCAAATTTAAAGAATCTTTAAGATCATGGATTACTTTATATAATCCTTGGGCAGGTAGAAAGTTTAATAAAATCTTAAAAAGGTTTGAACCTGATGTTGTACATTTTCATAATGTGCATCAATATTTATCATTTGGACTTCTTCGCTCTGCCAAATTATTTGGTTCAAAAGTTTTTTTAACTGCGCATGATGTTATGCTTTTTCATTATGGAAAACTTATTGAATTTGATCAAGCTACTATGGGTTTTCCCTATGATAAGGAACTAAGCTATCATGTTTCAGCATGGCAACAAATAAAACGTTTTAGATATTATTATAATCCTTTTCGTAATTTTATTATTCGACGCTATCTTAAGTACGTAGATAAAATTTTTTCTGTTAGTAATGCGCTTAAACAAACTTTAAATGATAATGGTATTGAAAATGTAGATGTTGTGTATAATGCTATTGATAGTAATTTGTGGAAACCTGAATATGAAAATATAAAAAAATTTAAAAATAAATACCATCTTCATGATAAAAAGGTTATCTTTGTGGGAGGTAGAATGAGTGGGCTCAAGGGTTTTAAACAGATGGTTCTTATTTTAAAAGAAATAATTAATAACTTACCCAATACTGTTTTGTTAATTGCAGGAAAAGAAAATGATCATACACTTCAGCTTTCTAAATTAGCTAAGGAACTCAATATTGAAAAGAATGTCATATTTACAGGATGGCTAGAAGGTGAGGAACTTAAATCAGCATATCATAGCAGTGATGTTGTTTGTACTCCTTCTGTATATTTTGATCCATGCCCTATGATAAATCTTGAAGCTATGGCGTGTCGCAAACCTATAGTAGGAACATGTTTTGGCGGCACTAAAGAAATAGTTAGAGATAATGTACATGGCTATATAGTAAACCCTTTTGATATCAATGTAATATCAGAACGAATCACTTATTTATTGCGAGATACAGAAAAAAGAAAAGAATTAGGAGAAAATGGTTACCATACAGTGAAAGATAACTTTAATTTAGATATTCGGTATCAAAAAACATTAGAATACTATAAGACCTTAAGTGACCAATAAATAAACTCTCTCTTTCAATCTTACAACCGCTTTATAAACATCCTCAACTGTTATGTCTTGCACGCATTTGCGGTGGCCTTCTTTACAACCGTGGGCTGTCGGCACTATATGCGAGCAAGGAAAACAATATACGTTTTTTGAAACAATTTCGCACTTTTCATCAATGTCAAGCTGTTCTTCCACATTCATCGGTCCTATTATATCAACTATCGGCACTCCAAGGGCATTAGCAATATATAGTGGTCCGGTATCGACGCTTATAAAAATTTTTAAAAATTTTATTAGAGCCGGAACTTCGGATAAGCCGAAAACTTCGGAGGCATCGGAAGCACTATTTTTCATATTAGACAAAACTTTTTTTATAAAGGGCTTGTCCGAGGGCCCTCCAAAAAAAATTATTCTCGCTCCCATATTTTGAATCAAAATATCAGCCAGAGCGGAAAATTTTAACAAGCCCCATTCCTTTATTTTATTTCCCGCAGTAGGAGAAATCCCCATGATTAAATCGTTTTCTTTTATATTATTTTCTCTTAGAAAATCCTGAGCCTTTGCGATGTCATTACCATCAAAAAAAACGTCTCTCTTTTCGCTATATTCCTTAACACCTAAAAATTTAAGCATTTGTAAATACTGACGAAGAACTAATTTATTTTGTTCATAATCAATATGATGCTTACTTAATATAGAAGCAAGATAAGCGGCCCTACTTACATATTTTGACCTTAACAGCACTCTATGCGATGCTAACGCCCAAAACGGGAAAATTGTATTAAAAAGAGTGGGAGCCAAAGAAAAACTCCAATCAAATTGTTTTTTCCGAGCATCTCTTATTAGTCTTAGTCCGCCTAGAAATCCTTGATATCTTTTATCGTCCAAAATAATAAGTTCATCTATATGAGTATTTTTTATTAAAATACCTTTTGCTCGCGAAATAATCAAAACACTAAGCAGAGAAGAAGGAAAATTCTTTTTTATTTCTCTGAAAACCGGCGTTGTGCAGACAACATCTCCTATTTTAGCTATCTGAATAATCAAAATTTTTAAACGGCCATCTTTGCTGTGCGAAATTCTCCGTAAAAAAATCCCTAAATATAAAATGGGGCTAAAAATAATCGTTAACCCTAAATATAATAGATTTTGGGCTAAGCCAAAAATAATTAAATACATTTTTTCATACTTCAATCCTTCAATGGAGTGGAAACTACTAAATGACTTTTGTTATTATTTGGTATCTTTTATGTCAACATGACATTTATAGAGTTCTAAAAATGGGGCCAAACTAATACTACTCCGTTAAGTAGATTCTGGTGAAAAAGTTCATTTTTTTTAACCTTTACCTCAAGAAAAATAAATAGCCTTGATCTTTAACATTTTGCAGTTATAGTTATTATGACACTTATGAAGGTCCTTTTAACATTGCCGCCATTACACAGCCCAATAAAGGCTAATTTTGTTGACTCATTTGATAATGAGTCAGGACAATACCCTCCGATCGGATTGCTTTATCTAGCAGGATATCTTTTAGAACATTCTCAATATGAGGTACATGTCTTAGATCCTCAAGCTGAGAAGTTAAGTCATGAAGAAACAATCAAAAGGATAGTAGCTATTGGGCCTGATGTTGTCGGCGTCCATATGTTGACATTCCACCTTATAGACAGCCTCAAAATGATACAAAATATAAAAAAAATTCTCCCTAAAACACGTATTATTTGTGGAGGACCTCACGTACATATTTATCCAAGAGAAACTCTTATGCAACCGGGCATTGATTTTACATTGGTAGGAGAATGCGAGCAAACTTTTAAGATTTTTTTAGACTATTTGGAAAATAAATGTCCTATAACTGATGTTAACGCTTTATACTATTTTGATCATGAGGGGAATATACAAAATACAACACGAAGTCCGTTACTTGCTAATCTTGATGAGCTTCCGCATCCGGCAAGAAATCTTTTAAATCCAACTTTTTATTCTTCTGTGCTGGCAAAGCAATCCGTTACAACAACTCTTATGACATCACGAGGGTGTCCTTACAAATGTATCTATTGTGATCGTCCAGTTTTTGGAAAAGATTTTAGAGCTCGCTCACCCGAAAATGTTCTTGAAGAAATTGAGCAATGTATACAATTAGGCATATTTGAGTTTAACATATTTGATGATACTTTTACTATTGATCGAGAACGAGTAATAGCTATATGTAATCTTATCATTGAAAGAAAACTTCCAATCAGATGGACGTGTCGCAGCAGAGTACACTTAGTTAGTGAAGAAATTTTAGATAGAATGAAAAAAGCAGGTTGCGGCCGTATTTCGTTCGGGATTGAAACAGCGGATGATAAAGTTGGCAGGATCTTGAAAAAGGGATCTGATATAGATCAAGCAAAATATGCAATTAGAGCCACAAAAGCCGCTGGCATTGAAGTGCTTGCAGATTTTATTATTGGATCCCCTGGTGAAAGTAGGAATGGAATTAATAAAACAATTTCATTTGCTTTGGAGGAATCGCCAAACTATGCGCAGTTTTCTATTATGACTCCTTACCCAGCGACGCCCCTCTATGCTATGGGATTGAATACAAAGCTTTATAAATTTGATCACTGGAGAGAATTTGCAAGAAATCCAGATCCAAACTGGGAGACTCCTATTTGGCATGAAAACTTCACTAAAAGAGAGCTCATTAAAATTGTAAAGCAAGCTTATTTTAAATTTTATTTTAGACCTGAATATTTATTCACTCAGCTTAGAAGTCTACAATCATTTAATGAGCTCAAGCGTAAGGCGCGAGCTGGACTTAAAGTTTTTACAACTAAATTTACACCCTCATTAACAGCATAATACGCAATGAAGTTATTTGTTCAAATTCCGTGCTTCAACGAAGAGCATACATTAAAATATGTTATAAATAGTATTCCAAAGAAAATTGATGGCATTTCTGAGCTTAAAATAATCATTATAGATGATAGTAGTACAGACAATACCATTGAAATAGCAAAGTCTGCCCGAGTAAATTATATTCTTAAAAATCACTGTAATTTAGGGCTTGCCCAAACATTTAAACGCGGTCTTGAGGCATGTTTGTACCTCGGCGCAGATATCATTGTAAATACTGATGGAGATAATCAATACAACAATGAAGATATCTCAAAAATTATTAAACCCATTTTGGAAAATAAAGCAGATTATGTTGTTGGATGCAGGGATATTCGTAGACACTCTGAATTTTCTTGGTCGAAAAAAATATTTCAGCTCCTCGGATCAAAAATTATTCAAAAAATGACGGGTGAAAATATTAGCGATGCTACAAGTGGATTTAGGGCAATGAATCGCAATGCTGCACTTCAGTTTTCAATATTAAATCATTTTAGCTATACATTGGAAACATTAATTCAAGCCAGCAGAATAGGCCTGAAAACAATCGGAATTCCCATTAGAAACAACCCTGCTTTGCGACCTTCTCGCTTATTTCGGTCCATTCCAGAATTCATACTTAAACAATCAATGACAATTGTAAGCATCTATTTATTCTGGAATCCCTATCGGTTTTTTTTCTACCCAGCTCTTATATCTTTTTTTATTTCTTTATTTAGCTCTTCAAGAGTTATATACTATCTTTTTTTTGTAGAGAGGGGCTTTGAAAAAATAAAAATTGGTTCTGCTATATTCTTTAGTATTTCTTTCACATTTACACTTATTTTGATTATTGCTGGATTATTGGGGCAAGTTATTTTTAGTTTGCGAATGCTCATGATAGATCTTCGTACTCGCGTTAGGAATATAGAACTTCAAAGAAAAATCAAGCCGCATAATTTAGACATTATCACAATCAATTAAAATTAATTTAAAATGCTCTTGTGTCCATCAAATCGGGGGATTCTGACATTGACTATGTAGTATAGTATCATATTATATGGTTAATAATTTGCGATTGCCTATATCAATTCTCATTATTACCATATTTGAGAAATCTTTATGAACATATTAATGATTAGTTTAGATAAATCTTTACTCGCCCAACAAGAACATTCAGAAAGCATTTCAAGGCACAAAGACTATGGGAAATATGTAGGCAACCTATTTATTATATGTTTTAATTTAAAGTCACCTTTATTGTCTCCTATCCATCAAATCAATTTATCAAAAAATGTAGCAGTTTATCCAACTCATTCATCTTCAAGATTATTTTATATTATTGATGGATTTAAAGTAGCAAATAAAATATTTACCAAAAATTCCATTCAGCTAATTACGACCCAGGACCCTCTTTTAACAGGATTATTGGGAATCTTTCTAAAATGGAGGTATAAAATTCCCACTTTAATTGGAATACATGGCTCTTTTTTTGATAAACGATGGATAAGAGAACAATGGATCAATCCATTTCTATATTTACTGGGAAGATATGTTGTAAAAAAATCTGATTTTATTCGTGTTGTTAGTCGTCAAGCTAAATCTGAACTTCTCGAGTATGGCATTCATAAAAATAAGATTTTCATTGCTCCAGTGCCAGTAAAGCTTGAAACTTTCTCAAAGTACAATAACGATACAGTACAATATCTCAAAAAATGTCATGCGGGTAGGAAAATTATCCTGCAAACAAGTACTCTAACAAAAACCAAAAATGTTTTGATGCTTTTAAATGCTCTACATAAAATAAAAGAGCAAGCATTTCCCGTACATCTTTGGCTTATTGGTTCAGGGCCTGAGAAAAAAAATTTAATTGCCTATACCAACAGATTGAAACTCAATAACGATGTCTCTTTTTTAGGACAACTTCCACAGATGGAACTTGTCAACTATTACCATGCAGCTGATATATTTGTCTTAGCTTCCTATAATGAATCTTTTGGTCGAGTACTTCTAGAAGCTGCAATGGCAAAAAAACCTATTATTGCAGCTCAATATAGAGGCCCCCTAGATATCTTTTCTGATCGTAAAAGTGCGCTCTTTTTCAATCCCAATAGCACCAGCTCATTGGTAGAACAAATTGTGCATCTTTTGGAGAATCCTCAGATAGCATTTCAACTTGGGGTAGAAGCATATAACGATGTTAATCGCAGATTCAGCTATGAAAAAAATATTCACAAAATTATGGAAAGCTGGAATTTATCAGTAGTCCCACAACACTTAATATAAATACCAATTTAATGAATTTACTTATTATAACACAAAAAGTAGATAAAAATGACGGCGTGCTCGGATTTATGCACGGGTGGATTACTGAATTTGCAAAACATTGTTCGAGCATTATCGTTATCTGCCTTCAAGAAGAAAAGCACTACTTACCAAAAAATGTAAAAGTGCTGAGTTTGGGAAAAGAGGAAAAGCAGTCACGATTGCAGTATCTTTTGCGATTTTATCAATACATTTTTCAAGAACGCGACAATTATGATCATGTATTTGTGCATATGAATCCAGTATATGTGGTACTGGGTGGTTTGTTCTGGAAATTGCTGAGAAAGAAAATAGGTTTTTGGTATACGCATAGTTCAGTAAATATAAAATTGAAAATCGCCGCGTTTGTTACCAACATAATTTTTACTGCTTCAAAACAAAGTTTCAGGCTGCCAAGTGAGAAAGTGAAAGTTGTTGGTCATGGTATAGATACCGACGCCTTTCTCCCACAAGAAAACGGGTTACAAGGAAAAATAATATTGAGTGTGGGGAGAATTTCTTCTACAAAAAGGCAATGTGAGACGGTTAAAATATTTGAGAAGGTGTCTAACGAAATTCCCAATGCTGAGTTGCACATTGTAGGATACCCGGTGACCAATTCCGATAAAATATATTACAGCGAGCTTCATATGTGTGTTCAGAAAAGCAGAATTAGTGCAAAAATAAAGTTTATCGGAGCGGTTCCGCATTTTCAAATGCCACAGATATACCACACTGCGAGCGTATTGATAAATCTAAGCAAGACCGGCAGTCTTGATAAAGATGTACTTGAAGCGATGGCGTGCGGTGTTTTGCCAGTTTCCACTAATGAGGCGTTCAAAGATATACTTCCTGAGATGAATGTTGCAAAAGACGCTGCTGATGCGGAAAAAAAATTGAATGGGATTTTAAATATAAATGAAAAAGAAAAAATTGATCACGGAAAAGTATTCCGGACATATGTAGAAGAGAATCATAAGCTAAAAGTATTAGCTAAGAAAATTATAAAAAATCTCTGATAAAAACCATCCGCGGCGTTGGCTATAGGATGGATGATTAATTTTAATACGCGTGAATGATTTCCCACCACAGCCGTTTCAAAGGAAATTGGCCTAGGTTTCGTTTGAGGCAGTCATCTGTAATAACCACTCCTGGAACATCGAAAAATGCTTTTTTCTGTTTTAGATCAAAGGCAATCCAACGATCTTGATAAAAAACAAAGGCCATCGGGTATCGATTTTTTTTTACAGGCTGAACCAAAACCGTATAACAGGCTTTAAATCCAGCAACCATAGCCATGAGTGAAAACACATCATTCAATTGATCATGATCTCCATACCCTCGCACAATAATCGGCCACGGATGATCATCAATCACCGGCATATTGGGGGGATGAAGCTTAATATTTTGAATGACCCATTGGAACAGGGCTTCTAGTTTTTCTTTTTGAGATGGTTTATCAGAAATAATGTCATTCATTAAAAACTTCATTTCCAAATGCCGGGTGACAAATCTGGTTGCCTTTAAATAAAGAGGAATTTTCTTTTCATACTGCACATAATTGATCCCATACCGGGTGGTAACCTTTAAATTCAAAACCCATAACATTCCTATACTCACCATGGCCAAACTTAAAAGGAAATATGCTCTTTTTTTCATTTTTTTAATTTTTGAAGTTGATGATGAATCGCTTTAAGATCTTTTCTAAGAGGAGAAATGACTTTTAATTCTTGATACGTCATGGGATGAATAAAATAAAGTTCTGTCGCTTGAAGTGCGAGTTGAGAAATGAGCGGTTTTTCTACTTCCCCTTTTTTAGGAAGGTATGATTTTTTAAATTGAGATAAATAAATGGTATCCTCGTCTAATCCATAGAGCTCGTCACAGACCAAAGGGTGTCCAATCGAAGCCAAGTGCACTCGAATTTGATGGGTTCTCCCAGTCACAGGAGAAATTCGAAGCCAAGCATATTCTTTAAAGTCCTCTACCACTTCGATTTTAGTCATGGATGGTTTTCCAGTTTTTTCATGAATCACCATTAAAGAAGGATCATGTCTACATTGAACTATCGCTTTTTTG
>MGPE01000003.1 GCA_001797335.1 Deltaproteobacteria bacterium GWA2_38_16
AAACGGGATTTACTTCAGGGATCGAGCTGGCAATAAACTTTCATTAAGTGCAAGTGGAAATAATTTTACAAAGATCATTGTTCATGTAAATAACTAAATAGTCTCTTTAATCCTTCTTCAGTCGATATCCAAGGAGTGTAACCAAAGTCTTTTTGTGCAGCAGAGATATCGTAGGTGTGGCTTGTGGAAAGCTGCTGAGCAATCATGCGGGTAATCGGGGGCTCTCCTGGGATGTGAAGCCAGCGATACAGCGTTTCTAAGAGGGCGCCAGCCGTATAGGCTGTTTTAAAAGAAATATGCTTTGTGACAGGAGGAATATTCATGTGTCCCAGAACCTCATTAATCCACTCCCACATAAGAACGGGTTTGCCTTGAGTAATATAATAGACTTTCCCGCAGATAGGGGATTTTGGAATTAGATGCTCTGCAGCTAAAAGATGGGCTTTAGCAATATTTTCGACGTACGTAATATCCGTAAGGTTTTTCCCTGTGCCCACAATCCAAAGTTTTCCTTTTTTTCCCTGTTCTAAGAGTCTGGGGATAATGTACTTATCTCTGGGGCCCCAGATTAAGTGCGGTCTGAGAGATACGGTTAATAATTCTTTTTGACCATTGGCATGTCGAATGAGTTTTTCAGAAAGTGCTTTGGTTTCAGAATAAGCAGATAAATAGGTTTTTGGATAGGGGGTACTTTCATTGGCATTGAGCTGATCTGTTCCATGGTAAGCAACGGAGGAAGAACTTGTAAAAATAAGTTTATGGATATTATTTTTTTGGCATCCATGAATAACATGTTGAGTGCCTAAGACATTGGTTTGAAAGTAGTCATGATAATTTCCAAACATGCTCACTTTCGCTGCCGTATGAAAAACGCAGTCGATATTTTTGCAGGCTTCATCTACGTGAGAAGAATTTCGAATATTTCCTGAAAATAGTTCGGCTCCTCGTTTTTCAAGTTCAGGATAAGATCCACGGGAAAAAACGCGAACCTGGTGCCCTGCCTCTAACAATTGTTCAACAATATACTGTCCTAAGAACCCACCTCCGCCGGTGACTAAAGTTTTCATGAGAGTTTTTCCTTTGCCCAAAGAGCCAATTTTTCTCGATTGATTTTTGCATTGTGCCGAATATCGACGGGGAAAGAGGGATGAAAGAGAATGGTTTGGATATCTTGGGTGTGAGGATGGCGCCTGGCCAAAATCAAAAGCTCGTCTTTAATTTTGGACATTTTTGAGATCTTTGATATTTTTTCAAAAGATTTATTTTTTTTATCTTTTAATTCAATGATGATGACGGGTGTTTTGGATACGCCCACAAGAGCAGATCGAAATACTTCAGGATGTTGATTAAAAATGGCCTCACAAGGAATTGTGTACAGGGTTTGGGAATAGGTTTGAACGCGATGGGCTTTTCTTCCACAAAACCATAAACGTCCTTGAGAATCTATGTATCCCACATCGCCCATGCGGTGCCAAAAACTTCCATCGGTAGGATCTTTAATTTTGGCTAAAGACGTTTCTTTGGGACGATTAAAATAGCTTTTTGTGACCATGGGGCCTTTGACAACAATTTCACCAATAGTGCCTGGATTAATTTCTAAAGAGTTATCCCCCTTATCCCATGTCAGGATAGATTGATCTGTGATTCTAATGATTTTAACTTGAAGTTCGTTTAAGGGTTTTCCAACGCAGGTTCCATATCCTGAAGTTCCCCATTCGCCAGAAGTCACAGGCAGTGCTTCTGTGGCTCCATAAGGCGTATAAACTCTGGCCTCAGGGGATACTATTTTTTGAAATCTTTCTAAAACAGTGGAGGGCACAGGGGCCCCCGCAATTAAAATGAGTGTCATACTGGGGAGATGGATTTTATGTTCTATACAGTACTGGGTGATGCGGTTCCAGAGTGCCGGAGAACCAAAGCTATAGGTAACGTTGTGATCCAATATGGTTTGAGTAAGCGTGAGTGGGTTACATTGGGCGGGTTTTGTAGGATCCATATCGGGAATGACAGAAGTGGTTCCCATGGCTACACTAAAGAGAACAAAAAGGGGAAAAGTGGGCATATCGACTTCACCTTCTTTAATACCATACGTTTTTTGAAGAATTTTAATTTGAGCCTCAAACATGCCGTGTTCATAGATGACGCCTTTAGGAATTCCTGTGCTTCCGGTTGTAAAAATAATAGCGGCAGGATCTGTGTCTTGGGTTTCAACCATGGGGAAGGGAGTTTTTTTTATTGAATGGGGAAGAGTTGAAATGCCTAAAAACCATTTTGGGCCAACGACAATGTTATAGAGAGAGGTTTTAAAAGAAGATGGCCATAGCCATCTGAGAAGATGCGCTTTGGGGATTCCAATAAATCCATGAGGTTCTACTTCTCGAATGCAGTGCTTTAAATATTGTTTCCCAATGCCTGGGTCAATCAGGACAGAAATAGCGCCGATTTTTAAAAGAGCAAAGGTCAAGGCCACAAATTCTACTCCAGGGCGTACCATCAAAATAATGCGATGGCCTTTTTCAATGCCTTGTTTCTTTAAAAAATGAGCATAGGTATCACTTTTTAAATTGAGTTCAGAAAAAGTCCAAGAGCTGTTTAAAAAATAGAGGGCTTTCGTTTCGGGAGACTTTTCGGCTCTCAACGGCAAATAATGGGCAACATTCATAAGGGATTTTGTTTTAGAAAATTTTCTACCCACGGGATAATGCGCTCATAGGCATCTTCAACCACATAGTGGTCGGCATCTGAAATGAGTCGTGTGTAGGCGTAAGGAAAAAAATCTTCCCAAGCCATTAAAAAGCGGTGAGTAAAACAAAAATCTTTTTCTCCCCAAATAATAATCATGGGATATTTTTTGAAGTGGCTTAAATCATACGTAATTTTTTCGAGGATAGAATAACTGGGAATGGCTGGGTGCCAGGGGATGTCCTGGACGAATCTGAGATTAGCAACCCTATTTTTAAAACTATTGTAAGGAGCTAAATAGCCAGCTTTGACATCGGGAGTCAATTTTTCTTGATGATGAATAGCCATTAAAAGAGCACCCCGGGCAAATGCATTGAATAGGCGAATGACAATATCTCCAAAAATGGGAAGACTGCAGAGCTTTATTCGAAGGGGCAGTTTTAGCCGAGATTCAAAATCTAAGAAAGCAGCACTGTTAAAAACGACAAAACGTCGGACATGATGCTTAAATTGGGTGGCATATCCCATCCCTATGGGAGCACCCCAATCATGCATAAAAAGAGTGATGTTGGAAAGATTAAGATGAGTAATGAGTTTTTCTAAATTTTCGATGTGAGTAGAAAGAGTGTAAGGATATTTTTGAGGTTTATCAGAAAGACCACAGCCCATGTGGTCGGGAGCAATGACTCGATATTTTTTGGAAAAATGAGTAATTAAATTTCGCCAATAAAAAGACCACGTTGGATTTCCGTGAAGCATGATCAAGACTTCCCCTTGGCCTTCATCTACGTAATGATAACGATGCCCATTAATATCTAAAAAATGGGATTGAAACGGATATAAATGTCGAAATGAAGAAGTATCTACCATTGTACTAGAAAAAATAAAGAGTTAATGCCACTGCCAAACCCCATTAAAATAATATTGTCCTTTGCCTGGATTTGCCTTTTTTCTACGCCCATGGCAAAAGTTGCCGGCAAAGAGACAGATCCCATATTACCTAAAAATTCAAAAGTGGGGTAATCTTTTGTGTGATCTACTCCCAAAGCTTTCATCATTTCTTCTCGGGGCATTCGGCCGACTTGATGACTAAAAATATGATGAATAGAGTTGTTCTCTAGAGAGAAGTCTTGTTTAAATTCTGTCCAGGTACTTTTAGCCAGCTTGGCTGCTTCTTGCATTAAGGTATTGGCCTCCGTTTTCATGGATAATTGAGGAGAAAAATTGAAAAGTCCTGTGTCCGGGATGGCCTGGCACAATGTATGAAATTCGGAAGCGGTGCGAGAAAGGCCTCCTAAGATTCGATGTTTAGTTTTAGAAACAGAAGTGTGTGCCAATATCAAGGCTGCGGATCCACACCCCAACGTTAAAGAAGGTAAATAGGTATAGGCTTCTGAAATGGTTAGATTGGGAGTGTTTAGAAGTTTTGTAATAATGGCTTCAATCATGGGAGTGCTAATTTCAGTTCCGACGATTAAACCGCGTTTAATTTGACCCAATTCGATCATGTTTGAAAGAACTAAAATGCCATTCAAAAATCCTAAACAGGCATTAGAAATGTCAAAATAAGAGGCCTGGGGTGATAATCCAAGCTCGTGATGAACCGTAGCCGCGGTGGCGGGTTCTAAATAATCTCTAGAAACAGAAACGTGAAGAAGATAGTCGATATCGGTATTTTTAAGATTTTCTTTTGTAAGGGCTTTTTGAGCAGCCAGCGTACTCATATGACTGGGAAGGGTTTCTTTTTCCCATACCCGTCGTTCTTTAATCCCTGTGAAAATTTCAAAGAATCCACTGGGCAAGGAAAACTTTTTACAGAGAGGCGAAAGTTGTTTTTCAATTTCAAGAGAGGTGAGCACTTTTTCTGGTAAAACATATCCCCATGATTCAAGGCACACCTGTGAATAACGCATCCAAAAAGTATAGCAAAAAATAAGGATGAATAGAAATTAAAATTGTGGTAAAAACATAAATTCATATGAATGATAAAGACATACAGGATTTAGTGGCATGGCGACGTGACTTTCATGCTCATCCGGAATTAAAATATCAAGAACAAAGAACTGCGGAGGCGATCCAAGCTAAGCTCAAGAGTTTTGGGTATTCTTCTATCCAAACAGGGATTGCAAAAACCGGGGTTGTAACCGTGTTAAAAGGAAAGACCTCTCGGACGATTTTGCTTCGAGCTGATATGGATGGACTTCCTATTGAAGAGTTAAATTCCGTTTCCTATCGATCAAAAAATAAGGGAGTGATGCATGCCTGTGGGCATGATGCCCATGTGGCTTCGCTGCTGATGGTGGCTAAGCATTTAAAAAATGAAAGTTTAAATGGAAATATCAAATTTGTATTTCAGCCAGCAGAAGAGGGCGGTGAAGGGGGACGAGTGATGGTAGAAGAAGGAGTATTAAAAAATCCCTCTGTTGAGGCGGCTTTTGGCCTTCATGTTTGGCAAAATTTACCCGTTGGAAAAATTGGAGTGACACCAGGGCCCATCATGGCTGCGGTCGATAAACTAGAAATTAAAATTAAGGGAAAGGGAGGCCATGGAGCGGTTCCTCAATTAACGGTTGATAGTATTGTAGTGGCTTCTCATGTGATTCAAGCGCTCCAAACCATTGTGAGTCGGCAAACGGATCCCCTGGATTCGGCGGTGGTGACCATTGGAAGAGTGAGTGGAGGGAGTGCTTTTAATATTATTGCAGAAGAAACAACCCTCATTGGGACTGTTCGAACAATGAGTACAGATATGTGGAAAAAAATGCCAAAGCTCATCGAAAGAACTGTAAAAGGAGTCACCTCTGCCTATGGGGCATCTTATGAATTAAAGTATGAGAGATCTGCACCCGTAACAATTAACGATAAAAAAATGGCTGATTTTGTGGCAGAAGTAGCGGCATCGGTAGTTGGGAGTAAAAATGTAGTTCGAGATGAGCGAACCTTAGGAGGCGAAGATTTTTCATTTATGCTGAATGAAGTACCAGGATGTTTCTTTTTTGTGGGATCAAAAAATGAAAAAAAGGAGCTTACCAGTTCCCATCATAACCCTCATTTCAATATCGACGAAGCCTGTTTACCTCTGGGCGTAGAAATCATGAAAAAAATTGCCCAGGAATATTTTTCTTATTTTAAATCTGTATGAATATTAGAAATGTTGCAATCATAGCCCATGTGGACCATGGGAAAACGACGTTGGTGGATGCGCTGCTTCATCAATCCAAAACAAAATTAGACAAAGAAATTGTCGATACCGTTTGTATTATGGATAGCAATGAACTGGAGCGAGAGCGAGGGATTACTATTTTTTCTAAAAATGCATCGGTGGAGTGGAAGGGGAATAAAATTAATATCATTGATACGCCCGGGCATGCCGATTTTGGGGGTGAAGTAGAGCGCGTATTATCAATGGCTGATGGATGTTTGCTCTTGGTCGATGCCAAAGAAGGTCCCATGCCCCAAACGCGATTTGTATTAAAGCAAGCGTTAGCCACAAAATTAAAAATTATTGTTGTCATTAATAAAATAGACAAACCTAATGCTAGGCCTCAGATAGTATTAGATAAAATTTTTGATTTATTTATTGAGCTGGGAGCAGATGAAGAATCGGCGTATTTTCCAGTTGTGTACGCCAGTTCAAAATTAGGAAAAGCAGGATTAACTCCGAATTTAAATACGATGACAGATATATCGGCTGTGTTTGATGCTATTTTTACACATGTCCCCGCCCCATCGGGAGATCCCACGAAGCCTTTGCAAATGAGAGTTTCTATGATTACAGCCAATAATTTTAAAGGGCGCATTGCTACGGGGAGAATTTATCATGGGCAACTAAAAGCCAACCAGGATATCATGCACATTTCTCGAACGGGGCAAATGAAAAAATACCGTTTGATGTCTTTAATGACCTTTAAAGGGCTTGAGCAGGTAGAAGTGTCAGAAGCCTCTGCAGGGGATATTGTGGCCATTGCGGGAATTCCAGATATTACCATTGGGGAAACTGTGGCTGATGTTGAAAATCCTATGGCGCTTCCACTTTTGGGAATTGAAGAGCCAACCATTCGGATGACATTTAGCGTGAATAGTTCTCCTTTTGCAGGTCAGGAGGGAGAATTTAAAACTTCTCGTCAGATCAGAGAGCGGCTCTATAAAGAACTCGAGAAAGACGTTGCTCTTCGGGTGGAAGATATTCCAGATGGCACGTGGCTTGTATCGGGGCGAGGAGAATTGCATTTGGCCATTTTTATTGAACGTATGAGAAGAGAAGGGTATGAGTTTGAGGTGTCTAGACCACAGGTAATTACAAAAGAGATCAATGGGAAAACACATGCTCCTTTTGAGAGAGTCTTTATTGAAGTTCCTGAAATCTATTCTGGAATTATGATGAAAAAAATGGGGATGCGTCATGCTGAGATGGTGGATATGAAAACAGAAAATGGGATTATTTTTTATGAATTTATTGTTTCTACCCGAGAACTTTTTGGTTTTCGAGGGGAGTTTTTAACGGATACCAAAGGGCTTGGAATTATGAATACCATTTTTTATCAATATCAACCTGATGTAGGGACCTTGCGAGAACGCGAGCGTGGATCGCTCGTGGCGCATGAAACGGGCGTTACCAATATGTATGGACTTATCAATACTCAAGAACGGGGCACCTTATTTATGGGGCCAGGAGTGTCCGTGTATAAAGGGCAAGTTGTTGGACAAAATTCAAGAGGGATGGATATGAGAGTTAATGTGTGCAAGGAAAAACATCTTTCCAATATGCGCTCTAAAGGAGATGGAACCAATGATCACTTTGATCATCCAAAGGCTATGGATTTAGAAGATTGTCTTGAATATATTGATGATACAGAACTTGTGGAAGTCACTCCCAAAAACATCCGTATGCGTAAAAAGAGTTTTTCTTAACGACAATAAATAAGATATATAAAACTATACAAAACTATATAAATATAGTATATTCATAAGTGTAAGGGAGGTTTTTATGTCTGAAAAGCAGCTTGCTACAAAAGTTGATGAAAGAGTTAAAAAGGCGCTTGAAGAAGTATGCCGTCAAAGAGGCCTTAAAATGAATCGGTTTATTGAAAATGCTATTGTCGATAAACTCGAGGAGTTAGAGGATATTGAAGATTTAAAACATCTACGAAAAGAGTCTTTCCGTTCCCTGAGTGATGTTCTTTCTGAATTGAAAAAACATGGAAAAATATAAGGTCGTCATTTCTTCTTCTGCTGAAAAGAGCCTCAAAAAAATTCCCAAAAAAGATGTTCAGCATATCGTTGTTGCAATGGAACGCTTGGCTACGCATCCATTTCCGGTGGGCTCTAGAAAGCTTTCTGGATATGAAAAGATATTTAGGATTAGAATTGGCAAGTATCGCGTGATATATGAAGTGGAAGGACAAAAACTGCTTATTTTAGTTCTTAAAATTGGACATCGAAAAGATATTTATAGATAAAAATGCCACCGGCCAGAATTGAACTGGCACGGCCAAATAAATAGCCGAGGGATTTTAAGTCCCTTGCGTCTACCAATTCCGCCACGGTGGCATAAGATTGATGAGACCAGTGATATCAAAGAGCTGAAAGCATTGTCAAAAAAATAATTCTTATTTTTTTTCTGAAATACTTTTGGCTTGCATGAAAAGTTGTAAATAGTCTGGACCGCCGGCCTTGGAGTCTGTCCCTGAGAGATTAAACCCACCAAAAGGGTGAACACCGACCAAGGCTCCCGTACATCCTCGATTGATGTAAAAATTCCCGGCATAAAAAACATCTTTTGCTTTTTTAATTTTGGTTTTATTTTTTGTATATACAGCACCTGTTAGTCCATAGGCAGTATTATTAGCAATGGACAGAGCATCATCAAAATCTTTGGCTTTAATTAGGGCTAGGATAGGAGCAAAAATTTCTTCTTGAGCCAAACGGGCAGTAGGAGCGATATCTCCAAAAATCGTGGGTTTCACAAAATATCCTGGAGAGGAAATGGTTTCTCCACCGACGAGTAGAGTACCTTCTTGCTTTCCGATTTCAATATATTCTTTGACTTTGTTCAATGATTCGGCATTGATGACCGGGCCTAAAAACATTTGGGGGTTTTGAGGATCTCCCGTTTTAAGTTGTTTTGTTTTTTCAATAATTTTAGGGAGCAGTTTGTCATATACTTTTTCATGAATAATGGCTCGAGAGCAGGCAGAACATTTTTGTCCTTGAAAACCAAAGGCAGATCGGACAATACCACTAGCAGCAGATTCTAAATCAGCTTCATTGTCTACCACAATGGCATCTTTTCCTCCCATTTCTAAGATAACGCGTTTAAGCCATTTCTGCGTCGGTGGAACATGGGCGGCTTCTTCATTAATTTGAATACCAACCTCTTTAGATCCGGTAAAAGAAATAAACCGTGTTTTAGGATGTTTAATAAGATAGGTTCCTACCAAACTTCCACTGCCCGTTATAAAATTAATAACGCCACTGGGAAGTTTTGCGGCTTCTGCGATTTTCATAAATTGATAGGCGATTGCCGAAGAACACATAGAGGGTTTTATAATAACGGTATTTCCTGTGACAATGGCAGCGGTTGACATCCCCACCAAAATGGCAAGAGGGAAATTCCAGGGAGCAATGATGACTCCAACTCCCAAAGGAATATATCGAAGTTCATTTTTTTCTGTCGGTATGGAGATGAGTTTTGGGGAACGAGAAAGACGAATCATTTCTCGGCCATAGTATTCTAAAAAATCAATGGCTTCACAAACATCTCCATCAGCTTCTCGCCAGGATTTTCCCACTTCTAAAATGAGCCATGCAGATAGTTCTGACTTTTTCTGCCGCATAAGGGTTGCCATTTTAAATAGGTATTGGGCCCTTTTTTGAGGAGGAACTTGTTTCCAGGATTCAAAAGCAGTGAGAGCGGCCTCCATGGCTTCCTCGCACAAAGAGGGCGTTGCTTTTTGGAAGGTTCCAATAACTTCTGTGGTATTAGAAGGGTTAAAAGAATAAAATGTTTCTGGAGTTGTAACCCTTTTCCCGCCGATAATAAGTGGGTAAGTTTCCCCCAGTTGTTTTTTTACACTCTCTAAAGCAAGTTGTAATGCTTTTTTATTCTTTTCTTTTGAAAAATCACAAAAAGGTTCATTTTTAAAGGGCTTCATAAAACGACAAAAAAGCTAACAAAATCAACTTAATAAATCAACCAAATTGACCGAAAAGGATCTATGAAGGGATATTTTTATGCCTGAGAGGCTACTGGAACTATCTATTTACGCATTGGGAGCTTTAATTGGGATATTGTTAATTTGGGCTATCTTGCGGGAATTACTCATTAAAGTGTCATCTTCAAAAGAAGAAAAACGAGAGCTTCAAACTAAAAAACTTTTTGAAGAATGGCTCTACGGGAATGATATCAAACGAAAAGTCATTATCCAAAAACTTAAAAAAATGGGTTCTGCTGCTTATCTTGAACCCTTTTTCTTTGAGCTCTTTGAAGGATCTGAGAAAGAAAAAAAAGAAGAATTAAAAGTTCTATTTGAATTGGTGGGTATACAGGCTGAACTTCGGCGGATTTTAAAAGAGTCTTCAGATGTGATTCAGCGAGAAAAATCTGTTTTAAAATTGGGAAAAGTAGGGGTTATTTATGATGTTCAATTTTTAATTGATGCTTATAGAGATCCTGAAGAACATAGTTTGGTAAAACAGTGTTGCGTCCAAGCTATTTATGATTTGGTAGAACCTCTATTTCACGAGCAGGAACAAGCCATGGCTAATTTTGGACTTTTGGTTCAGCTCTTTGATATTCCCAATGAAAATTTAAGATATCATTTGGTCAGAACCATTGCTGCTTCAAAAATGCCTGTTGAAGATATTTTGCCTCATTTATTGAAACTTCAAAATGATTTTGGAAAAGAAAGTGCTCTATTTGTGTTAGAGCAGTGGAATCATCCAGAGCTCTGTCAGATTGTCTATGATTATTTGGATGATTTAAATCCTCACATCCGATCTATCGCTGTCTCTCTTTTGGGAAAATGGAAGGATGAAGAGGCTATTCTTCTTCTTTTTAAGAAGTTATCTGACCCCGATGAAATGGTTCGCCTTTCGACGGTAGATGTGCTGACTCATTTTAAAAATTCAGCTATTTTAAAACAGCTGACGCTTCACTTAAGTGATCCTTCTTCTCTGGTAAGGGCAAGATTATTATGGGCGTTGGTATTAAAAAAAGATCAAAAGATTTTTGATCGAGCTATTGCCATGCTTCAAGAAATGGATTTTCAAAAACTCTTTTTTGCTCAGATCAAGCTCAAGCCTCAAGAAGAATCTCAGCAGGTTTTTGAATTTTTAGGGGTAGATTATCGATTGTTTGTGAAAAAATATGGAGTAGAAGATCATGGGTTTTCAGCATTTGTGAGCACAGCACGAGAAAGTCAGGACGTGGCTCTTCGAAAAAGAGCCATGATGGCATTGCAGCTGTGGAAAGATAAAGATGTTATTTCTGTTTTTAACGACATTTTAAATTCAGACCCTGATCCTACGAATCGTCTTTATGCCAAAAAAATGTTGGAGCGTTTAAAGATGAAGGATGTGGTACCATGAAAAAAAATATATTTTTTTTCATGTTTCTTTTTTCTTCTGTGTCTTTTGTGGCTTTGGCGGCAGATCTTCATGTTTGGCAATTTAGTATGGATGAAGAACAGTCTCGGTTTATTGTCGAACGTTTTGAAAAAGAAAATCCAAATATTAAAATTCACCTCCAACAATTAAGTTGGGATTTTGGAAACGATAAAATTATTACAAGCATGATAGCGGGTAATGCTCCGGATATTTTTGAAATTGGATCAACGTTTGGCCCTCACTTTTCTCAAAGTGGTGTACTTCGAGATCTTACAGAAGAGGTGAAAGATCTAAAAGATAAATATCTCATGTGGGAACCCGTGACGCATGAAGGTAAAATCTATGGAATGCCATGGCTCGTGGGAACGCGATTTTTATTTTATAATAAAGTATTATTTAAAAGAGCGGGTTTGGATCCTCATCATCCTCCTAAAACATGGTCAGAACTTCTTTCGGCAGCAGAAAAGATTAAAAATCTTGGGCCAGATATGTATGGGTATGGAATTTCTGTAGCGGAAGAATTTTCTCCATGGCAAACGTTTATCCCATATTTATGGAATGGGGGGAGCGATGTTTTGTCTTTAGATCTCAGTCAGACCATTTTAAATAGCAGGGCTACACAGAATACGCTTTCTTTTTATCGTCAGTTAAAATCTTTTTCTCTTCTTAATCGCCAAGAACAAATTGATCAGATGTTTTCTGCTGGAAAAGTAGGCATCATGCTGTCTGGCGCTTGGAATTTTAAGTCCATTGCCAAAACAAATTCATTATTAGAGTACGGGGTGACAACCGTACCCACGCCCGAAGAGCATCTGCCTCCTTATTCTTTTGGAGGAGGAGAGATGTTGGTGATTCTTAAAAAGAGTTCTTATCCAAAAGAAGCTTTTACTTTTGTGCAATATTTAACTTCCAAAGAAGTGGAGATTTTTTTATCGAAAGAGCAAAGAAATGTTTTGCCTTCATTAAAAGAAGCTTTAAATGATCCCTTTTTTTCCAGCGACTTTAGAATGAAAGGTTTTTCAGAACAAATGCGTTTTACCAAAACTCCCCCAGCTCATATCGGGTGGATAAAAATGGA
The DNA here is from genome assembly GCA_001797335.1 of Deltaproteobacteria bacterium GWA2_38_16. Lineage (GTDB taxonomy): Bacteria > Bdellovibrionota > JACOXK01 > 2-02-FULL-40-11 > 2-02-FULL-40-11 > 2-02-FULL-38-15-A. The sequence continues at coordinate 12,368 of MGPE01000003.1, forward strand.
ACGTGTTTTATCTTCGATGATTGACCAAGTGATGTTGCAAGAAGAGCCCATTGAAAAAGCTATTCAAAAAACGTCTTTGGATATTGACCGTATCCTTCAGGAAACTCATGAAAAAGGAGAAATTTCAGATAAAAAACTGACTGTGTGGATTTTATTATTAATAGTAATTTTATTTTTAGGATGTTGGTTTTTCCGAAATCGACTGGAGCCTATTGGGGCCTTTTCAACGTGGATCTTTATTTCTCCATGGATTTTACTTTTTTTGATTTTTAGTTTGTATCCGTTGCTGTATGCTTTTCTCATTAGTTTTTCAAGTTATCATGTATTAACTTCTCATCTTTCTTTTATTGGGATTCGAAATTATATTGAAATTTTAAAAGACTCAGAATTTAGGAAAGCATTATATCATACGCTCTTTTTTGCTGTGGGAACGGTTCCTTTTACGCTGGTTATTTCTATTCTTTTAGCAACCCTTATTGATCATGGAAAAGTTCCATTCAAATCTCTTTTTCAGGCAGGATTTTTCTTGCCAGTGGTAACTTCTATTATTGTTATTGCCACTCTTTTTACTTATTTTTATTCGGAAAATGGTTTTTTAAATTTTATATTAACAACGCTTTACCTCCCAAAACCAGATCCTTCGTGGCTCATTCATAAAACGTGGGCATTGCCAGCGATTATGGCTATGGCAGTGTGGTCTAGCTCGGGTTATTATCTCATTTTATTTTTGGCAGCTCTTCAGTCGATCCCTCAATCTTTGTATGAGGCCTCAAGGCTGGATGGAGCTAATGCGGTTCAGCAATTTTTTAAGATTACTCTGCCTCAACTAAAGCCCATGATTTTATTTGTGGTGGTGATTAATACGATTAATTCACTTCAAGTATTTCCAGAAATTTTTACAATGACCAAAGGGGGACCGGCCAGATCGACGACAACAATTGTGTATTATCTCTACGAAAAGGGGTTTAGTGAATTTAAAATGGGTGAAGCATCTTCAGTAGCCTATCTTTTAGCGCTGATCATTTGTGCGTTTTCATATTTTCAGATGCGCCTGCTGAGGGAAAAAATATGAAGAAGATAATCTTATTTTTATTTCTATGTTGTCTTCTCGTCATTTCCCTTTTTCCTCTTTGCCTCATGTTTACGACGGCCTTTAAACCTGAAGGAAATCTCCTCATGTCGATGAATGAGCTTTTTCCAAAACAGTGGACCGTAAAAAATTTTAAAGATGTATGGGCAGCTGGCCCCTTTGATCAATATTTTTTAAATAGTGTATTTGTCGGGATATGTGTGACCCTTGGAAATATTATTTTTTCTTTGATGGTGGCCTATGCGTTTGCCAGAAGAGAATTTTTAGGGAAAAAGCTTTTTTTTGGAACGGTACTTCTCATGATGATGATCCCAGCGCAAACCATCATGGTGCCCACCTTTATTTTAATGAAACATTTTGGGTGGCTTAATACCTATTGGGCGTTAATTGTGCCTTCGCTCGTTTTGCCCTTTAACGTATTTTTATTAAAACAGTATTTGCATCAATTACCCTTAAGTCTTGAAGAAGCGGCAAAACTCGACGGTGCCAGCGATTTTCAAATTTTGTTTAAAATTGTAATGCCTCTTTCAAAGCCTGCGTTGGCCGTTGTGGGGATTAATACTTTTTTAGGTGCATGGAATACTTTTTTATACCCATTTTTACTGACAAATACGACAGAAATGAGAACGCTGCCCGTGGGATTAGCGCTCTATAAAGGACTTCATGGGGTGGATTGGGTTCATCTCATGGCCGGAGCAGCTTTGTCTTCTGCTCCTGTGATTCTTATTTTTCTTGTCTTTCAAAAAATGATTATTAGAGGCTTAACCGCCGGAGCCATAAAGGAGTGAACGATGTTTATTAAAAAACCAAAATTAGAATTAAAGACGGCTTGGGGATTCTTTAATGAACAGCATGAGTATGTGATTACACGGCCAGATACCCCAAAACCGTGGATTAATTATTTGAGTAACAGCCAGTATCATGCCTTGGTATCGCAAACAGGAGGAGGCTATAGTTATTATAAGGATTCTAAATTACACCGAATACTACACTGGGAAAATTTTAGATCCGATCGTCCAGGGCGTTATGTATTTATAAAAGATCAAAAAACGGGGGAGGTGTGGACTCCCAATTGGCAACCTTTGTGTAAGAGACTCGATTATTGGCAGGCTACTCATGGTTTTGGATACAGTTCTATTTATGCAGCACATCAAAATATGGAAGCGACTCTCACCTATTTTGTTCCTCCCGAAGCTTCCTGTGAAGTGTGGGTTACTACTTTTAAAAATACAAGTTTAGAAACAAAAACTCTTTCCATTTATCCCTACGTGCATTGGCTTTTGGGAGATTTTTACATGGAGCAGGATCATAAAAATATTATGGTTCTCTATAATGAGGGATATTATGATCCAGCTCTTCAGTCGATTGTGGCTTTTAAGCATCCCAATAGTAGTCGAAAATATGAAACGTATGGATTTTTTGCCAGCTCTCTAAAACCTTCTGGTTATGAGTTAAATTATGAAAAATTTGTTGGAAAGTATGGGAGCATATCAAATCCTAAAATGCTAAAAAAGGGGAAGCTTTCTTCAGAGCCTGTTCGGGGAGAAGAGATGGTGGGAGTAATGGAAATTCCTCTGACCTTAAAACCACAACAAGAAGTAACCTGTGTTTTTGTTTTAGGCTTTACAGAAAAAAAATCAGACATTGAAAAAATCATTAAGGATCATGTGAAGCCACAAGAAGCCAAGCATCTTTTACAAAAGACAAAAGTGATGTGGGAAACTAAATTATCTGGAATGAAAGTTGAAACCCCTGATCCCCAATTTAATCTCATGACGAATTTTTGGGGAAAATACCAATTATTGCACATTACACGGTGGCGATCGGCGTCTTTTTATAGCCCCGGAGAAGGAGGAAGGGGATATCGAGATACGGCTCAAGATGTGGAAGGAGTGGCATCGATTGATCCCTTTTTATGTCGAGAGTGGATTGAACGGCTTTTGACTTATCAATATAAAAGCGGACATGCCGTGGCTGGTTTTTCAGATATTGAAGGGCCATGGGAAATTGGAACGGACAAAGGGATTTTAGGGAAAAGTGATGTGGCCGTGTGGATTCCTTTTATGGTGTCTACCTATGTCAAAGAAACAGGAGACAAAGATTTTTTACAAAAAGAGATTTCATTTTTAGACGGAGATAAGGCTTCCGTATGGGAGCATTGTCTTAGGGCCATGGAACATTTTTGGAAGAGTCGAGGAGAACATGGCTTGCCTCTTTTTTGGAAAGCCGATTGGAACGATGCTTTGGATCGATGTGGAATTCAAGGAAAAGGAGAATCTGTTTGGTTGGGGCAGGCGTATGCACGAGCTTTATTATGTGTAGAGGAAATGGCTTTGTGGTTGGGAAAAAAAGAAGATGAAGCACTCATGCATTCTCGATATGAAGAAATGAAAAAAATTATTAATGATGTGGGGTGGGATGGAGATTGGTATCGGTGTGTTTTTACTGACTCTCAAAAAATTTTAGGATCAAAAACAGGTGAGGCCAATCGAGTGTATTTAAATACACAATCGTGGGCCATATTATCCAAGGTTGCCCCAGAGTTACGAGCTGAAAAATGTTTTCGTGCTATTGAAGAGCACTTGGAAACAGAAATGGGTCCGGCCATGTTTTCTCCCTATTATACCCAATATGATCCCCAGATTGGACGAATGACAGCCTTTGCGCCGGGGACGAAAGAAAATGCGGCTATTTTTTCTCATGCGTGTGCATTTCTCATTGTAAGCTATGCGATGAGTAAAAAAGGAAAAAAAGCCTATGAACTTTTTACAAAAATTGCTCCTTATAACCCTGCCAAAACAGTAGAGCGATACCAGACAGAACCCTATGTGTATGCCGAATATTGTTATGGTCCTGGAAATGCTCAGTTTGGAATGGGAGCGTTTAACTGGAATACGGGGACAGCGGCGTGGATGTTTATTGCGGCAACGCAGTGGATGGTAGGGGTGAGGCCAGTGTTTGAAGGATTAATGATAGATCCCTGTGTGCCTTCTCATTGGAAAACATTTTCTATAGAACGGGCCTTTCGAGGAGCGCTCTATAAAATTCATATTGAAAATCCAGAAGGCGTGGAGAGTGGGGTGAAGGAAGTGACGGTGGATGGGAAGAGAATAGAAGGGAATGTTATTCCTCAGATGCCGGCGGGAAAGGTTTATGAAGTTCATGTGCTAATGGGATAAAAATCTTTATGAGAAAAATATGTGGGTATGAGTGGGTGGCGCCAAAAGAGAGGCTCCGCCGCCGCGCCCGGAGCGTATGCGAGGACGGACGGTGGAGATTGTCTTTTGGCGACAGGACCCGGAAGATCATATTTTTGTCCCTATGTTTTTGTTTTAGCTCTTTAAGTTGGGCACAGAAGAACCCTCTATGGCAAATCCAAAAAGAACTTCAAGTCGGTGGTTCTGATATTCCGGTGGTTCCCCTGAAAGCCCAAAAAGCTCTCTGTGAACTTTCAGAGAAGACAGGAGTGTATAAAATTCTTTTTAATACCTTAGGCGGAAATGAGTGTAAGATAAAAATTCCCCTTCAACCTGTCATCCCGAGCAAAGCGAGGGATCTCAGTCACAGTGCACTCTTGGCTTTTCGAATTCGAGGGGAAAAAGATGTTCAAAATTTTAATGTAGGATTAGAGGCGAACGGTCACATTGAATACGTTGGTCCCATTTTAGAATATCTTCCCTTTTCTGTCATATCTTCTTGGACGCAAACCGGAATTCCCATTCGGGAATTTGAAGCGAAGGGGGCCAGTGTTTCCCAAGCGCAATTCCTCGTGTTTGATTTTAATGAGCCGGCTGAGGGAGTTTTAGAAGTAAAAGATGTGGTTTCGGTTCCTCGAAAATCTCATTCAGAGCATTGGGACCCCGTGGTTATTCTTCTTTCTCAGTATGATTTAAAACGAGTCAAAGACATTAAAACAATTTCAATGGGACACTATGGCCAAGAGTTTGGTTGGAAAGTAGGCCAATTGTATCATCATTCCCCTGAAAAATCGTTTTCATCGGGGAAAATTGATATGGGAATGCTTAAGAGTATCCCTCCAACGATTGTCGATGGATACGCTAAGATAGCGGATTTCAATAATGGACTTGAAAATCAAGTAGGTGGATTTTTTAATGAATTCCAAAAAGCACCTTCTAAAAGTTTTGTAACGCTAAATCCAACCATTTTTCGTGGTTCTGTGGGGAGAAGTTTAGAAATTATTTATGAAAAAGAATCTCAAGGATTTTGTGGGGCCTGGGTGCATTTTTTTGATTTTAAAAAACCTCCTAAAGAAAGAATCTATTTAGATGCTACAAAGCTTCAGTATTTATCTTTCTGGGTTCGAGGAAAAGAGGGGAAAGAAGATGTGTCCATTCAGTTGGCCGATGCCAGTTGGGAAAAAACAGAAGACTCTGTGTATTATGGAAAAATATCTGATTATTTGAAAGGGGGTATTACGACAGAATGGCAACGAGTCTTGATACCACTTAAACAAGAGTTTTATAAAAATCTCCACTTTAAAAAATTAGCGGGATTAACTTTTAATTTTCGAGAAAAATCTAAAGGGACTCTGTATGTGGATGATGTGGCTTTTTTAACGTCTCGAGATTCTTCGCCTTGGGTCAGTGACCCTTCGGCTCAGAATGACAGGGGGGAGCCGGAGAAGGTGAGTAAAAAGCTCTATAAAGCCATGTGGCTTTGGCATACCGTTCGTCAACTTAAAAATCCAAAAGCTCAAGATGAGTTTTTTAAATTCTGTACTCAAAATGGCGTTAATCTTATTTTCTTTCAGCTTCAATATGAACTTCAGAAAAAAACAGATGGAACGTATGGCTGTATTTTAAAATATGAGCCAGAGCTTCGAAAGTTTATTGCTCGTGCTTCTTCTTATCAAATTGAGGTGCAAGCCCTGGATGGATTTAGTCGCTTTGCCTTAAAGCCTTGGCATGAAAAAGTGTATGCCCAGATTCGATCGATTATTGAATATAATAAACGTGTTTCTTCATCGGAACGCTTTACGGGGATTCATCATGATAATGAGCCTTATTTGATTCCCTCTTATTGGGGAGTTATTCGCGAAGGGGTCATGAAGCAGTATCTAGAATTGTGTGAAAAATCACAAGCGTTGGTTCAAAATTCAGGCCTTTCTAATTTTGTATTTGGGGTAGATATCCCTTTTTGGTACGAGGAGGCGAATTTTGATTTTGAAGTTCCCGTTGAAATCACTTGGCGAGGAGTTCGAAAGCCCGCTAGTTTTCATATCATTGATATTGTCGATAATGTGGGGATTATGGATTATCGCACCAAAGCGTATGGAGCAGATGGGACCATTGTTCATGGAAGGAATGAAATTTATTATGCCAATTCGGCTGGTAAAAAAGTGTTAGTGGGGATTGAAACCTATCCCTTGCCTCATGAAATTTTTGCTATTTTTAGATCCAACCAGCCCGTTCAACTGGCCAATCTTTCCCAAAAAATTCAGTTAGATCCAAGACAGCTTTTTATGTTTTTTGATCAATATCAAGAGCTAGGCATTGCCTATATGCGTCGATTTCGAGAAGATTTAAAAGATACTCCAGAAAGTATTTCTAAAGAAATTTTTAAACTTAAAATTCAAGATAAAGAAGTCATTTTAAAATCAGAAATTGCAGTAGATGTGCCTTCTTCAAAATTATCTTTTTCTGGGATGAATAAGGATTATTTTTTAAGTATTTATGAGGATACGCAAAACTACTTTATGCATGAGCCTAGTTTTTTTGGAATGGCGATTCATTATTATGAAACCTATCGACAGCTCATGGAAGGACCTTCTTCATGATGACAGCCATTTTCTTTATTGTTTATTTTTTGCAAGCTTCCATCATTGCCTATTTAATTATCTATGACGCGCTGTCTTTGATTTTATTTTTTGTAGCGACGTATAAAATTAAAAACTATGTCCGTTGGGGAAGGGTGTCTAATCTTAATTTACTCTACGATCATCCCGGACTTCCTTCGGTTTCTTTTTTAATGCCAGCCTATAATGAAGAAAATGCCATTGTGGAAAGCATTAAGTCTCTTATGAATCTTCATTATCCCTGTTTCGAGATCATTATTATTAATGACGGATCGACAGATTCTACTTTTAGGCGAGTTAAGAACGCATTTTCCTTTGAGCCTTTTTTAGGCTCTTATTCATCGACTTTAGGGACTGAAAAAGTACTGGGTATTTATGAAATTCCAAGACAAGAACTAAGGGACAAACCCAATATTGTGCGTATCATTTTAATAGACAAGAAAAATGGAGGCAAGGCAGATTCTTTAAATGCGGGCATTAATATTGCCCAGCATTCTTATGTTTGCAGTATGGATGCCGATAGTTTGATGGATAAACAAGCACTTCTGATTGGAATGAGACCTTTTTTAGATCATCCCGGATATGTTGTAGGTGTAGGAGGGCAAGTAGGAATTGTTAATGGTTGTATCGTTGAAAAAGGGAAGGTTCTAAAAGTGGGATTACCTAAGAAATCAATAGAGCGATTTCAAATTGTAGAATATGCCCGATCCTTTAATATAGGACGAACGGCACTGGCGACTTTAAATTCCCTCGTTGTACTTTCAGGTGTTTTTTCTATTTTTAATCGTGAACTTCTTTTAAAAATCGGGGGCTATTTAACCAAAAACATGAAAACAGAAGTGGGCCTTCGATATTGTGGGGCCGTGGATACCGTATGTGAAGACATGGAAATTGTGGTGCGCCTGTATCGATATATTCAAGAAAATAAAATAAAGGCTAAGATAGAATATCTTCCTTTCCCCCTAGCGTGGACAGAAGCTCCTGCCAGCTATGTTAATTTAGGAAAGCAACGAAATCGGTGGTATCGAGGATTGATGGAGTCTTTATGGTTTCATAAGCGCATGCTCTTTAATCCCTTTTATGGGAGAACCGGGCTTTTTGCGATGCCCTATCAATTTATTTTTGAATTTTTAGGACCGTTGTGTGAATTTTTGGGCTATGTGAGTTTACCTATTTTTTATGTTTTAGGCTATATCCACACACCCTATTTAATTTTATTTTTATTGCTGGCTATTGTGTATGGGATGTTTTTGTCAGTGCTGACGTTACTCGTAGGGATGTGGATTGGGCCAGGCTATAAAACGGAGTATGGGAACTATAATATTTTCTTTTCAACCGGCCTTAAGGACATATTATTATTGATATTTTTTGCTCTCTTGTCTAACATTGGATATAGGCAGTATTTGATGATGTGGCAGGTTAAAGGATTTGTGGACTTTCTTAAAGGCAAAAAATCTTGGGAAAAGTTCGAACATACCGGTTTTCAGCAGTCATCCTCTTCTTAGCATTTCTCTTTAGTTTTCATCTGGCTTTTCCTCAGGATTTTTCAAAAGACATTGATCATTATCGAAAGCTGGTTAGAGAAAACCCCAATAATATTGAAGCACTGGTGCAGTTGGCCAAGTATTTGAGTTGGAGTGGACGATGGGATGAATCTATTGATATTTATAAAGAGGCCTTAAAAAAACAACCGGGGAATGTCGATGCGGAACTTGGCTTAGCGGCTGTTTATTCTTGGCAAAAAAAATATTCTGAATCCATTCGACTTTATAAAGGGATTTTAGCAAAACATCCGGATCATATAGATGCCATGACAGGATTGGCCAGAGTCTATAGCTTTCAAGGCAGTCATACTCAATCCATTCAAATCTTTCAAAAATCTTTAAAATATGATTCTGAAAATAAAGAATCTTTATTGGGATTAGGTCGAGTGTATAGCTGGAATAAGCAGTATGTGGAGAGCGAAAAAGTATATCGTAAACTTCTCCAAAAATATCCAAAAGATCCAGAAGTGCTTAAAGGGTTAGCCGATACGTATAAATGGAGTGGGCAATATACCAAGGGCATTGATATTGAGCTTAAGATCTTAGAAATGACGCCTAAAAATATAGATAGCCATATATCAATTGGGTATATGTATGGGGAATTAGGTGCCATTAAGCAAAGTATTCATTGGTATGAAAAAGCCGCTAAAATTGATCCCGAGCGGGGAGATATTCAGGCCCATTTAGGGATGTTATATAGCCACACAGCTCAAGTGGATGCGGCTGCTACTGCTTTTAAAAAGGCCATTTCGCTGCAAGAACGAGATATCCAAAGTTATATTTCCTTGGGACGCGTGTATAGCTGGCAAAATAAAATAGAGGAATCCGAAAAGCTCTATAAGAAAGCGTTAGAAATTAACCCTCAAAGTGCGGGAGCATATGCTGGACTAGGACAGCTTTACTTTTTTAATGGGCAGTGGAGAAAATCAATTGAATATTACAAAAAAAGTTTATCCATTGATCCTTCGTATGTGGAATCGCTTCAAGGGTTAAAACGGGTGAGTCTTTTAAAAGCGCCGGTGTATATTACCCGATATAATTTATTTGTGAATAATTACCACAGTGCGTTGACCAATCAGTTAACCAATAAAGAATATCAGCATGTGTTTTCCCATGAGCTTACTTATAAATTTGATGCCAATAAGTTGATCGAAGCCAGGGCACTGCTGACCCAATATGCTTCTAGGGATGCTGAGACCGGTTTTCGAGATTATCTTTATAATGAAAAAATTATGTCTTTAAGGCTGGATTATCCTGTGTGGAAAGATCGACTTTTTTTCTCTGGAAGGTATGATCAGGAGCTTTTTGAAAATGCCGGCCATCCTCATACCTATAATTTCCGCACTGATGAATGGTTTTCGTCTGGATATAGTTTACTTCGATATGAAAAAGGTCCTTTCTTTTCAATTCTTTCTTTTTCCGCTGAACCCAACGTAACTACTCGAGCCGGTGGAACGCTGAATGTAGATCATTTGGCTAGTTATGGGATTTCTTCTAGTTATGATTTTAGTGAATATCTTTCAACAATTGCGACATTCTTTTTTAATGATTATACCAAAGGAACTCGGGATCGCAGAGATTGGAAGGGGATTATCAATTATCGTCTGCCATTTTTTAAGAATTTGGAGCTGGGGTATGAGATGCGGTTTAGAGATCATCCGGCAGAATTGACCCGTTCGGGCACATTTCGACTTCAGGAGCGGTTTTTAAAAGATAAGCTTTTGGTGGAGGGACTGTATCGACTGGATTCTGTCATTGCGAGTGAAAACTATGGGATGACAAATAAACATATTTTTCAAACTTTTATTTCCTATCCTTTATTGGATTGGGTGATTTTAACAACTGATACGACGTTTCAAATTAATAAGGGAGCAGATCCTGATAATTTTAAAGCCTTTCGGCACTATATTACTTTTCTCTTAGACTGGAAAGCCGTGCGGGGAGGCTACTACAAAGACTGAGGGTGACAGGACCCATGAATTTTCTTTTAATGAGATTTTAATGAGAATAAAGCAGGCTCCATTGATATTACATGAGAGAAGAGTTAATATTAAATTAGTAGAACGTGTGTTGATGTGGGTGGTCTTGGTATCCGCTCCAACTCAGGATATGACCCGTTCTTATGATACAGTTTTTAGAGAAAGTGGACATTTGGAATATAGGATTAGCGGAGGAAACTTAAAACCGAGTACTCCTTTTGAATGGGAGAAAAAAGTTGGACTTCGAAAGCTCTATCTCATCTGGAGTGGAGCTAAAAAAGTGGAGGTAAATGGTACGGAAATAAGAGCCCAAAAAATTTATACAATAACGGAACAGAAGACAGAGATAATGGCAGCAATTTCAGAAGTGAGTTCTGTTTTTAAGAAAGAAGGAATGTATACGATTAAAGGGATCGATATGAAAGAAGCTCCTTTTCAAGGCTACGCAGTGATTGAAGTAGTTGAAGAAGCAAAGGCTCCCTTAAGAGAAATTGTGGTGAAAGCAGGAATGGCACGACTAAAACCGGGAGAACTCTATACCGTAGAGATGTTGGAAAAAGGAGAAAAGGGGAAAAAAGGAATGATTAGCCGATTTTCAGTGATCGGTGGGAATGGAAAAGCTGGAAACGGCAGTTCAAATTTATTAAATGGGGTTACTGTCAGTGGAAAGGATGATTGGGATGGTTCGAGTGGGATAAGGTGGGATATAGATGATTACGATGTCAAAGAATTTAAGATTTTGTCAGAAAAAGGAGTGAGGTGGTCGATGGATCCTCTACTTCAGTGGCTTTATCCGATTGGAGCGGTGGTTCAGATCGACCTAGAAGAAGGAAGGTGAGGACCATGAAAAAGATACTCTTTACAACGATGGTGATGGGATTATTCCTCATCATGCAGGGAAGTTATACAATTGCCGAGGAAATTACTCGAAGTGTTTCTACTCCCAATGTGCAAGCTTCTGGAACCGTGAGTAATACTGCTACGGCCACAACCGGTGCAACGGTTACCCGAGAACCGGGTCAAGTGACGATTAGTGGGATTGCTTCTGCGGTAGGAGTGGTCGACACAAGAACCGTGCAAGGATCTGCCAGTGGAACGTTAAGAATCCGATGGGGGAGAGGAACACTGGAACGACAACCTATGCTTCCTCCAGGTGCGCCTGAAATGAATGGGCTTTGGATGTTTGGAGTTGGATTTGTGGTATTTGGATTTGGTTTGCTGCGGACTCGAAAATATCTATGGTAAATAAAGCAGGAGCAGCATTGGTGATTCTTCTCTGTGCTGCTCTTACGTATGTGTTGTTTGGTTCTTTTTTTCAATATCTATGGCTGACGTGGAAAATGGATCCCTTTTATGCCCATGGGGCTGCGATTGGTGGTCTTAGCATTTTTCTCTATTTTAAATTTATTTGGGAACACAGATCTTCTTCTATTTTAGGATTATATCAACAAAACATTCTTTTTTCACTTTTGTATTTTTCCCTATTTCTTTTTTTCTTTGTATTTGGAATTAAAACCCATCTTCCTTTTTTAGGGGGGATGGCCTTTGTATGTTGGTTTATCGCGCTTCAGTGTTTATGGTTTGACCTTTCTTTTTGGAAGGAATTTTCATTTCCTGGAGTTTATTTTTTATGGGCGGTGCCTTTGCCGTATCTATCGGAGTTTTCAGGTAGGCTTCAGATCGTTATTGCTTCTCTCTGTGCATCCATTATTCGTGGTCTGGGTTATTCTATTATTCAAGACGGAATCCGGCTACAATTACCCAATGCCAGTTTTCAGATTGCGTCAGATTGTACGGGAATTAAATCATGGCTTGTCCTTTTTTCTCTAGCATCCTTTTTTCTTTATTTTTTAAAGATACGTTTTCAGACAAAACTCATGATTTTTGTAAGTCTTTTGCCTTTGGCTTTTGTGGTTAATCTCATGAGAGTAACTGTTTTGATTCTGGTTGGGCATTACGCGGGCGAGGTGATTGCTATGAACTATTGGCATGATTTTTCAGGAATCTTTTTTTACGGTGTATCAACGCTTTTAATTCTGGGGATTTCAGGGTGTCTTATAAAATTTTTCGACTCATTTTAGCATTAACTCTATTATTGGGTGGGTTAATTTGGGTAAAACATCGTTATTTTGAACCCGATTTTTCTATCAAGATTCATTTTAAAGATTCTTCTATTCAAGCTCCTTATCAATTTATTGCGGATACTTCTTTATATCCTTTTTCTTCGTATGAAGGAAAAATGGCAGCCAGTAGTAATTTTTTTTCAGAAAAATTTATTTCGTACTTTCCATCGGTATTGGGAGATTGGGTTGGGAAAGATATTGAACATCAGTATGCAGATATCAAGCTTTTTCGTCTCTATCATCATCAAAAGACCAACGATGATTTATGGCTTATGATGGTTTACGGAGCGCATGAAAGTCAATTTCACTCTGCTGAAGTGTGCTACATGAGCGATGGCTGGGATGTAGCGGTGAGGGATATTAAAAAGGTGATGACAGATCAAGGAACATTTCCCATTCGATATATGATTGCTCAAAAAGGGAATAACATGCATTTGGTGGCATATTGGTATCTCTGGGGAAATCCGAGGCGACGGATTCAAGAGGGAACATTACTCTTTAGAATTTCTATTGAGCTTCGAGATCAAGAAGAGCGTGGTCAAAAAGCACTGATAGATTTTATGACTCGTCTCATGAATGTAGTGATGGAAGAAGAAAAGCCCATAGTCCCTGCCTTGGTTCAGACCATTCCCCAAAAGACAACGCTTCCGCCCGTTCAGGTAACTTCTTCTTTTTCGAGGGCTAAAGAAAAAGCACTGAACTGGATTTTAAATCAAAAAGTGCCAAATACCATAGTCCCTTTTCCCGAAATGGACCGGCGGTATTTTTTATTAAGCTATGAACTCAATTCTAAAAATCCAAAAACTCAAAATGATAAAAGCTATCCCTATATTTATAGTCGCGCAGCCATTTACGACAATGCTTTAGGGGTCATTGCCTTTACTCAAGCGCATCGTTACACCGAAGCAGAAAATGTGATGGATGCTTTTGAGAGGGTAGTGGGAGAGGATGGGAGCTTATGGTTTAGCTACAATACCCATAATGAATGGCCATCTGAGAGCGATCACAGTGAAGCTACCCTTCGAACGGGGGCGAGTAGTTGGGGTGGGTATGCAATAACATATTATTTAAGACAAAAACTATTAGAAGATCCTTCTTTTACTCATACCAAATCTTTTAAACGTTATGAGAGTTTAGCTCGAAAAATTTTGGATCGTCTTCTTCAAGAGCAGATTGTAGATGAGAAAGACCCCAGATTTGGATTCATAACCGGAGGGCAGGGAAGGCACGAGCTGGTATTTGATGAAAAGAGCCGTAAGGTAATTGAAAAATTTAAAGATGAAAAAATTACTTGGGCCAGTATTGAGCATAATTTAGATGCCTATTTTTTATTGAAGAATATGGAAATTCTCACCCATGATCCAAGATATAAAAAAGCCAAAGATCTTTTAAAAGAGGCCTTACTTTCTAAAGCCTGGAATGAAAAAGAAGGGCAGTTTAATCGAGGGGTGAGAAAAGAAGAAATAGATTCTGCTATGGCCCTAGACTGTGCGTCTTGGGGGATTTTATTTTTACTATCCATTGGAGAAAAAGAAAAAGCCAGACAGGCCATGAACGCTATGGAGCGTTATTTTATTCAAGATCCCATTCGAGGCGTTTGGGGGTATCGCCCTTATTATGCCGGATTTATTTATGATGAAATGTCTATAAATAAACTTTTTTATCCGCACTGGCCTCAAAAAAGTTGGAGTGATATTCCGATGGTCTGGTCAGAAGGGTCCCTAGGGGTTGCTATGGCGTATCTCAAGATGGGTGAAAAAGAAAAAGCAAAATCAATTCTAGAAGAAATATCAAAAATGCAAATGCCTTCTGGAGGATTTCAGTACGCTACCCAAGAAATCCCATTTCAATTTTCACCCTCGCCCTCCATGGCAGGTACTGCCTGGTTTGCAATGGTCGCTTTAGCCCTTGAAAACGAAACGCTTTTAAAGCTCTTTTGGGACTAAATTAATTATCCGTCTCTATAAATAAGATGGCTTCTTTCAGATCTTGCGTCATCCCGATTCTTAAATTTTCTCGTCTCACATTGAGCTGTCTTACAAAAGGGAAAAAGGGAACACGATCCCAACGAGCAATGGTTTGATACTGTCCATCTCCAATAAATTTAAGTCTGGTTTTCCCATCAAAAATAACTTGATCCGTAGGGATAGGATAGTAACCCACTTGATGATTGCATTGGGTTTCAAATTCTACCCAGCATTCTTGCCAATAACCCGGATGCCCTGGATAGGGGTCTGGATAGGGGGAGTGGCTGGAGCGACAGCGGGGAACCGCATAGGTTTGGCAATCTCCTTGCGTATGAATGACGGCATAGGCTACCCCACGGTCATAGGCTAGATTAGTACCGGTCACAGAATAATGGGGGAGCATAAAAGTCCCTTCTTCAAGTTTTGCAGAAACAGTATACGATTTTGCTAGCGTACAGACAGGGATAAGACTCACAACAAACACACCTAAACACAGAAATTTTTTAAATTTCATAACGATACCTCCTAATTAGGAAAAGTATCTAAATTTAAAAATAATATCAATTATTAAATTGAGTAATGAAGGCTCGGCGGAGGGAGGCGTTAGATTCACCAGCATCGAATTGTCGAAGATTTCGTTCTCCTGCGGTGAGTTTTGAAAAGTAAAAGAAAATGCTTCCGCTATAATCTCTTTTTTCACCTTCTGGGAGAAGTTGGGCAAATTGTTTATTCCACTGGGTGGGGCGTCCAGCGCTAATCCAGGAGTTTTCAGCATCCCCCATTCCAAAATTGTACCAGACCATCAGAAATTTCCACAATTCTGCTTCTTCGATTTGAGGCATGTTCTCATGAGCTGTAAGATAGAGATGGCGCAAATACGCAGCACCATAGAGAAGATTTTGGTCGTAGCGATTCCACAGTTTTTTGCTGGGTTTTACAGCTGAATTTTTTTGATAGCGGATTAAAAAGTCTTGAGATTGAAAACACACTTCTTCACAGTCTTCGACAGCATAGGTTAAACTTACCTGGGCAGGACCTTGGATATCTCCGGATTGATCAGAAATATTAAATTTGCTTTCTTGATAAATAAGCGCTGTAAAAAGAAGCGGGGGAATATCGTAACTTTTAGCCGCAAATAAAATAGCCTTGGCTAAATCCGGGTGAGTAATAGCGGTGTCGCTTTTGGAAATTTCAATAATTTCTGAAAGAATTTCTGTGTCGGTTAAAGGTAAAATACCTTGAATATGGGTAGTGCTCTCTTTTGTTTCGTTTAACGTAGAAGTGATGATCCACTGTTGTCCCTGAAATTGGATCAGTTGAGTATAGTGATAGTTTAGAGTAGGCCACTCATTGGTAAAAGTTAAAGTTCCTTCATTCCCCACAAATCCTAAAACTTTTCCCTCATGAACGGCTGTGTGGTGGGTAATGGTTTTTTGTGGGCTGACTAAAAATCCTAAATATACTTTTTGGTTCATACCTTCTAATTTAGGCCATGAATAGATAACTTCTTTCCATTGCCACAGCCACTGTAAAGTGCCTTGGGTGATTGTGGGAGTAGAAGCATTTTTTGAGGTAACAATAACTTGATATTGCCGAGTAGAGGTGACTTCGGCTTTCACCGTAAAAATATCGTTAATGCCAGGGATTTGAATGGTTTCGGGGGCTTTGACAACATAGTGTTGGACTTGGTTTTGAAGCGTTAACGTATATCCAATGTCTAAAGTAGCCGTATACATACCCTTTGGAGTAGAGAGTTGATAAGACACTTTTTCCCATAGGTAGTTTTCTTTGGTTACTTGAGCAAAGGCTGAAGGAATAAACCAGGTGAGCAATAAAAATGAAAATAGAATTCTTTTTTTCATGTTAACTTTAAATGATGCAAATGGGGTGCCAGGATTAGTATATAAAAATATAAGTAAAGTCAAATAATTAGCTTATTTATTTAAACTGAAAAGTGACAATTTATGCCTTATTGACGAATTGGGGATCGAAGGCGTCCCGTAACCCATCCCCCACAAAGTTAATGGCCACTACCGTTAAGAGGATAAAAAGCCCGGGAAAGAAGGCTAGCAAGGGCGAACTTCGAATATAATCTTGAGCATTGGTGAGCATATTGCCCCAACTTGGGATAGGGGGTTGAATGCCAAGTCCTAAAAAGCTCAAGGCTGCTTCAGAGAGAATAATGCCTCCAATGGAAAGGGTGATAGAGACAATAATCGGAGCCACACAATTAGGAATAATATGTACCCAAATAATTTTTTTATTGGAAACTCCCAGTCCTCGGGCTGCTATAACAAACTCTCGTTCTCTTAAAGATAAAAATTCTCCGCGAACAAGTCTGGCCACTCCCATCCAGCTAAAAAATATCATAATGATCATGAGCTTTATCATCGAAGCATAATTTCCATGCATTAAAAAAGAAAGACTTTCAGGTAGTGCTTTTTGAAGGTCTACGGCAGCCAGAAGAATCATTAAAGGAAGCGTGGGGAGCGAAAGCACGGCATCGGTTAAGCGCATTAAAAAAGAATCAATTATGCCTCCATAATATCCTGCCCAGGCACCAATAGCTGTGCCAATCAACAAAGAAGAAAGGGAAGAAATAAGAGCTACGGATAAAGAAATTCTTCCTCCATAGAGAATTCGAGCCAATACGTCTCGTCCCAAATCATCTGTTCCAAAAGGATGGGCTAGAGATATCGGTAAAAAACGCATATAAATATTAGTGATCGTATAGTCGAATCGAAATATTTTTTCTAAAATAAAGGGAGCAATAAGAATAACAATGGAGAGAATCAAAAGAAATGTAAGGCTATACCAGGCTAGGCTATGGTGCCGAAATCGTCTCCAGGCCATTTGAGTAGGACTATAATATTTTTTTTGTGAAGGTGTGTTATTTTGCATTTCGTCCCATCCGAATTCTGGGGTCTACGATAGCGTATAAAATATCGGCTACAAAATTTGAAGCCATCGTTAAGACAGCTAAAAATAAAAGCGCTAGCATGGCTACATAATAGTCGTTACTTAAAACAGAATCTAAAAGAAGTCTTCCCATTCCTGGCCAGGCAAAAATAGTTTCTGTAATGACGGCGCCACTGACAAGCCCTGGCAGAGATAGCGCCAAAATGGTGATAACAGGAATCAGTGCATTCCGTAGGGCATGTTTGTAAAGGATCGTATCTTCATCTAATCCTTTGGCTCGGGCTGTTCTTAAATAATCTTGTTGAATCACTTCAAGCATACTGGATCTGACATATCGAACCAAAGAGCCAATTTGTTGTACACTTAAAGAAGTAATGGGAAGGATCATGTATTTTAATTTGTCACCTATGTCATCCATTCCAATAGTTTGGATGCCACCGGCAGGGAGAAATCCTAATTTTTCTGAAAATACAGCAATAAGCATAAGCCCTAGCCAAAAGGAAGGGACAGAAATTCCAATAAAAGCTAAAATACTGATGATAAAATCTAATTTTGAATAATGATTAATGGCTGAATAAATGCCAATGGGAACTGCAATGAGGATGCTCATCAAAAAAGCTCCGAGCATCAAGAAAAATGTATTTTTAACTCTTCCTTCAATAATTTCTACCGTTGGTTTTTTATACGTTCTAGAAAATCCAAGGTCGTGTTCAACAACGACTTGCTTTAGCCATTTAAAATATCGGACATAAATGGGTTTATCGAGGCCATATACTTTTTTAAGCCGTGCAATATCTTCAGCTTTAATTTTAGGATTAGCCGTAATAAGAAGTTCTACAGGATCTCCCGGCATCAGCCCCAGCATGTAATAGATAACGATAGATAATATAAAAAGGATGAAGAGAGTTTGAAAAAATCGTCGTGATAAATACAGTAACATTGCTTACTTAAGCAGGGAAAATCTCCATTGTTCCGAATTCCAGGTAATAGGTGTGGTGGTCCCTGTCATTTTCCAGTTTGCGAGATCTTTGTGAGTGACGGATACATCCGTTCTAAAAAACATGGGAAGGGCGGGGACTTCATCTGCCCACAGTACTTGTTGTTGCTGCAGAAGGTCTTTTCGAATGCTTTCTTCTAATGTAACCGGAACCGTATGGTCAATTTTATTGGCTTGTTCATTAACCCAGCCTGGATAATTTTGACCATTCCAATTATTTTTTTCAGAAGGAATATTTTCTTTTGTCCACAGTCCTTCACCATCGCTCACGGGTCCTACAACCCATGCGTAGAGAGCCATTTGTTTATATTTTCGATGCCGCATGGTTTCACCAAAAAATACTTTTGGAGGTTGGTTAATAATTTCAAGTTCAATGCCAATTTTACTCCAATCGGATTGCAAGACCTGTTCCACTTGTTCTCGAGTTTTGTTTCCTGCGGTAGACATGAGGGTGAGGTGAAGTTTATCTCCGCGTTTATTGACTCTAACGCCACTGGGGCTTAGCACCCAGCCTGCTTCTTCTAGGAGTTTTTTAGCTTTATCAGGGTCGTAATTATAATGAGCGACTTTTGGGTTATAGCCATAGTGTTTAGGAGGAAGCCAGGTGTCTGCTACTTGTTGTTTTCCTTGAAACAATACATCCACAATTTGTTGCCGATTGGCGCTATAGAGCAACGCTTGTCTCACACGCTTATCTTTTAAAATAGGATCTTCGAGATTACAATCAATGTGTTCCCACGTCATCGAAGGACGATAATGAAATGCAAATTTAGTTCCATGCCGTCTTTCAAAATCAAGCGCTTGATCTAAAGGAAGTCCCAAAGGTGAAATGGCATCGATGGTACCTGATAAAAGATTAGATTCCAAAGCATTGGTATTGGGAATAATTTTATAAATGACTTTTTCAAAATTGGGTTTATCCCCTCCCCAATTTTCGTTTCTTTTAAAAACCAAATGACTTCCTGAAACCCATTCTTCCAGCTGATAAGGGCCATTGCCCAGCGGTTTGGAATTAAAAAAAGACTCTTTATATTTTTCAGGATTCTTTTTGTATTCAGGCTCTACAATGTGTTTGGGAAGAGCACCATGCCCTAAGTTTGCATAGGCGTAAGGTTCTTTCCAAGTAACAATCAAGGTGTGATCATTGGGAGCTTGCATTTTTTCAATCCGTCGGTCCAGATCTCGAGAAATAATGGGAAGTCGGTCGTCCATAATCATTTCATGAGTAAAAATAAAATCTTGGGGTGTAATCGGAGTGCCATCGGCCCATTTGAGTCCTTCTTTTAGGTGCCAGGTCACTTGCATTTTATTTTGAGGCAATTTTTTAATAAGACCATTTTCAATAGAAGGGATCATGGTAACTAATCGAGGCATTAAATCCCAATTTTCATTTCGTTCAACCATGTCTTCAAAATAGAGAGCATAGAGTTCTGTTGAAGCCGCCATTTCTTGAAACAAGGGGTCTAAGGTATCTGGCTCTTGGGTAATGCCAATGACAATTTGCTTGGTATCTTTTTTAGAGGCTTTTTTAGAGGTAAAAGTGACAATGAGAACAACAATCAAAATTCCAATGACAATTGCCCCTAACCACTGGGAGTGATTGAGACCTGCTCTTTGCTTTTTCGCCATGATAAGACTCCTTTGTATATCAAGGAGTCTTATAAAAAATCCGCAGTTAAATCAAGGATTATTCAGCAGTCTTTGTAAAAGTAAGATCGGGTAATGTGGTATTGTTGTCTTTGAAATTGTCTTCGAGACGTAAATTTACCACTCTATGAATTGCAGTAACAGCACCCTCTCTTCTTGTTTCGGTTTCAGTATATTGTATACCTACATCTACATCTGGATGGGGTTGAGCGATATATAGAAATTTGTCATAGGGGTAATTAGGGTCAGATATGAGAGTGATTCTATATTGACGGCTTTTTTGGAACAAGAAGGGATTGCTATAGGTGTTATACCTATAATCATAGTTTTTAAAAGCAGAATAATAAAGATATTTTTGTTGTAAATAAACTTCATCGGTGCTTTCAACTGTACCGTCTAGCTTTAAAAGTTCTATTTTCAGTGTCTTAAAATTTCGGCCAACAAATCTGGTTTGCAGTCGATGAGAAAAAAGAAGGGTATTATCTGAAATATAATAAATTTCTGGTTGTACAGCACGAATTTGACCGTAGGTAATGGCACTACCAGAAGGAGAAGCTTCTGCCAGTAATTTTTCTCCACCTGTCGTGCCAGCAGAATCAGGAGGGCTTAATTCTATACTTTCAATGCCATTGGCCGTTTGTTTATTTTGATAAATTTTGACAGTGATATTGACACTATCAATGATAGGAAAGCTATTAATAGGGTGTGATTTAAGAGGAGGTTCTCTATCTGGCATGTTGGTACAAATGTCTGGGGAGTGGCATACGCTATAAGACCATTGGGTATTAATCATTGATTTTAGGAAACGTCTTTCATAGTTTACTCCCTTGGACCAAATTCCATTCCTAAACACACTTGAGTGTGCACTATTCCAGTTATCATAGCACTCAAGATAATTGCCATACGTGGGGGGATAGGGAATGCTGCCGGGAGGGTTCTCAATGAGGGGAAGTTCTTTATCAATAATAGGGGCTCCCCTAAAAATAAAGATAACCTTTTTCCCATACTCAGATTGGCTATAATTATTAATGGTATTAACATTTATTGGGTCACAATCTGTGGATGGAGCAATAACAAAATTGTCATGAGTAGAATCTATTTGTTCTTTGGCTTTGCTCATGACAATAAAAGCTATTTTTCCTGAAGCCATGTCCAGAGTAGAAAATGTTTTATTTTGAGGGAAAATGCGATAGGTCATCAAATCACTGGTTGTGTTTTCAATAACACTTGTATCCCCATTATTATTTCCTTGATCTTGATTACTTCCTTGATCCTGGTCTCCTGTTTTCTGTCCTGGGATGACTCCTCCAATGGTAGAGGATTGGCTTTCACTTCCTCCTCCCCCTCCACCGCCTCCGCCGCCACAGGTGGTAAAGAAGAGAAGTAAGAGAAGACTAAAAAGAATTTTAATATGTTTCATCATCGTTTCTCCCTTTTTACTGACATCGGGTGGTGTCATAGCGATAGAGTTTTAATTCACGTTCCTTTTTAAGCACAAGACCACTCTTCCATGCGTTATCACTGTCCCTAAAAGTGAATTTCTTAAGATCTTGAAAATCATCCGCTTCAAAGATGGTTTTTTCATTTTCAGTTGCTCTATTGGTGTTAATAACGGAGACAACCTTTGGTCCTGTAGAGTTTTGTTGCCCCAATGCGAAAATATATTTTTCTCCTATAGAAATTGCTTTATGGATGGGACTGGCAAAAGGTGTTAGCACTATAGCTCTCCTATTGATTTGGATAGAATTTGAACTACCAGAGCTACTAAAAGTATAATTAAATACCACTATTTCTTTTAGATTTTGTTCCAAGATATAAATTCTATTGCTATTGAGCTCGCCATTATTGGAAATAATCATGCTAAATTGGTCGTTTAGAGCAGTTGGAGAAAAGGGATCAGAGGTTAGAGTTGTCGCAGAAGTTTTCAATTCTAAACGATATGCATTTGCTGAGCTTTTATAGAGACTGGCAATGGTTAGGCTTGCCTCTAATGATCCACGCATAAATGGAATGCTGTGTACAATGTTATAGGTTATTTCGTTGATAGTTATATTGTTACTTACAGTCATTATATCTTCTGAAAGGGCTTGGTTTGAGGTTGAACCACTCATGTTTTCATTTACATTTATACTTTTTATAAAATAATCTCCCACACGACGTGCACCCCCGATATGAGTACTATTTAGCTTAACAATAGGGAAAGTGTAGGCATTAGAAAACCATCTTAAAAATGCAGCAGCAGGATTAACTGATGTGGAGGCTTGATTGTGTATCCTAAACATTAAAAATTTAACGATACTTCCAAAAGTTGCTTTGACGGTGCAGATAGCTTGGTTAATACTCTGGGGTGCCGCTGTCATACCAAAACTTTCGTTAACTGACATTCCTTGAAAACAATGCGAAAAGTCATCAAAATTAAAAGAAGCAAGATCGTCACTAAGAGATGGAGTCCAAATAATATTTTGATTAGATGACGCTGTTTTTGCATCCCAATATTCAAGTTTTCCATTGTAGGATCGAGAAGAGAGGGTAGTGCTATCGCTATTAACAATCATAAAGTCAGATCCTGCATTTGCAAAAGATCTAATATTGGAATTGGCTATATAGGATTTTAAAACAGTATTTGTGTCTATAGGGGCACAGGCTTGAGACGTTGTGTCGCCATCCCCCACAGTGTCGCCATCACCCTCATCTTCACCTTCACCGTCTCTTCCAGGATTAACGGTGATATCACCAGAAGGAGAGGAAGTTGGGGCTGAGGAACCCCCTCCATCGCCTCCACCACAGGCTGCAAACAAGAGGATAATAAAGACGCTGACTAGGATCTGGGCTTGCTTCATCATATATATACGTACCTCCGATTATTGGCATCTCTGTGCGTCATGTCGATAAAGTTTTAACTCATTTCCTTTTTTAAGGACGATGCCCTTGTCATTAGCAGCATTTCCAAAAAGAAAAGTCTTAATGTCGTATTTAGAATTCGCATAACTTGTGCCATCATCAAAGTAACCGGTTTCGAGAAAGGTTGCCTCTCTTCGTGCACTGTCTATGCCATTACTGGTTTTAATAACAATGACTGCATTTTGACCGGAAGCATTTTTCCCAAAGGTATAGATAAAGTTTCCAAGGATACTGGCTTTTTCAACAGAACGTCGTGCATCATCTGAAGTGTCAATTGAAAAATGTCCATTATCAGATGAGCGTAGATTAAGGTGATCTGTTGTTACGGTAGCTGGAGAAATGCCTGTAGTGGTTGACGAAAGATCAAAAACAAATATTTCTTTGAGATTTTTTCCTAAGATATAAATTTTATGGGTTGTGGCATCCGTCCAAAGGATTCGATGGAGTTCAAGATCTGCACTGGTGGGAGAAAATTCAGCAGATTCCACATGGTTGTTTGTTGACCCATTGTTGAACAAACTTAAAATATATCTGTTTTCTGAAGGGTGTTTATACAGGATTAGAGCCATGATGTGATTTCTCCACATGATCGGAACTGAAGGAATCATGGTAGATATAGTTTGCCCAGCGACACTTATGTCTATGGCTGCTCGGGCATAATCTGCACCATCTGAACCTCGTCCTCCAATGTGTATGCTATTTGGAATAGAAAATTCTTCAGCAGAATTTAACCAATAATCATCTGTTAATGCTCCCTGAACATCGACAGAGGTAACGCTTCTGCGATCAAACATTCCTCCTCCAAAATCAAAATGATGTCCTCCCACAAGCGTTGTTGAATTTTGTTTTATAAGAGGGATAGCAAATTCTCTCATGTATCGAATTCCACCTTTAAAATGGGCTTCTGGCCGATTGATATCAGGAAAGATGGAAAATAGAATAAATCGCTGACTTGATAAAAAACTACTGGCTTTTATAGCACAGAATATTTTATTGGTGGAAGGATCTCTTCCTGAACGCATGCCATCAAAACAATAGGAAGGATTTAGAAGAGAGCTGTACAAATTAGAGGGAGGTGCCCAAAAACTTTGAGTTCCCATGTTTGTATTGGCATTCCAATATTCAAGTTTTCCAGTAGATGAGGTGAGAGAACTCCACTGAATGCGATCGCTATTTCCAATAATAAATATGGAACCAGTACTTGAAAATGTTTTAATATCAGAATGGGCTCTATATGATTTGAAGGGGGTTGTGAGATCCGCTTCAACCAATGGATTACAACCTGTGGGGCTTACTACTACCTGATCGTCATCATCATCATCATCGCCAGTATCTCCGGAATCTCCTGTACCTCCAGAATCGCCAGTATTTCCAGAATCCCCAGTGTCTCCAGAATCTCCTGTATCTCCACTGCCTCCGCTATCCCCCCCTGGCGTGTCTCCAGTATTATCATCAATATCACCTCCAGGATTTACGGTACCATCATTTGAAGGAGCTTGAGCCGGGGCTGAGGAACCCCCTCCACCACCTCCACTGCAGGCAATAAACATGGAAAACAATAAAAGACTCAATAGGACCTGGGCTTGCTTCATCATATATATACGTACCTCCGATTATGAGAATTGGATTAACCCGGAAACGCGACTATAGTTTAATTTTAACTGGACTTTTTAAAAATGCAAATTTATGATGTCTGCCATGAAAAAAACAATTCTTACACTTTTTTGTATAGTAGTATTAACTGGAATTTCTGAAGCAAAAAAAGAAGTTAAAAAGAAAGGAAAATCTGTGGAACAAACAACGTATGCAATATTGGATACAACCAAAGGAAAAATTAAAATAAAACTTTTTCCAGATAAAACTCCAAAAACGGTGGCTAATTTTGTAAAACTCACAGAAAAGAAGTTTTATGATGGGCTTATTTTCCATAGAGTCATTCCTGATTTTATGATTCAAGGGGGAGACCCTTCCGGTAACGGGACCGGTGGCCCCGGCTACACATTTGCCGATGAATTTAATCCTACCTTAAAGCACAGTAAACCTGGAATTTTGTCGATGGCCAATGCCGGCCCCAATACCAATGGCTCTCAATTTTTTATTACAGCAAAAGCCACTCCCTGGCTGGATGGGCATCACACGGTGTTTGGAGAAGTGGTGGAGGGGCTAGATGTGGTTCATGTCATTGAAAAAGTGGAAAGAGATTCTAGAGATAAACCCATTCATGACGTGGTCATTAAAAAAGTCACTATTGCTCATTAAATTCATTCAAATATTAGGGGCTCTTTTGGGGGATATTTTTTTCTACTGTATCCCTGTTCGTCGAAAAATTATCTTAGAAAATTTAACCCGCGCGTATTTACTTCAAAAAACACCCAAGGAAATTAAAGCACTTGCCAGAAAAAATGTTGAGCATTATGGGAAAATGCTTTTTGAAATTTTTTATCTCAGAAATCAAAGACAATTAAAATGTCATACAGGGGTTATAGGGCAAGAGGTCATTCAAAAAGCTTTATCTCAAGGAAAAGGGATTATTTTATTGGGGCTTCATCTGGGAAATTGGGAAGTCATGGTGAGATCTTTTTTTATGATAGGGGAGCCGGTGCATGTAGTAGCGCGCGAAATTAAATCTTCTTGGATAAATTATGTCGTTGAGAAATTAAGATCTCAGTCAGGGTTAACTTTTATTTCTGTAGAACACTCTTACCGCGCGCTTCTTTCTCTTTTACGCCAAAATAAAATTATTGGATTAGTCTTGGATCAACATAAAAATGCAAAGAATAGGGCTTTATATGTTGAGTTTTTTAATAGGCCTGCAGCCACGTCGACGGCTATTGCATCTTTGGCGCTAACTTCAGGTGCAGCAGTGATCCCAGCGTATCATTATAGAAAGCCAGATGGAAGCTTTGGCCTTGTTTTTGAATCGCCTCTGGAATTAAAGAAAACGGGAAATTTAGAAGAAGATATTTTTTATAACACACAACTTTTTACAAAGAAATTAGAAGCGATTATTCGTCAATATCCCGAGCAGTGGTTTTGGGCACATCAACGATGGAAGGGAACGGTTCCCCCCTGGCAAACCATCAAACCTGTTTTTAAAATAGCGTAATTTCTTCAAGATAGAAGCTCTAAAAACGTCTTCGGTAAAATGATTTTAATGTCTTCTTCATCGTATGCTACAAGATCTAAGAGATGCTTATCTCCTGTCACAATATAATTGGCTTTTCCTTCTTGAGCAGCTACAAGATATTTTTTGTCATCTGGATCAGAAATAAAAATGTTAATATCCGCAGTGCCTTCTACAAAAGTACTCAAAAGTT
This sequence comes from Deltaproteobacteria bacterium GWA2_38_16, assembly GCA_001797335.1. GTDB lineage: Bacteria > Bdellovibrionota > JACOXK01 > 2-02-FULL-40-11 > 2-02-FULL-40-11 > 2-02-FULL-38-15-A. The sequence continues at coordinate 38,667 of MGPE01000003.1, forward strand.
CAATGGCGATAAGCGTCAAGTCTATTTCTTGTGAAGACCATTTAAGATATTTTTGAATCCGTGGATAGGTCATGGTATCCTTGATTTCTTCCATAATGGGTTTAGAAATAATTAATTCAAAAGCTTGATGCTTTAAGAATTTTTTTAGAATTTGACCGGGCGGACCAGATGGCTTAATAAAGGCACTAACAAAAATATTTGCATCTAAAACAACTTTAAGATTTTTTTCGGGATTCATGCTTGGCTTCATTGGCTAATTCATCTGCTTTTTCTTGCGAAGGTTCCGAGCTCTTGGACTTTTCTAAAACTTGAAGTAAATGAAGACGAGCGGCTATTTGCATTTGCTGAATTTTCTCAACAGGAACTAAGGCAGCTAAAGATCTTCCTTTTCGCTCCACAATAAATTCATCATGTCGCAAAAAAACTCTATTGAGAATATCCCCCAATTGTTGCCTAATTTTGAGTGTAGATACCTTAAATGCCATACATCCTTCCTAACTATAATAACTATTATAGTTGATATAGTTTCCTTTGTCAAATGGACCCGACAGGAATTGAACCTGCGACCCCTTCAATGCCATTGAAGTGCTCTCCCAACTGAGCTACGGGCCCATGATTTTAGTGTTCTATTAAAAATAGATATTCTTTTCAAGACAATAAAAGAGTAAGTCGTAAAAAAGTGGAAAAGTTGACAAAATAAAGTTGTCGGGTACAATTTTAATTAACAAACGGTACGTTTTAGGAAGCAGGAGGAATAAAGCAATGTTTTCCAATATCTCTCAAAAAAAGATAATGTATGGTTTAGCCTTAATCATGTTTTTTGCCATCATGGAGCAGTGCCAAGATGCTTATGGGCAGATCAGCCGAGGGGGTAGAAGAGTAGCAATTATTAAGCCTACTTATCACATGGAATTTTCAATTCTAGAACAAGAACAATTTGGGAATGGATCCTCTGTAGCGAATTTAAGAATAGAATTATTTTCAGAATATCAAAAACAAGCTCAGCCCGTGCCAACAGGGTGGATCCCCATGGCTCAGCCGATACCTACAGGATGGCTTAATCAACCTGTGCCCACGGGATGGCTTTATGAACCCATTCCTACTGGGTGGCTCTATCAACCTATCCCTACTGGATGGAAATATGATGTTGTATGGGAATTTGTAGATCGTTCTGTCCTTGAAAAAGAATCTACAGATCTTCAAAGTATTTCATCTGAGAGAGGGGCTGTTTTGGTTAGTGAAAAAAGATTTGTTTTTCCTCAGAGTGGGGCTTACATGCTGAGACTTCATTTTTATCTCATGCCTTCAGCGAAAGTAAGATTCTTGGCGCATGAAGAAGAAGTTCAAGTTGTAATTGGGAGATAATAGCCTAATTTGTCATTGTCAGTGACAAATTAGGGCATCCTCCTCATCTTATTTTCTCTTTTTAAGCTCAAATTCTCCTGGCATATTCTTTGCAAAATTTAACTTTGAAACGATAGCGACAGGGAGGTATGCCATGATGAAGAAATATGTGTTTATGGTTGTTTTGGGCGTTATTACTTTTGGTTTTTCCACCCAATCATTTTCTAAAGTGAGAAAAATTAAAAAAGTCAATGATGTAACTACGGTAACAGAAGTAGAATCTAAAACAGCTGTTGAAGTAAAAGAAAAACTAAAAGTGTCCGTAGGAGTTCAACAAGTCAATGCCATCACAGAAGATAAACAAAATATTTTTAATATTACTCAAAGAACATTAAATGTGTCGACCTTTTATCAGTGGGATCCTAAAACAACATTTTCAATCCTTATTCCATATCATATGGAAACAGGAGAAAATACTCTTCCCACGGTAACGGATGAAGCCAAAATTATTGAACACAAATACTTTGGAAGGGTAGAGGTGGGTGCACAACAAGAACTTTTTAGCCATTCAAATATAGGAACTGTGAGTGGCATGGTAAATCTGGCTTTGCCGACCATGAGTGGTTTTAGCCAAAAATTAGGTTATGAATATTTTAATCACCTGGCCGCCCATTTTGGTGCCAAAAACAAGCTTAATTTAATTCAATGGCCCGTTACAATTTCAGGTTCTCTCATTTATAAAGCAAAATCTGCGGTAGCCTTAGAAGAGACCATTGTTGATTTTGGTGATGAAATCGTGGCCTCTATCGATGGTGAATATAGATTTACGCATTCAGCCTATCGATTTTTAAATCCTGTATCTGCTCATGCAGAACTTCAATATGCATATGTGGCGCCTGTCTCTGTAAAAACTATTCCCAAAGATGAAAAATCACTTATTATTACCACTCAAGAAACAAAGACAGGAGCCTCTGCTGTTTTATTGAATAACCGCATTAATTATGCTTATAGCTCCAATATGTTATTTCATTTAGATTCGCAATTTGCACTCATGAGATCTGAGTTGCCTAAAGAGGCTAATAAACTGGCACCCCTGTGGGGCAGCGTTCAAAACAGTGGGAAAATAGCCATTCAATTAGGTATTACGTTGGGAATTCTATAAGAAATATGCTACAACGCATGTTTGTAGCATCATGATTCGTTTCTCAGAAAAACTATTACACTGGTATGACCAAAAAACCCGAGGGCCAATGCCGTGGCGGGGAGAAAAAGATCTCTATCGGGTGTGGCTTTCAGAAGTCATGCTCCAGCAAACCCAGGTAGAAACCGTTATCCCTTATTATCAACGCTGGCTTCAACAATACCCTACCGTAAAAGCAGTGGCCAAGGCTTCTCAAGATGACATTTTAAAATCCTGGGAGGGATTAGGATATTATGCCAGGGCTAGAAATTTTCATGCAGCCTGCCAGCAGGTAGAAAAAGAGCATGGTGGAAAAATTCCCGAAACCCCAGAAGAATTTTCAAAATTAAAGGGGATTGGAAGCTATACATTAGCAGCGGTGCAATCGATTGCCTTAAATCGTCCCTTGCCCGCCATTGATGGAAATGTAAAGCGAGTAGTGGCACGACTTAAACGCATGAAAGAAGCTCCTTCAAAGGCTCTGTTGGCTATTGAAACATTTTTAAAATCTACGATCAGTCATGATAGGCCGGGAGATTTTAATCAGGCCATGATGGATTTAGGAGCGACCATTTGTAAATCGACAGTTGCTAAATGTGATCGTTGCCCAGTAAAAAAATTTTGTGGGGCTTTTAAATGTCGGGAAGTTCACCTTTATCCTGTATTAGAAGAAAAACCTTTTAAACCTCATTATAAAATTGCGGTGGGAATTGTATGGAAGGGCGAGAGGGTTTTAATTACGAAAAGAAAAGCCCATGGACTGTTAGGAGGTCTTTGGGAATTTCCCGGAGGAAAAATAAAAGAAGGAGAAACTGCCAAACATTGCGCCAAACGGGAAGTAAAAGAAGAAGTAGGAGTAATGGTTCAACCTCTTTCTTCCGTTGGAACGATAAAACATGTATATACTCATTTTTCTATTGAGATGGAAGGAATTTTGTGTCGCTATGTGAGGGGGCAACCCAAAACCCTAGATTGTGCAGATTGGAAATGGATCAATTTTAGCAATATCTCTTCTTATGCTTTCCCAAAAGCCAATCATAAACTTTTTCCCCTAATTCCAAAGATTCCCAATGGCCCAAAAATAAGCCCCAAAGAACCTATCAATAGAAAAGTAGCCAAAGCCTGCTGAAGAGAAAAATGTTCTTTCAGTAAAAGTAAAGAAAGTCCTACCCCCCAAAAAGGAGAAGAAGCAAAAATCATTTGGGATTTAAATGCGCCAACTCGTCTAGCACAGATGGTATAGAGTAAAATACTGGCCCCATAGCAAAAAGTTCCAACATAAATAGCCCCTAAAAAATCATACAGTGTAGGAGGAAAATTATTTTTTAGAAAGAAAGCCAACGTTAAATTGCATAAACCTCCTGCCAACCCTTTAAAAAAGGTATTGGTCACTGGGGTAATGGCTCTGATATTGGCGGTAAAATTATTATCAAATCCCCATCCAAATGTGGATAAAATGATGAAGACCCCTCCTAGACTTGGGATCCAATTTTTTTCAAAAATAAGTAATATACCTGCCAAGACTATTCCCAAAGCTCCCAGCCAATCTTTTCGGTGAATAATTTCTTTAAATAAAAAATAAGCAATAAGCGTTGTGGCCACAGGTTCTACGTTCATTAAAAGACTGGCCGATGTGGCAGACGTCAATTTTAATCCATAGAGAAGAAAAATAGGAGCCAGTATTCCTCCAAATAATAAAGAACCAGAGAGCATCCACAGATCTTTTTTGCTTTTTTTAAGTTTTTGAATTTCTGAAGGAAGATTTCGGAAAATAAAAGGTAAAACAGCCAGAGCGGTAGAAAAATAATAAATACCTGCTAGGGCGAGGGGACTGGTTCCTTGCACCAGCATTTTGCTTAAAGGAGTGGAAAGACCAAAAAGAAGGGCAGAAAGAAGACCTGTGAAAAAATGATTCTTCATGTAAAGAATTGTTCTATATAATTTTGGGCTGCTTTTAAAGTTTTAAGTGCGTGAATGTGTCGACGGAATTCGGCACTATTTTTTAATCCATGAGAATACCAAGAAAAATGTTTTTGCATGAGTCTTACGCCTAATTCTTCGCCATAATATTCCACATTATTTTGAAGATGTTCTAAAATAATATTCTTTTTTTCTAAAAGAGTGGGTTCGTAGCCCGGGCTAAAAATCCAAGGTTTTCCCAAAGCGCCTCGTCCGATCATGACACCATCACACCCTGTCTCTTCCATCATCTGAAGAGCTTTGTTATAAGTTGTAACGTCTCCATTCCCAATGACTGGAATATGGATATTTTCTTTTAATTTTTTAATTTCAACCCATTTGGCTTCTCCCTTAAATGCTTGGGCTCTGGTTCTGGCATGCATAAAGATAGCAGCGCATCCTTCTTGCTCGGCTATTTGGGCAATTTCTATATAATTCATCGTTTTCTCATCCCATCCTAATCTAATTTTAATGGTGAGTGGTATGGAGATAGATTGTCTCACTTCTTTAAGGATAGCAGAAACTAGGAGGGGATCTTTCATCAGTGAGCATCCAGCTTGACTTTGGGTGACTTTTTTAGAAGGGCAGCCCATATTGATATTTAAAATTTTAGCTCCCATATCCTGGGCCTGTTTAGCTACCTTGGACATCACTTTAGGGTCATCCCCAGCAATTTGAATTCCCGCAGGATGTTCTTCAGGGTGAATATCCATTTTACGCAGAATTTTAACTCCTCCTCGTAAAACGCCATTGGAGTTGATCATTTCGCTAAAAACCAAGCCACACCCATAGCGTTTGGCAAGCTTTCGAAAGACCGTATCGGTAATGCCGGCCAGAGGAGCCAAGGATAAATTATTTTTAAGTTCTAAGGTGCCTAGTTTCATAAATTTTAAACTGTGCTATAATACATAATTAGGGGAAAAATTGTATTTATATTTTATTTATGTTAAGCCGATAAGAAAGATGAAGAAACGAAGTATGAAAAAAGCGATTTTAATGTTGGTTTGCATGGCCTGGATAGGCAATAATGCAATGCTTTTTGCGGCCTCTTCTTGTGGTGCAAATCAAAAGGCTCAACACACGTGTTGTGAAAAAATGACACCTTGTAAAACGACCTGTACGATGTCTCACGAGAAGGTCAAAAATACAGAGGGTGTGGTATTTTCTCAAGTACCTCAACTTAATCTTGTGTATGATGTCATTCGGCTGAGTTCTTTAGACATTCCTCGCCCTGCGAAGAATCTGAATTCTTTTGATATTTTTTCTCAGAATGAAAAGATTTCTGTTCCTATCTATATTCAGTATCATCAGTTCCTCATTTAATTTTCTCTCACAATAGAAGTATTTTTGATGTCATTCCCTGGCTTGACCAGGGAATCTAGAAAAATAGATCCCCGTTTTCACGGGGATGACCACAAGGAGTGTGTATGGTTACAACATTTTATAAAAAACAATTTGTCTTCATCATTCAGATCCTAGCGGTAGGGATCGGATTATCTCTCAGTCTTTATGCGTCTGAAAATAGCACAGCAAAAAAGCTCAAACTAAAAGACCTAATCCAAGAAGCCTTGGAGAATAATTTAGAAGGGCAAGCGGTAAAGCAAGAGGCTTTGAGTCAAAAAGCTCAAATTGGTCCCATGGGAGCGTATGAAGATCCCATGCTTGCTTTTGAAGCCAAAGATTATCCAGTCAACACCTTAAGCCCTAACCAATTTGGAATGACGGGCAATGAAGTGAGTGTGACACAGAGGGTTCCTTTCCCTGGAAAACTCACAAAATTACGAAGTGCCACCCGAAAAGAATATGAATCTAAAGAAAGTGCAGTGCACCAAAAAGAACTTCAAATTACAACAGATGTAAAGAGGGTCTACTATGAACTATTTTTGGCATATAAAAAACATGACATTTTAGGGGAGCAAAAAAATCTACTTAAACAATTGGTAGCTGTAGCCAGGAGCAAATATTCTGTTGGGAAAATTCCCCAAGCAGAACTTTTAGGGTTTCAAATAGAGCAGGGAAAAATTTTGGGAGAAATTTTAGAAAGTGAAAAAGAAATTAAGACAAAAAATGCAGCTTTAAATTATGTGTTGGGACGAAAAGAAACATGGGTACAGGGAAAACCTGAAGACATTATAAAGACCCCTTTTGAACGTCTAAAGCTTAACCAAGGCAATGCCTTGGATAAAGCTTTACAAAAAAACTTTAATTTAAAATCTGCCCAGTTCATGTTGGAATCTGCTGCAGATAAATCGACCTATGCAAAACTGACCTATCTTCCAGATTTTGAGCTTATGGGCGGATATACGTTTAGACAGCCGAGCCCCGGGGATCCAGGAACAGATTTTGTATCAGCAAAAATAGGTGCGACGATTCCTCTTTGGTTTTTAAGTAAACAATCAGAATTGGTTAAAAGTGCCAGCGCTGAAAAAGCCAAGGCCGAAGCCATGCTTCAAGAAGAACGGGTGCGTCTTATCCAAGAAGTTAGAACCCATTATGCAGAGCTGATTCAGGCACAGCAAAGTTTAGACCTTTACGAAAATGGGATTTTGCCATTGGCACGGCAGGCAGTGGTGGCAGGAAAATCTTCTTATTTAACAGGACGCCTAGAATACATTAGTCTTTTAAGTCTCATTAACAGTCGTTTTCAAACCGAGTACGCCACCAATCAAGCACTGGTTAATTATGAAACTAAGATTTCAGAGTTGGAGGTGCTTTTGGGCGGGTCTATAGAAGAAAAACAAGGAGAAAAACCATGAAAGCAGTACATAAGATATTTTTAATCGTGATCGTAGGGGCAATGGTTGGAGGGGGAATATTTTATTTTTCTCAGAATAAATCTCAAGACAAAAAAGAAACTTCTTCTTCAACGCATGCCAAACATGAGCATAAAAAAGAACTGTATTTCTGTCCCATGCATCCCAATATTACGTCAGACCGTCCGGGCAATTGTCCCATTTGTGGAATGAATCTTCAAAAAGCTGAAGAAGGAGAAAAGCCTGTAGAGAAAAAAGAAGGGGAGGAGGGTGCGGTCCCGGGAAGAAGTTCCTTTATATTATCAGAAGAACGGCAGCAATTGATTGGGGTTACCACCACTCAGGCGGAGCTTCGGGAACTTAGCCGCGAGGTCAGGGCCAGTGGAAAAGTGGCGTTTGATCCTGATCTTTTTACAGCAATTGAAGAATACCGACAGGCCATTCAATCCCAGGCTCAAATGTCAAAAAGTATGTTTAAAGATTTAAGAGAAGAAGCCCAGCAACTGGTAAAATCTTCTGAAACAAAATTAAAACTCATGGGATTAAACGATGAGCAAATTCATGCCGTGGCAAAAAAAGATGCCGATGCGATGAATTTGCTACTTCCCAAGGGAATGGTGTGGATTTATGCAGAAGTGTTTGAATATGAAGTCTCTGGGCTTAAACAAGGACAGGGGATTGAAGCACACGCACCTTCTATTCCAGGGAAAATATTTTTAGGTACTGTTTCTAGCATTAGTCCTATTTTAAATACGCCGACTCGGACGTTTCGAGTCCGAGCAGAAGTGCCAGATCCAGAAAATGTATTGCGACCAGATACCTTTGTGAATGTGAAAATTAAAATTGAATTTGGTAAGCGATTAACGGTGCCGTTGGATTCCGTTCTCCATTCAGGAGATCAAAATTTTGTGTTTGTGGTGAAAGAGAAAGGTATTTTTGAACCCAGAATGGTTCAAATCGGAGTAAAGTCCCAAGAGTACTTTGAAATTTTATCAGGGATTTCTGAAGGAGAAACCGTTGTAACCGCAGCTAATTTTCTTATTGATTCAGAATCCAGACTTCGAAACGCTCTTAAAAATATTCAAAAATCCGGCTCGTCTTCTTCCCCAGAAGCTCCTTCTTCTCCTCAGCATCAAGGTCATGGAGGCAATCCATGATCCATCGGATTATTGAATTTAGCGCACACAATAAATTTTTTGTCATGCTCATGACGATCGTCGTCATTCTTGGCGCTTCATGGGCAGTGAAACATATTCCTTTAGATGCCATTCCAGATCTATCCGATACCCAGGTCATTATTTATTCCAAATGGGATCGGAGCCCTGACATCATTGAAGATCAGGTAACGTATCCCATTGTCACAGCTCTCTTGGGAGCCCCTAAAATTAAAGCTATTCGAGGGATATCTGATTTTGGATTTTCCTATGTTTATGTCATTTTTGAAGATGGGACCAATTTGTATTGGGCTAGAAGCCGGGTCATTGAATATTTAAGTAAAATTCTTCCCAAACTCCCGTCTGAAGTCAGAACAGAAATGGGCCCCGATGCAACGAGCGTTGGGTGGGTGTATCAATATGTTCTTTTAGATAACTCTAATACCTTAAATATTGCTGAGCTCAAAAGTCTTCAAGATTGGCTTTTAAAATTTCATCTTCAAGCAGTGCCTGGGGTTTCAGAAGTCGCCTCTGTCGGTGGTTTTGTAAAACAGTATCAGGTTCACGTTGATCCTAACCGACTTTTTTCCTACCATATTACGCTGACTCAAGTCATGGATGCAATTCGAGCGGGTAATAATGATATGGGGGGAAGGGTTATTGAATTTTCAGGAACCGAATACATGGTTCGAGGACGAGGATATGTTAAAAATATTTCAGATATTGAAAAAATTGTGGTGGCCACAGATCCCAAGAGCGGAGTGCCTATTTTAGTTAAAAATGTGGCTTCTGTAGAAATTGGTCCCGATATGAGACGAGGAGTAGCTGATTTTAATGGCATGGGCAATGTGGTGGGTGGCATTGTCATTATGCGGCAAGGCGAAAATGCTCTCAATGTCATTAAAGGAGTGAAAAAGCGTCTTGAGGAATTAAAACCTTCTCTTCCCAAAGGCGTCGAAGTGGTTCCGGTTTATGACAGATCTGAACTCATTCAGCGATCGATTGAAACCCTGATTCATGAATTAAAACTAGAAGTCATTATTGTGAGCCTTATTATTCTACTCTTTTTGTGGCATTTTCCATCGGCTTTTGTTCCCATTGTGACGATTCCTATTTCTGTCTTTTTAGCTTTTATTCCCATGTATTTTATGAAGGTTACTACCAATATTATGTCTCTTTCTGGGATTGCGATTTCCATTGGAGTTTTGGTGGATGGAGCGATTGTGGAGGTTGAAAATGCATATAAAAAATTAGAGGAGTGGAATTCTACCGGTAGAAAAGGAGATTTTCATGCCATTCGACTTCAAGCTTTAAAACAAGTAGGCCCTTCGGTATTTTTCTCACTCTTGGTCATTGCTGTTTCTTTCTTACCCATCTTTACACTGGTGGACCAAGAAGGAAGACTCTTTATGCCTCTGGCCATTTCAAAAACTCTGGCCATGGCGTTGGCTGCTCTTTTAGCCGTAACGATTGATCCTGCGATTCGAATGCTCTTTGCCCGGATGGATTATTTCTCTTTTAAACCAGCTTGGCTGTGTTGGATTTCAAATCAACTTTTGGTGGGACGATATTATCCTGAAGAAAAACATCCCATTAGCCGGGTCCTTTTTAAATATTATGAGCCCGCCGTTCATTTTGTATTACGTCATGGAAAAAAAACGTTGGTAGTGGCTGGCCTTTTGGTGTTATCGACGGTATTTGCCTATGTTAATATGGGAAGTGAATTTATGCCGCCTTTAAATGAGGGAGCGTATTTATATATGCCCACGGCTTTTCCTGGCATGTCAGTTACCGAAGCTCAGCGCATTCTTCAGGCTCAGGATAAGCTCTTAAAAGAATTTGAAGAAGTAAGTACTGTTTTTGGAAAAGCAGGGCGGGCCGATACCCCGACAGATCCCGCTCCTTTTTCAATGGTTGAAACCACGGTCGTTTTAAAACCCAAAGAGGCCTGGCCCAAGGCTCAAAAAACCTGGTGGGGAGGCAAAAGACAACGCACCTTTGATGAACTCCAAACTGCCATGAACGATAAATTAAAATTTGCTGGGATCCCAAACATTTGGACGATGCCCATTAAAAACAGAATTGACATGCTTTCAACCGGTATCCGAACACCCATTGGCGTTAAAGTCATGGGAGCAGATTTAAATGTGATTCAATCGATCAGTGAAAAAATTGAAGGAGCCATACACGAAATTCCGGGTACTCGGAATGTGTATGCCGAGCGAAGTGCTGACGGATATTATTTGGATTTTATTTTAAATCGCGACGAGCTGGCCCGGTATGGAATTTCGATTAATGATGCACAGATGATTATTAATTCTGCAGTCGGGGGAGAAAATATTTCTACCACCGTCGAAGGTAGGGAGCGTTATCCGATTAGTGTTCGTTATGCCCGTGAATTTAGAGATGATATTGATGTTTTAAAACGCGTTTTAGTACCTACTCCCAGTGGAGCGCACATTCCTATGGCGCAGCTTGCTGAAATCAAAATGGTGAAAGGTCCAGCGATGATTCGAAATGAAAATGGACTTTTGGCTGGTTACGTATACGTCGATATGGCAGGCCGAGATATTGGAAGCTATGTAAAGGAAGCTAAAAAAATTGTGCAAGCAAAAGTTGAAGTGCCAGCGGGATATAGTTTGGTGTGGAGTGGGCAGTATGAAAATATGATTCGGGTCAAAGAACGATTAAAAGTGGTTGTCCCCGTAACTCTTTTTATTATCTTTTTGCTCCTCTATATGAATACAAAATCCATGACTAAAACGTGTATTGTCATGCTGGCGGTGCCTTTTTCTCTGGTGGGTGGGATATGGCTTTTGTATATTTTAGGCTATCACATGTCGATTGCGGTGTGGGTGGGGATGATTGCTTTGATGGGGCTTGATGCGGAGACGGGTGTCTTTATGCTTTTATATTTGGATATTGCGTATGAAGATCATGTGAAAGCAGGAAAAATGAAAACCAAAGAAGATTTAACAGAAGCGATTATTCAAGGGGCGGTGAAACGAATTCGTCCAAAAATGATGACTGTGATGGCAGCCTTTATGGGATTATTACCCATTATGTGGTCACTGGGAACAGGAAGTGACATGATGAAACGGGTGGCAGCTCCGATGGTGGGAGGGCTATTCACTAGCTTTATTCTAGAACTTTTGGTATATCCTGTGATCTTTTATATGTGGAAAATAAAGGGTCTAAAGAAATATGCCGAACACATTTGAGTTAAAAGTCCTTAAATTTATTGATGATGAAAAGCTGATTTTGTCTAGAGATTCTTTGCTCTTAGCCATTTCTGGGGGGATGGATTCAATGTGTTTACTCTATCTTCTCGAAAAATGGGCAAAAGTAAGAAAATGGGATTTAAAAGTGGCGTATTTTGATCATGGAATTAGACCTGCGGCAAAAAAAGAAAGTTATTTTGTCCGAGATGAAGCAAGAAAATTAGGTATTTCTTGTGTACTGGGAAAAGGAAAATCACTTTCTTTAAAAGAAAAACAGAACCTTTCTTTAGAAGAAGCTGCCAGGAAACTTCGGTATGAATTTTTGAGGAAGGAGGCGAAGAGGATGGATCCCCGCTTTCGCGGGGATGACAGGCACGTCAAAATTGTTTTAGCGCATCATCTAAATGACCAAGTAGAAACTTTTTTTGTCCAGCTTTTAACAGGAAGTGGATTAGGAGGGCTTTCTGGGATGAAATCCCAAGAGGGCGTTCTCATTCGACCGCTTCTGTGTGTGACTAAAAAAGAAATTCAAGGGTATGTGAAATTAAAAAAAATAAAATATGTTCATGATGAAACCAACTTGTCGCTACGCATGGTGAGGAATAGAGTTCGATTAAAACTTTTCCCTGCTATTCAAAGGCTTTTTCCAGAATGGAATTTATTAAAAACACTTCCTAAAATGATGCGGGTAATGAAACTGGAACATGAATTTATGAAAACCATTGCGCAAGAATGGACGTCTAAAAATCTGATTTCGGAAAATAAAGGCTATGGGGTTCCCCTGAGCTTATTTCAACAATTACCATCTGCTGTGCAGCGGAGAATTATTAAAAATGTATTAGAAAAGTTTTCAACTTCCCGAAATTACACCAGTTCTCACATCGAGGAGAATAGAAAATTATTTTATAATCCTATATCTTATAAGAAAATACAGCTGCCAGATGGGATTGAAGCTCAAAAATTAAAAAATGAAGTTTTTTTTCGAAAAGCACTGTGATATCATTAATGAGTATAGTCATTCTGAGGCCATTTGGCCGAAGAATCTCAAACATAGTTATGAGATCCTTCGCTTTGCTCAGGATGACATGACAGTGGGGGGATAAATTTTTTGAAGCAGTCACATAAAACATTAGCGTTATGGGCAGTGATGATTCTTGTTTTTTTTAGTGTCCTTCATCGCTACTACCAGCCACAGCAGCAAGAAAAAGCCATTAAGTTTAATGAATTTATTCAAGATGTTGAAAATAAAAGAGTTTCAGAAGTTACTTTTATCCAAAATAAAAATGAAATTGTTGGGAAATATAAACCCGATTATAAAAATGGTGTAAAGTTTGTTACCTCTGGAAATATTGGGGATAAAATTTTTGAAATTTGTAAAGATAATGGAGTTACTCCAAACTATATTATTAATGAGACGCCTTTTTGGCAACCTCTTCTGCTTCAATTAGGCCCTGCGGTTCTTCTCATTGCACTGATGATTTTTTTCTTGCGCCAAATTCAAGTGGGTGGAGGAAAAGCCATGTCATTTGGGAAAAGTAGGGCGCGTCTTTTAGAAGAAAATCAACAAAAAGTTACTTTTAAAGATGTGGCCGGAATTGATGAGGCCAAAGAAGAGTTGGAAGAAATCATTGAATTTTTAAAAGATCCCAAAAAATTTACCCGTTTAGGGGGACGCATTCCCAAAGGGGTTCTCCTCATGGGACCTCCCGGGACAGGGAAAACACTGTTAGCCCGTGCCATTGCCGGAGAAGCCGGAGTTCCTTTTTATAGTATCAGTGGGTCTGATTTTGTGGAAATGTTTGTGGGAGTGGGAGCTTCTAGGGTTCGTGATCTTTTTGACCAGGGGAAAAAACATGCCCCTTGTATTATTTTTATTGATGAAATTGATGCCGTAGGTCGAAATCGTGGAGCAGGGTTGGGGGGCGGTCACGACGAGCGAGAACAAACTTTAAATCAACTCCTTGTAGAAATGGATGGTTTTGAATCCAACGAAGGAGTTATTTTAATTGCAGCAACCAATAGGCCTGATGTTCTTGATTCAGCGCTTTTACGACCAGGGCGTTTTGATAGACGGGTGGTTGTGGCTATCCCCGATGTGGGAGGGAGAGAAGGAATTTTAAAAGTTCATACCAAAAAAACACCTTTGGCTCCCGAAGTTGATTTAAAACTTATTGCCAGAGGGACTCCTGGTTTTTCTGGGGCGGATCTTGAAAATCTCGTCAATGAAGCAGCCCTTTTAGCATCCAGGCATAATCAACCCAATCTCATTCAAGATAATTTTGAAGAAGCCAAAGATAAAGTCATGATGGGATCTGCCAGAAGAAGCCTTATTATGACGGAAGAGGATAAGAAAAATACAGCCTATCATGAGTCTGGCCATACGCTGGTTGCTTGTTCTATTCCAGGCACAGATCCAGTTCACAAAGTGACCATTATTCCACGGGGCAGAGCCTTGGGACTGACGCAACTGTTACCTACAGACGATCGTTTTATGGTGTCAAAAGAATATGTTGAAAATCAAATTGCAGTCATGATGGGGGGAAGAATTGCAGAAGAACTCATTTTACACCACATGACTTCTGGTGCCGCCAATGATTTTGAACATGCTACGGAATTAGCCAGGAAGATGGTGTGTGAATGGGGGATGAGTGAAAAAGTGGGGACTTTGACGATTGGCAAAAAAGATGACCAAATATTTTTAGGGAAAGAATTTGGGCATCGACAGATATATAGTGAGCAAACAGCATTGGTGGTGGATCAAGAAATTAAAGCTATTATTGGTAGGAATTATGATCGTGCACGGAAAATTTTAATGGAAAAAATGAATATTTTGCATAATTTGGCCAATGCTCTTTTAGAACATGAAACTTTGGATACGCATGAAGTGGAAATGATTGCTTCTGGAAAAGTGATCCCAAAAAAATTCAAACCGAAAGTAGAGAAAAAAGAAGACGTGAAAACAGAGGAAAACAAGGAAACTAAGGAAACTAAGGAAACTAAGGATAAAACACCTCAGGATGTATGACGCAGTTTTATATTGTAGGGATTTTAAATGTTACTCCAGATTCGTTTTATGATGGGGGCAGATACACTGGGCTGGATCAGTCTCTAAAAAGAGCTGAACAGATGATCGAAGAAGGGGCCGATGTATTGGACGTAGGCGGAGAGTCGACCCGACCAGGATCTGAAAGAATTAGTCAGGAAGAAGAAATAAAAAGAGTGATTCCTGTGATTGAGATGCTTTCAAAACGATGTTCGGTGCCCATCTCGATTGATACGTATAAGGCAGAGGTCGCCAAGCAGGCCCTGGAGGCTGGGGCAACCTGGGTGAATGATATTAGTGGGTTAACAATGGATAAACATATGGGAGAAGTGGTTTCGCAAAAGAATGCAAAAGTGGTGATCACTCATCTGTTGGGGACACCCAAAGACATGCAACTTGAGCCCGTGTACCAAAACGTGGTGGAAGATATTCGTGTGTTTTTTAAAAAACAATTAAATCTTGCTAAAGAGTATGGGGTGGATATTAAAAATATTATTTTAGATCCAGGCATTGGTTTTGGAAAAACAGTAGAACATAATTTAGTTATTTTAAATCATCTTTCTTCTTTTTTAACGTTGGGATGTCCTTTAATGGTAGGAACTTCTCGAAAATCTTTTATCGGAAAAATTTTAAAAGACAAAGGTCCCGAAGATCGCCTGGCTGGAAGTTTGGCTACGGCCGTTTATGGGCTGTTCAAAGGAGTGACCTATTTTCGGGTACATGATGTTTTGGAGACAAAGCGAGCGTTAACGGTGATGTCTCATATTTTAAGTGAGGGCTAATGGAGCACTTACCCCCCATTCTACAACATATTCGCTGGCAAGATGCGGTTGATTTTTTAATTATCTTCTACCTCATCTATCGCGCACTCTTACTCATCAAAGGTACTCGTGCCATTCAAATGCTAACTGGATTTGGGATTGTGATTGTCATATTTTTGCTGTCTAAAAATTTTGGGTTTTATACACTCTATGTTCTTTTAAAAGAACTCTTAAGCCCTTTGGTGATTATTATTATTATTATTTTTCAAGATGATATTCGAAGGGCTTTGGCGCATGTTGGGAAAAATCCATTTTTCTCAGGCCTTAGTAAAATTGAAGATATTCATGTTATCGATGAAATTTTAAAAGCAGCCTTTACCATGGCTGAAAGACGTCTTGGAGGAATCATTGTCATTGAGCGTGAAACGGGGCTTAAAAATTTTATTGAAGAAGGAGTAAAGCTGGATGCCAAAGTAGACAGTGACCTTTTATTTAGTATTTTTCTTCCGTATGGCCCTATCCATGATGGTGCCGTGATCATTCAAGGGGGAAGAATGACGGCAGGTGGCTGTTTTTTGCCTTCTTCTCAGGCTACGAATCTTCCTAAACAATATGGTTCTAGGCACAGGGCTGCTTTGGGACTTTCAGAACAAACAGATGCATTGGTCATTGCGATCTCTGAGGAAACATCCGAGGTTTCTTTATTTTTTGAAGGGAAGGTTAAAAAAGGCTTGGATCAATATGAGATGTCCAAACTTATTTTAGAGCTCTTAGAAAAGAATTTGGGAGTAGAGCGATGAAAACCAACATTGTTAAAACATTAAAAGTAATTTTAAAATTTCTGCGGGGAGCTGTTTTAGAAAATATTTCTTTAAAGCTCATTGCAGCATTTATTACGCTGACGTTATTTGTGATTGTGGCAGGGGAATCTGTACAAATTTCTAAACGAGTAAAAATTGAATATGAAACCTCTGAATCCATGATGATTGTGAACGATGTTCCTTTCGAATTTGAAATGGTTTTATCAGGGCCAAAGTCTTTAATTGGAAGTGTTCGAAATCGCGATTTTTATTATAAAGTAGATTTAAAAGGAGCTAACGAAGGTCCCACGCGTATTCAAATTAATCCCAGAGAATTGGGATTAGATAGGGGTATTTTAGTTTCTAGCCTGATCCCTTCCACTTTATATCCAAGACTTGAGCGTATTTTAACGAAGAAAGTACCGATTGAGTTAAAATTTATAGGGCAATCGAAAGTAGGTATTAAGTCGATTGTCTTAAACCCATCGGAAGTGGAAATTGCTGGCCCTCACAGCAAAGTAACGGCCGTTACCAGCGTGCCTACAGAAATGCTTGATATTGGGAAAATTCATAAGTCACAAGATATGGAAATTTCTCTTTCAACCCTTGATCCACAAATACAATGGATTAGTCTTAAGTCGGGTAAAATAAAAATCCATATTGAAGTCTTTAAAATTAAATACTAGTCTACGCGTATGAAACCAAAACGATTATTTGGAACAGATGGAATTCGAGGACAGGCAAATCGTGATCCTATTGAACCTCTAACCTTAGTAAAGGTGGGAAAAGCGCTAGTAACCTTATTAAGAAAAGAATTAGCCCACAATAAGACCATAAAAATTGTGATTGGGCGTGATACTCGGATTTCTGGCCCTATGATTGAAAGTGCCCTATCGAGTGGGATTTGCTCACAAGGAGGAAGGGTGAGACTGGCTGGAGAAATTCCTACTCCTGGAGTGGCTTTTACAACCTTTGGCATGCGAGCCGATGCAGGCATTGTGATTTCTGCTTCGCATAATGCCTATCAGGATAATGGAATTAAGATTTTTTCTTCTGAAGGGTATAAAATTCCCGATGAGTGGGAAAGAAAAATTGAAGAACTGGTAGAAACTCAAAAATTTGATCCTCCCTCGACGGGAGATGAAGTAGGAGAAGCAGAAGATATTTCAGAAGCTTCCGGACGCTATGTTGAATTTTTAAAAAATACTTTTCCTAAAAAACAAACATTAAAAGGATTAAAAATTGTCTTAGATTGTGCTCATGGGGCTTCTTATAAAGTAGCGCCGATTGTTTTTGAAGAACTGGATGCCAACCTCATGGTGATGAATAATGAACCGGATGGTAAAAATATTAATGATCAATGTGGGGCCGTATATCCAGAAAATCTTCGGTCTAGGGTTTTGCAAAAAAAAGCAGATATTGGAATTGCCCTGGATGGAGATGCTGACCGGCTTATTGTCATCGATGAAAAAGGAAATGTTTTAGATGGTGATTTTATTATGGCCATTTGCGGACTAGATCTCATGAAAAAAGGAAAGCTTGTTAAAAATACGGTCGTCGCTACCCAGATGAGTAATTTTGGGTTGGAAGAGCTTTTTCAAAAGCACCACGTCGATTTGGTTCGTACCGATGTGGGAGACCGCTATGTGGTTGAAGAAATGAGACGGCATTCGTATAATTTTGGAGGAGAGCAGTGCGGCCATTTGGTATTTTTAGATTATAATACAACGGGAGATGGAATTGTTTCTGCGCTTCAATTGCTCTCTGTGATGCAGCGACAAGAAAAGTCGTTATCAGAACTATCGCATATTCTTCAAAAATTTCCTCAGGTTCTTCTCAATGTTAAAGTTAAAGAAAAGAAACCTCTAGAAGCCTTATCTCAAACCTCTCAAAAAATTCAAACAATCCAAGAAAAATTACGGGGTCGAGGAAGGGTATTGGTTCGGTATTCTGGAACTGAAAATTTAGCTCGGGTGATGCTCGAAGGAAATGATCAAAAAGAAATTGAACTCATGGCCTTAGACATTGCCGAAAGTTTAAAGAAAGAATTGGGATAGTCATGGCGCTTTTGGGGGTTAATATAGACCATGTGGCCACCTTGAGACAACTTCGAGGAACAAAATATCCAGATCCCCTGGCAGCGGCCGCTTTATGCGAGCTCGCTGGAGCAGATTCTATTACGGTTCATTTAAGAGAAGACAGGCGTCATATTCAAGATCGAGATGTGGAGATGTTAAAAAAGACCCTTCAAACACGTCTTAATTTGGAAATGGCCGTCACAGAAGAAATGGTTGAAATTGCGTGTGATCTGCGGCCAAATTCTGTTTGTCTGGTTCCTGAAAAACGGCAAGAAGTGACAACGGAAGGTGGGTTAGATGTTATTTCTCTTTTTGAACCCGTTAAAAATGCGGTACTCAGACTTAATGAAAAAGGAGTTCAAGTTTCGTTATTCATCGATCCCGATCAAAAGCAAATCGAAGCGTCTAAAAAAACGGGAGCTCAGATGGTTGAGATTCATACCGGAAGCTACTGTAGCCATCCTGAAGAACTCCACCAAATTCTAAAATCTATTGAATGGGCAAAGTCCTGTGATTTAATTTGCAATGCAGGGCATGGGCTAGATTATATCAATATTCAACCTCTGGCGAAACATTCTGATATTCATGAATTTAATATTGGGCATTCCATCGTTTCTAGAGCCGTGCTTATTGGGCTTGATCAGGCGGTTCGGGATATGAAAGCACTGCTTTTATGATCATTGGGCATGGCGTTGATATTGTTTCTATTCCTCGCATGCATCAATCTCTTAAAAAACAGGGAGATCGATTCTTAAAAAAAATATTTACAGAGAAGGAAATTCACTATTGCCAAAAAAAGGCCGCACCTTCTCTTCACTTTGCTGCTCGTTTCTCTGCTAAAGAGGCTTGTTTGAAAGCACTTCAAACGGGATTTTCACAAGGGATGTATTTTAAGGATATTTCTATAGAAGTGAAGTCTTTTGGGGCGCCTGTCTTAAAGCTTACAGGATCTGTTTTAAAAAGAGCAAAAAAAATGGGAGCAAACCATTTTTTTGTGAGTCTCTCACATGAAAAAAATTATGCCATTGCTTCGGTGATTTTAACCAAATGAAAAAAATTAGAAAACGCGATGTTCAAGGACTTCTTCCTAAAAGAAGTAAAAGTGCTCATAAGGGAACATCTGGCCATGCACTTATTATAGCTGGAAGTCCCGGAAAAGTGGGTGCTGCGGTCATGGCCGTTCAGTCTGCTTTTAGAAGTGGGGTAGGGCTGGTGACGCTTTTAACGCATCCTAAATCTTTAAAAGTAATTGCCCCACAGGTGAAAGAAGCATTTTTAGAATCATTCCCAACGCAAGAAAATAACTATCAAAAATATTTAAAAGATAAAAAAGTTATCGCCATAGGGCCTGGGGTTGGATTTTCAAAAGAAGCAAAAAATTTAGTGAAGTGGACATTAAAGCATGCCCACGTGCCAGTGCTGATGGATGCTGATGCGTTGACAATCATAGCGCAGAAGAAGAGATCCCTCACTACGTTCGGGATGACTCAGGTCATCCTAACCCCTCATCCCGGAGAAATGGCTAGACTGATTCGAAAGACAACCGCGTATGTTCAATCGCATCGTTTAGAAGTTGCTCAAAAATTTTCTAAAAAATACGGAGTTTATTTAGTTCTAAAAGGAGCGGGGACTATTATTGCGACCCCTTCAGGAAAAACATACATTAACTCAACTGGAAATCCAGCCATGGCCACAGCTGGTATGGGAGATGTTTTAACAGGAATGATTACGAGTTTTATAGCTCAAAGCGTCAACATTGAAGGAGCCATTATCTTAGCGGTCTATCTTCATGGTCTGCTGGCTGATCAGTGGGTAGCAAAAACCAAAGCCACCCGCGGTCTTATGGCTTCTGACATTATTCACGCATTGCCCCACGCGCTTGAAGACATTCTTTAAATTATTATTGGATAATTTCGCAAAGTTTTCCGATTTTTTGAAAGGTGTCTAAAATAAAATCGAGTTCTTTTTCGGTGTGAGAGGCCATATAAGAAGTTCGGACGAGTCCTTTTCCAGGAGGAACACCCGGAGCCACTACAGGATTTGAAAATACGCCTTCATCATAAATGGCTTTGGCAAACATAAAAGTTCGAATATCATCTCCAATATTAATGGGGATAATAGGAGTTTGAGAAGGAGAAGTGTCATATCCCATGTCATCAAATCCTTTTTTCATTTTTTCTGTATTTTTCCAAAGTTTTTCAATATGTTCATTTTCTGTTTCCATGACTTCTAAGGCAGCCATGACGGTAGCAACAGCAGAGGGTGGCATGGACGCACTAAAAATAAATGTTCTAGCATGATGTTTTACATAATGAATGAGATCACTTGAAGCTACAATAAAACCACCCAGAGAACCAAAAGATTTGCTGAAGGTCCCCATAATAATATCTACATCTTTTGTAACTCCAAAATGATCGGTTGTGCCTCGACCCTGTTTTCCTAAAACTCCAATTCCATGGGCATCGTCAACCATAATGCGAGCGCCGTATTTTTTAGCGAGGGCAACGATTTTATCGAGTTTTGCTATGTCACCGGTCATTGAAAAAACACCATCTGTGACAATGAGTTTTCCGGATGTTTTTTCATGTTCCTTCAAAAGACGTTCTAGATCTGCCATGTCATTGTGTTGATAGACAATGGTTTTTCCTTCAGCAAGTTGAGTGCCTTCAATAATGCTTGCATGATTTTCGCTATCTGAAAAAATAAGGTCTGCAGCATCAATTAGGCAAGAGATGGTTCCTAAATTGGTTTGAAAACCGGTGCTGTAGAGTAGGGCTTCTTCTTTTTCCATAAATCTGGCCAGCCTTTTTTCAAGCTCCACATGAAGATCGATCGTGCCATTTAAAAATCGAGATCCAGAGCACCCGGTGCCATATTTGTCGAGTGCTTTTTGAGCTGCTTTAATAATTTTGGGGTGTTGGGTGAGCCCTAGATAATTATTAGAACCCGCCATTACCTTTTTTTGGCCGTCGATATGAACGCTTCCACCCTCAAACTTTTCAATGACTCTAAAATAGGGATATAAGCCGGATTCTTGAAGTTGACGCGCAATTGTAAACTCACGGCATTTCTGCAGTATGTCCATAAAAATAAGGTTCTAGTTTATTGAGGAGATAGTTCATTGTCAAATCATTTTTGCTTTGGTAGAGCTTAAAAGCTATGGAAAATCAAAACTTTGTAACCAAAAATAGCGAAGAAACAAAAGCGCTGGCCAAGAAACTAGCCCTTCATTTAAGGAGGGGGGATGTCATTGGATTAAGAGGAGAGTTGGGGAGTGGAAAGACGACTTTTGTTCAAGGACTATCAGAGGGGCTTCATATTTTAGAGGGCTACCGTGCGTTAAGCCCCACCTTTACGTTGATCAATGAATATCCCTGTCACAGCATCTCTTTATTCCACATGGATTTTTATCGATTAGAAAAAGAAGCAGAAGTAGAAACCTTGGGATTTGACTCTTATTTTGGAGTAGGGGTGTGCGTGATTGAATGGTTTGAAAAAGCTCCCCAGGTTTTACCTTTAGACTTTTTAGAAATTCAGTTTCAGTGGATTTCAGAATCTGTTAGAGAAATTTGTTTTGTGTCTCATGGTGATCGTAGTCAAAAAATCTTAAATTTGTAGATGGTCAGGACATAATGAAGTGAGTTACGCAGCCAGTGCATAGGATTCATCGGTTAAATTTTCGTTAAGATTAAATTTCACTTTTAAATAAATAAGAAACCACAGGGATTGTTCCATAAGCCACTGATTAGGAGATCTCCAGCCCAGAGGCTTATACCGACGTATGGAGTTATGTTCTTCGACCCAGCGTTTTAACATGAGGTTGAGCTCGTCATGTGATTTGGCTTGGTGGAAGCTATAAAACTCAACGTCATCGATTCTATGATTTCGCTCTACACAGCCATTGAGTTCTTTTTCTCCTACGGGATTGAGTTTGTGACGGACGTTATTTTCTTGGCACCAGCGATCCATGGCATGCTCTCTAGGTTCAGAGTAAATGGGTTGAGAGATAAATTTGTTGGTAAACTCAACTCCATTATCCGTTTGAATGAGCTGGATAGGAAAGGGACAGTGCCTTAAAACGTCATATAAAAA
Source organism: Deltaproteobacteria bacterium GWA2_38_16 (assembly GCA_001797335.1). Taxonomy (GTDB): domain Bacteria; phylum Bdellovibrionota; class JACOXK01; order 2-02-FULL-40-11; family 2-02-FULL-40-11; genus 2-02-FULL-38-15-A. The sequence continues at coordinate 61,052 of MGPE01000003.1, forward strand.
CATTTTGGTATTGCACAAAGGCCCAAAAGAATCAAAAGCTCTTTTATAAGACCACCTGGATGCCTTATCGATGATGTTATAAACATAATACTGCCGTCCTTTGATTCGATAAGGGAGATATTTCACATCTAGCTGCATTCTTTCTCCTGCGATAGAGAGTTCATAACGTTTCAAATGCTTTTTAGAGGGGAGTCTTTTCCTTTTTCCAATGAGCCCCTGCCTTTTTAAAATTCTATTTACCGTGGCAATAGAAATTGAGATATTATGATCCAGTCTTAAATAGGCTTGAATTCTTTCGGCTCCATAGTGCTTTTCAATGCGATAGAACTTTACCCAATAGACGATCCAATGGCTTTTCCTCATTGGACTTTGTTTGGGACGACGAGAGAGTTTCAAAAGACTCTTTGACCTGAATTTAAACTTTTTAAACCGATTTAACCAAAAATAATAATAAGAAGGGGTAACTCCAAGTCGAACACAGGCATCTTCGACACAGCTTCCTTTTAAAACGAGAGTAAATAAACGTAATTTAAGTCGAACTTCACAACTTCTACTTTCCTTTGCGCACTTCTTAATATCTGTGATACTAAGATTCATGGGTAACCTCCAGTTATGACTACGTTTTCTTTCTTTAATTCAAAAGAAATTTAGCATTATCTGGCTGTGTTACCCACTCTTTTCCCTCTCAACCCTT
>MGPE01000004.1:0-31638 GCA_001797335.1 Deltaproteobacteria bacterium GWA2_38_16
CATGAAGAGGAAGATTTAATTTTGCTACTATTTCCATAATTCCAAGAACTGTTGCAGCACCTGCCATATCGTCTTTCATAGTTTCCATGGAATCAGCGGGTTTTAAAGAAATCCCACCAGAATCAAAGGTAATGCCCTTTCCAACCAAACAAATGGTATCTAGCTCTTTTTTCCCTGAGTTATGTTCTAAAATAACAAATCGAGGAGGAATATCGCTTCCTTGATTAACGGCCAGCAAGGCTCCAAAGCCTTCTTTTTGCAATTCTTTTTCTGTAAATACTGTTACTTTGAGACCTACTTTTTTAGCTACATCTTGAGCCATATTAGCCAAATCTGGAGCTTTTAAGGCATTGTGAGGAGTGTTCACGAGATTTCGAACCAAATTACAAGAATCTATAAAAAGTTTTGCTTTTTCTAATCCTTTTTTTCCTTCCGTAAGTTCTTCTGCAGTATCTACTGCTACGGTTACTGTTTTTACACCTGAATTTTCTTTAGCCTCTTTTTTAAATGGGGTGAATTTATAAAGAGGAAGTACTAAAGATTCAACGGCCGCTTGCGTTACTTCTTTTACGGTGTAATCTTCGAAAGATCCCACTGAAGACAGATGAAGCGTTAGGCTTGGAACTTTAAGCCGACCCGCGTGAGCAGAAGCTAAAATCAAGGCTTCTCTTAAACGATTCAATTTCATTTCAGATTTTTTGCCTAAGCCAATGAATTGAATGTTTTGGTTAGGCCTGGCATAACGCAGAAAGATTTCTTGTTTAAAGTCTGCTTTAAAAACGTCATCTTTTTTTAATTTATCTAAAAGAGGTTTTAAAAATCCTCCATTTTTTGGAAGAACGGCCTTGCCCCCTTCTTGATAAACCGGGATGACTAGAGTATGATCTTTGATACTTTTTAACGAAGATTTTAGTATTTGTATTTTCATGGTGATATTTATAAGCGGCCCATACAAAATTTGTCAATTGTATTCTAAATTATCACGGAGGGGTGGCAGAGTGGTTGAACGTGGCGGTCTCGAAAACCGTTAGGCTCGAAAGGGCCTCGGGGGTTCAAATCCCCCCCCCTCCGAGCTTTGGTCCATACCGGACACATCGTTTACACTTTGAGGCATAACATGTTTTTTTCTGGGCATACGGAAAAAGTTTTTCAAGTAGCTAAAAAACTAACCTACTCCTATATCACACAGCCAAAACAGAGAGATTTGTTTGAAGTCGCATTTGAAGGATTAAAACAAGATCTGTCTATTGAACCTTTTGTGCCTTTTATTCAAATTCCTCTTTATACACGACTGGGAATGGGAGGACATGAGGAAGAGGCCTATCCTATTGCCGCTTTAAACACCCTTCTTTTTTTAGGCATTGATATCATGGATGATCTAGCAGATGGAGATCTTCCTTTACATTGGAAGCACATAAAACCAGCAGATATAAATTTAGTTGCCTTTACGCTTCTCTGTGCGCTTCCACAAAAAATATTATCTGATGATTTTAATAAATCTTTGGCATGTAAGATGGCCATGCATACTGCTTTAGCAAATGGGTTTATGAAAATGAGTGCTGGACAACATCAAGATTTAGCAATGGTTCAAGAAACCCCCCTTGCTTCTGAAGGTGTGTTAAAGTCCGTCATTCAAAAAAGTGGAGAAGAACTTGCGCTTTTTACAAAACTCGGCGGATTGTATCATGATCTTTCTTCCGATCAGATAGGGCTATTGTATGATTTTGGGCTTCATTTGGGTACGGCAGCCCAAATTTCTTCAGATTGCTATGATATTTTTGAGGCTTCTTTAAGTCGAGACCTTGCTAATGGAGCGCGTACCTTACCCCTAGCTTTACATCTCGAAAAATTAGGGACAGAAAATAAAAAATCCTTTTTAACGCTTTTAAATGAGGTCCAAAAAGATCCTTCTCTTCGTGAAGTCATTAAAAATGAGCTTATCGAGCGTGGGAGTCTTCGCCATGCCGCATTGATGGTTGAGTATTATTGTCAAAAAGCCAATTCAACATTAAGCCACATGGCCTTAAATCAGAATGCCAAGACATTATTAAAAAACGTAGCCGATCACGTGTCCTTTTTTTCAAAGTGAAAGTTAATTAGAGCCGGTTCGGTGATTCCCCAGAAAATGTCACCGCTTTAATCTTTTCTATACATAATAAAAAATATGGGTATAATTATTTTCTATGTTGTATTTTGAAGACATTTTTAGAGGCTTAGAAAAAGCTCAAATAGATTACGTTGTTGTAGGGGGACTTGCTACGGTTTTACATGGTGTTGTTCGCTTGACAGCCGATTTAGATCTTATTGTCGCCTTAAATAACGAAAACATTTCCAAATTTTCTAAGACAATAACAACATTGGGATACAAACCCAAGGCTCCTGTCCCTGCAGAACAATTGGGGAATCCTCAAAAAAGGCAAGAATGGATTACTGAAAAAAATATGATTGTATTCTCATTTTACCATCAAACAGAACACGATAAATCTATTGATGTTTTTGTAACAGAACCTATTTCTTTCCAAGAACTCAATAAAGAAAAGAAAATAATTAAAGTAGATAATTTTAAAATTCCGATATGCTCCATTAAACACCTTATTCAGCTAAAAGAAAAAGCAGGTCGCCCACAGGATTTGGCAGATATCAAGGCTCTTAAAAAGATAAGACTTCATGATGAAAAAAAATAAACTAAAAGAACCATTTAGTTTTGAACTTGATGACAAAAAACTTAAAGAAGCTCAGCAACTAACCCCAACAGAAATATTGCGCTGGCTTGCACAAACCAACGCCCTCTTAAATAAAGCGCTGACCCCAGAACAGAAAAAAAATTGGCAAAAAATAAGAAAAGGAAAATTTTGAATTTATGCGAGCCAAAATATAGCTATCAACTTAACTTGGTTCTTTTTAACTTTTAGCTAGCGTCAGGACGAATACTTTTTGGGCGCGGTGAGAGAGGAGAACTTTTTGGCATTCTTGGACTGTAGCGCCGGTAGTGTACACATCATCTATCAATAAAATATTTTTAGCATAAATTTTATTTTCATTTTCTACTGAAAAAACTCCTAAAATATTTTTTTCTCTTTGGGTTTTTGAAAGATCTGTTTGAGAAGGAGTTTTAATTTTCTTTTTTAAAACGTTTAAAAAAAGAGGAAGCCTAAGTTTTTGAGAGAGCTCTTTAGCTAATAGAGCAGATTGATTATATTTTCTTTCTTGTAGTTTTTCAAAATGAAGAGGTACAGGAATAATACAATCAATGTCTTTGGGTACAAGATCTATCAAAAGATCTGCCAAAGGCTTAGCCAATCCAAATTTATTTTCATATTTAAATAAGTGGATCAGATTTTTAAGAACGCCTTCATAGGCACCATAACTTATGGGTTCTTGGGGTTGATTGTGCGTTCGTTTAATTTTTTGAATACAAGAGGTGCATATAAGACTTTTAGATTCTTTTTGACATTCCAGGCATACTTCCAGCGTAAACACTTGAATTAACGATGAGAAGAGATTTGAAATCTTATCCAGCAATTAAATTTTTACCTGTTACTTCTTTGGGGACGTTAAGATTCATGAGATTTAAAATAGTGGGCATAAAATCAGCCAAAATTCCATTATTAAGGGGAACTTTTTTTTGTTCAGGGTGAACATAATAAAAAGGAACAGGATTTGTGGTATGTGCGGTATGGGGCTTTAAGGTTTTATAATCAATCATTTGTTCAATATTTCCATGATCAGCCGTAATTAAAAGATGGCCTTTTTTGTTTGAAATAACCTGTAATATTTTTTCAATACAGTGATCTAGCGTTTCTACAGCTTTAATGGCAGCAGTAAGCTTCCCCGTGTGGCCAACCATATCTGCATTGGCAAAATTCAAAAGAATAAAACCAAATTCGTCTTTTTTAAGATGGTCAATAACGGTTTCAGTAACTTCCAGAGCACTCATTTCGGGCTTTAAATCATAAGTAGGGACCTCTCGGGGAGAAGGGATTAAAATTCTTTTTTCTTGAGGAAACACTTTTTCTTCTCCTCCATTAAAAAAGAAAGTGACGTGAGCATATTTTTCTGTTTCTGCAATTCTTAACTGAGGAATATGATGTTCAGCTAAAACTTGCCCTAAAATGTGGATTAAGCGAGCGGAGGGAAAAATAACAGGCAAGTTAAACGTGTCGTCATATCGGGTCATGCATAAGAAATGACATATTTTGGGAGATTTTATTTTTTTAAATTCTTTAAAATTGTTTTCAGTAAATGTACGTGTCAGTTGGCGGGCACGATCTGCTCTAAAATTAAAAAAGAGCATAGCATCATTGTCTTGAATAGTACCTTTTGGATTAATCACAGAAGGTTGAATAAATTCATCTGTTTCGCCACGACTATTGGCGGCTGAAATAGCTTCTATAGGATTTTTAAAATTAAACCCTACGCCTTCTGTGAGGGCGCGATAGGCTTTCTCAATACGATCCCAACGTTTATCCCGATCCATGGCATAATAGCGACCACACAAAGTAGCAATTGTTCCTATTTTTTCTTTTTGAATAAATTCTTGAAGCTTTTGGATATAAGTAGCGCTGATGCTGGCTAGGGTATCTCTTCCATCTAAAAAACAATGAAGATAAACAGTGTTTATATTTTCTTTTTTAGCGAATTTTAAAAGAGCAAATAAATGCTCAATGTGACTATGAACGCCACCATCAGAGACAAGGCCCATAAGGTGTAAACGTGATTTTTTTTCTTTAACAAGAGAAAATATTTTTTTTAAGGGGGCATTTTTAAAGAAATCGCCCTCATCTATGGATTTATGAATGCGGGTTAAATCTTGATATACAATACGTCCTGCTCCAATATTGGTGTGGCCTACTTCGGAATTTCCCATTTGGCCCTCTGGTAGTCCCACAGAATGACCACTGGTCATGATTTGAGAATGATTTAATGTTTCAAGCTTTCTAAATGTAGGGGCGGATGCCAGAGCAATGGCATTTCCCTCTTTTTTGGGATTTATTCCAAATCCATCTAAGACAATGAGCATGACAGGATTAGGCTTAGGCATGGTGATACGGAAGTCCTTTAAGGATAGTATATGCGCGATATACTTGTTCTAGTAAAATGAGCGGAACCAATTCGTGATTTAACGTAAAACTGGAAAGAGATAAGGTGAGATCCGATCGTGGTTCATGAGAAAAACCATAGGGTCCACCCACAATAAAACTAATATCTTTCATTTTTTGAGTGGTGAGCTGTTCCCAGGTTTTAGAAAAATATACGGAATTAAACTGCCGACCCCTTGAGTCTAAAATAATCGTAATCGTTTCTTTTTCAAGCTTTTGACAGTGTTCATAAAACTTTTTTTCATCTTTGGATTCAATCATCTGAATTGTCGCGTACGGTTTTAATTTAGAGATGTAATGTACTATTCCGTCCTTAATAAAAGGAGGGTGTATTTTTTGTGGGAGAAGTATTTGTATATTATTTTGTGGCATAGATTTTTTTATAATACGATTTTGGAATTTTAAGTCTGGGCGCATCGTGCCATAAGTTTTCTAAATCATAAAACTCGCGTACATATTCATAAAAGACATGAATGATAACGTCATTATAATCTAATAAAATCCAATTTCCCTGTGCATATCCTTCTAACCCTAGGGGGTGAAGGTTTGCTTCTTTTTTAAGATTTTCTCGAATGGTATCGATAATCGTTTGAGCATGAACAGAAGAAAGTGCTGAACAAATAAGGACATAGTCATTGAGAGTGTGCCAAGGTGTAATGTCCATGAGAATGACATTAAATGCTTTTTTATCTAAGGCTAGTTTTGAACAATAGAGTGCTAAATCTTTAGAGGTTTTAATTTTTTTCTTTGTCGTCATGATAAAGGGAATACTTTTTAATATATTCTGCCACAGAGTGAGGAACAAAGGAAGTATAAGGTTTATGATGGGCAATTTTTTGTCGTAGTTCCGAAGAAGAAATGTTTACTGTTGGAATTTTGACAATGTAGATGTCGTGCCCTGTGAAATGTCGATAGTGTTCTCCCTCTTTAAGCGTCGAAAATTCTTTTAAGAGCAGAGGACTTTCTAGAATTTTAGAAAGCGGATGTAAGGGATGCCCAGGACGGCGAACAACTAAAAGGTGACAGTTGGAAAATATTTCTTCCACGTTTTTCCACTGAGAAATTCCTAAAAAAGCATCACTTCCCAGAATAAAATAAAGTTCAGCTCCAGGGGGCAAAATATTTTTGTAATGTTTTAGGGTGTGAATGGTATAGGAAACTTCTTTTTTATTGAGTTCAAATTCTGAAATAGAAAAATCAGGAAAGCCCTCGATTCCCTTTTTTACCATTTCAAGTCGATGAAGAGAAGAGGATGTGCCTAAATATGTTTTATAAGGAGAAATGTAGGCTGGAACAAAGTAAATGTGATCTAGCGAGAATTTTTCTTTTATTTTTGAAGCCGCTTTTATATGCCCATTGTGAATAGGATCAAAGGTTCCCCCAAAAAGACCAATGCGTTTATGATCGGGCCAGTTCTTCATGTGTTGTATAAATGAGTTCTTTTATTCCCTCTCCACTGGCGGCTGAGATGGCCAATGTTTTAAATCCTTGCTCTTTAAACTGTTTTATATAGCCAATTATTTTTTTTGTATTTTGAAGGGTATCAATTTTACTTAAGATCACAATCTGATTTTTTTTAAGAAGCCGTGGATTATAAAGTCTTAATTCTTCATTAATTTGTTTAAAACGAGCTAGGGGATCACTGCTATCAGAAATATCAATAAGGTGTAAAAAAAGTTTTGACCGTTCGATATGTTTTAAAAATTTTATACCTAATCCTATCCCTTGATGGGCACCCAAAATAAGTCCTGGCATATCCGCTACCACAAAGCTTTTTTTTTCTTCCACTCGAACAACTCCCAAATTAGGCGTAAGGGTAGTAAAAGGATAATTAGCAATTTTGGGTTTTGAGTTTGAAATCCGAGAAAGAAGGGTAGACTTTCCAGCATTGGGAAGGCCAATAATACCCACATCACATAAGAGTTTTAATTCTAAAAGAATATCTTTGATCTGGCTGCGTTCTCCAGGTTGAGCCTTCCTGGGGGCCTGATTAATGGAGTTTTTAAAAAAGTGATTTCCTTTACCTCCGCGTCCTCCTTTAGCAGCTGTAAAAGATTGTTCGTGTTGAGATAAATCTGCCAAGAGCTCTCCTGTTTTTTGATCTCGAAATAAGGTTCCTTGGGGAACACGAATGATTAAATCGGTTGCATCGGATCCACTTTTTAATTGTCTTTGTCCAGGATCTCCAGATCGTGCTTTAAAATTTTTTTTATATTGAAAATCGAGCAGTGTAGAAAGAGAATGATCTGCTACAAAGATGATATCTCCTCCTTTTCCTCCATCCCCTCCATCAGGGCCACCCCGAGGAATAAATTTTTGTCTGCGGAAATTAATAGATCCGGCTCCGCCCGAGCCAGATTCAATATGGATTATGGCTTCATCAATAAATTTCATATAAAAATAAAGAGGGGAAATAATTAGACGGGGTAAACGCTTACGCGTTTTTTGTTTTTAGCTGTTCTTTCAAAAGTAACGCGCCCCTTAATTTTAGAAAAAAGAGTAAAGTCGCTACCACAACCAACATTAAATCCAGGATGAATACGAGTTCCTAATTGGCGAAGAATAATAGTTCCTGCATTAATAACTTCTCCACCATAACGTTTTACGCCTCGTCTTTGTCCCTGACTATCTCGACCGTTACTGGTGCTACCTTGTCCCTTCTTATGTGCCATACTTATTTAGCTTTCTTTACTGCAGAAACCTTTTTAGTAACTGGTTTTTTAGATTTAGCAACTTTTTTTGTTTCAGGAGCTGTTTTTGCCGTGACACCTGAAAGGCTAATTTCTTTCACTTTTAATAGAGTAAGGAATTGACGGTGTCCTCTTTTTCTTCTGGATCCCTTTCGGCGTTTATATTTAAAGATAATGTGTTTTTCACCCTTCTCTTGGCTCATGATTTCGCATAAAACTCCAGCCTTCTCAAGATAGGGATTCCCTACTTTTAGATCGGTATCAGAGATTAAGAGAACTTTCGGAAGAATAACTTCTTTTCCCAGAGGGCCTTCCAGTTTTTCAACTGAAATAAGATCTCCCACTTTTACTTTAAATTGTTTTGTTCCTGTTTCTACCACTGCGTACATAGTATTTCCTTCTAACTACTTAAAAACGTTATCTTATAAGAATTTTACCCCACTTAGTCAATGGGTTTCTTTTCTTCTTCTGAATTAACCTCAGGTTCTTTTGAGGGCTCTTCTGAAGATTCTTCAGAAGGGTCATTTTCTTCTTCTGATTCTTCTTCTTCGCTTTCTTCAATATCTTCTTCCTGTTGTGGGTGTGAAGAAAGGGCAGTTTTTTCTAATGAAGGGCCTTTAAATTCAAATTGTTCAATATGAAAGTCAGGATTAGGTTCAATAATGATTTTTTTATTAATCATTTTTTCAATCTTTCTAAATCCTTCCACTTCTTCTTCCTGCAAGGTTTTAGCAATGCTGGGATGAACAAAAAGTTGAATTTCTTTGACCGATAAATCTGTATGAAATTTGGAAAGCTCTCTAAAAATTTCATAACAAACGGTTTTATTGTTTTTTACAAAACCTTTCCCCTCGCAATAAAAACAAGGGCTGCATAAGGTTTGAATAAGGCTTTCTCGGGTTCTTTTGCGAGTCATTTCGATAAGACCCAATTCAGAAATTTTTACAATAGAGTTTTTAGCACGATCTTTTCTTAAGGAGTCTTCAAAAGTACGATATACTTTTTCCCTATGGTGATGTCTTTCCATATCGATAAAATCAACAATAATAATGCCACCACAGTTTCTAAGCCTTAATTGGTAGGCAATTTCCCTGGCTGCTTCTAAGTTAATTTTTAAAATGGTATCTTCAAAATTTCTTTTCCCAACATATCGACCTGTATTGACATCAATCACCGTTAAAGCCTCAGCTTGATCGACGATAATATAACCCCCAGATTTTAACCATACGCGCCTTCCCATGGCTCGGTTAATTTCTGCCTCAACTCCATAGGTGTCAAAAATGGGTTCTCGCCCTTTATAAAATTTGACTACTCGTTTTAAGGAGGGATTAAAATTTTCTAGGAAACGAAGAATTTGTTTATGATCCTTTTTAGAATCAATGACAATGCGATCAATGTCATCAACAAACATGTCTCTTAAGGTGCGTAAAACAATGTTGAGTTCTTCGTGAAGCAAATAGGGGGAAGGAGCTTGGACTAAATCTTTTTCAATCTCCCTCCAAATTTTTAAGAGGTAATCTAAGTCAGCTTTAATTAAGCGCGGTTTTTTATTTTCACTGGCAGTTCGAATAATAACGCCCACATCATTGGGGCAATTGTCTTGAACAAAGTCTTTAAGTCTTCGCCGTTCTTTGTCAGAAGCAATACGTCGAGAAACTCCGATGTATCTAAAAGTGGGCATTAATACTAAATTTCTTCCAGGGATAGAAAGATGCATCGTTAGCCTAGCCCCTTTAGTTCCAATGGGATTTTTAGTGACTTGAACTAAAACTTCCTGTCCTTCTTGGAGAAGTTCACCAATGTTTGGGGGTTGATGATTTCTAGATCGTCTAAAACGACGATTGTCTTGATATGATGGCCTTTCAGCAGGCACCCCTTGAGGAGGAGGTTCTGTGGATGTTTCCAAAGAAGGTTGCTGAGATTGCTCTTCTGCTAAAACATCGACATCATGATCATCTTCAAAATCTTCAATCCCAGGCAGATGATGTTGTGGAAAATCAGTGGTTTTTTCAGATAAAAATACATCCCCAGCGTATAAAAAGGCAGCTTTTTCTAAACCAATATCTACAAAAGCGGCCTGCATTCCAGGAAGTACGCGGGCAACTTTGCCTTTATAAATATTTCCAACAATTCCTTTATCTTGGGTTCTTTCGATATAAAGTTCAGCGACTGTACCTTTTTCAATGAGGGCAACTCGGGTTTCTTGCTCTGTGGCATTAATAATAAGTTCGTTACTCATATGTTTTTCTCTCTTCGTTTAAGATGACAGTATTTACGAGTAACTTTTAAGACTTAGGCACTTGCAGCTTTGCAAGGTTTGTCTGATTTTGCACAAGCAGAAGATGAGGACGGTTGCTCTGTTTTTTTGGCGTAATCTGTTGCATACCAACCTTTTCCTTTAAGTTGAAAGGAACTCTGAGATACCATTTTTTCAATGGTACCCCCACATTCCATACAAGTCTTTTTTGGCTTATCTGAAATTTTTTGAAAGATCTCAAATCTTCTGTGACATTTTCTGCAAGTATACTCGTAAACTGGCATAAAAACCTTTTATTAAAATTTAATTGTCAAATAACTCTTACTTTTAAGGTGTAACACTAAAGAATAAAAAAATCAACCCTCTAAAAGCCGATTTTTTAAGCATTTTTAGGCTGATTTTCATAAGCCTTAATCCGGTTATACTCTTCTTGTGTCATAGGAACGGCTTGAGGAATAAAATTTCTAGAGTGATCTATAAGCGCAGAGATTTTTCCCATGAGTTCGTCTGTCAACGTTCGCAAAAGCTCTTTGGTAAGGGGAGTGTGATCATAGGAAGATAAGTCCCATGGTTTCCCAAATTTAACAGTAATTTTAACAGGCTTTGGAATGGGCAATTTTTCTCCTCTGGGTACAGCTTCTGGGCATAGTGCTTTTCCAGTTCCAGAAATGCCAACAGGAACAATAGGAACTTTAGCCTTTAAAGCTAAACGAATAGCTCCTGTTTTTCCTTTAAGGAGCCCTGTTTTAGCTTCTACGGCTGAGCGGGGAATGTCTTCTTCTGCAGGTATGGTTCCTTCTGGAAAAATGGACAATAGATGGCCCTCTTTTAAAAGCCCAGCAAAAAAATCTAATGCCTCATTATCTCCTCCCCGAACAATGGGATAGGATCCTCCCAGTTCAATCAAAGGGCCTAAAATAGGGATTTTAAAATTTTCTATTTTCGACACAAACGTCACCGTGCGCCACGCGCAAATTCCAACCAGGGGAGGATCCAGATAACTTTGGTGATTGGCTGCTAAAATGATGCCTCCTGTTTTAGGAATGTTGTTATGTCCAATAATTTCAAGTCTAAAGTAAAGTTTGTGAAGAATAAAAAGTATAGCGCGCGTAAGGGTTCTTAAAAGAAAGGCCACGAAGGATTTTAACTTTAAAAATATTAAGACTTTTAGAAGTAATCGTAAAGAAGCATCTATTAAAGAAATAATAAATTTCATTTAACCTCAAAAGAAGTAAAATCGCCTAAATTTTTGTCCCAGGTGACTTCTACTTCTGTAACTTCTGCACGCTCTGGGCCTTCATGACACCAATTTATCATTTTTTGAACAGGGTTAAATTCGCCCATAATATAGATTTCTACTTGGCCGGAGGGTAAGTTTCTCGCCCATCCTGTAAGGGACAAAGAATCAGCTATTTTTTTGGCATTGGCTCTAAAAAAAACACCCTGGACATGACCTGAAATAATAAGATGTGCACGCTTAAATTGAGCCATAAAAAATGGATTCCTAGCATATTATAAACCTCTTGTAAACATTGACATTTTTAAGTTTCAGGTGTTATATACGCCAGCCTTTATGGACCATCTTATTGAGCGCGTTACAGAAGAAGTGAAGAATAGACTTTTAGCGCAAGGGCTAAAAGATCACAAAAGTTCTATCTTAAAACAGCCGATAACATTTACGATGCCCCCTAAAGCTAAAGAAGAGAAAAAAGAATTTGATCTGGCTTCTTACATTGATCACACCCTTTTAAAGCCAGATGCCAGCCATGAACAGCTTAAAAAGCTCTGCGAAGAAGCCATTCAATATCATTTTGCAACGGTCTGTGTGAATAGTTCTAATGTGGCCTATGTGGCTACTCTGCTTCGAGGTTCAGAGGTAAAACCCATTGCTGTCGTAGGATTTCCTCTAGGAGCAGCTTCCACCTCTGCCAAGGCCTTTGAAGCCAAAGAAGCCATTCAAGTGGGGGCCAAAGAAATTGATATGGTCATTAATATTGGGGCATTAAAAAGTCGAGATTACACACTGGTCACGGCTGATATTGTAAAAGTAGTTGAAGCGTCAAAGCCCTATCCTGTAAAAGTAATTTTAGAAACAGCCATGCTAACAGAAGAAGAAAAAATTATTGCCTGTGTGCTTTCCAAGATTGCCGGTGCAGCCTTTGTAAAAACTTCAACCGGTTTTGGTCCGGGAGGAGCGACTGTAGAAGATGTAAAACTTATGCGACGAATTGTGGGAAAAGAAATGGGAGTAAAAGCCAGTGGGGGAGTTAAAACCTATAATGATGCGATGAAAATGATAGAAGCTGGGGCTAATCGGATTGGAACGAGTAACGGAATTACTATTGTTACCGGCAAAGGTAAGTCTTTTGGATATTAAAAGAGTTTTGATTTTGGTGTTGGATGGAGTTGGAATTGGAGCGCTGCCAGATGCCCATCAGTATGGCGATGAAGGCTCTCATACCTTAAAACATATTTCTGAAAAAGTAACCATGAAGCTTCCCACGCTTTCTAAGTTGGGACTCAGTCATATTGATCAAGATTTAAAAATAGAAAAAAATACATCTCCCATTGGATCTTTTGGAAAAATGTTGGAAGCCTCTCCTGGAAAAGATACTTCTACGGGGCATTGGGAAATGGTGGGAATTCATTTGGATAAACCTTTCCCTACATTTTTAAACGGTTTTCCTAAAGAACTCATCGATCAATTTATTCAAAAAACGGGAGTTGGAAAAATTTTAGGAAATAAAGCAGCTTCTGGCACAGAAATTATTAAAGAACTAGGCGAGGAACACCTAAAAACAGAATATCCCATCGTGTACACCTCTGCCGATTCTGTATTTCAAGTGGCGTGTCACGAAGATATTTTTCCTCTAGAAGAGCTTTATCATCTTTGTAAAATAGCAAGACGTCTGTGTGACCCCTATGGCATTGGGCGAGTCATTGCCCGGCCTTTTAATGGAGACAGTGCTAAAACATTTTCCAGGACTCCTTATCGAAAAGATTTTGTATATGAACTTCCCGAGCCCATGCTTTTAGATTTTTTAACGCAACAAAAAGTTCCTGTGGTTGGAGTTGGAAAAATTTCAGATATTTTTAATCACCAAGGGGTGGGGCGATCTTTAAAAACAAAATCTAATGTAGAAGGATTAAACACGACTATTCAAGAAATGAAGACCTTAAAAAGAGGATTGTTATTTACTAACCTCATTGATTTTGACCAACAGTATGGCCATAGAAATGATGTGGAAGGATATGCCAGGGCGCTAGAAGAATTGGACCAGAAATTACCCGATATTATGGAAACAATAGGATCTGATGGGCTCATGATCATCACCTCTGATCATGGAAATGATCCTACCCATCCAGGGACAGATCACACACGGGAATATGTGCCTCTTTTAGTGTATAGCCCTTCTTTTCAGAGTAAAAATTTAGGGATTCGAAAAACTTTTTCAGATATTGGACAAACAGTAGCAGAAATTTTTGGTCTTGCTCCCCTAAAACAGGGAACTAGTTTCTTAAAAGAACTCATGTCATGAGAGCAGTCGACATTATCTACAAAAAAAGAGAAGGCCAAGCCTTAACTCAAGAAGAAATCTCTTTTTTAGTAAAGGGGTTTACTTCCAACGAAATCCCAGATTATCAGATGTCTGCATTTCTCATGGCTTGTTTTTTTAATCCGCCCAGTTTTAAAGAAGCTACTTATTTAACAAAAAGTATGCTCTATAGCGGAAAGATATTTGATTTTTCCACCATTCCTTTTCCAAAAGTCGACAAACATTCTACGGGCGGTGTGGGGGACAAAACCTCTCTTATTATTGCTCCCATTGTGGCGTCTTATGATGTGGCCGTTCCCATGATTTCGGGACGAGGACTGGGGCATACCGGAGGAACTTTGGATAAACTAGAATCCATCCCTGGATTTAACGTAAATCTTACTTTTCAAGAATTTGAAGAAAATCTTAAAAATATAAATGTATCGATGATGGGGCAAACTCAAGAAATTGCCCCAGCCGATGCTAAAATGTATGCATTAAGAGATGTGACGGCAACGGTAGAATGTATTCCTTTAATTACCGCTTCCATCATGAGTAAAAAATTAGCCGAAGGGACAGATGGTTTAGTGCTGGATGTAAAATTTGGAGATGGGGCGTTTATTCAAGATTTTAAAAAAGCCTGTGAATTGGCTCAGTGGATGGTGAAAATTGGAAAATCATTTGGGAAAAAAGTCATAGCCTTGGTGACCAATATGGATCAACCCTTGGGAAATAAAGTGGGAAATAGTTTAGAAGTGGAAGAATCGATTGATGTCTTAAAAGGCCAAGGCCCCAAAGATTTAGAAGAGCTTAGTCTTAAATTGAGTGGGTATATGTTGCTTTTGGGAAAAGTGGCAAAATCTCTGCCAGAAGGGATCAAACTTTCTCAAAAAGCCATTGAAAATGGAAAAGCATTAGCAAAATTTAAAACGATGGTAAAAACTCATGGAGGAGATGAAAGCGTTGTGGATTCTTTTACTTGTTTACCAAAAGCGGCATATAAACAAGAATTTTTGGCCTCTAAAAATGGGTTTATTCAAAAAATTCAAGCTAAAGACATGGGGCTAGCAGCGGCTCTTTTAGGATGTGGCCGAAATACCATCACCGATACGGTGGATTCTTCCGTAGGATTTACCCTTCATCAGAAAGTGGGTGATAAGGTTCAAAAAGGAGAAACGCTCTTGACTATTTACTATAATGATGAGAAAAAGCTTGCCGCAAGTATGGCCAAATTAAATACAGCCTATGCGATCAGTCAAAAAAGGCCTCGTTTTCAACCTCTTATTCGAAAGGTAATTTCTTAACCCCTTGATTTTAAAGGAGAAAATAATATGTCTAATACGGAAGAGAAAACACTAGGTGAAACCATGGCTACTTCTTTAGATACGTCTTCTCAAGAACGAGTAGGTTGGTTAACCGCAGGAAAGCTTATCCTTCTCAGTATAATTTCTTTAGGAGTTATTGTAGCACTTTTATCTTTAAGTGGAGAACCTGACACGTTAGTTTTGAGAGATCGGATGATCAGTTTTTGGGGATTATTTATACTCATGGGTATAGCCTATCTTATGTCCAACAATCGCTCAGCCATTAGTTTAAGAGTAGTTATTTCTGGAATTCTCATTCAACTGGCCTTTGCATTGGCTGTGATGAAAACGCATGCTGGCCAAGTTTTTTTTCAAGTGATTGGAAATGCGTTTAGTGGACTTTTAGCGTTTACCAATAAAGGGGCGGCCTTTCTTTTTGGAGAAAAACTTTTAGACTCAACCAATTTTAGTTTTATTTTTGCTTTTCAAGTGTTACCTACCGTGATTTTTGTTTCTTCGGTGACAGCGGTTCTTTATTATTTTGGTGTGTTACAACGCGTGGTAGGAGCCATGGCGTGGGTGATGACAAAGCTCATGAAAATTTCTGGTGCTGAATCGCTTTCGTCTGCCGTCAATGTCTTTGTGGGGCAAACAGAAGCTCCTTTATTTATTAGACCCTACGTTCCTCGGATGACGAATTCTGAACTTATGGTGGTGATGACGGGTGGTTTTGCAACGATTGCAGGAGCGGTCATGGCAGCGTACGCCATCTTTTTAAAACAAGCAGGTTTGGCAACAGGTCCCGGGCATTTATTGGCAGCCAGTGTGTTATCAGCACCGGCAGCGATTGTAATGGCTAAAATTATGTTTCCTGAAACAGGGAAACCAGAAACCGCAGGATCTGGGACTGTTAATATTCCTATTACTGATGTAAATGCTATTGATGCTGCAGCGCGAGGAGCTTCTGAAGGATTGAGATTAGCCGTAAATGTGGGAGCCATGCTCTTAGCCTTTATTGCTTTTATTGCTCTTTTTAACTGGGTTGTAGGAGAGGGGCTTGATAAACTTTTGGTTTGGCAAGGTTTTTCTCCCCTTCAATTATCCTTAGAAAAATTGTTTGGATGGGCATTTTCACCCCTGGCTTGGATAATGGGAGTGCCTTGGAAAGATTGTATTCAAGTGGGAAATCTTTTAGGCCAAAAAACCATTATTAATGAATTTGTGGCCTATTTAAATTTAGCACCCATGGTGAAAGAAGGAACCATTTCTTTAAGGTCCCAAATTATTGCGCTTTATGCTCTTTGTGGATTTTCAAATCTTTCTTCTATAGCCATTCAACTGGGAGGCATTGGCGTTTTGGCTCCAGATCGTAGAGGAGATTTAGCAAGACTGGGCTTAAGAGCCATGATTGCAGGATCACTGGCTTGCTTTATGACAGCCTGTTTTGCTGGAATGCTTATTTAAATGACCGATCGTGCTTTTGTAAAAGAAGCAGCTCAATTTTTACAAGAAAAATTTCAAGAAAAAGCGTCCCTTGCCATTGTCTTAGGTTCTGGATTGGGCAATTTTGTTGATTCCATCAAAAATAAGAAATCCATTTCTTATTCTCAGATTCCTCATTTTCCAAAATCAACCGTTTCGGGGCACGAGGGTAATTTTGTTTGGGGAAAGATAGAAGACGTTTCTCTTTTTATTTTACAAGGCCGGGTTCATTATTATGAGGGGCATGATTTTAATGCGGTGACCTTTCCCATTCGGGTTTTAAAAGAGCTCAATGTTAAAACCCTTGTTGTTACCAATGCTGCCGGCATTGTTCGTACTTCTTTTAAGCCGGGAGAGCTTATGTTGATTAAAGATCATATTAATTTGATGGGGCATAATCCTTTGCGAGGGGAAAATGAAGAAGCCTGGGGCCCTAGATTCCCCGACATGTCCGAAGCCTATGATAAAAAATATTTAAGTATTGCTAAAAAAGTAGCTCGAACTTTAAAACTAGCTGTTCGAGAAGGGGTTTATGTAGGGGTCAATGGCCCTAGTTATGAAACGCCGGCTGAGATTAAAATGTTAAAAACACTGGGGGCAGATGCCGTGGGAATGTCCACGGTTCCAGAAGTCATTGTGGCCAATCATCAAGAAATGAAGGTTTTAGGAATTTCTTGTCTTTCCAATTACGCGGCCCATACAGGCTCAAGGCTTTCTCACCAAGAAGTTTTAGATATTGGTAAAAAAGTTTCCGAAAAGTTTGGACTTTTTCTTAAAAATCTTGTTATGCATATGAGATGAATTTACCAGAAATTGGGCTATTTGGGATTTTAATCCTTGTTTTTACGGCTCCCTTTCTTTTTAAATCCATTGAACATAATTTAGAAATATTTTTATTTGCGATGGGCTGTTTAGCCGTGTCTATAACCGGTAGCTGGAATATGCACCTTGTCAGTGAAGCATTCAGAGAACCTCTTCCGATTAGTAGCGTTGTGTTAGGAGCGGGACTTTTATTTAAATGGAGCAGAAAAAAACTGGAAAGTGGAATTCAAGCGCTCTTAACCCGTATTCCTTTATCGATATTTATTTTTCTTCTCATTGTTTTATTGGGAGTACTTTCAAGCATTATTACAGCTATTATTGCTGCTCTTATTTTGGTAGAAGTGATTTCAATCTTAAAATTAGATCGAACTTCAGAGATTCATATTACGATTATTGCCTGCTTTTCTATTGGATTAGGTGCTGCCCTAACGCCCATAGGAGAACCTTTAAGTACGATTGTGGTAGCTAAGCTACATCAAGATTTTTGGTATTTATTTAAAAATTTTGGAATTTTAATTTTGCCGCCTATTTTTGTTTTAGGATTTTTTGCGCCCTTGTTTCATAAACCTTCTAAAGAGGGTCTAGAAGCTACTTCTTGGAAAGAAGAAGATTCTATAAAGTCTGTGATCATTAGAGCGCTTAAAGTATATGTATTTGTGATGGCGCTTTTATTTTTAGGAGCGGGATTTAAATCCCTCATTAATACGTATCTTATTGTTCTTTCCAGTGGAGTTTTATTTTGGTTAAATATGGCCTCTGCTGTTTTAGATAATGCAACATTAGCGGCGGCAGAAATTAGCCCAACTCTTAGCCATGTTCAAATAAAATCTATTCTCATGGCGCTTTTAATTAGTGGCGGAATGCTTATCCCTGGAAATATTCCTAATATTATTGCAGCCAGTAAACTTAAAATTAAAAGCCGAGAATGGGCAAAGCTCGGCGTTCCCCTGGGACTTGTCATGATGTTCATTTATTTTTTGATTTTACATATCATCTGACATATCACTATCTTAAAAGATGGATACTCGCTTCTTAATTAATAAAGCCATTGAAGCTCGAAAAAAAGCCTATGCCCCCTATTCAAGACATAAAGTGGGAGCTGTGGCGGTGGCAAGCGATGGGGGGCTTTATACCGGATGTAATATTGAAAATTGTGTATTTTTAGGAGAGTGTGCAGAACGAGTGGCCATTTACAAAGCCTTAAGCAGTGGAGCAAAAAAAATTGTAAAAATTGTTGTGGTAACCGGAAATAAAAAACTTTCTCCTCCTTGTGGAATTTGCAGGCAAGTCATGCGAGAATTTAATCCAAAGCTTGAAATTGTTGTAGCCAATCTACAAAAAGAATTTAAAATTTTAACCCTTCAGGATCTTTTGCCCTATTCTTTTGGCCCAGATTCCTTTCGACTAGGACAAGATTAAGAAAAAAATGAAACCCCTCCTCATTAAAAATGGGACCGTTGTGACCATGAATCCGTTAAGAGAAACCTTAGCGGCAGATATCCTCATTGAAAATAACAAAATTAAAAAAATAGGAAAAAATCTTAAAATTCCTTCCGCTCAGATTATTGAGGCTAAGAATACTTGGGTGCTTCCAGGCCTTATTCAAACACATGTGCACCTGTGCCAAACTCTTTTTAGAAACCAAGCAGAAGATTTAGAACTGTTAGATTGGCTAAAAGAAAAAATTTGGCCATTAGAAGGGGGGCACACAGAAAAAAGTGTGTTTTTATCTGCTCAGTTAGGCATTGCTGAACTTTTAAAAAGTGGGACCACAACTATTTTAGATATGGGAACGGTTCATCATACGGATCAGATTTTTAAAGCCTGCGAAGAACTTGGAATTCGCGCTTTCTCAGGAAAAGCGATGATGGATGAGGGAAATGATATTCCTCGTGGACTTCAAGAATCAACCCAAGATTCCCTAAAAGAGACCAAAAGACTCATTGAAAAATGGCATGGAGCTGCGCAAGGAAGGCTAAAGTATGCCTTAGCTCCCAGGTTTGTCCTTTCTTGTAGTGAAAAACTCTTGCGAGAAGTTCAAAAAATAGCTCAAGAAAAAAATCTACTTATTCATACGCATGCTTCTGAAAATAAAAAAGAGTGTGAGGAAGTTCAAAAACAAAAAGGAAAAACAACCATTGGCTATTTACACCAATTAGGATTATGTGGTCCTCATTCTTCTTTTGCCCATGGTGTGTGGCTTAATGATGAGGAATTAGAGATTCTTTCAAAAACAAAAACCAATATTTCTCACTGTCCTTCTTCAAATTTAAAATTAGGTTCGGGTATTGCCAATACTCCTAAAATGTTAGAGCAAGGCATTAATGTGGGATTAGGAGCAGATGGGGCTCCCTGCAATAATAATCTAGATATATTTCAAGAGATGAGATTAGCGGCACTTATTCAAAAACCCTTGAGAGGAGTTAAAACCTTATCTTCTCAAACGGTTTTTGAAATGGCGACCTTAAAAGGCGCCAAAGCGTTGGGTTTAGAACAAGAAATAGGCAGTATTGAGGTTGGGAAGAAAGCGGATATTGTTTTAGTTTCTAAGAATGTCTTACATGCCCTCCCTAATTCTGACCCTTATACGACACTCGTCTATTCTACCCCTGCCTCAGATGTACAAACCGTCATTGTAGATGGAAAAGTGGTCGTCAAAAACCGAAAAATTTTAACTACTTCTGAAGAAGACTTATTAGATTCAATCAATTTCAGTTGATGATGGCCATGTTTTTAGATACATAGGTTCTTCGATAAGATTAAGTATGGGTTGCTGCGATACGAAAACTTATTTTTCAAAAGAAGTCATTAAAAAATTGAAATGGATACTCTACGCAGTATTTTTAATTAATGCGGGAATGTTTTTAGTAGAATTGATAAGCGGACTTATCGCCAATTCCAGTGCCCTAAAGGCAGATTCCTTGGATATGTTTGGAGATGCATTGGTCTATGGACTAAGTTTATTTGTTCTCTCTAAAAACCATAAGATTCAAGCTAGGGCTTCAGTGATAAAAGGGTTAATCATGTTTCTCTTTGGATTATATGTTTTTGGGGAAGCTTTCCATAAAATAATTCATCCCATAGTTCCAACAGCACAAACGATTTCTCTTATTGGTATTTTAGCGCTCATGGCGAACATGCTATGCTTTGTCTTATTAACAAAACATAAAGATAAAAATATAAATTTGAAATCTTCTTGGATTTGTTCCAGAAATGATCTTTACGGAAATGTCAGCGTTATCGGAGCGGGGATTCTTGTTGGTTATTTCAATTCCATGTGGCCAGATATTATAGTTGGTTTAGGAATAGCTGTGTTAGTGCTGTATTTTTCAGTCATGGTGATAAAAGAGTCACTCGCACATACGCAATAAAAAAACTAAAACCATTTCCACAGCCACCATTTTTCAAAAAGGACCTTGCCAAGGTGCCCTGTAAAACTGGGAGCGCGCATTTTAATCTGTGGAGTGGGTTCAGCATAGAAATTTCCTTTTCCAATTCCGGCTTTGTTATCTCCTGTTTCAATAAAGCATTCTCCATATCCGCTAAAAGATCTAACTTGGCCTTTACCCGTCCAGGCGTGTGCCAAATTTTCAGAAACTACTTCAGCTTCCCCATGTGCGAAAACTCCTGCTTTGGGCAAAGGTTTTCCTAATTTAAGCGGAATAACAGCAATATCTCCTATGGCATATATAGATTTAAATTTTGTTTCTAACGTGTGACGATCAACAGGGATCCATCCACTTTCATTGATAAGTCCGGAATTTTGTAGCACCTCTGGTGCTTGGTGCGGAGGTATATAAATTAAAAGGTCATAAGGAACGGAAACGTTATTATTAAAAAGGATCTCCTTTTTTTCAGGATTTATAGACTTAATTTGATGACTTGGATAATAACTAATTCCTTTCTGTTCAACCATCCTACGAACAGCGCTTGATATTTCAGGACCAGCAACTCCCATGGGACCAGGCTCAGCGGCATAAAGCTCTATTTGTACGGCAGGTCGTATTTTTTTCTTTCTACATTGATATTCAATAAGCATAGCAGCTTCGTAAGGTGCTGCAGGACATTTATAGGCGGGAGCTGCTGTCAGTAAAACAATGCGGCCAGAACGAAATTTTGAAAGATCATCTCGAATGCCTTCGGTACCTTCGGCTGTATAGAGATTATGTCCAGCTTGAGTTAATCCTGGAATTTTTTCCGGTGCCAATGTTGCGCCCAGTGAGACAATTAAAG
The DNA here is from genome assembly GCA_001797335.1 of Deltaproteobacteria bacterium GWA2_38_16. Taxonomy (GTDB): domain Bacteria; phylum Bdellovibrionota; class JACOXK01; order 2-02-FULL-40-11; family 2-02-FULL-40-11; genus 2-02-FULL-38-15-A. Next base: position 21,424 of record MGPE01000004.1, read on the forward strand.
CATCACTTTTAAGCTCCTCTCCATTTACATGAACCGATTTTTTAATGGGATCAATGTGTTCAATGTTTCCGCAAACGACTTCAATCCCCTTTTTTTCTAGGAGAGCGTAAGATTTTTGAATTTTTGAGAGTTGTCGTGTGCCCATCATCAGCCAAAGTAAAGAAGGGGCAAAAAGGTAATTTTTATCACGCTCAATTAATATGACGTGATCCTTTTTTGGCAAAAGCTTACGAAGTCTATTGGCAGCCACCAATCCACCGCTGCCCCCTCCCAATATAAGCACTGTTTTATTTTGATTCATTTGCCGCTCCTTTTTTAAAAAACTAGACAATTGATTTTAATGTTAATATAGTAGTTTAGAAATTAATTGATTACATTAAAAATGTCTAGATTTTTATGGAAGAAAAAATAATTCAGCTTCATGCAGAAATCTGTAAGTGTCTTGCTAGTCCTGTGCGGCTGAAAGTTCTTAATGTTCTACGCAAAGGGGAAAAATCCGTTGATGTTTTAGCAAGAATACTAGGGGTACAAAAAGCAAATCTTTCCCAACACCTTGGAATCTTGCGACAACGAAAAATTGTAACAACTCGAAAATCAGGATTAAATATTTTTTATTCAATTTCAAATCCCAAGATGTTGAAAGCGTGTGATATCTTAAGAGAAATACTTTTTGAGCAACTTCAAGAAAGTGAAAAGCTGATCAAGGGAATGACGAAAAAGAAACAAGGAGAAGAAAAATGAAAATATTATTTATTTTAAATGATCCATCCTATGGTAGTGAACGAAGTTATAATGGATTGCGATTAGCTGGTTCTGTTTCTAAGCAAGAGGGGGTAGAGGTTTTTATTTTTATGATGGGGGATGCGGTTTCTTGTGCAAAGTCAGGGCAAAAAGTGCCGCAAGGATATTACAATATTGAGATAATGGTAAAAAATGTTCTTAGCAATAAAGGCAAAGTTTGTGTTTGTGGAACTTGTATAGATGCTCGAGGTATTACAGAAAGCGAGTTAATTGATGGGGTAGAAAAAAGCACCCTGAGTTATTTAACAAATTGGACAATGGAAGCGGATAAAATTTTGGTATTTTAATTTCTTTGCTTTTTTTAAAATACCCATTAATAATTATTCTCCTAAACACAAGGGAGGTGATTATGAACGTGATGAAAACAAAAATGGGATGGATAGAAGTTGTATGCGGTAGTATGTTTAGTGGTAAAACCGAAGAATTGATTCGACGGCTGCGTCGCGCTCAAATTGCTAAATTAAAAGTTCAAGTTTTTAAACCCACCATTGATTCTAGATATTCTGCTGATCACATAGCTTCTCATAATTCTCAAAAACTCTTAGCCAAGGCCATTCGTTCAGCTCAAGAAATTTTAAATTTAGTGGAAAAAGATACCCAAGTAGTTGGAGTAGATGAAGCCCAATTTTTTAATCAAGATTTAGTAACGGTATGCCAAACGTTGGCCGATCGGGGAATTCGAGTGATTGTGGCAGGATTAGATCAGGACTATCGCGGCGTTCCTTTTGAACCTATTCCTCAACTTTTAGCCGTAGCAGAATATATTACTAAAAATAATGCTATTTGTGTGGTGTGTGGAAATCCAGCCAGCCGTTCCCAACGCATTGTAGCCGAAGGAGATCGAGTAGTGGTGGGAGCTCAAGAAGCTTATGAAGCCCGGTGTCGCTTGTGTTTTGATGCCAAGCTTCATGAAAAAATAAAACAAAAAGAAGAAAAGCACGCCAAATCTAAAACGACGCATCGTCAACCAGAAGTTAGGGCATAACATTGGAAGTAATGGGAGAAGTAGGGCATCGATATGGAGACAATTACCATATTTTGTCAGATCCTTTTTTGTCTTCTCTCTTAGCCACGCTGTGTTCTAAAAAAACAGAACAACCTCTCATTACAGATCTTATTAAAATTCTCTATCATGCTCTTTTGTGTCGAGTGGTGGGATTAGAATTTCCCTGTAAGAAAAATACCATTCAAACCCGAATGAGCAAATTTCATAAAGAAGCTGTCTTACAAGCACCTCTTATGGATTTTAATACCAAAGTAGTTACGGTTAATTTGGCCAGGGCCGGTATTGTCCCTTCACAACTCAGTTATGAATTTTTTAATCACATTTTTAAACCTAAATATGTCAGGCAAGATCATATTTATATAAATCGTGTAACCGATGCTAAAGATCATGTCGTGGGAAGCCAAATTAGTGGGTATAAAATTGGAGGGAGCATTCATAACGCCATGGTATTATTTCCAGATCCCATGGGAGCAACTGGGGGAAGCATTTGCGCAACTTTGAATTTATATAAAAAGAAAATTCCTGGAAAACCTTTAAAATGGATTGCCCTTAATTTAATTGTGACGCCAGAATATTTAAAAACGGTTAAAAAAGAACATCCCGACCTTAGGGTATATGCATTAAGGCTCGATCGGGGACTGAGTTCAAAAAGAATATTAAAAACAACCCCCGGGACTTATTGGGATCAGGAAAAAGGGCTTAATCAATTTCAATATATTGTTCCAGGAGCAGGAGGTTTGGGAGAACTGTTAAATAACGCTTTTGTATGAAACCAAAAGAATATAAAGAAAATTTAAAAGTTTTGTTATCTGAAGAAATGCTTCAAAGGCGCATTCAAGAATTAGGAGCAAAAATTACCCAAGATTATAAGGGGAAAAAGCTCGTTATTGTGTGTATTTTAAAAGGGGCTTTTATGTTTTGTGCAGATTTGATTCGTCATATTGATCTGCCCTTAAGTTGTGACTTTTTTGGTGTGGCAAGCTATGGAGATTCCACAAAATCCTCAGGAATTTTACAAACGACCTTAGATGTGAGTAGTTCTTTAGAAGGCAAAGATGTTTTGATTGTAGAAGATGTGGTGGATACGGGACTGACGATTGAATATCTTCAACGGTATTTTTCTTCTAAAAATCCAAAATCCATTAAACTGTGTTCGCTTCTTTTGAAACCTAAAAGCTTAAAACAAAAAATTCAGGTTGATTATTGTGGTTTTGAAATTGGCGATGAATTTGTGGTGGGCTATGGCATGGATGCTGCTCAACACTACCGAAATTTAAAATATCTAGCGGTTTTGACTTAAGAATTTCTGAACTTCTTCAGCTACAATTTGATCTAAAGGAAGTGTCTGAGAAGAAGGTGAAGAAGAAGGCGGTTTAGGGCGTCCTAATCCTGCCTTTTGTCTTTTTTCAAGAAGGGCCTGAATAAGATCTTGGGATAAAGGTTTTGGATTTCCTAAAGGCTTTGAATACCATTCAATTTTAGCCAAATGTTCTACGAGTTCTAAGCGATAATAAGCTTGGGCCAAGGTGCTTCCAACTGCTAAAACTCCATGGTTTTTTAGTAAAAAAACATCGTAATAGTTTAAATATTCGGAAAGTTTTTTTTCACAAATAAGGGGAACTTCTTCACCCAAAGTGACGATGGCTTCGGCAATATATATTTTTTGAAGAGGAGTCTGGCTTACCGCAAAAGAAGTAGCCATGGGCGGATGCGCATGTACGATTGCTTGAATATCTGGCCTAGAATGATAACAGGTTAAGTGAAGATTGATTTCTGAAAAAATATTATAGGTGCCGGCTATTTTTTTACCTTCTTGGTTTAAGGTTACCAGCATTTCTTCTGTAACGTCTCCCTTACTTTGGGCGGTAGGGGTGGCTATAATTTTTGTTCCAGATTTAACAGAAATATTTCCATCGTGATTGGCGACAAAGCCCTTGGCGTAAAGTTTATGAGAAAACTGGACGATGTGGTTTTTTATTTTTGATTCCATGATGACACCTTATCTCTATTACATTTATTTATTTGTCAACGCAGGATAATTAAGGTATACTTTTTTCGTTCTGCAGTACGTTCTTTTAAAATTGCACATTCTTGATAATTAAATCGAAGTATTTTTTCGTAGTAAAACCGAAAGGGGATCTTTTATATGCGAAAAGTGCTTGGTTTTTTACTGTGTTTTTTCATTATATGTTCAAGTTTGGCATTTAAACCCATAGAAAAGGCTTCTTCAGAGCTTCAAGTGGTTAAAATTGATGCTTCTACGAAAGAAGAAAGAACAAAAATTTCTTCTTTGGGAGTCTCTATTGAAGAAGTGTATGATCATTATATTGTCGGTTTTTGTCATGAAAAAGAGTTGGCAAAACTTTCAAAACAAGGATTTAATTTTAGAGTTCAATCTCTGCCCGCATTTTTACTGGATTTTCCCCCTTCGGATAGTGCTTTTCATAATTTAAAAGAATTAAATGATGAAATACTGGCTTTAAGTCAAACCTATGCTTCCATTATGACCCTTTCTTCTATTGGAAAAAGTGTGGAAGGGAAAGATTTAACGATGATCAGAATTTCTGGTCCCCAAAACAAAGAAGGCGAAAAACAAGCTATTATTTTTCTGGGGACACATCATGCCCGGGAACATTTAAGTACAGAAGTTCCTTTTTATTTAACAAAATATTTAGTCGAAAATTATGGAAAAGATGAAAAAGTAACCCAATTAATTGATGAACGAGAAATTTGGATTATTCCCTTAGTTAACCCAGATGGAACGGATTATGATGTGAAAGGAAATAAACCTTATAAGTGGTGGAGAAAAAATCGCCAGGGAAAAGGGGCGGGATCTGTTTATGGGGTCGATCTCAATAGGAATTATGGATATAAATGGGGCGGAGAAGGAGCAGGAGATAGTCCAGATTCTGAAACTTATCGGGGAGAAACTGCTTTTTCTGAACCTGAAACACAGGCAGTAAAAACGTTTATTGAAGCCCATCCCAATATTACAACGCTTTTAACGTATCATACGTTTAGTGAGCTCATCTTATATCCGTGGGGGCATCAATACGATAGCATTGAAGATCAAAAAGCTTTACGTGTTCATGAAGTTATGGCCCAGACCATGGGAAGAATGACGGGGTATAAACCTCAGCAATCGTCTGATCTTTATATTACGTCGGGAGATACCACGGACTGGTCTTTTGGAGAACATGGGATTATTTCATTTACTTTTGAACTCTATCCTGCATCGCTGTGGGAAGGTGGATTTTATCCGCCCGCCAGCGTAATTCAAGATGTCGTGAATAATAATATTCCGTCGGCACTTTATTTAATTGATTATGCAGATAATCCTTATCGCGTGCTGTCGGGGATGAAACCGAGAGATTTTCTGACGGTGAGCGATGTATGGCCACCAAGGCTTCACTAATATCGGACGGACGGAAAACCGTCCGCGTCTAAAAATTTTACGCTTCCCTTGTATCCTCTAACTCTTATTTACGCTACAGAATGTATTTTCCGTGTTGGCACGAACTTTGCTTATCATCCTTTTTATTGATTAGAGTAAAGTGCTCTTATATGATCAAACAATTTTAAAAAGGAGTAGTAGTAATGATGAACCATAAAAATAATGGGAATGAATACATAACAAAAGATTTCTTAAAGGAAGCTTTTAATGATTTTGCACATCAATGGATTGTACCCCTCCATGCAGAGATAAAAACGATCAAGGAAGATGTAGAGGTTCTCAAAAAAGATGTCAAGGTTCTGAAAGAAGACGTGAAGGTGCTTAAAGAAGACGTGAAGGTGCTTAAAGAGGACGTGAAGGTGCTTAAAGAGGATGTACGAATTCTCAAAGAGGACGTGAAGGTTCTTAAAGAAGATGTGAAGGTTCTTAAAGAAGATGTGAGAGTTCTGAAAGAGGATGTAAATGTACTAAAAGCAGATATGAAAAAAGTCAAATCTGATATTGCTGAAATGAAAATAGATATCTCAGAGCTTAAACAAGAAATGAGAGAGGTAAAAAAAGTTCAAAAAAAACAAGATGTTCAAATTACTGCTTTTAAAGATTTTATTCGTTTTGGGGGTCGCTTAAGTTGAAAGGCTTTATAACCATAATGGCTACGGGACTGGGATTAGGGTATTTGCCCTTTGCACCCGGAACATGGGGATCGCTGCTGGGGATTTTACTGGCCTATGGGCTGTCTTTTTTATCTTTGCCCATAGCTTCTTTAACCTTGATCGCTTTTATTTTTTTTGCCATTTGGTGTGCGACACACGCAGAAACTTATTTTAAAAAAAAAGATGCTTCTCAAATTGTAATTGATGAAGTTTGTGGAATGGCAATTTCTCTTTTCTGTATTCCTTTTACTCTTCAAAATATTTTTATCGCTTTTTTGCTTTTTCGGCTATTTGATATTGTAAAACCTTTTCCAGCGCGTCTTTTTGAACAAAAATTAAAAGGTGGATATGGCATTGTTTTAGATGATGTCATGGCAGGTATTTATGCCAATGTCATGTTACAAGGTATTCGGTTATTTTTATGAGGGTAGAAGAAAAAATCATTCACCTTTTAACGCAGCAGAAAAAAACAGTTTCTCTGGCAGAATCTTGTACGGGAGGATGGGTAGGAGAAAAACTCACTTCTATTCCGGGAGCTTCAAAAGTATTTGGTTTTGGAGTAGTGAGTTACTCAGCCAAAGCCAAACAAAAATTATTGAATGTTCCTGCCTCTTTAATAAAAAAATATGGAGAAGTTTCTCCAGAAGTAGCTTGTGCCATGGCCAAGGGGATCTTATCTCTTTCTAAAAGCACCTATGCATTGGCGATTACGGGTATTGCAGGCCCAACCGGTGGTACTTCGAAAAAACCTGTAGGAACCGTGTGTTTATCATTGATTTCTAAAGATGGGCAGCATATAAAAAATAGGACCCTTTATTTAAAGGGTTCAAGACACCACATTAGAAAAAAAGCGTCTGATCAGATTTTAAAAATGTTGTATTACTCTTTAACAAACTAAAAAAGGGGGTATCATGACCAGTCCACTAACAGTAGAAACCAATAAAGAAAAAGGGAAATCCATTGAGCTTGCCATTAGCTCCATTGAAAAACAGTTTGGAAAAGGTTCCATTATGCGGTTGGGAGCTGAAGGAAATCTTCATGGAGATATTCCAGCTATTTCTACCGGATCTTTAGGATTAGATATTGCGATGGGCGTGGGTGGCCTTCCCAGAGGACGTGTTATTGAAATTTTTGGTCCTGAATCTTCAGGAAAAACAACCTTAACTCTTCATGCTATTGCAGAAGCACAAAAAGCAGGAGGAATTGCGGCTTTTATTGATGCTGAGCATGCCCTAGATGTGGATTATGCTCGAAAATTAGGAGTAAAAACCGATGATCTTTTAATTTCTCAGCCTGATACGGGAGAGCAAGCTTTAGAAATTGCAGAAACATTGGTCCGTAGTGGGGCCATTGATATTGTGGTTGTAGACTCTGTGGCAGCCCTGGTTCCCCGTGCTGAAATTGAAGGGGAAATGGGAGATTCTCACATGGGACTTCAAGCAAGGCTCATGTCTCAGGCCCTTCGAAAACTAACCGGAAGTATCAGTAAATCTAAAACTACCCTTGTTTTTATTAACCAACTTCGGATGAAAATTGGAGTGATGTTTGGGAATCCAGAAACGACAACGGGTGGAAACGCCCTTAAATTTTATGCGACTACCCGAATTGATATTCGTCGGGTTGGAGCTATTAAAGAAGGAGAAGAAGTCAAGGGTGCACGAACTTTAGTTAAAATTGTAAAAAATAAAGTTTCTCCTCCGTTTAAACATGTAGAGTTTGATATTCTTTATGGAAAAGGAATTTCTTATTTAGGAGAAGTCGTGGATTTAGGTTCAAATCACAATGTTATTGAAAAATCAGGGGCGTGGTTTACCTATGGGAATGAAAAATTAGGACAAGGCAGAGAAAAAGCCATTGAACATTTAAAGGCCAATCCTAAATTAGCAGAAGAAATTAAAAAGAAAATTTACCTGGCTGTTGGGTTTACTAAAAAAGAAGTGGTCCCGGCGGACAAACCCGCAGCTACTCCTAAGAAGAAGTAATTTTAAATTGAATGCAGCTCGATGAAATTCGAAGGCGATTTTTAACTTTTTTTGAATCCAAGGGGCATGCTGTTTGTGCCTCTTCTTCTTTAGTTCCCAAAAATGATCCTACGCTTCTTTTTACCAATGCTGGGATGGTTCAATTTAAAGACTACTTTCTAGGCAGCCAAACTCCGGAATTTAAAAAAGCTACCACATGCCAACTCTGTATCCGCGCGGGTGGAAAGCATAATGATTTAGAAAATGTGGGAAAAACAGCTCGTCACCACACATTTTTTGAAATGCTAGGGAATTTTTCTTTTGGGGATTATTTTAAAGAAAAAGCAATTCATTATGCCTGGGAATTTTTAACCCGAGAATTAAAAATTCCTAAGAAAAATCTCTATGTTTCTGTTTATGAGGAAGATAAAGAGGCTTATCAAATCTGGCATAAAAAAATAAAAATTGAACCCAAGCGAATTTATAAATTTGGGAAAAAGGATAATTTTTGGGCCATGGGGGATACCGGACCGTGTGGTCCTTGTTCAGAAATTTATTATGATCAAGGAGAAACGGTAGGCTGTGGAAAGAAAACCTGTGATGTGGGGTGTGAGTGTGATCGCTATATAGAGATTTGGAATTTAGTTTTTATGGAATTTGAAAGAACGAAAGAGGGGATTTTAACTCCACTTCCAAAACCATCTATTGATACTGGAATGGGGCTTGAACGACTGGCCTCAGTTCTTCAAGGGGTTCAGAGTAATTATGATATCGATCTTTTTCAAAATCTTATTCGAGATATCGAAAAAACAGTTTCAAGGAAGTATGGAGAAAATAGTGATTCTGATATTTCCCTTCGTGTGATTGCAGATCACATTCGTTCCACGACGTTTCTTATTTCTGAAGGCGTTCTTCCTTCAAACGAAGGGCGGGGCTATGTACTTCGAAGAATTATGAGGCGTGCCATTCGGCATGGCAAAAAACTGGGGCAAGATGCTCCTTTTCTTTATAAGTTAGTTTCTTCAGTAGTAGATCTGATGAACAAATCCTACCCTCAGCTCAAAGAACAAAAACCCTTTATAGAAAAAGTGATTTTTTCAGAAGAAGAGCGTTTTTTAAAGACGTTGGATAATGGGCTTAAAATTTTAGAAGGTGAAATTTTAAAACACCATGAACAAAAAAAGAAAATTCTTTCTGGTGAAACCATTTATAAGCTCTACGATACTTTTGGTTTTCCGATAGACTTAATTTCTGTTCTAGCGCAAGAACAAAAATTAACTCTGGATATGTCCGGATTTGAAACCTATATGAATGAGCAGCGAACACGGGCTCGAAGTAAATGGGTGGGATCGGGGGAGAAAAAAGAAAACCCCCTCTATCAAGAATTATCTAAAAAAATAAAGTGTGAATTTTTAGGGTATGAAACTTTTAAAACTTCCTCAAAATTAAAAGCCATTATTTTTGAAGGTCAGAGGGTTGATCTTTTACACGTAAAAGATCAACCATTAGAGGTCGAACTTATTTTTGATAAAACTCCTTTTTATGGAGAATCCGGGGGGCAAGTTGGAGATACGGGCGTTATTAAAGCTGAAAAAGTGGAAATTGAAATTACAGATACCCAAAAACCGTATCTTGAGTTTATTGTTCATCGAGGGAAATTAATTAAAGGAGAATTACAGGTTGGAAAATCCTATGAACTTCAAATTGATTGCGAACGAAGACACGATATTGTTTTAAATCATACAGCTACTCACATGCTTCACACTGCACTTCAAGAGCAATTGGGAGATCATGTGAGACAAGCAGGAAGTTTAGTAGCCCCAGATCGATTACGGTTTGATTTTACCCATTTTCAGCCATTAACCCCGTTAGAAATTGAAAATTTAGAAAATTTTATGAATGATAAAATTGCTGCCAGTGACCCTGTGACAGTAACGGTAATGTCATTTAAAGACGCAATGGAAATTGGTGCTATGGCCCTTTTTGGAGATAAGTACGAGGATAGAGTTAGGGTCATTCAAGTAGGGGATTATTCGATAGAACTGTGTGGAGGAACACATCTTCATTCAACATCTCAAATTAGGCTTTTTAAAATTATTTCTGAAACGGGAGTTTCTGCAGGAATAAGACGCATTGAAGCCTTAACGGGTAAAGGTGCCTTTCAATATCTTAAAACACGAGATGAAAAGTTAGGAGAAATTGAATTGGAATTAAAAACGAAGGCTTCGGATGTGCCTCATCGAGTTAAAAGTCTTTTGGAGCGAACCAAAGAGTTAGAAAGAGAACTTTCAAAGTCTCAAGATAAGCGTGTTTCTGAAGAGTCGAAAGATCTTTTATCTC
>MGPE01000004.1:31670-32919 GCA_001797335.1 Deltaproteobacteria bacterium GWA2_38_16
AAGGCAGGTCAATGGAATATTGTTACCGAAACCAGACAGCCAGAGGAGAGAATAAAGAAAAATGTGATAAGGGGTATCAGTGAAGAAACCGGTATCGGAACTTGCAATTTTGGAAACACGTTTCGGGTTATTAGAGACAGCTACCGGGAATCAAACGGAGCATACAACCGGGTAATGGGTTATCCGTTTAAAATGAGGTGTCTGTTGTTGGAATATGGCGGCGATCCGGACAGGGAATTCGTGCCTGTAGATTCCGAGATAGCCGAATGCAGAATGGTACCAATAACAGAATTGAGAGAGAGGCCTGACAGATATCCGCTCGAAGAAGGGGCAAAAATGCTGATTGATTTTTATGTCCCGTTTATTATAGATGTAGAAGAGTGAAGAAGCGGTTTCTGTTAGGATTAATTATCTTATTCGCCTGGTTTTTTTATCGGGAGAGTCTGTCATTCTTCTTCATCAGCGATGATTTTTATTATCTCTCTTTTAATACTATTCCGGCCATCCTAAAAACTTATATTTCTGACCAACACTTTATCCCGGTTTTTTTAGGTGTTCTTTATTTGATAAAACGAGTGTTCGGTTTAAATCCGTACTTTTTTCATCTGACAGGCGTTTTAGTTCATCTTGTAATTATATTTTTGGTTTATAGGTTAGGGGTGAAGTTTCTGAAGAAAACAAGATCGGCATTGCTGTCAGCCTTTATATTTAATCTTTTCTATTCCCACTACGAAGTCATTTATTGGATTACCGGATTAAATATGTCTTTAATGGTTTTAATTTATCTGGCCGCTTTAATTTTTCTTCTAGAATTTCTCAAAAGCGATAAGCGACTTTTTCTCTGGTGGTATTCGGGTGTGACAGTGCTGGCTTTTTTGACACATGAATTCGCTTTGAACCTTTTGCTTTTTCCTTTCTTATACAGACGAAGATCATCCGTCAAATCAGGCGTTATATTAACTCTGATGATTGCCGGGCTTATCACGGTACGAAGTTTGTGGGGCAATATCTCTACTCCTCAGCAGTTTCAGACGCTAAAATTTATTAAAGGCATAACTATCAGCCATGTGCAACTTTTTTTGCCTCTGCCGCAAGTCCTGGAAAAAATACCGGATGTTGGCATGATTATCCTGTTTTTACTAATAATATATTTTCTGTTAAGAAATTTCCGCCGGCAGCATTTTTTTCTATTCTTGTGGTTGGAATCGACCATATTGCTTTTTTCGGCAACCAGCCTGCCGCAGGCCAG
>MGPE01000005.1 GCA_001797335.1 Deltaproteobacteria bacterium GWA2_38_16
TATTGCGATGGAGAAGGAGTTGAGATTTGCAGTGAGAGAAGGTGGTAGAACCGTAGGCGCTGGGGTTGTAACTCAGATTGTTGAGTAAAAACGATGGAAGCACAAACACAAAAAATTAGAATTAGACTCAAAGCTTTTGATCATAAGCTTTTGGATCAATCTGTAGAAGAGATTGTAGAAACAGCTCGTCAAACAGGGGCCAGAGTGATTGGTCCTATTCCTCTTCCAACAGAAATCAATAAATTTTGTGTTTTGCGTTCGCCTCATATTGATAAAAAATCTCGTGAGCAGTTTGAAATTCGCACGCACAAACGGTTGTTGGACATTGTAGAACCAACACAACAGACCATTGATTCTTTGATGAAATTAGAACTTTCTTCTGGGATAGATGTGGAAATAAAATTATGAGTGGAGTACTTGGAATTAAAGTAGGCATGAGCCAGATTTATTCTCCTGAGGGGGATAGAATTCCGGTAACACTGGTGAGCACAAAGGACTGTTCTGTGGTGCAACTTAAGACCAAAGAAAAAGAAGGATATAATGCCGTTCAAGTTGGGGTTGGAAATAAATCGCTTCAAAAAGTATCTAAAGCGCTTAAAAAACACTTTGAAAAAGCAAAGGTAAAACCAACACGTTTTCTTCGAGAATTTAAAGTAGACGATGTAAGTTCTTATTCCGTTGGGAGTTTGGTTTCTTTAGATATATTTAAAGTGGGAGATAGAGTAGAAGTTCGAGGAACTACGAAAGGGCATGGATTTTCTGGGGCCGTTAAGCGATGGGATTTTCAAGGTGGTCCGGCAGCACATGGTTCTCGATTTCATAGACGAGGGGGTTCTATTGGAAACCATACCTACCCAAAACGAGTATTTAAGCGACGAAAAATGCCCGGACATTTTGGAGTAGATGGGCGAACTGTATTAAATGTAAAAGTGATGGATATTTTAAAAGATGAAGGCCTTTTAGTTTTAAAAGGAGCACTTCCGGGGGCAAGCTCAGGTCTTTTAGAAATTCGCAAGAGTAAAAGGAAGTAATTACCATGCCTGTTGTACCTTTATATGATAAAACAAAAAAGAAAGTAGGAGAAATTAATCTCGATGAGAGAGTATTTAATGTTCCTTTAAAAAAACATCTCTTATATGATGCCGTCATTGCACATGGGGTGAATGCAAGACAAGGAACGGCTTCTACTAAAACGAGAGCTGAAGTGAAAGGGGGAGGAAAAAAACCCTTTAGACAAAAAGGTACAGGAAGAGCTCGCCAAGGATCGAGTCGAGATGCACATCAGGTTGGAGGAGGAGTAGCATTTGGTCCTAGACCTAGAGAATATAAAGATGGTTTTTCTAAAGAAGCCAATCGAGGAGCTTTAAGAACGGTTCTTTCTCAACTTTGTAAAGAGGATCGAATTTTTGTTTTAAAAGATTTTACATTAGAAAAAATAAAAACAAAAAATGTGGTATCTATTTTAAAAAAATTCTCTTTAGAAAAGGGACTCATTATTGATCAGCCCAATGAGCCTCTTCAAAAATCAACAGCCAATCTCAGACATTTTAAATTTTTAAGGCCTGAAGGTGTGAATGTTTATGATCTGATAAAATTTCAGCATGTGATGATTTCCGAACCTGCTATTTTACATATTGAAAAAAGGTTACAACCATGAACACAGAATTTCAAATTATTCAAAAACCTCTCATTACAGAAAAAGGGACGGGATTAACTGCTAATTTAAATACCTATGTATTTAGGGTTGAGAAAAGTGCTAATCGACATGACATTAAGTATGCCATTGAAAAACTATTTAAAGTGAAGGTAGAAAAAGTAAGAACTATGATTGTTCGTGGAAAAACAAAAACAGTGAGACGATCCGTGAGCCGAGAGTCCAATTGGAAAAAAGCGTATGTAACTCTTGCTCAAGGAAATAAAATTGAGATTATTCAAGGAGTATAAGTACACACATGGGATTAAAATTTTATAAACCAACATCTCCTGCAAGACGTTTTTATGGAGTGGTTACCTCAGAAGATTTAACGAAGAAGAAGAAGCCTGAAAAACGTTTGTTAGAGCGACTCTTGCGAAAGGGAGGAAGAAATGCTTTGGGACGAATTACGGTTCGTCATCAAGGCGGAGGGCATAAACAAAAATATCGTCTTATTGATTTTAGGCGAGATAAGTTTGATATTCCTTCAAAGGTAACGGCGTTGGAATATGATCCAAATCGTACGGCCCGTTTAGCTCTCTTAACCTATAATGATGGTGAAAAAAGATATATTGTAGCTCCCGATGGATTAAAAGTAGGAGATGTGGTTATTTCTAGTGATACAGCGGATATTCGACCTGGAAATTGTCTTCCCATGAAGCTTATTCCTGTAGGAACGATGATTCATAATATTGAACTTAAAAAAGGCCAAGGAGGACAAATAGTTCGCTCCGCGGGTAATCAAGCACAGCTGATGGCAAAAGAAGGGGACTATGTTCAGGTAAAGCTTCCTTCGGGAGAAGTGAGAAAATTTTTAGCAGAATGTCGAGCGGTTATTGGGCAAGTGGGAAATCTTGATCATGAAAATATTACCATTGGAAAAGCCGGCCGGCAGCGATGGTTGGGTATTCGTCCGACGGTACGAGGAGTTGCTATGAATCCTATTGATCATCCTCATGGAGGGGGTGAAGGAAAAGCCAAAGGGGGAGGACATCCTCGTTCGCCTTGGGGATGGCAGACTAAAGGACTTAAAACTAGAAATAACAAAAGAACTAATAAGTTTATAGTAACCCGAAGACCTAAAGGAGTTAGATAATGCCACGTTCAATTAAAAAAGGACCTTTTATTGATGATCATCTTTTAAAAAAGGTGAATATACAAGTTCAAGGAGGAGATAAAACTCCCATTAAAACATGGTCAAGACGTTCGACAATTATTCCAGAAATGGTGAGCTTTACCTTTTTAGTGCACAATGGGAGAAAATTTGTTCCTGTTTATGTGACAGAAAATATGGTGGGACATAAATTGGGAGAATTTGCTCCTACAAGATTATTTCATGGACACAGTGCTGTGAAAAAAGAAGAGACAACTCAAGCACCCGCTGGAGGAGCTTCGTAACATAAAGGATAAGCTATGGCAGGCAGTAGAGCACATTTAAGTTATACATTTATTGGCCCTCAAAAACTAAAATTGGTTACAGATTTAGTAAAAGGGAAAAATGTTCAACACGCCCTCAATATTTTAAAGTTTACTCCTAAAAAGGGAGCTCAAATTGTTTCAAAAGTGATTCGATCTGCGGTTTCAAATGCAGATCAAAAGGGAAAGATCGATGTGGATAATTTATATGTGAAACACATTCAGGTGGGGCAAGGCATGATGCACTATCGAGTACATGCCCGGGCTCGAGGATCAGCGGCGTGGATTCGAAAGAAAACAAGTCATTTAACGGTTGAGTTGGAGGAACGATAAGATGGGTCAAAAGACGAGCCCTATAGGATTTCGCCTGGGAGTAAATAAAACATGGGATTCAAGATGGTATGCTGAGAAAGGGTATGCAGCTCAGCTTCATGAAGATTTAAAACTTCGAAGATTTGTAAAAGAACAGTTACACCATGCAGGGGTGGCGCGAGTTTTGGTGGATAGGATTGCAGATGAAGTTAAATTAACGGTTTGTACAGCAAGGCCGGGGATTGTGATTGGGAAAAAGGGAGCAGGTATTGATCAGTTAAAAGCAGAAATTCAAAAACTTACTCCTAAAAAAGTAACCGTCAATATTTTAGAAATCAGAAAAGCCGAACTGGATGCTCAATTAGTAGCTGAAAATATTGCATCTCAGTTGGAACGACGAATTGCATTTCGAAGAGCGATGAAGAAATCTTTAACAGCTGCATTTCGTTTTGGAGCCAAAGGGGTAAAAATTAAATGTGGTGGTCGATTGGCAGGAGCTGAAATTGCACGGAATCAGAGTTATCTAGAAGGATCTGTCCCTCTTCATACGTTAAGAGCCGACATTGATTATGGTTCAGCAGAAGCATTAACAACGTATGGACTCATTGGTGTAAAAGTATGGATTTATAAAGGGATGATTTTGGATACAGATAAAGCTAAGAAGAAGAAGGAGACTCAAAGTGCTTAGTCCTAAGAAGATAAAGTTTAGAAAACATCAGAAGGGAAAAATGCGGGGGACTGCGTTTCGAGGATCTAATTTGGATTTTGGTGAATATGGTCTTAAAGCGTTAGAATGTGGGTATGTTACAGCCAAGCAAATTGAGGCTTCCCGAGTAGCCATGACGCGGTTTATTAAACGGGGAGGAAGAGTTTGGGTTCGAATTTTTCCGGATAAACCGATTACCAAAAAACCTGCGGAAACACGGATGGGAAAAGGAAAAGGAAATCCAGAAGAATGGGTAAGTGTTATTCGACCGGGTAGAGTGTTATTTGAAATGGGTGGAGTAACGCAAGATATTGCTGATGAAGCATTGAAATTAGCATCGTATAAATTGCCTATTAAGACAAAGTTTGTGATGAGAGAGGAATTTTAAAAGGTATGCATGCAAAAGATATCAGAGAATTATCAGAAAAAGAACTTCAAATGAAAGAAGGGGAATTGACACAAGAACTCTTTAATTTAAAATTTCAATTTCATTCAGGTCAATTAGAACATGCTTCTAAGATTAAAGGCACAAAAAAAGACTTAGCTCGCATCAAAACCATTTTGAGAGAGAAAAAAGGAGTAGCTCAGCCATGACGACAACTCAATTAAAGGAACAAGAAAGAGGGCATCGACGAGAATTACGAGGAGTAGTGGTGAGCGATAAAATGCAAAAAACCATTGTGGTGGAAGTTACACGTAGGGTACAACATCAAAAATATAAAAAGTTTATTAATCTTAAGAAGAAATATCATGTGCATGATGAAAAAGAAGAGGCAGGGTTAGGGGATTATGTAATGATGGAAGAATCCCGTCCCCTCAGTAAATTAAAACGGTGGACTTTAAAAGAAATTATTAAAAAGGGTGAAAGTGAATAGTTTATGATAGGTTTAAGAACAAATTTAGAGGTGGCGGATAACTCCGGAGCACGCAAAATTCAGTGTATTAAAGTACTGGGGGGATCGAATCGTGTTTATGGAAGTGTGGGAGATATTATTGTTGTGACAGTAAAAGAAGCACTTCCTACTTCCAAAATTAAAAAAGGTACGGTTGCAAAAGCCGTGATTGTAAGAACTGTAAAAGCAGTGGGTAGAAAAGATGGTTCTTTTATTAAATTTGATGATAATGCAGCGGTATTAATTGATAACCAAAAAGAACCTATTGGAACTCGTATTTTTGGACCTGTTGCAAGAGAGCTTAGGAATAAAGGATTTATGAAAATTATTTCTTTAGCTCCGGAGGTACTCTAGGAATGTTTCAGACAGGACACCATATTAAAAAGAACGATTTAGTTCAAATTATCTCTGGAAAAGAAAAAGGGAAAACTGGGAAAGTTATTAATGTATGGGTGGAGGAAGGAAAAGTTATTTTAGAAAAATTAAATTTATCGAAGCGACATGTAAAACCATCTAAAAAGAATCCTCAAGGAGGAATTACAGAAGTTGAAAAGCCTCTAGAGGCCTCCAATGTCCTTTTGGTGTGTTCTAAATGTAAAAAAGGTGTTCGAACAGGTAAAAAAGTGGTAAAGGATAAAAAACTTCGTGTATGTAAAAAATGTGGAGAAGTATTAGATAAATAAACACTATGGCAAGACTAAAAAAACAATTTGAAAAAGAAGGCGTTGCAAAACTTAAAAGCGAACTTAAGTGTAAAAACACGATGCAAGTTCCCAGATTGAAAAAGATTTTGGTTGGCATGTGTTTAAACGAAGCAGTGCAAAATGTAAAAGTGCTGGATAAGGCTGCTCAGGATCTAGCAACGATTACTGGGCAAAAAGCAGTCATTACACGTGCTCGAAAATCGATTTCAAATTTTAAATTGAGACAGGGGCAACCTTTAGGAGCGCTCGTGACTTTAAGAAAAGAACGCATGTATGAATTTTTGGATCGATTGGTGAACGTAGCGCTTCCCCGGGTGAGAGATTTTAGAGGGATATCTCCAAAATCTTTTGATGGAAAAGGAAATTATTCTTTGGGGATTAAAGAACAAATTATTTTTCCGGAAATTAATTATGATACGATTGATAAAATTCGTGGAATGAATATAACCATTGTGACAACGGCAAAAAATAATGAAGAAGGAAAGGCGCTTCTTTACTATCTGGGTATGCCATTTAGGAGCTAAGGAGAGTTTAGATATATGACGCTTGCATGGAGAGTAAAACAAAAGAAGAAACCAGCATTTAAAGTGCGACGATATACTAGATGCAATGTATGTGGACGATCTAGAGGATATCTTCGTAAATTTGATATGTGCCGGATTTGTTTTAGAACATTAGCCAATAAAGGGCTTATTCCAGGAGTCATTAAATCCAGTTGGTAGGAGTATAAATATATGGTCGTAGATTCATTAGCAGATTTATTAACACAAATTAGGAATGCCAATCTCATTTATAAAGATTCTTTGGAAATCCCGGCCTCTAAAATAAAATGGGCGATGACTCTTCTTTTAAAAGAAGAAGGATTTATCAAAGACTGTTCTTTGATTTCCGATAAAGTGACAGGCAAAAATCTCATAAACGTGGTTTTGAAATATGGGTCTGGGAAAAGAAGAGTTATTTCCGGTATTAGAAGAATCAGTAAACCCGGATGTCGAGTGTACTCTTCCTTGAAAGAATTAAAACAATATCGAAAGGGATTTGGAGTAACTCTTCTTTCAACTCCAAAAGGAATTTTGACTGATAAATCAGCCTATCAGCAAAAAGTGGGTGGTGAAGTGCTGTGTGTGGTGTGGTAAAAAAATGTCTCGAATAGGAAAAAAAATAATTAATATTCCCGATAAAGTGAAAGTTGAGATGAAAGAGGGGGTCATTACTATTCAGGGTCCAAAAGGAACTTTGAGTCGTCGTATCTCAGATCGTCTTGAGGCCGTATTGTCGCCAAAGGAAATTCAGATCAAAAGAAAACAAGAGGGCAGGGAATTTCGTTCTGTTCATGGTCTTACAAGAACCTTAGTGGATAATATGGTAAAAGGGGTGACAGATGGATTTGAAAAAAGATTGGAAATGGTGGGATTAGGATATAAAGCGCAGGTTCAAGGGCAAGTGCTAAGTTTAAATTTGGGATATACGAATCCTATTCAATTTGATTTACCCAAAGTGGTTCAGGCAAAAGTAGAAGCCAATACAAAAATTGTTTTAACCAGTCCAGATAAAGAAATATTGGGAGTGACGGCTTCTGAAATTAGAAAATTAAGACTTCCTGAGCCTTATAAAGGAACAGGAATTAAATATGAGGGAGAGGTCATTGTACGCAAAGTGGGTAAAACTGCGGCTGGGACCTCTGCAAGTTAAAAGAGATGAGTACACGAATTAGAAAATCGCTATCAAAAAAAGAAGAATCTAGACTTCGTAGACACCGTCGAAGACGGGGGAAAATATGGGGGACTTCTGAAAGACCAAGACTGTGCGTGTTTAGAAGTCAAAAACATATTTATGCACAAATCATTGATGATTCAGCTCAAAAAGTGTTGTTAGGAATTTCCACGGTGAGTAAAGATTTAGATATTAAAAAGGGATATACGGTAGTTAGTGCGACTCAGGTAGGAGAAACAACAGCGAAAAAAGCATTGGCTCAAAAAATAAAAAAAGTGGTTTTTGATGTAGGTGGATATAAATATCATGGTAGAATTAAAGCCTTGGCAGAAGGGGCTCGGAAAGGTGGATTGCAATTTTGAGAACAGGAACTGAAAAGAAAATAGAAAAAAAAGAGTCAGAATTTACTGAAAAGATTGTATCTATCAATCGATGTACAAAGGTGGTTAAGGGAGGAAGAAGGCTAAGTTTTGCAGCTTTAGTAGTGCTGGGAGACAAAAAAGGAAGAGTCGGAATTGGATTAGGAAAAGATGATGAGGTGCCAGAAGCTATTCGAAAGGCTCAAGATCAAGCAAAGAAAAATTTTATGACAGTTCCCATGCTCAATAAAACCATTCCTCAAGAAGTGATGGGGAAATTTGGTTCCGGATTAGTGCTCTTAAAACCAGCAGTAGAAGGAACGGGTCTTATTGCGGGTTCAGCTGTAAGAGCAGTTTTGGAATGTGCAGGCATTCAAGATATTTTAACCAAAAGTTTAGGTGCCTCAAATCCTCATAATGTTTTAAAAGCCACACTGGCTGCTTTGAAAAAATTAAGAAGTCGAGAGGAATATGCTGAGCTGAGAGGAAAAACATCTAAGGAAATTTAATATGGCAAAAATAACCACACAACAACCTAAAACTATTAAAGTTACGCTCATACGAAGTGGAATAGGTACTACTGAGCGCCAAAGATTAACCTTACGAGGGTTAGGATTGACTCGATTGAATAAAACAGTTGAGCTTAAAAATACAGCTCCAGTTCGTGGAATGATTAATAAAATGATTCAATGGGTTCGATACGAGGTTTAAGAGATGATTACATTATCTAATTTAGAGCGTCGGCGAGATGCAAGGCATAAAATAAAAAGATTGGGCCGAGGATCAGGATCGGGACATGGAGGTCATACCTCTACCCGAGGACATAAGGGACAAAAAGCTAGAACGGGTGGTTCTATTCATCCTGCCTTTGAGGGGGGACAAATGCCCTTACATCGTCGGCTTCCAAAACGAGGATTTAATCCCATTCGAAAAGAAAAAATTCAGATTGTCAATTTAGATAGATTTATTGATTTTTCAAAAGGTACTGTGGTGGATCCAGAGCTTCTTAAAAAAGAACGTTTAATTTCTTCTGTCAAAAAGAAAGTAAAAGTTTTAGGAAATGGTAAATTAAAACATTCTTTAACTATAAAAGCACATGCTTTTAGCGAAGAAGCCCGAAAAAAAATTGAAGATGTAGGTGGAAAAATAGAGGTCATTGGTGTCCGGAATTGAAGGCTTAGCAAAGCTTCCAGAACTTCGTAAGCGCATTCTTATTTCCATTTTATTATTAGCCGTATATCGGATTGGTGTTTTTGTGCCAGCTCCTGGAATTGATGTGCAAGCGCTGAGTTCTTTTTTTAAAATGGCTCAAGGAACTATTTTTGGTTTTTTTAACCTTTTTTCTGGGGGAGCCTTGGAGCGTTTTTCTATTTTTTCTCTTGGAATCATGCCCTATATCAGCGCTTCTATTATCTTGCAGCTTTTAACAGTTGTTGTCCCTCACTTAGAACAGCTTTCTAAAGAAGGAGATTTGGGTCGGAAGAAAATTACCCAATATACACGTTACGGTACAATTCTTCTATGTATGGTTCAGGGATATGGAATTAGTGTGGGATTAGAAAGCATCCACGCTCCTGGAGGGGCTTCTGCAGTGATGCATCCAGGGCTTGCTTTTCGTCTTATGACAACCATTACGCTTGCCACAGGAACCGCATTTATTATGTGGTTGGGAGAACAAATTAGTGAGCGGGGGATAGGCAATGGAATTTCTTTGATTATCTTTGCGGGTATTGCTGCTCGGATCCCAGCCGGATTTATGAATTCCATACAATTTGTTAAAAGTGGTGAATGGAGTGTAATCAAATTATTGATCATTGTTGGTTTTATGGTGGTTGTGATTGGATGCATTATTTTTATGGAAACGGCCCAAAGAAGAATCCCAGTGCAGTATGCTAAACGCATTGTGGGAAGAAAAATGTATGGAGGCCAAGCAACTCATTTACCTCTTAAAATTAATACCTCTGGTGTCATCCCTCCTATTTTTGCTTCTTCTTTAATTATGTTTCCAGCAACCATTGCGACATTTATTACCATCCCACTCTTGGCTAATCTGAAAGATTTTTTAAGCCCTGGTTCGATGATTTATAATTTATCTTATGTGGGATTTATTGTCTTTTTTGCTTTTTTCTATACGGCTATTGTTTTTAAACCTCATGAAATTGCAGAAAATATGAAAAAATGGGGTGGATTTATTCCTGGCATTAGACCGGGACAAAATACGGCAGATTACATTGACCATGTTTTAGGAAGAATTACTTTTGGAGGTGCGTGTTATTTATCGGTTGTGTGTGTTTTGCCAACGATTCTTTCTCAACAGGCCAATGTTCCTTTTTATTTTGGAGGAACTTCACTTTTAATTTTAATTGGAGTGGCCTTAGATACTGTTCAGCAAATAGAATCCCATCTTCTCATGCGTAATTATGAAGGCTTTATCAAAGATACCAGACTGAAAGGTCGAAGGGGCTAGTTTTAGTGCATTCGACCAGATTGATTTTGTTGGGGCCTCCAGGTGTTGGCAAAGGGACTCAAGCTAATTTCTTAGTCAAAGAATATTGTATCCCAAAAATTTCAACCGGAGATATGTTTCGAGAAGCCATTTCAAAGAAAACGGCTTTAGGAAAAACAGCGCAAGAGTTTATTCAGCAGGGAAAATTAGTTCCTGATGATGCAGTGATTCAGATGGTTCATCAAAGACTTAAAAATGCCGATTGTAAAAAAGGGTTTATTTTGGATGGATTTCCGAGAACCCTTGTTCAGGCAAAAGCGTTATCAGAAATTATTCCTATCGATGGAGTTATAAGCCTTATGGTAGATGAACAGGAGCTTATTCAAAGATTAGAGGGAAGAAGAACCTGTGTAGGATGTACAAAAATGTTTCATGCTACTTTTAGCCCTCCTAAAAAAGATAATGTATGTGATGATTGCGGAGGGGAGTTAGTTCAACGTCAAGATGATTACCGCGAAACCATTCAGAAACGCTTTGTAGAGTATAGAAACTTAACGAAGCCTCTTTTAAAATACTATGAAGAGCAAAAATTGTTAAAAGAAGTAAATGGCTTAGGAACGCCCGAAGAAATTTTTGAAAGGCTTCTTTTAATCTTAAAGCAGCCATCATGATTATTCTTAAATCACCTCAAGAAATTTTAAAGATGAAAAAAAGTGGTCAAATCGTGGCAACGATTCTTTCGGAATTGAAAATGCAAGTTAAGCCCGGGGTTTCAACTCTTTTTTTAGATCAATTTGCAGATAAACTTATTCAAAAATTTAAAGTTAAATCGGCATTTAAGGGGTATAAAGGGTATAAACATTCGTTATGTACCTCTATAAATGACGAAGTGGTTCATGGAATCCCTTCTGCAAAAAGGATTTTAAAAGAGGGAGATATTATTGGGATGGATTTTGGGGTTGTCTGTGACGGATATTATGGAGATGCTGCTATTTCAGTAGGAGTGGGAAATATTTCTGAAAAAGCTCAAAAACTTTTAAAAGTAACAGAAGAGTCATTGTGGAAGGGAATTGAATATATTAAAGCAAAAAATTATTTATCCGATGTTTCTTGTTCCATTCAAAATTATGTTGAAAGTCATGGCTATTCTGTGGTTCGTGAATTTGTAGGGCATGGGATTGGGCAATCTTTACATGAAGATCCTCCTGTCCCTAATTATGGAGAGCCTCATCAGGGTGTGATACTTGAAGAGGGAATGGTATTGGCCATAGAGCCCATGGTGAATATGGGGAAATCCGGAGTTCGAATTTTAGAGGATGGATGGACAGTGGTGACGCTAGATCATAGTTTATCGGCCCATTTTGAACATACTATTGCCATTACAGAAAAAGGTGCAGAGATATTAACCAAACGGGGGGAAGAAAATGCCTAAAGAAGATGCTATTGAGGTGGCCGGGAAAGTGACTGAACTTCTTCCCAATGCCAGATTTAGAGTGCTTTTGGATAATGGTCGGACCATTCTGGCCCATATTTCCGGGAAAATGAGGATGCATTATATTAAGATATTGCCTGGAGATAAGGTCAGGATAGAGCTTTCACCCTACGATCTGACTCAGGGAAGGATTATTTATCGAGAGAAATAGGTGATTTAATAATGTTGACTTTGTGGTTAATATTTATATAATATCACGTTTTTCTAAATAGTTAAAAAAAACGATGAAAGTACGTTCTTCAGTTAAAAAGATTTGTGCGAAATGCAAAGTTATACGGCGAAAAAATGTCGTTCGGGTGATTTGCTCTAACCAAAAACATAAACAAAGGCAAGGATAATAAGCCTAGAAAATAGGAAAAATAATGGCACGGATAGCGGGTGTTGATTTACCCAGAAATAAAAGAGTAGAAGTGGGATTAACCTATATTTATGGTATTGGACAATCTACTTCCAAAAAAATATTACAAGAAGCTAAAATTGATCCAAATCTAAAGACAGATAAGCTCACAGAAGAAAACGTTTCAAAGCTAAGAGAAATTATTGAAAAAAGACATGCCGTTGAAGGGGATTTGAGACGGCAAGTGTCTATGAATATTAAGCGTTTAGTTGATTTAGGTGCCTATCGTGGATTGCGACATCGAAAAAATTTACCGGTCAGAGGTCAACGAACCAGGTCTAATTCTCGAACTCGGAAAGGACCTCGTAAAACCGTAGCAGTTAAAAAATCCATTAAAGCAATGAAGGGATAAGATAAAATGGCAGAAGAAACTCAGCAAACGCCTCAAGAACCACAAGCTTCTGAAGGCAAAGAAACTAAAAAAGTAAAAACGCCTAAAAAGAAAAAAATAAAAGTAAATATTCCTTCAGGAAATGCCTATGTTCACGCTTCTTTTAATAATACAATTATTACCATTACTGATCCTAAAGGAGACGTGGTAGCTTGGTCGACCGCAGGTTCTAAGGGATTTAAGGGATCACGAAAGGGGACTCCCTTTGCAGCACAGGTAGCCGCAGAAGATGCAGCCAGAAAAGCAGTTGAAGCCTGTGGAATGAAAATAGTTAATGTGATGGTCAGTGGTCCTGGGAGCGGGAGAGAATCTTCCTTAAGAGCCTTGCAAGCAGCAGGATTGAGGATTGCCTTTATTAAGGATATTACACCGATTCCTCATAATGGATGTCGGCCATCTAAAAGAAGGAGAGTCTAGTGGGAGTGTTTCATGGATCGGCATGTAGCCATTGTCGACGAGAGAATTTAAAATTATTTTTAAAAGGGGACCGTTGTTATACAGAGAAATGTGCTTTTGAGCGACGTGCTTATCCGCCGGGGCAACATGGACAAAATCGAACCAAATTTTCTGAATTTGCATTGCAATTACGGGAAAAACAAAAAGTTCGAAGACTTTATGGTCTTTTAGAAAAACAGTTTAAGAATTATGTTGGAAAAGCATTAAAAGAAACAGGAGTAACAGGAGAAAAACTTCTGACCAATTTGGAAAGACGATTGGATGATGTAGTGTATAAAATGGGTTTTGCCAATTCACGATTGCAGGCAAGACAATTGGTGTCGCATGGGCATTTTTTGGTGAATGGGAAAAAAGTCACTATCCCTTCTTTTTTATTAAAAGAGACCGATGTGATTCAAGTACGTGAAAAAAGTAGAACCAGTACGGCTATTTTAGCGGCTATAGACAGTGTTAAGCGAAGAGAAATCCCCCAATGGTTAGAATTAGATGCGCCGAATTTTAAAGGAACTGTAAAGCAACTCCCGAAGAGGGCAGATATTATGGTTCCTATTCAAGAAAATCTTATTGTTGAGTATTATTCAAGATAAATATTGAGGAGGAAAGTATATGTATAATGTGTGGAGAGATCTGATTAAACCTAAAAAGGTAGATGTTATTTCTGAGAAAAATTTATCCAATGTATTTGGAAAATTTGAAATTCGGCCTTTAGAACGAGGCTATGGAATTACATTGGGAAATTCATTAAGAAGAATATTGCTGGCATCGCTTTCTGGGGCAGCCATTACCTCTGTTCGTTTTGAAGGGGTTCTTCATGAATTTTCAACCATTCCGGATGTAACAGAAGATGTGACAGATATTATTTTAAATTTAAAAGAAGTACGTTTTAAAATGGAAATTGGTACCACTAAAGTCCTTCGCATTGAAAAAGAAGGTGCTGGAGAAGTAACTGCTAAAGATATTTTAACAGATGGAACTGTAGAAATTCTAACTCCGAATCAGCATATTGCAACTCTCGGAAAGGGAGCAAAATTTAATGTGATGCTTACGATTAAACGAGGGCGTGGTTATGTTCCTGCAGAACAAAATAAATCTTCGGAAGATCCTATTGGATCTATTGCGGTAGATTCATTTTTTTCTCCGGTTAGAAAAGTAAATTATACAGTAACCAATGCTCGGGTGGCTCAGGTGACCGATTACGATGCATTAACCTTAGAAGTGTGGACAGATGGGTCTATTTCTCCTCAAGATGCGGTTGGGGTTGGTTCAAAAATATTAAAGGATCAGCTTCAAGTATTTATTAATTTTGATGAAACAGAAGAACCTGTAGTTGAAGAAACGGCTCAAACTGTTCAAAGTACAGTGAATGAAAATTTATATAAAAGTGTTGATGAGCTAGAGCTATCGGTTCGGTCTGCCAATTGTCTTAAGAATGCTGAGATTCATTTAATTGGTGAATTGGTTCAAAAAACAGAACCAGAGATGTTAAAAACCAAAAATTTTGGTCGGAAATCTTTAAATGAGATTAAAGAAATCTTAACCCAAATGGGACTTCACCTGGGAATGAAAATTGAAAGTTTTCCAGACCCTGAAGTCATTGCCCGATTAAAAGAAAAGAAAGAAAAAGAACAAGTATAAAGTAAAGGTTGGTTTATGCGTCATCAAGTATTAAGAGGTAAATTAGGGATACCTTCGGATCATCGAAAAGCGATGCTCAGAAATATGCTTTTGTCACTTTTAAAACATGAGCGTATTCAAACCACCATTGCCAGAGCTAAACAATTAAAACGTTTTGCAGAACCGGTAATTGAACTTGGAAAAGTGGGAAGTCTCCATGCAAAAAAACAGGTTCGAAAGCTGGTCCATGAAAAAGAAGCTTTTCATAAATTGTTTACTGTGTATGGCCCTCGTTTTAAAGATCGACAGGGCGGATATACTCGAATTTTTCATTTAGGACTTCGGGTGGGCGATGGTGCTCAAATGAGCTTAATTGAAATTCTACCAGATCCTTCCAAGGAAAATGAGCCCAGAATTATTCGTACAAAACGACCCGAAACAGAAGAAGAAAAATTAAAGGCCGAAGAAACAAAAAAATCTAAAAAAGAAGCAAAAAAACAAGATAAGCATTTGAAAAAACAAGAAGCCACGGCCCAAGAAGAATCTAGACGAGCTCATCAAACCAAAGATATAACCCATTCTCATGTTTCCCAAGGTCGAAAAACTGATAAAGGGACAGGGCGTAGTAGTAGTTCCAAAAAAGGCATTTCTTAAAAACTTGTTTTTTCTCATTTTTTAGGGTATATTGCTTAATCTGTGAGCAGATTTTAACCCCTCTCCTGCCTACATAAAAGGAGTACTTATCTTATGAAAGCAAGAACTATTGCAGCCTTTATCTTTTTATTCCTAGTAGGGATAGTGACCAGTGCACCGATTGGGAAAATTTTTCCTCCTCCTCCCTGGGGTGATGTAGGAATTTAGGGAATTAAATAGACTTTTCTGATGCGTTGTGTTATAAAAACGCTTTCTTAGGGGTGTATGATGATGTTTAAAATTGGAGATAATGCTGTATATCCTGCTCACGGGGTGGGGGTTATTAAAGCAATAGAAACCCGTGAAATCTCAGGGAAAAAACAGTCTTTTTATATCTTAAAAATCCTAGATAACGATATGACCATTATGGTTCCAACCGATAATGTGGAATCTGTGGGGTTAAGAGAAGTCATCTCTCGAAGAGAAGTGACAGCAATCTTTAAGATTTTAAGGAAACGAAAAGTAAAACTTGATCATCAAACCTGGAATCGTAGATACCGTGAATACATGGAAAAAATAAAAACGGGATCTGTCTATGAAATTGCAGCCGTATTAAGAGATTTATTTTTACTGAAAGTAGAAAAAGAGCTTTCTTTTGGGGAACGAAAAATGTTGGATACAGCTCGGAGCCTTTTAGTGAAGGAATTATCGTTAGCCCGAAGAGTTAAAGAAGAGCTTGTCGAAAAAGAAATTAAAAAAATATTTAAAACAGCTTAATGGCAAATTTTGCAGTTATTGTTTGCGCCGGTCAAAGTACTCGCTTTTTAGCTTCCTCTTCTCCCAATTATCTTAAGAAACAATATATAGAAATAGAAGGAGTTCCCCTGTGGGTGAAAGCAGCTCTTCCCTTTCAGGCTTCTTCTTGTATAGATAAAATTCTAATTGTGTGTTTGGCTGAAGATGTTTTAAATGTCCAATCACAGCTTCCCCAGTATTCTCTTTCAAAAGTAGTGAGTGTTGTTTCTGGAGGTGAACAAAGACAAGATTCCGTGTACGAAGGATTAAAGTGGATCCAAAGCCATCAAGAATCGTGTGAATATGTTTTCATCCATGATGGTGCCCGTCCTTATGTGATGGGAACACTCATTCAAAGACTTTGGGATGAAAGAAAAAATGGGGGTGTGATTCCGGTTATTTCAGTTACGGATACGCTTAAGTCCATAGAAGGTGAGTGGGTAAAGACAACCCTTGATCGTTCCACTATTGCTCGTGTTCAAACTCCTCAACTTTTTTTGTATGCCTGGATTTGGGAAGGATTTCAGTGGCTAAAAGAACATCCTCAAAAAGTCACCGATGAATCCACTATTTTAGAGCTTATGGGAAAAAAGATAAAAACCATTTTGGGTGAAGAAGAAAATATAAAGATTACTGTGCCTCAAGATTTACCTAAAGATCAGGGTATACAAATAGGGCAAGGGATGGATGTCCACCCTTTTTGTGAAGGAAGTCAAATTGTCTTAGGAGGAATAAATATCCCTTATTCAAAAAGCTTAAAAGGACATTCTGACGCCGATGTGTTAACCCACGCTATGTGTGATGCTGTGTTGGGAGGAGCTGGATTAGAGGATATCGGGACTTTTTTCCCAGATAATGATCCTCAATATAAAAATATTTCAAGTCTTATCCTTTTAGAGAAAGTCGTGGACAAGATAGAGGCAAGTGGTTATAAAATTAATCATATTGATGCGACGGTATTGGCCCAAATGCCAAAAATTAAACCGTATGTGCAAGAAATGAAAATTTGTTTGGCTAAAGTCATGAAACTATCACCTTCTCACATTGCCATTAAAGCGACTACTACGGAAAAGTTAGGTTTTATTGGACGAGAAGAAGGAATGGCGGCCATGGCAATAGCCACTCTCAGGAAAAAAGTGTGAATACTTCTAAGCCTATTCGTGTTCGGATGGCGCCAAGCCCAACGGGATATCTTCATATTGGAGGAGCTAGAACCGCTCTTTTTAATTATCTTTTTTCTAGACATTATAAAGGAACGTTTATTTTACGAATTGAGGATACGGATCAAGAACGTTCTAAAGAAGAATTTGAAGATGCCATTCTTCAAGATCTTCGGTGGTTAGGGGTAGAGTGGGATGAAGGGCCTATTAAAGAGGGAGCATATGGGCCGTATTATCAATCTGAGAGGTTGGATTTATACCGGAAATATCTAAAAAAATTACAAGAATTAGGAAAAGTATATGCCTGTTATTGCACGCCAGAAGAATTAGAGGCGGAACGGCAAGATTTACTGAAACGTCATAAGACTCCTAAATACTTGGGGAAATGTAGAAATCTAACAGAACAAGAAAAGAAGGCCTTGGAAGCCCAAGGGCGACCTTCGGTCATTCGATTCAGAATTGATGAAAAAGATCCCATTCAATTTCATGATCTTATTCGAGGAGATATTAGTGTAGATCCCTCTATTTTAGGAGATTTTGTCATTTGTAAGCCTGATGGATGGCCTCTTTATAATTTTGCCGCTGTAGTCGATGATTGTGAAATGAAAATTTCTCATGTTATTCGAGGGGAAGAACATATTTCGAATACTCCTAGGCAAATTTTATTGGCTAAAACATTAGGATTAGAACTTCCTCAATATGCGCATGTTTCTATTATTTTGGCACCCGATCGAAGTAAGCTTTCTAAGCGCCATGGAGCCACAAGTCTGGGTGACTATCGAACGCAAGGGTTTTTAGCGGATGCTTTAAAAAATTACTTGGCTTTATTGGGATGGAATCCAGGTGATGAACGGGAAATTATGAGTGAAAAAGAATTGATCCAAGATTTTGTTCTTGAACGCATGGTTAAAAGCCCAGCTATTTTTGATGTAGAAAAATTAAAATGGATGAATGGGATGTATATTCGTAATTCTGCCTTAGATACGATAGTCCATGAATCTTTACCTTTTTTAGAAGCTTCGGGGCTTTCAGTTAAAGATAAGCATCCGCATTGGCTAAAAAAAGTGATTGAAACAATTAGGGGGAATTTAGAAACCTTAAATCAGGTAGGATCTTTTTCTGAACTTTTTTTCGATGAAAAATTTACATTAGCCGAAGAAGCTAAAACACAACTTTTAAAAAATAAAAAGGAAGTATTAGAAGTCTTGAATGCTTTGGATACCTTATTAGCCAAAGCAGGGACGATAGATCTGGAAGGATTTCAAAAACTTCAGGAAGACTTAAAATCAAAAGTGACGGTTTCAGATAAAAAACTTCTTTTTCAATCCCAACGATTGGCATTAACAGGGCGATTAAAAGGGCCTGAAATGACTGTTGTTATGCCCATTTTAGGGGTGGATTCTTGCCGAAAACGAATTCAAATAACCAAATCTAAGCTCTCATTATGACGCTTCTTCTTTATAATACCTTAACAGGTAAAAAAGAAGAATTTAAGCCTTTAGAAAAAAATAAAGTCAAAATGTATGTCTGTGGTCCTACGGTCTATAATTTTATTCACGTAGGAAATGCTCGCCCCTTAGTTTTTTTTGATGTGGTGTATCGGTACTTACAATTTAAAGGCTACGAAGTGACCTATGTGCGTAATATTACCGATGTTGATGATAAAATTATTAAGCGTGCCCAAGAAGAAAAAAAGACGGCCTCTGAAATTTCAGAGATCTATATAAAGGCTTTTGAAGAAGATACTCGAGCCTTAAATCTAAAAGCGCCCACCTATTCTCCAAAGGCGACAGAATATATTCAAGAGATGATTCAGTGGATTCAAACACTCATTGCTAAAGGCTATGCATATGAAGTGCAAGGTGAAGTATTATATTCCATTGATAAAATTAAGTTTTATAAACTCTCTAAAAAAAATACAGAAGAATTATGGGCAGGAGCGCGGGTAGAAGTGGCAGGGCATAAAAAAAATCCTGGGGATTTTGTATTGTGGAAACCTTCTAAGCCACAAGAACCCTCGTGGGAAAGCCCGTGGGGAAAAGGCCGTCCAGGGTGGCATATTGAATGTTCGGTGATGTCGACAAAGTATTTGGGAGAGACCTTAGATATTCATGGAGCGGGGAGAGATCTTATTTTTCCCCATCATGAGAATGAAATGATTCAAAGCGAATCTTATACAGGGAAGCCATTTGTGAATGTTTGGATGCATAATGAAATGCTTTCTTTTGGAAAAGAAAAGATGTCAAAATCTTTGGGCAATATTATTACGATTCATGAGTTTTTAGAAAAATATCCTGCAGAAGTCTTGAAGTTTATCCTTCTTTCAAATCACTATCGGTCTTTATTGGAATTTTCTGAGCAAGCGATTTTTGAAGCTATTGGAAACTTAGAAAAAATTTATAAAACACTCTCCGCGGTTCAGGAACGATTAAAGCTAAAATCTGGCACTCAAGATAAGATCAAAAAAGAATTTTTAGAAGCTATTTCAAACTTTTGGGTGAAATTTGAAAAAGCCATGGATGATGATTTTAATACTGCCGAAGCTTTGGGAGTGATTTTTGAGGTTTTACGAAGAGTGAATCGATATGTATCTGAGGTGGAAATGCCAGGGCCAAAGGGCAGAAAACTTTTAGAAGAATTCTTAAAAACAGTTAAAAAAATAAGTCATATTTGGGGACTATTTTCAGAAGAACCTACGGCTTTTTTAAATCAATTAAAAGAAAAATTAATCGTACAAAGCATACTTTCTAAAGTTCAAATAGAAAAGTTGATTTCTGAACGAGAGGAAGCTCGAAAGAAAAAAGACTGGAAGCGGGCAGACGATATCCGTAAAGAATTAGAAGCCAATAAAGTTATTTTAGAAGATACTTCTCAGGGGACTAAGTGGAAGATTCAGACTTAAGATATGTTTAAATTAGTTAGCCCTTTTGAGCCAAAAGGTGATCAGCCAAAAGCCATTGAATTTCTCTCTAAAGGTGTTTTGAGCGGTGAAAAGCATCAAGTGCTTTTGGGAGTCACAGGAAGTGGAAAAACTTTTACCATGGCCTATGTGGTTGAACGTATTCAACGTCCCACTCTGGTTATTGCACCCAATAAGGCTCTTGCCGCTCAGCTTTTTTTAGAATTTAAAAATTTATTTCCTCAGAATGCCGTTCACTATTTTGTCAGTTACTATGATTATTATCAACCCGAAGCCTATATTCCTCAAACCGATACCTATATTGAAAAAGATTCTGCCATTAATGATGAAATAGACAAAATGCGTCATGCAGCTACTCAATCGCTTTTGTCTAGGCCAGATGTGTTGATTGTGGCTTCCGTCTCTTGCATTTATGGCATCGGTTCCCCTGAAAGCTATCAATCCATGACGGTGGATATTGAAAAGGGGAAAATATTAAAAAGATCTCATTTTTTAGAAAAATTAGTTGAAATTCAGTATCAACGAAATGATGTGGATTTTCATCGAGGAACTTTTAGAGTGCGAGGAGATATTGTGGATCTTTTCCCGACGAATGAAGAGGCCAGAGCTTTACGAATAGAATTTTTGGGAGATGAACTTGAAAACATCTATTGGATTGATCCCTTAAAAGGAGAAAAACTGGCTTCTCTAGAAAAAATGACTATTTTTCCGGGAAGTCATTATGTGACTCCTAAGGAAAATTTAGAAAAAGCCATTGAGTCTATTAAAGAAGAACTGAAAGAAAGGCTTCAGGAACTGAAAGGCCAAAATAAACTCTTAGAAGCCGAGCGCTTGAAAACCAGAACCCATTTTGATTTAGAGATGCTAGAAGAAATGGGTTACTGTAATGGGATTGAAAATTATTCTCGGCATTTAACAAGAAGAAAAGCAGGAGAACCTCCCCCCACACTCTTAGAATATTTTCCTTCAGATTTTTTGCTCTTTATTGATGAAAGCCATGTGACGGTTCCTCAATTGGGAGGGATGTATCGAGGAGATCGGGCTAGAAAAACAACGCTTGTGGAATATGGTTTTAGGCTTCCTTCGGCATTAGACAATCGTCCTTTAAATTTTGAAGAATTTAATACCCTTTTAAATCAGGCTATTTATGTTTCTGCAACTCCCTCTTCTTATGAATTTGAAAAAGCGAAATCGTATATCACGGAGCAAATTATTCGCCCCACTGGACTTTCTGATCCTGAGATTACGGTTAAACCGGCCAAAGGGCAGGTAGAGGATTTACTCTCAGAAATTAAAAAGACGTTGGCTCAAAAAGAACGGGCATTGGTGATTACGCTTACTAAAAAAATGGCAGAAGACTTAACCGAATATTATCAAGAAAAAGGAATTAAAGTAGCCTATCTTCATTCTGATATTGAGACTTTAAAAAGGGTTGAAATTATTCGAGATCTAAGGCTTGGGAAATATGATGTGTTGGTGGGAATTAATTTATTAAGAGAAGGGCTTGATTTACCAGAAGTGTCTTTAGTGGCTATCTTAGATGCTGATAAAGAAGGTTTTTTAAGATCTGAAACATCGCTGATTCAAACCTGTGGGAGAGCTTCTAGAAACATTTCAGGCCATGTGATTTTGTATGGAGATTTTGTTACAAAATCGATGGAAAAAGCGATTTCAGAGACAAGCAGACGGCGAAAAATTCAATTAGACTATAATCAAAAACATCACATTACTCCAGAAACCATTAAAAAAACAATTCACGAAACGCTGACTTCTATCTACGAACAAGATTATGTAGAAGTTCCTCTCCTTAAAGAATCCGAAATGACCTATAATTCCATTGAAGCCATTACCAAACAGATTCAAAAACTAAAAAAACAAATGTTGCGTCATGCCAAAAATCTTGAATTTGAAGAGGCTGCTCATCTTCGCGATGAAGTCAGAAAGCTTCAAGAAAAAGAATTAGAATTGAGGAATTAGAGTTTTTTAAAAATTTTTTCTAATAGTATTTTTGAGGTTTTATAGATTCCTGGCTGTTTTGATTCTCGGGGGCCGGCAAGATTGAGAACCTGCGGCTTTATTTTTTGAATCCATTCTAAAATATCTTTTTCAATATGAGGATTTTTTAAATCAGATATTAAATAAGGCTTTTTGTGTTTGGTACAACACTCATAAGTAAATTGTGTTCCTCCATTCATAGGAAGATAGGTAAAAATAAGCGTAGCATCAGAGTGAATGACATTTTGCTCTGTGCGATAGGGATATTCTGGATGATCGCATTCGGTCAGTTTGTAGGTTAAGGGAACTTTGCCATCTTCAGACAAACGCCCTTTGGGGATAATACCCCCATAAAGAAATCCACAAGCAATGGCCGCATCGAGCGCTGCCCGATCAACACCGGTTTGTCCACCAGAAACAATTTTTAATTTATTGGGCAAATTTTATATCTGTAAACTCTAAATGTAGAGGATAAGAAAATCCTGTTCCTTTTCTAAAAAGATTAAAAGAACCTTGGGTGATGGTAATGATTCCACTCAACAATACTTCTTTCCCCCAGAAGTTATTATAGAGAGTATTTATTTTTTCTTTGGGAACATGAATTTGAACGATGGTATTATTATTTTTATCCTTCAAAGCAAATTGTCCGAGTCTTCCAATGAATTTTCCTTGGTCGTCTAGTCTGCCTTTTACGGTAATGGGAGAAGTGTTTAAGAGCTTTGTTTCTGGATAAAAATAAGCAAACTCCCATCGTATTTCTGGAGACCACTCATGAACCATGGTGTTTAAAAGTTCTGTAGAAACACTGGGAGAAAGGATATGTAAAAATACCCATGCCGCTTCTTTTGCAAATTTATCACTGCCAAAGAAACTGCCATCACTTTCTCCTTTTAACACATGAGGGCCCCATTTTTTATAAAGAGTCAGACTGTTTTCTGGAGAGACTCCATTAAAGAGCGAAAAAAGGGCATTCGTTGCTTCCTCTCTAATGGCCCCTTCAAAAATGGGACTGAACATGGGCTGGAAAAGAAAGTAAGCAAATGTATCTTCAATTAAAGAAACGGCTGTCTCTTCAGAAGGAGCCCCTAATAGACCAATGGTTTTAAAAGCCTGGGGGATGATAAACCATAGAGCCCGTATATCACTATCGGGTGGATAAGGTTCCCACAGCAGATTAGACATGATTTTTTCAGAAGCCAGTGGATTTTCATGGGCTTCCAGGGAACTTAAAACAGTACCTAAGACCATGAAATCACCGTCATTTAAAGCCTGAATTAAGGCGTTAAAGGCTTTTTCATTGCCTTTATATTTAGTACTTCCCAATTCCTGGGCGGCAATGGCTCTAGTATCCAAAGTGCCAGAAGATAAATCCTGGATCAATTGCTCTAGTTCTTGATCAGAGTTCTCGCCATTTTCATCTGCACGAACAATAGAAAGCGGAAGAATAAAAAATAAAACAATAAGACCTATAGAAAATATTTTTTTCATTTATTGATACCCCTCTCTCTTAATTAGTAAATGACGATGTTTTTATCAGAAAGATAATAGGGTGTAAAGGTCTTTTGTGCGAGTTGAATGTATTCTTTAGAAGGAAACTCCCATAATAGTTCTACATGCCCTTTTTGAATCTCTAATTTCCAGGACTTATAATACCACCCATTTTGTTTTAGAGTTAAAATCTGAAGTTCCTCCGGATAGTTAGAATCCAATACATAGAAATTGTTAACCTGATCTTCTTCCTGGGTATTTTGTTTAAATCCCACCAGAGTGAGTTGATGTGCAAATTTAACATTGGCAATGGCCAGAGTGATAGGGACTCCTTCAACAATAAAATTTTCAAATATTTTGGCTTCTTCTTCAAAAAGAGAAGGGCCTTTTTGAAAAAAATGATTTCTTTTTTCTATTTTTTGTTCAAAGAGTTTAAACGGAGGTTGGCTTACTTGAATTTTTTCAATGGCTTTCTTTAAAGGGTTATTTTTTTTGTGCCACTCTTCTTCCATGGTATCAATAAATTCTTCGATAGAATCAAATCCTTGGATTGTTTGGGTTTTATTTTGGAAATAAGCAGTCAGTAATTTTTTTCGAATTTTTGAATTCGGTTCTCTTTCACCGGAAAGAAATTTTACTTTTGTTAGAAGCGTATAGTTGATTCTGTCAATACCAAAGCACACTCCATCGGGAGAACACTTGGCTCCATAATTTTCAATGGTAAGCAGAGCTGCCAATTGATCTTCATTCATGGCCAGAACGATAATTTCATTTTGTTTAGGCTTGGGAACTTCGTAAGAAAAAAGAGGAAGGGTAAAGAGGAGGAATAAAAAAAATAACCACAACCTTAATCCCTTTTTCATCTGGGCTGATATAAAGCAAACACTGTGCCAATTGTTTGAGCTTGAAAACAGAGCTAAGGGCGACAAAGTCTTAAACGGTTTATGTAATAATTACATTAAAGAAGATCTGTGTTTGTGTCGATAAGCAATGTAAGGGGAGGGGTTTATGGTAAAAACAGAAAAACCAACTTTAATTCAAAAGCTTTATAAGATGATGGATATCTTGGCGCTTATTAATTCTACCCAAGATTTAGATAATCTGCTTCATTTGATTATGAAAACCATTAAAGATGTAATGGAAGCAGAGGCAAGCTCTTTAATGCTTTTAGACCCTGCCACCAATGAACTTTATTTTTCAACCGTAGAAGGCGGGAGTAATAAAGTAAAAGAAATTCGTATTCCGGCTGGGCAAGGCATTGCAGGGCAGGTGGTAAAAACCGCAAAGCCCATCATTGTAAATGATGTGTCAAAATCTGAATTCTTTTTAAAAACGGTAGATAAAAAAACTTCTTTTAAAACCAAAGCAATTATCTGTGTTCCTCTGATTTCAAGAAATAAAACGGTGGGTGTCTTAGAAGCATTGAATAAAATAAATGGAGAAGATTTTACAGAAGAAGATGTAAAACTTTTTACGGCATTTTCAAATCAAGTCTCTGTGGCCATTGATAATGCTAAACTTTATAACATGGCGTTTTATGATGGGCTGACCAAAGTATTTGTTCGGCGGTATGTTGAAGCATGGCTCGAAACAGAATATGCCAGAGTGAAACGGTATAAAACCAATCTGTCTCTTATCATGTTTGATATTGATCACTTTAAAAAAATTAATGATACCTATGGCCATCAAGCCGGAGACTATGTGTTACAAGAGTTGGCTCAAACCGTTAAAGCCAATGTTCGATCCGCTGATATTATTGGGCGATATGGTGGGGAAGAATTTATGATTTGTCTTCCTGAAACCCCCATTGATAAAGCGTTTAATTCTGCCCAAAGGGTTAGGCAGGCTGTTGAACAAAAAGAGTTTATCTATGAAGGTAAAAAAATTCCAGTGACCATTAGTCTTGGGCTCACGAGCTTTCATGAATCTCCCGAAGACACCGTAACGAAATTTGTGAAGGATACCGACACCGCCCTTTACTATTCCAAAGAACATGGACGTAATCAAGTGACGGTCTTTGGCCAAGAAAAACTCAAAAAAGCCGCATAGAAGTTTCAGTTGTGCTACAATTGTTCCTTCCCTAATTTAAAGAGAGCATAGAATGGCAGGGTTAAAATTTTTTGATGAAATGAGAAATTCAAAGTTGAAACTTTTAATCCTTTTTCAATAAATTTCCCTTTTTCTTTCATAAACAAATGGAGGCTTTTGAGATGTTTTCCTTTTGTGCTCTTGACTTCGATGGGTAAAAGAAAAGAACGATACACAGTTAAAAAATCGATTTCAGCTTGAGAGGAGGGGAATTCCCTGTGCCAATAATAAAGTCGAGGATAGTCATTAGGTTGAGTAAAACTTAAAAGTTCTTGAGCAACAAACTGTTCTGCCATGGCTCCTCTGTGCACGAGCAACTCCTTTCTTTCGAGAAAAAGTTGAGAGAGGGGTAGCCCCAAAATTCTTTGAGACAGTCCTATATCAAAGAAAAAGGTCTTAAATTTTTTGGGATTCAATTGAGCTTCAAGAGGAAGACCATTCCCTGAAGAGTGACTAATCTTATAGGCAAGCCCTGCTTTTTCAAGAAGAGATAAGGCCAAAGAAAGATCCCTGGATTTAATATGAGGATCAATAAGGCTATATTTAAACTTTTGTCCTATTAGCCGAGGGATACCATGGAAGAGAAGACGTAAATATTCTACATTTACTTTAGGAGAATATTTATGAAAATCTTCTCTAAGCGTTGTGATAATTATTTGCTGAATGTTTTGACATTTTTGAAAATCAGCCGTTTCTACATATGTTTTTAAAACTTCGGGCAATCCTCCCAAGAGGCAATACAAAGATACTTCTTCAAGTAGTTTTTCATGGATGGCCTGGGGTAATGGGTGAAGAATGTTTGCTTCCGAAATGGCTTGAATAAGATCTTCTCTATTGCGTGCTAACAGAAATTCTTCAAAATTCATGGGGAAAATGTGAAGAAATTCAATTCTTCCTACAGGATAGCTTACATCTTGAAAAGAAAACTCTAAAAGTGAGCCGGCAGCAATAACGGCTTGTTGTGGAAGATTTTCTTTAAAATATCGAAGAGAGAGCAAGGCTTCTTTACAGCCTTGTATTTCATCCAGAAAAAGAAGTGTTTCTCCTGGCTGAATTTTTTTCCCCATTATAAGAGATAAAGCATTTAAGAGCTCTTGGGGTTTTCCATACAAATCACGAAACAAAGGGATGGTTTCAGGTAAAGCCTCAAGATTGATTTCAACAAAAGAGGGGTAAGAATGTGCATATTCTCTAATTAACCAGGTTTTCCCAACTTGTCTTGCTCCTCGAATTAAAAGAGGTTTTCGATCTTTTTGTTCACCCCATTGCTTGAGAAAATTTAAAGCAAGACGCTTCATACTTTATATTTTAGCTAAATTTGGATAAAAAACAAGGTAATTTTAGACAAAAGTGTATAAAAGTAGAATATTTAGGCTTAAGGTGAGACGGCAGTAGCTTCGGGATCTCCGATATTTAAAGAATAAAATTCATTTTCTCGTGCGGTTTTAAAGGTAATCTCTTTTTGAGATGAAAGCCCTATTTTATGGCAAGTTGATGACCAGTATTCCCCACTGGATAAATCTTTTTGACGAGGATCTGGAGTACATGAAAAAGAGGATTCATCTCCATACCAAAATATCATGTAGATAGAAGTGGTAGAAGGTCTGCAAAAGGGAGAGCAATTTTGGGTTGTCCCTTCATAGTGATATTTCTTGGCATAATTATATGCTTCAGAAACGGTAATGGTATATTGGGTGTCGGGTTCAAAAAAAGTATCAAAATAAAAAATAGAAGAAATAGAATTTGTATGGCGTCCTGGGAGTTCTATTCCTGTTTTATTATTTTTTAATGTTACATTTCCAATGTATGCCGGATTTTCTCCCTCTCCTGGAAAAAGAATTTGAAAAGTGGTGTGCTCTTTGGCTAATTGACGAGCATTGGCATTGACATTGGGATCATTATTTTTATATTGCTCAATAAATTTTGGAATACTGGTGTTAATAAGGCTAGAGAAGGCATCTACATCCATCAGTTCATGAAGCCTGACATTTTTTCTTCCTTGATGGGTAATATGAATAAGGGGCAATTCTCGAGGAATATCACAGGCAGAAGTGAAATAACTGGGATTGGAGGCAGGCATACTGGTCCTATCGGCTGTAAAAGATAAATTCGTTAAAGGTGTTTTTGTAGTGATGTTGGCTAGAGATTTTTCGAGTGAAAGATGAATCGTGAAGGGATTGCTTTGCTTATTGATGTAATCATAGTCTACAAAGCTATATTGAGCTAAACAAACATCTTTAAAGATATTTCCATTGCTACACCCTTGTGAACCATTGCTTAAGGAATCGCTTGATTCTATCAGAGATGCAATTCGTTCAAAATCATTTCCCCATTCGTCTGTGTATATGTGGTTATATGTTTTTCGATCAAACCAAACAAAAGGAGTTCCCTCATGTCCACTTGTAAAAAGAGCTTCTTCACAAGAAAAGTTTTTATCCGATGGCCAGTATCCTAAGATTTTGGGTGCAGTGGATCTTGTGGTTTCTTTTTTATTAATGCATTCAAAGGTAATTTCTTGTTGTTCATCTTCTCCCCGATCATCGATAAAAATGGTTTTATAGAGGTACTGATCTTGAGTAAGGGTTAAAGGATCTTGATAGCCATCAAAATCACTGCAATCAAAAGTGGTGTTGTTATTGGTATCTACTTTTGTTGAAGAAATGTGAGAGGCATCTAGAAAATCTAAAAACTCTTGAGAAAAGTCTGCGTTGGCTAAATAAGGACTCAAAAATAAAGCCATCATGATGTTAAGAAAATATGTTCTTACTGCCATGGGACCTCCCACTGGGTTTTCCACCAGGTATCTTGTCCCTGTTCCACATTAAAATTAGCGCCATCCCACGGAGCTTGTATTCCAGGAGGGAGGTATTCGTAACAACCATTGACCCTGGAATTTCCAGAAATTCCCTTAAAATCTGTGGGTTCAGATCCCCACAACACTCGATGAACCATGACATTTCTAAAAATGACCTCTTGATAATGCCAATTGCCTTGAGGATCTTTCCTAAGAGGAATTTTCAAAGAAAGTTTTTTAAGAGTTGGAATATTTCCTGAGAGAGAAGGTTCTGTATGATTATTTTTAGCATCCATGGTTCGCCATAATTGTTGAGAGAAACGGGCTAAAACACCACTTTTCATCAGACTTTGGGTATGAATTTTTGAAAAAGCATATCGATTTTGAATATTTTTAAACATCAATACATTTTGTGCAAGAGGAGGAATGCTCTCGGCAGGTCCTCTGGCCAAATCAAATTTTTTAGTTATGGTCAAATCTTCTTCAATGAGGGCTGAGCCTAGAAGGTCTTTTGTGTATTGAACTTTTCCAGAAACAATTATTGGAACCACATAATTTGTTTCTGGAGAAGCTTGATATCCCAATTCATCTTTATCCCAATGTTGAAAATAAGAAGGCGTTAGGTAA
This sequence comes from Deltaproteobacteria bacterium GWA2_38_16, assembly GCA_001797335.1. Lineage (GTDB taxonomy): Bacteria > Bdellovibrionota > JACOXK01 > 2-02-FULL-40-11 > 2-02-FULL-40-11 > 2-02-FULL-38-15-A. The sequence continues at coordinate 29,093 of MGPE01000005.1, forward strand.
TTAACTTTAAAATTAATATAAATATTTTCAAATTTTTTTCCTTGTTTAATTTTTTGATAAGAACCCCCTATATTTTGAGGGGTGCCATCCATTGTAAATGCACAGACAGAAAAACTTGAACAGGGGATTTGAGGGGGAAATGTAACGCCTGGGAAACAGGTAGGGCCTCTATAGACTCCCGCTTCTTCTCCTCCACCGGCGGATCCACTGCTTCCAGTATCTCCTCCATCATCGATAGAAGGCATGCCTGGATCCTCTATACCTTGAGGGTCATCTTGTGGCGGAAGAAGGGTACTTCCACTGCCATTGGGATCTATAGAATAAGCACCCGAGAGAAGAGAAGCCGAGGAAGTGACAGAACTGCCTCCACCGCCGCCTGTCCCCCCACCTCCAGTTTCTTTATCACCACACGAAAGGATAAAGCAGCTAAGATTTATCAGTAAAATAAGGGTAAAAAACGAATTTTTCATAAACGTGCAATGTTATATTTTTATTGTACCATGATCTTTGGTGGTGGCAACTTTTTGAACATTAAAATTGGATGAGAAAATGGAAATGTTTTTTGACAAAAGAGAACAAGTAAGTATACTTAAAAATGTAGAACGTTAGAAGAGGATTTAATTCTAAATGAATAAGAAGTGCCCAATTTTTTTTGTTTTAAGTGCGACTCTTTTTTCTGTCCTCATTTTAGTAAATTGCGGTGGTAGCCCAAGTAATACAGAGAGCACCCTTGCGAGTCAGGAAAATACGATTTCAGAAGGAGAGAGAAAAGATACTATAATTGTAGATGAAATTGTAATTGTAGACCAGAATGAAGGAGACATTGTTTCTCCCCTCAGTGTTAATTCAGAAAATGTTGTGCTTGACTCAAGTACTCGGGAATATCCCATTTCTGTGAGTGGAGGGATGCGTCCTTATACTTTTTCTTTGGGATCTTCTCCTAAAGGTTCTATTGCTATGGATGGGGATAGAGGAATTTATACTGCTCCTTTGGCTGGAGGAAATGATACGGTGACGGTGAGAGATTCAAAAGGAGCCTCTGTTACTGTACGAATATCGAGCCAAAACTCACAAACACAAATCATCTTAGATGATCTGGTGACTCCTTCTCCTTTGGTGATGAATCCTTCTCAGGTTACTCTGGTTTCAGGACGATATTTAACCGAATTCTTTCAATTTAATCCAAGCGGAGGAACTACTCCTTATACTTTTTCCATATCATCTTCTTCTCCATTACATTTAGGATCTATTGATGCTAAAGGAGGATTTAGGTCATATACGAGGTCACCCAATGGAATGGATCCAACTTCAGATTTAGATTCTTCAGTTGCTCTTATCATTAGAGATAGTGCGAATCCACCTGCCTCTGTCACAGCGACTATCCATATAGTGGCGCCTTTGACACTGAAGCACACTATTTCAATTCCACAACGAGAAACTATTCGTCCAATCGTCATGGTTAACAGTGTTATTCATTTTTTGGCCAGTGGTGGGCATGCCCCATATCAATTTTCAGTGTCTCAGGGAGCTGGGACTATTGATATTAATACAGGGGTATTTAGAGCTTCGCAAACTCCTGTCCAAGATGCTTTTGTGAGCGTAAAAGATCAAGATGATAGGCAATACAAAATTTCATTTCATATTGTTAAAATCCAAGAAATTCAATTAGGCTATCTCCATAGCTGTGCTCTTTTAAATAACGGTACTGTAAAATGCTGGGGATGGAATCAGTATGGGCAACTGGGCATTGGAAATACCATCAATAGCTTAACTCCTGCTCAAGTTATAACTTCTAATGTTAAACAAATACAATTAGGCTCTTTGCATAGCTGTGCTCTTTTAAATGATGGTACCGTAAAATGTTGGGGTAATAATACTCATGGGCAATTGGGAAGTAACGGTGAGATGGGAGTTTCGCCTAATCTCACCCAGGTTAAAGAAATTCAGGTAGCCTCAGGCTCTAACCACAGTTGTGCTCTTTTAAATGACGAAACTGTAAAATGTTGGGGTGAAAATAATTATGGACAATTGGGAGATGGGACAACAATCAATAGATTTGAACCTGTTTTAGTAAAATTATCAGATAAAGAATTTTTAAATAATGTTAAAGAAATTCAATTAGGCACTGCTCACAGCTGTGCTCTTTTAAATGATGGTACTGTAAAATGTTGGGGTTATAATAGATATGGACAACTAGGTATTGTTGGAAGTGCTGCTAATAGTGCAGCTCTAGTGAATAGTTCAACTCCAGTTTCAGTTAAGGCGGATATAAATAATATGATATTAAGTAATGTTAAAGAAATTCAATTAGGCGCTGATCACAGCTGTGCTCTTTTAAATGATGGTACTGTAAAATGTTGGGGAAGAAATTATTCTGGACAGTTAGGAAATGGAACTACAAGTGATAGCTTAACGCCGGTTCCAGTCACAGGACTGAGTAATATTCAAAAAATTCGAGTTGGGAGTGATTTTAGTTGTGCCCTTTTAAGTGATAACACCGTAAAATGTTGGGGTACTGGTGCGCGCGGACGATTGGGGAATGGAAGTATGGGTAATAGTTCAACTCCGATTCCAGTTACAGGATTGAGTGATGTTAAAGAAATTCAATTAGGCACTGCACACAGTTGTGCCCTTTTGAATGATGATACTACAGTAAAGTGTTGGGGACTTAATGACCAGGGGCAACTGGGGAATGGAAATAATTCTGATCGTTCAACGCCTTCTGATATTCAGTGGTAAATAGGGTACGTCCCTATTTATTTCGTCTGCATGGTAAAAACACCATCCCAATTGGAAGCAGGGGGAGTTTCACCGTAGAGTTTACAGCGTTCGAGAAAAGTTTTAGTCGGACCATCTGTCGGAAATTTTTTTAAGAGAGTTTCAAATATTTCTAAAGCTTCAGCCCACTGTGTTTTTCGATAAAAAGAGAGGCCCTTTGAAAATTCTTCCAAAAGTTCAGGGGGTAGAGAGTTTGAACAGAGTTCATAAATTTGAACAGGTTTTGTTTTTCCTCGGGCACGAATGTAGTCTAATTCTCGGCAGGTGAATTTTCCTTGGAGTTGCTCATAGACATCTTGGCTAATAATAATATGGGTTCCATATTGTTTATTGGTTCCTTCCAGACGAGAACCCAAATTCACAGAATCTCCAATAACGGTATAATCAAAAATTTTAGTAGATCCCATATTTCCCACAATCATGTCCCCCGTATGGATACCCACTCCGATATTTAAATGAGAAACTCCTTCTAGTGACCATTTTTGTCTTACGTCTTCTAGTTTTTGAATCATTTCTATGGCGCTTTGACAGGCATCCAGTACATGACTTTCGGTTTTTAGGGGGGCACCATACAGTGCCATGAGTTCATCTCCTACATATTTATCGAGCATGCCTTGGTATTTAAAAACAATATCGGTCATGTCGGTGAGATAAATATTTAAAAGATGAGTAAGTTTTTCAGGCGAGATAGATTCTGAAAGGGTGGTAAATCCTCGGATATCTGAAAATAAAACGGTGAGTTTTCGTTTTTCCCCCCCTAAAGACAACTGCGTGGGGTGTTTTAAAATTTCATTGACGACAGCGGGAGACACATATCGTTGAAAAGCAGATTTAATTTCCCGACTTTTCTTTTCTTCCCCAAAATATTTAAAGGCGTTTGTCGTCATAAAAACAAAGAGAAGGTGAAAGCCTGGAGTAAAAAAATTAGCGATGATTCCTTTTTCAAAAAAGAATTTTTGATCGCAGACAGCATAAAGAATAATCATTCCTAGGGCAATGGTTCCGCACCAGACAGAACGGATGTAGGTAAATAAAATTCCTAAAAAAAGTCCGATGATCAAAATAAAAAGCATTTCAGCAGGAACAGCTTCGGGCGGGCGGCCTAAATAGTGTTTATGAAGTAAATTTTCAATGATGGTGGCATTAATTTCAATGCCAGGGTGGGCATTGTCATAGGGGGAAACCCGAATATCTCCCACGGCTTTTGCGGTAACGCCCATTAAGACAATTTTATCTTTAAAAGTTTCAGGAGGTATTTTCCCGTTATAAATATCGGCAAAGCTAACCATAGGGAAGGTATAAGAAGGACCTACATAATTAATCCAAAACTCTCCTTGAAGATTGGTGGGGATGAATTCATTTTCTAAGAAAATATTTTCAATGCCATTAGAACCAAATTGGACCACAATTTCTTTATGAAGGGCCAGGGCTACTGTTTTTAGAGCAAAAGAGGGAAAAAGCGTATTTTTATATTTTCCGATGAGATGGGTTTTTCGAATAGTACCATCGATATCTGAAGAAATATCAAAAAAACCATGGTTGGAGGTAGCCTGGGCATAGGGCTTAATACTGGATTTGGCACCCATGCCGGTTGGGATTTCTTCCGGGGGATATCGAACCGTTGAAATTTTAGCAGTAATTTTAGAATCAAAAATATGTTCAAATTCTTTTTCCCAATCGGTTTTTAGTTCTTCAATATCTTTTTTTGAAAAATAAAAAAAGTAACCCAGCATAATGGGGGTTGTTTTATTAAGGTCATGAATGGTTTTTGAAAAATATTGATCGGTATCAGCTCGTTGAATTTGCTGGGATAGGGTTTCATAGAAAGAATCTTTTGTATGGCTCTGCTGGTATTGGGTTTGAAGTTTTTGAAAGGTGGGAGCTTGAGAATTTGGATCTTGTTCTGAAAAAACCATATCTAAAGAGATGACTTTTGGTTTGTCTTGGGTGTTTTTAGGAGCAATTTTTTTAAGGCCATCGGCCAACAAAGTTCTGTTCCATGGCCATCTGCCGAATTGCTCTAAACTTTTGTCGTCAATAGCGACAATGACAATATCATTAGAAATGGGTCTTTTCCCTCGGATATAAAACTTGGCATCCACATTGGTTTTAAGAGCTAGAGATTTAATAAAGGTAAAAGAAGTTGTTTTTTGATCGATTAAAAACGCAAAGGCCATAAAAATAAGAGTGATCACAAGAGAAATTTTAAAAACAGAAAGCTTAAACATGTAATAGTGATCCTGATTTTAAAATTTTAAGTCTGGGCATGTGAAGTTTTTTAATTTCAGCTTGGATTTTTTGAGCGTATACGGGTTTTAAATGGTATAAATAAATAGGGACGGTTGGATGGTGTTTAATTTTTTTAATTTCTCGAATTACAGTTTCTACCGATAAATGGCGACTGGCCCAGGCAATGTCTGCTAAACCACTGGGAAAAGACACTTCTAAAAAAAGAGCTTTTAAATTTTTAAGGGTATTGACCTTTTCCCATAATTCTTCTGTGGGGCCTGTATCTCCACTAAAAACAATAGCTCCTTTTTTATCTGAAATGATATAGCCCAACGCTGCATGAGAATGAGTAACTGCAATAGCTTCTACTTTAAGTTCAGAAAGAGTAAGCGTGCTTTTAATAGATCGAAGCTGATAGAGGGGATGTTCTAAAGAAGGGATTTTGGTAACATCTGGCCAAATGATGCCATTAAAAATATTTTTTTTAAGATCTGTCAAAATGGCTTCAGAAGAGTAAATAGGAATGGTGGGATGCCCAGCTCCCGATAAGAAAAGATTATCTGCTAAAAAACACAGATCTTTAATATGATCTAAATGAGAGTGACTAATAATGATTTCTTTAATTTTAAGTTGTTCTTGAAGAGAAAGTTTGGAAGTGACAGAGCCTGCTTCAAAGAGCAGATGGTCATTGATTAGAAAAGCAACGGGGAAATATCCTTTTAATTCACCGCCATCGCATCCCAAGACCCTGATTTTCATGAGAATTTTAGTTTAAACTAAAATACACTTTTATTACAAGGCCATTGTATAAAAGCCCATGATATTAAATTAGGCAAATTGGTTTAAACACTTGAAATTTAAGAAATAATTTATCCACAGTTTTAAGTTATACCCTACTTTTCCACAGCTTATGTGGACATTCAAAAATGCCGATAAATAGAATTGATGAAGTCATTATTTGCACAAAAACAGCCAGAAGATTTTACTAAGTTATTGAAATTACATAAGAATGTCCATGTTCAAAGCATTGGATTTAAGGGGACTCTTTTTCTTCTCTTTTTATCTTTAGCCTTGGCTTTTGTTCTCATGCCTACGTTTACATTACCTCAAAAAACATTGGTAGAAGGAGAGCTTTCTCCTTCCAATATTAAGGCGCAGCGGAGTTTTGAAATTATAGATGAGGAATCTACTCAAAAACTCAAGGATGCTACCGAAAGTTCTATAAAATCTATTTATGATTATGATCCTGATTTATATGCCAATACAGTTAAAAAATTATTTAAAGCCTTTGAGCGGATTCGAAAAGATGGGGTTTCTTCAGCAGGGGCCAAAAAATCATTTGAAGATGCCTTAGGGGGCCTTCGAATTGAGGACTCTCTTTTTTCATTTCTCGCTCAAAATAAATTTAATTGGAAAATATCATGGAGTGTGAATCGGCTCTTAAATCTTTTAAAAAATCGCTATGTTGTTTCTGAAAAACTTATTTTTGAACCGGATGTGGATCGTGGCATTGCCATTCGAAATATGGAAGACAAAAAAGAAACGTATTTTGATGAATTTGGGCAAATTTTAGATGTCAGCGAAGCCAAAAAAAGGGTGTTTCAAGGAACTCCAAAAATTTATCAAGAATATAAAGGGGAAGAGCGAAAATTTGTAGGGAAGCTGGCTGAAAGTTTAATTTCTCCTAACATTTCTTTTAATAAAGAAGAGACCATGAAACGAAAAGAGAGATCTGCTTTGGAAATTAAACCTATTGTCATTAAGCTTAAGAAAAATGAAATGATTATTCGAAAAGGAGATCCTGTTCAAAAAAGACATCTGGTCATTTTAAAAGGGATTAAAAAAGAATTAACAGAACAACGGCCGGGACTTTTTATGTTTTTTATGGCTGTCTTCTTTTTCTTTTTCTTTCAAATTTTAGGATATTTTCCCATGGTTAACTTTTTTCATTTTAAGCCCTCTCAAAAAGATGTTTTGGTGCTTACGTTATTGATGCTCCTTATTCTTATTGTCTGTCGGGGGTACTTTTTTATTGCAGGGGCCATTTCTGATAAAGTCGCATGGCTTCCTTCCTCTATGTTTATGTATCTTATTCCCATTGCTGTTGGTGCCATGATGGCTCGTTTTCTGGCAGGCATGGAAGCGGCTCTCATTTTTTCAATTGTGATGAGTGTGGCCTTGGGGTTTTTCTTGGAAAGAAATTTTTTATTTTCCATGTACGCGCTTTCCAGTTCTTTGGTGGCAATGAATGGAGTGGTATCGTGTAAAGCCATCACCGATATTTATAAGGCGGGATTTAAAACAGGGCTTATTAATATGGCGGTTGTCTTTTCTATTGTGACACTGTCGGCTTTAGGAACAACACTGCCCTATGAAGCTTTGGCCCTAGAAATGCTTTTTGGTATTGGGGCTGCTTTCTTTTCAGGAATATTATCCTCTTTCTTTGTGGTCACGTTAACCCCTCTTTTTGAATATCTTTTTAATTACACAACGGATATTAAACTTTTAGAGCTTTCTAATTTAAATAATCCTATTTTAAGGGATCTGATGATTCGCTCCCCGGGAAGTTATCACCACTGTATTATGGTAGGAACTTTATCAGAAGCAGCAGCGGAGGCGGTAGGGGGCAATGCCTTATTGGCTCGAGTGGGAGGGTACTACCACGACATTGGGAAGATGAAAAATCCTCATTATTATATTGAAAATCAATTTGCAGGAGTCAATATCCATGACAGGCAGCCTGCACACCTTAGTAAAACCATGATTATGTCGCATGTAAAAGAAGGAGTAAAAATTGGGCTAGAGCGCCAGCTTGGAAAACCTGTGATTGATATTATTGAACAGCATTTGGGAACAACCCTCATGACGTATTTTTATGAAAAAGCCAAAAAAGAGTATGAAGAACGGGTTCAAAAAGATGAATTGTTGCCAACGGTTCAAGAAAGTGATTTTAGATATCCAGGCCCAAAACCTCAAACCGTGGAAGCGGCCATTGTGATGATGGCAGATTCTGTGGAGGCTTCGACTCGGGCATTAAATACCTCTAATCTTTCTCGATTAAAAAATGTTTGTGAAAGAATTATAAATCGTTTATTTACCGATGGGCAGCTAGATGACTGTGAATTAACTTTAAAGGATTTACATAACATTGTAGATAGCTTTTATCATGTGTTGGTGGGGATGTATCACCGACGTATTGGGTATCCAGGATCTGGAGTACAGGCAGAACAATCTTATGATTCAAATTATAATCCAAAACAAACAAAAGAAGATACGGATTCCTCTGAAAAAAGTGAACCAGTGGATCAAAAAAATCCTCTTTTTAAAAAAATGGGGTCATGAGTCTCCTCCAGAACTTTCCATTATCTTTGTTTCTGATGCGGTGATTCAAAAGATGAATAAACGCTATCGAGGAAAGAATAAGCCCACTGATGTATTATCTTTCCCCGCTCCGTGTCATTCTGAGGCAAAGCCGAAGAATCTCCTAGGAGATATTATGATTTCTGCAGAGACAGCCAAAAGAGATTCTAGAAAATTTAAAATATCATTTGACGAAGAGCTAAAATTTTTATTAATTCATGGATTTTTGCATCTGTTAGGGTATGATCATGAAGCATCTAGAAAGGAAGAACTTCGGATGCAACGACAAGAGAGGAAATTATGGAAATATTTGAAATAAAAAATATATTGTCTCAATTTAAAATTCGCTTGAATAACCTTCGAGGTCGTCTTTGACTTCGACCAAAAAACAGCGCGCCTTCAAGAAATAGAAAAAGACATCTCTGATTCTCAAATTTGGAGCAATCAATCCAAGGCTCAGGCTCTTCTTCAAGAAAAAAAGCGATTAGAAGATGTTATTTCACAGTGGGAAAGTTTATCTTCAGAGCTTTCCGATATTGAAACACTTTTGGAATTAGCCGAAGAAGCCAAAGATGAAGCTTCTCAAAAAGAAGTTGAAGCTCAGATAAAGTTAGTAGAGAAAAAATTGGGAGCTGTAGAAATTGAGCAAATGCTTTCGGGCGAGCATGATGGGAATAATGCCATTCTTACTATTACGCCAGGAGCTGGTGGGACGGAATCCCAAGACTGGGCCCAAATGCTTCTTCGCATGTATTTAAGATGGGCGCAAATTCGTGGATTTAAAGCAGAGGTTTTGGATTTTCAAGCCGGTGAAGAAGCCGGGATTAAAGATGCAACCATCAGTGTCACAGGATCTTATGCTTATGGGTATTTAAAAGCAGAAGCAGGGGTGCATAGGCTTGTTCGTATTTCTCCTTTTGATGCCAATAAAAAAAGGCATACATCTTTTGTGTCTGTATTTGTGTATCCGGAAGTGGAAGAAGATGTCGCAATAGATATTAATCCTGCTGATTTAAGAATTGATGTTTTTCGAGCTTCAGGCCCAGGAGGCCAAGGGGTGAATACCACGGATTCTGCGGTCCGTATCACCCACATTCCCTCTAAAATTGTGGTGCAATGTCAAAACGAGCGTTCTCAGCATAAAAATAAAGCCTCGGCGATGAAGATTTTAAAAGCGCGTCTCTATGAACTTAAAAAACGAGAAGAAGAAGAAAAGTTATCTTCTATTCATGCAGCTAAAAAAGACATTGCCTGGGGTAGCCAAATTCGATCCTATGTGATGCATCCCTATAAAATGGTTAAAGACCATCGCACCAAACACGAAACGTCAAATGTGGATGATGTGATGGACGGTGATCTTGACTCTTTTATCCAAGCCTATCTTTTGTGGAAGAAGTAAGTTTGTTTTATTATAGAGATTTTAAAGTCTTTTCAAGGATAGTAGGTTCGTCATCTATCATTATTTTACGCGCTTCTGCTAAAAGAGAAGGGTAGTGATTTTTAAATAGATCAATCTGCTGATCTACTAGCCATTTTACAGAAGCAGAAAAATTTTTCTGATGCTCTACTTGATAGCGCTGATGAACATCCATAAAAAGAGCATTCATTTTTTCTATGAGCTCTGTTTGATGTTTGGTAATTTTTAGCGTTAGAGCAGTCTTTGAAATAACGGCAATATCATGAGGAAGTGGTGGCGTAGAATGGAGTGCATTAACATAGGTAGTGAACGGGCGATCTTTTTCTTGTAGTTTTCTCTGGAGCTCTCCAAATTCAGTCCTAAAACGGTCGTAAAGAGAATTGATTTGAGAGACGATGCTATTGCAATGGGAATTCATCGTGGATTCAGTGGTCCAAAAACTAGGTTCTGTACATATTTTATAAGAATCTGAATTTTTAAGTCTTTCTACTTCCACTACATATGAAGAAAGATTGATATTGAGCCAAGTATTAAGGACGGTTTCAAAAGAATGTAGTTTTTGTAAAAATTCTACTCTCATTGAGCGAAAACTATCCTCAGTGAGAGGGGGCAAAGAGTTGAAAAAAGAAAAATCAAATCCTGATTTTTGTGTATTATTGCAAAATTGGGTAAAAAGAGTGGAAATGGTTTTTTGATTTTCTTCAAGCATTTTTGGAAAGTCGGTTTCAAATGCGATCAGCATTTGAGTTACTAATTTTTTAGCAATGTAATCGAGAGGGTAATCGGGTTCTCCTTTTTTCCCAGCCGCTGCAGTCAGAAGATCTCCATTATAAGCTCCCATCAATTTAGTTAAGTGGAGCGTATTATACTGCTCCGTTGCCCAATGAAGACTTAAGAGCGCATAGAGTTGATGAGAAAATTCTGTAAGCGTTTCAAACCACCGTTGAAAATGAGCCTGTTGTTCAGAAAATCTTGAACGAGGATCCACTTTATCGGTAATGGTTTTTCTAAAAATAATGGGCATGTTTTCAATAGTATCAATAATTCTTAGGCATGCACTTTTTATAGTGGATCTTTTTGTCCAAAATCCAGGAGCAATACAGGTTTGATAATCACGAGAAGCTTGAAGATCTTTTAATTTTTTGACAAAGGAGGCCGTGTCTGCTTCTTGGGGAGTTGCTTTGGGAAGGAGGTCAAAAAAAGAACGCATCTGTGAAATAAGTTCTGCTTTCAACTCTGAATCTGGTTTAACTCCTATTTGTATTTTATGATAAACACCCAAAATAGAAAATGCCATCTCTTCAATCTTAGCAAGCTGGCTATTGTCTTGGATATTTAGGTGGCGAGCCCCTTCCCGAGTGAGTAGAGCCGCGGATCCTTCTAGGGTGAGTTTAAGTTCTTCAGCTCTAGGTAAATTGGCATCAATAGTACTTTGAGGCTGATGAATGGTTTTAAATGTTTTTTCTTCTCCTTCAATGATAAACGTTTTTCGATCTTCTTCTTGAAAAAAGAAATTTAAATTAGAGCCTTCAAGATCCTGAGCAATGGCTAAGCCTTGTTGTTGATAGAGTCCAACTATTTCTGGAGCAATATCATGATTTGTTAAAATTTCTACGGATACTGATTTTAAAGCGGTAATGATGAGTTGTTTGGCTTCCCGAATTTTGGTTTCTCGATAATCTCCGCCGCCGGTGACATTGGATCCTCCTGCAAAGCTTACACCGGAGAAAGACATTAAAAGTAAGAGCGCCATAGAGTAAGTTATTGTGTTTCGGTTCATATTTATTTACCTCCTTCGGTCAGTTTAAAAAGATAGGTCGAAAGTTGATAGGTTTGGGTTTTTCTGCCACGACTTAAAAATTTTGCAAGTTCCAAGCGAAATACTTCCATGCGCTTTTCAGCTTCTTTCAGTTTAGAGGGATCTATAGACATTGTAATATTGCCAAATTTTCTTTCTTGTACATCTTGGGTTCCTAGGCTTGCCAACGTTTTTTCAAGGACTTGTCTATGAAATTTTTTTAGAGCGTCATTTCTAAGATCAGATTTTACAGAAAAAAATTCATTGGTTTTTACCCAGGTTCCTTTTTTATTTTTGATGAGTTCAAGTCTTTCTAGGCGTTCAATGGCCAGGTCGACTTCTGCTTTTGAAATTTTAAGGCGCTTGGCGATCCAGGCAGGATCGGATTTAAAGGTGTCCAGTTCTGTCATTTCTAAAATAGCGTAATGATGCCAATCAGAAACAATCTTAAAGGCATCCAAGGTTAATGTATGAAATGTTTGCTTGGGGTGAAGGGTTTCTAATCTTTTTTGAATAAATTCTTTTGATTGAACTGTTTTAGCCGATTCCAATCGGACCAAATGACAAAAATAATCAGCTTCTTTTTCGTCTAAGTGAAGGCGAGAAGCAATATTCAAGGCCGAGTCTTCAGAAATATGTTTTTTGCCTTGCAGTACCATACTGAGCTGCCCATGGCTGATGTTTAGGAATTTCGAAAAAGCTCTTAAAGAATACTGAGGGTTGGTTTTTAGTTTTTCGACCAAGGTCGTTTTTAAGTAGCTTCGGTAACTGGTGTGTTCAAAAATCATGACGCCCCTTGTATAGGGGAAAAAGAAACTTGTCAAGTTTTCTAGAAAACAATTCGGTTTCATATGGAAAACGGTTTCTAATAGAAACCACTTTGTTTTCAACCTATATTGACAGGGCGTTCTTTTGTCTTTATATATGGGCGCCATGACGTACCCCAAAAAAGGAGGAAGAAAAAAATGAAACAACAGATAATATATTTTTTAAACTGTCTTATAATGATGCTTACTTTAGAGGTAAGTGCAGCGGATTTTGAAAGTTTAAAAGCCACTCTAAGTAGATGGGAAAGTTGTGCTACTGAAATACATTCAGCCCTTATTGCGCAAGATGATACCCGTATTCAATCACACATAGGTGAACTGAGGAATATTTTAGTAGATGCGCCTTCCCTTCAAGCGAACATTCAGTCAATGGTGCAACAATGGGATATGAAGCCAGAACTGAAGACTGAATTTTTGAAAAGAGTAGAAGGGCAATTAGAATTTTTAAGAGATTTAGGACGTCAAGCAGAGATGATGCTTCCTTTAATATTAAGAAAAAAAGCTTTAATCCAAGAACGGGAGAGATTATCAAACCAGCGTGAATCGGCATGGCAAAGGTATAAAGAGCTCAATGACCAAGATAATGCTCATGAACGAGAAATTAATGGTCGAATAGCAGAAAGCTGGGAATGGAAAACATTTGGGAAAATAGCTCCTCGATTTAAGGAAGAGCTAAGCTATGTTGGACATATTGGGCGTCCTTTTAAAGATCATCCAGGTAATGCTGCTTTAATTGCAGCGGACCATGCATATTATAATTTAAAGGGATCTATAGAGCCTCAAATAGCCAGTTTAGAAACACAAATTAAAACTGTAGTTCCCTCTATGGAGCCTATTTCTCAGCTATATGGAGTGCTTCAAAAGCAAGCACGGATTTTAGATGGAATGCTGGTTGTCATAGAAGGAGGCGGAGGATTAGCCGGTGCTTTAGTTAGGACCGGAGAGGTTGTTCAAAGTTTAAGTGGAGTTGAAGATGTGTTTATGGATTCTGTGAGTGAGCGTGCGGCTAGAAGTGTTCTTGAAATGGTTTCCAGGGATTCTTCTTTATTTCAACCTGGCAGTATTAATTCCAAAACACTAGAAGCTATGCGTACAAAAGTGTTTGAAGGGATGGATCCACGAGTTATAGACGCTGAAAGAGCGGATATGTTGATTGCGCAGCATTTTTTAAGAATGAAAGAGGGTGCTCCTTGGTCTTTAGAAACTTTAAAGCCTTTCGTAAAAACACTTTTCACCGAAGCCATTCGACGCCCCAAGATGTGAGATTGTTTTTAGATGTGACGTTTTTGAAGTGCTTTTAACCCTTCCTTTAAGATAAAGTAAAAAAAGTAAAGGGGGGATGATAATGAAATATAGTTTCATTTCTCGAATTATTTTTTGGGGGCAAAAGATAAAATATGGGAAAACGTTACAGCCTGCCTATTGGTGGGGAAAATCCCCCTGGCTTTTACTGGGGCTACAAATTTTTTATCGCTGTTTGGATAGACGAGGCTCTTCGTTAGATTCTTCTTTAAAAGCACTGGTGTCTCTTAGGGTTTCACAGCTTAATCACTGTGCTTTTTGTTCTGATATCAGTTTTTCAAAATTACAAAAGTTGAATATCTCAGAGCAAAAAATTAAAAGCCTCTCAGAGCATGTTTTAAGTTTAGATTTTACAAAAATTGAACATACAGTACTGGCCTATGCAGATGCAGTTACCCAAAATACTTCCACAGAAGAGGTATTAAAAACCCTTCGTACGCTATTTTCAGAAAAAGAAGTCATAGAGCTTACTGCCTGGATTGCATTTCAGAATATGTCGAGTAAGTTTAATGCTGCTTTAAACATTCCCGCACAAGGCTTTTGTACACTTCAGTATCACCTTACAAAAGAATGAGTTGGGGGATAGTGGCAAAGTGCTTATCGGAAGATAGAAGCGCTAAATCATGTTGTAAACAAAGAGCGCCTATCCACAGATCATTGGTTGGGATAGGAGTCCCCTGAGATCTAAGTTGTTGAAATAATTTTGCGTAATGATGTGTGGTGTCTTCGTCGGGAAGTAATATTTCAGTTCGAGGAGAGCCTAGAAAGCGAGTCAGAAGCTTTTCATTTTCTAGCCCTTTTTTCCCGCACAAAAATCCTGCTCTGAGCTCTGCAATAACAATGAGTGGGGTATAGATTTTTTCATGTTTTTGGAGCTCAAACTTAATAGGAGTTTTTCCACGAAAAAAATCAACCAGGGCATTGGTATCTATGGCAATGTTCATTTCCAGAGTTCTTCATCAATTTGATGTTGTTCTGCTAAAGCTTTTAGAATGGCTTTATCTTCTATCCACTGACCAGATAAATAGTCGAGGTCATGATAACGACATTCTTCTTCTCCGAGTCCAAGAGAGCGGGTGAGGGTTTCTAAGACCCACGTATTTAAACTTTGGGCTTTTTTGTGTGCCAATTTTTTGATTTGTTTATCCAGGGATTCATTAATCCCACGGATAGTATATTGTTTTGAATACTTCATTATGCCTACAGTATATTCTAAAAATGCATGCAAGTCAAGTTACTTTTAGTGTAGCTCGACTTCTTCTGGGGAAACGCCTTCTAGTTTGGCAATGGCAGCTCTCACACTTTCTAAATCTGGTCCGATGATAAAACGAACAAAAGCAACATCGGCTCCGAGGGCTAATAAATCTCCTCCTAAGACAGATAAAAATCCACTATTTCCATATAAAAAGGCAACATTTACTCCTGCTACGAGATAGGCATCTGCTCTCAATCCATAATAAGTGCCTGCGATATCTGATGAAAAACCAAAATATTGTAAAAATATTCCTTCTAATGCAGAAGCACTGGCTCCAATCCCAATTCCGGAGAAAGCAACTTTATAGTATGTAGGAGTATATCCATCGCTGCAATCCATTGTACCGTATTTACCTCCACCATTAATGACAAAGAAGGATGTAACGCCATCTAGGGAACAGGTGAGTCGGGTATGCCCTGCATAGGAATAGTTAGAGATGAATAGTGTTAATAGAACGAGACTTGATAGAAAGATTTTTTTCATAAACGATACCTCCAAATTCAAAACAATATGTGATGGCATGATTTTGTCAATATGTTTCATTTCACTAAGCCTTGACTCTGTTTATTCATTTAGATAGTTTGAGAAGAATTATGGAAGAAATTTCAGAACAAACCAAACAGCGGTTAACAAAACTTCAAAAAATAAAAGCCAAGGGGGAAAATCCTTATCCTAATGATTTTTTTCCCTCTGTGACAGCGCAAAAACTTCATTCTCAGTATGATGCTCACACCCGAGAGACTTTAGAAAACAATAAAGAAACTTTTTCAATGGCAGGCCGCGTGTTGGGAGTGAGAGCGTTTGGGAAAGCCGCTTTTTTGCAACTTCAAGATCGTACCGGAAAAATTCAAGCCTATGTGGCGCAAGATCTTTTGGGAGAGGAAGCCTTTAAAGCCTTCATGGAGCTCATGGATATTGGAGACATTGTGGGTATTTGTGGCTCTCCCTTTAAAACCAAAACCAATGAATTGACGTTAAAAACTACTTCAGCCCGTGTGTTATCAAAATGCCTTCATCCGCTTCCTGAAAAATGGCATGGGCTTCAAGATATCGAAACCCGTTATCGCCAGCGTTATTTGGATTTAATTGTAAATCCAAAAGTGAAAGAAGTATTTCAAGTTCGTTCAAAACTTATTCAAGAAATTAGAAATTTTTTTATTGCTAGAGATTATTTAGAAGTCGAAACGCCGATGATGCATCCCATCGCCGGTGGAGCTTTGGCCAAACCGTTTGTCACTCATCACAATACGTTAGATATGGACCTTTATCTTCGAATTGCCCCAGAGCTTTATTTAAAGAGGCTTGTGGTGGGAGGATTAGAGCGTGTGTTTGAAATTAACCGAAATTTTAGAAATGAAGGAATTTCTATTCAACACAATCCCGAATTTACGATGATTGAATTTTATGAAGCCTATGCAACGTATGACCGGTTGATGAATCTTACAGAAGAGTTAATTGTGCATCTTGCAAAAAGTGTTTTAGGAAAAGAAGAAATAACCTATCAAGGAGAAACAATTTATCTTAAAAAACCTTGGGCCAGATACACCTTAAAAGAATCGGTTCTAAAATTTACAGACTTTAAGGAAAAAGACTTGGATGATCCTAAAAAAATTATTTCTTATTTGGAAAAGGAGAGGGTTAATTTACCGCTGAATCGAGAGCTGGGATATTTACAAACTGCGTTATTTGAAGCAGCAGTAGAGAAAAAACTTATTCAGCCTACGTTTATTTATCAATATCCCTTGGCGGTGTCGCCACTCTCTCGTAAAAACGATCAAGATTCGCAATACGTGGATCGATTTGAGCTTTATATCTATGGTCGGGAAATGGCCAATGCATTTTCAGAGCTCAATGACCCGATGGATCAAAAAGAGCGCTTTTTAAAACAAATGGAAGGAAAAGCCTCTGGCGATGAAGAATCTCATGAAATGGATGAAGATTATGTGCGAGCCTTAGAATATGGAATGCCACCCACGGCAGGAGAAGGCATTGGTATTGATCGGCTGGTGATGCTTTTTACGGACTCTCCCTCCATTCGAGATGTAATTTTATTTCCTCAACTTAAAAAAGTGTAAATGAATCTGGAAGCTAAGATTGCGGTTCATCAACTTCTTCGTGGGACCTCTTTTATTTCTTTTACGGCATGGATAACCCTTTTAGGCATTAGTATTGGGATTGCTTCTTTAATTGTGGTGATGTCGGTCATGAATGGATTTGAAAAAGAATTACAAGCCAATACGATTCAAGCAGAGTCTCATATTATTTTATATCGAAAAGATAAAGGAATTGAAAATTGGCAGCAGATGAAAGCCAAAATTTATGAAGCAGATCCTTCTATCGAAGAAGTGATGCCTATTACTTATAACGAAGTTTTATTTATAAAAGAGGGGAGAGTCCATGGAGGTATTTTAGAAGGGCAGGAAAAAGAATTTTCTTCGGACGGGGCTTTTTTGGGAAAAGAATTAGCTCATAAACTTCAGGCTCGTCCCGGAGAAAATATTAAAATTTTATTATCTCAAAAATTAGTTGCCCTTAAAATGATTAATACCTTTGATTCGGGTCTTTATGAATATTCTTCCCGGTATGCCTATGCACCGTTAAATTTTACCCAAAAAAATCTGGGATGGGGAAATGCCGTATCGGCATTTAAAGTAAAAGTGAAAGATCCCTCTCAGGTAAAGACACTTGCTCGAAAAATTAGAAACCACATCTCCTTTCCTTTTTTTGTGAGAACCTGGATGGATATGAACCGAAATATTTTAATTGCTTTAAAAATGGAAAAAGTGGTGATGAGTATTATTTTAGGGGCCATTATTTTAGTGGCTCTCTTTAATGTGGTGAGCTCTCTTCTCATGATTGTGATTGAAAAAACCAAAGAAATTTCTATTTTAAAGGCCATGGGGATGCAGCAAAAAAATATTGCTCGGATTTTTTTATGGCAAGGAACCTTTGTGGGATTATCTGGGACTGTTTTTGGAATTCTTCTGGCATTAGGAATTTCATGGCTTTTAAGAACATTTCATTTTATTTCTTTAAGTCCGGATATTTATTATTTATCGTATTTACCTGTGGAGGTGAGGGGAGTGGAGGTGATGATGGTTTGTATAGGAATGTTTTTAGTTTCGTTATGCGCTTCTATTTATCCTGCTAAACGAGCGGCCAAGCTCTATCCAGTTGAAGGAATTCGATATGAATGATCTTTTAAGAGTTGAAAAATTGCATAAATCTTTTTGGATTGATCATAAAGAAATTCAAGTGATTAAAAATGTTAGTTTTCAAGCGCAAGAAGGAGAAATGATTTCTATTGTCGGAGCTTCCGGGGCAGGAAAAAGTACGCTTCTTCATATTTTAGGGGCCCTAGATCGGCCGACCTCTGGGGAAGTATTTTTTGAAAATGAATCCCTCTTTCAAAAAAGAGATACAGAACTTTCTTTGTTTAGAAATAAAAAAGTAGGGTTTATTTTTCAATTTCATCATTTGTTGCCAGAATTTAATGCTGTGGAAAATGTGATGATGCCTGCTCTTATTTCTGGGATGAATAAAAATATGGCGCGGGGTTTAGCAGAAAAAAAATTAGAAGAAGTAGGCCTTTCGCATCGCTTACGTCATAAACCGGGAGAACTTTCAGGGGGAGAACAACAACGGGTGGCTATTTCTAGAGCGCTGATGCTTCATCCAAAGTTATTATTGGCCGATGAACTGACTGGAAATCTCGATACAAAAACAGGAGAACAAATTCAAGAACTTTTGTTAGGACTCAATCAAACCTATCGAATGACCGTGATTGTGGTGACTCATAATGAGGCATTAGCCCAAAGACTTCCTAAACGATTTCAAATGGTAGATGGAAATTTGCTTTACAAAGGATGAAGTGTTTGCTACGATCCACCAGTTTTATCAAAAAAGATCAATTATATTAAGGACTTAGTTGTAAAGAATAACCATGCTGTTGAATAAAAAAGTTTTTATTTTTAGTCTCCTTGTTTTTTCCCTCCACTCGCCTCTCTATGCAGAGCAAATTATTCATCGGGTATCTATTGAAGGAAATCGTCGAGTTGAAAAAGATGCGATTTTAAATCAAATTAAAACAAAGCCTCGTACCCCGTATTCTCAGGATCAAGTGAAAAGCAGTATTCAGTCCATTTATAACTTAGGGTTTTTTGATAATATTGAAGTGGATTTAGTATCCGAAAAAGAAGGGGTTCATCTTATTTATCGGGTGTGGGAAAAGCCTGCCATTCGAAAAATTGAATATGAGGGGTATAAAAAATTAGATTTATCAGACATTCGGGCCGTTGTAGAGCTTAAAGAATATTCTATTTTAAATCTGCATAAAATTACTGAAACCAAAGAAAAGATTTTAAAACTCTATGAACAAAAAGGTTTTTTTCTGGCCCAGGTTAAACACACAATTACGGAAGATAAAAAAGATAATGAAGTAGACCTTACCTTTCATATCGACGAACTGGATAAAGTTAAAGTCCGAAAAATTAATTTTATTGGGAACCATGCTTTTTCAGATGATGAACTCAAAGGCTTTATGGCCACGAAAGAAAGTGGTGTATTTTCCTGGCTCACCAAAAGTGATAATTTTCAAGAAGAAGTGCTTAAAGGGGATATGGGAAATATCGCCTATTTTTATAATATTAAAGGCTATGTAAAAATTAAAGTTGATCCACCGGTTGTCACCATTTCTCCAGATAAAAAATGGATTTATATTGTAGTCCCTCTTCAGGAAGGGGAGCTTTATAACATTGGCAATATTGATTATGCAGGAGAGCTTATTTTTTCAAAAGATGAATTAAAAAAAGAAAGAGGGATTCAATCGGATGCGCTGTTTAATGGAGATATGCTTCGCCAGGAAGTCTTACGATTAGCCGATCTTTATAAAGATCAAGGCTATGCATTTGCAAACGTTAATGTACAATCCAGCACTCGGGATAAAGATAAAAAAGTGGATCTCATCTTTGATTTTGAAAAAGGGCAAAAAGTGTATTTTGGAAATATTAATGTGGTCGGGAATACCTCTACCCGAGATAAGGTGGTCCGTCGCGAACTATCCATTCATGAAGGAGATTTGTATAGTGAAACCAAGCTTCGAAAAAGTATTGATCGGGTTCGGGCGTTAGGATTTTTTAGTGAAGTGACCTATACAAAACCTCAAGGAAAGAGTTTAGATGTGGTGGATTTAGAAGTCGCAGTGAAAGAGCGTTCTACGGGGGCACTGACGGTGGGGGCGGGATGGAGTTCTGTGGATAAATTTGTGGCTAATGCACAAATTTCTCACAGTAACCTCTTTGGAAGAGGGCAAGAAGTCGCTCTCAATGCTCAGTTGTCTACCGGAGACAATGGAACGTCGACTTACAGCACCAGTTTTACGGAACCCTATACCCTAGATACGCTGTGGAGCTCTGGATTTGATGCGTATAATGTAAAAACCGGAACCACCAATTATGATGAAATAAAAACCGGAGGAGATGTTCGCATTGGGCATCCCATCGGTGAGTTCATGAATACGTATCTCACCTATAAGTTAGAGAATACCAGATTAAAAGAGGTTACTACCACCGATGATGCACTTATTCCCTCGCGGAGAGGGATTACTTCTGCGGTGGTAGGGACATTTATTTATGATGGCAGAGATGATCGACAACGGCCCTCTAAAGGTTTTTATGAGACCTTTTCTACAGAATTAGCAGGCTTAGGGGGAGATTATCATTATTCTAAAAATATTTTACGTTCTCGTTTTTATTACCCCATGTTTTTTAATGGGGTGTTTAGAGTCAATACAGAACTGGGTGGATTACTTCCAACGACGAATGAAGCGGTACCGGTAGGAGAGCGTTTTATTTTAGGGGGGGTTAATACCCTACGGGGATATATGCCTCAATCCGTAGGACCGCTGAAACAAGATAAAGATGGAAAGTCTGTTTTGATTGGGGGAGATCGCGAGTGGTTTACCAATATAGAATATGAAATTCCTCTGATTAGTTCTATGGGAATTAAAGGAGTTACTTTTTACGACGCTGGAAATGCCTTTGATGGCCTAGATATGGGTCGAATTAGGCAAGATATAGGCTTTGGATTTAGATGGTTTTCACCGTTTGGGCCCCTTCGCGTAGAAGTGGGGTTTCCGGTTAAACCCGAATCGGGAGAGAAAAGACAAGTAGTCCAATTTGCAATAACACCACCCTTTTAAAGGAGGAGATAATCGTATGAAAAAAATAATCGTGATAACAGGAATAGGGATTAGTAGTTTATTTCTAATCAGTGGATCGCTTCAGGCGATGAATGTAGGTTATGCCGACATTCAACAAGCCATTCAATCGGTGAAAGCCGGTAAAAATGCCAAAGAACGTGTTGAAAAAGAAGTTGCGAAACGTAAAAAAACTTTGGATAAGATGCGTGGAGAAATTGAAAAATTAGAAGCAGATTTTAAAAAGCAAGAATTGGTATTGAGCGAAGAATCTAAGCAGAAAAAAAGAGCAGAATATACAAAAAAAGTTCAAGAGCTTCAAGAATCTGTGTCTAAAAATCAGCAAGAAATGCAGCAAGAGGAGCAAAAAGCTCTAGCCCCTATTTTAGATAAAATGAGTGATGTGCTTAAAAAACTCAGTAAAGAAAAAGGGTATGATATGGTGGTCATGAAAGGGGCTCTTCTTTATGCCGAAGATTCTCATGATTTGACCAGTGAACTGATTAAAGCTTTTGATAAGGAATATAAGAAATAAGTGACTAAGTCTCATCAATTTACAGAGCTCTCTCCAGAACAAATTAGAGGGATTTTGCCTCATCGGTATCCTTTTTTGTTGGTGGATCGAATTTCAGAAGTGAAGATTTCGGCCACCTCTCCTGTGGGGGATCAAATTGTTGGCTATAAAGGAGTGACCCAAAATGAACTTTTTTTCCAAGGGCATTTTCCCGATCGACCAGTCATGCCAGGGGTTTTGATTATTGAAGCGTTGGCGCAGGTATCTGCACTTCTTATTTATCGGAATGTAACGGCGACCAAAGAAGATTTTCATTTGTATTTGGGAGGGATAGATGGAGCAAAATTTCGAAAACCCGTTCTTCCTGGAAATTTATTGCGATTGGAAGCCACTGTCAAAAAGGTAAGTATGAAAAAGTTTTTTATGACTCAAGTAAAAGCTTTTATTGTGCAAAATAACAAAGAAGATTTAGTGGCTGAGGCTAGCCTTTCTTCTGCCATCGTTTTAAAGGAGCCTTCATGATGATTCATCCATCCGCCATCATTCATCCAAAGGCAACCCTTTCTCCCTCTGTTGAAGTGGGGCCTTATGTGGTAATTGGTGAAGGAGTGAGTGTGGGAGAGGGAACCCAAATTTTAGCCCATTCAATTATCGAGGGGCCAAAAGTCGTGATTGGAAAAAATAATGTGATTGGTCCTCATGCTCATGTCAGAAGTCATACACAGGTAGGAGAGGGAAATCGATTTCTTCCTTTTTGTGTAATAGGAGGAGAACCTCAGGATTTAAAATTTAAAGGAGAAGAATCCACTCTTGAGATTGGAAGTTTTAATGTATTCCGAGAATCTGTAACGGTGAATCGGGGAACGGCCCATGGGGGTGGCGTGACCAGAGTGGGAAATCATAATTTGATCATGGCCTATGCACATGTGGCCCATGACTGCCAGATTGGAAATTATGTGGTGATGGCCAATAGCGTGGGGTTATCGGGGCATGTGGAAATTCAAGATCATGCTATTTTAGGAGGATTGGTCGGAGTTAGTCAATTTTGTCGCATTGGACAATTTGCTTATGTTGGAGGATGTAGTTCAACGGATAAAGACCTTCCTCCCTTTATGATTTCGGCAGGAGCCATTCGAAATGATATTAGTGTGAGAGGAGTGAATGCGATTGGATTAAAGCGTCATGGAGTGGATCTTGAAGACATTCGTGCTTTAAAAGAAGTGTATAAGCTTTTATATGTGAGTGATTTATTGTTTCAAGAAGCGTTGACGATTGTTAAACGTCAATGGCTTCATATCCCCCAGGTCAAACAACTGGTTGAGTTTATTGAAAGCTCAACACAAGGTGTAGTCATACGTGAAAGAAAATCTCAAAGACAGCCAGAAGATCAATATTGCCGTGATAGGAGCGGGATATCTGGGGAAGTTTCACGCTGAAAAATATTCAAAACTTCCAACCGTTAATTTAGTAGGCGTTATCGATCTTGATAAAGACCGAGCAACCGCTATTGCCGAGTTGCATCACACGCAGGCTTTTACCCAGTACCAAGATATTTTAACAAAAGTGGATGCGGTGAGCATCGCAGTTCCTACAGATCAGCATTATGCCGTTGCGAAAGAGTGCTTAGAAGCGGGGCTTGATGTCCTCATTGAAAAACCCATTACGCATAAAATTTGGGAAGCCCAATCACTTCTGCGTTTGGCCAAAGAAAAAGACAGAATAATTCAAGTGGGGCATTTAGAGCGATTTAATCCAGCGATTCAAAAATTGACGACTATTTTAACCCGTCCTTTATTTATTGAGTGCCACAGACTTCATTCTTTTGTTCAACGAGGAACGGAAGTCGATGTGATTTTAGATCTCATGATCCATGATTTAGATATTATTTTAAGTCTTGTTCGATCTCCGGTTTCTAAAATTCATGCCATTGGGGTAACCGTTTTATCAAATCATTTGGATATTGCAAATGTGCGACTTGAATTTGAAAGTGGGTGTGTGGCTAATATCACAGCCAGCCGGGTATCTTTAAAAGCCATTCGAAAAATTCGTTTGTTTCAGCCGGATTGTTATGCGGCAGTGGATTTTCACAAATCTGCCATTGAAATCTATAAAAAAACTGTATCTCAAGGAGAACAACCCGAAATTTCTGGAGACATGATCGAGTTTGATAAAAAAGATGTTTTAGAAGAAGAAATTAAAGCATTTGTGAACGCTATCCAAACCCGAACTCCACCCTTGGTGTCTGGAAAGGAAGCCTTAGAAGCTTTAAAACTGGCACATGATATTTTGGGGACCATCCGGAAATCTGCACATCAACAGTATCCCGATTTGGTTACTCAGATATCGGATTTTCGTTTGTTATGACACAGCCTTCTCGAAAATCTATTTTTATGGTAGCAGGTGAAGCCTCTGGAGATCTACACGGAGCTTCCCTCATTCAAGCTCTTCTTAAAAAAGATCCTTCGCTCAGAATTTATGGGGTTGGAGGAGAGGCGATGAAACAAGCGGGGATGGAAATTCTTTTTCATTCTTCCGAGCTTGCGGTAACAGGTTTTTTTGAAGTTATATTTAAATTTAGAAAAATTTTATCTATTTTTTCTTCTATTGTAAAACACTTAAAAAAATCTTCTCCTGATGTGGTTATTCTTATTGATTACCCAGATTTTAATTTGCGATTGGCCAAAAAATTACATCGTCTTTCTATCCCTATTTTTTATTATATTAGTCCTCAAGTGTGGGCATGGAGGCGATATCGTGTTTATTCTATCCGAAAGTGGATCAATCGAATGTTTGTGGTTTTTCCCTTTGAAGTCGATTTTTATAAAAAATATGGAGTGGAAGTAGATTTTGTTGGGCATCCGTTATTAGAGGTAGTTCATACTACAGTCATCCCCCGACCTGATCCCCGAAAAACCATTGGCCTTCTTCCCGGGTCTCGACACAATGAGATTCAATATTTATTAAAACCAATGTTAGAGGCTGCACGGTTGATGTATGATCGTTATCCACAGGTTCAATTTTTATTACCCGTAGCGCCTACCCTCAAGGCAGAAGACATGGCGGTAGAAGTAAAAAAATATAATGTTCCTATAGATATAGTTACAGGGAGTTCTTTATATGATGTGGTTTCACGGTGTGATGTGGTGGTGAGTTGTTCTGGAACTGCAACATTGGAAACAGCTATTTTGGGAAAGCCCATGGTTATTATTTATAAGTTAAGTGCACTGTCTTATTATCTGGGGCGGTTGATCATTCGACATTTAGAGTTTTTTGGAATGCCCAATATTATTTTAGGCAAGAAAGTAGTGCCGGAGCTTCTTCAGTCCGAGGTAACCGGAGAAAATATTGCTTCTCAAGTGTTTCGCTATCTTGGGGATCCGGTACTTTGTGAAAAGACCTCTCAGGAATTATTACAGGTGAAAACAAAACTTGGGGAACGTGGGGCGAGTCAAAGGGTGGCGGAGAAAATTTTAAAGGAGTTAGATAACAGTAGCGTGTCTCGAGGAATTGATGGATATCCCTCCTTATTTAGATTACTTCATTATATTTCCTCTCCTCTCCTCTGGCTGGCCTCTTTAGGCTATGGTGTGGGAGTGCACCTTCGCCATGCACTCTATCGCCTGGGGATTTTTAGACGTAAAAAAGTACCTGCCAAAGTCATCTCCATTGGAAATATTACTGTTGGAGGTACTGGGAAAACCCCTCTCACGCTTTATTTGGGAAAAGCTCTTCAGGAGCGAGGGAAAAAAGTAGTAATCTTGAGTCGTGGTTATAAGCGAAGAAGTAAAAAATCCTGGGACTGTGTTTCCGATGGAGAAAAAGTGCATTTGTCTGCCCAAGAAGCCGGGGATGAACCCTATCTTATGGCTTCAAAATTAGAAGGTATTCCCATTTATGTCGGAGCCAAGCGCCTTCAGTCAGCCCAAGAAGCCTTAAAACGCCATGCGGTGGATGTATTTTTACTGGATGATGGATTTCAACATACAAAACTTCATCGCGATTTTGATTTTGTAACGATCGATGCAACTTCTTTTAAATATTCTGCTCATTTACTTCCCTATGGATTATTTCGTGAACCTCTTTCATATTTAAGAAGGGCCGATTGTTTAATTTTAACCCGAACTCATCAAATTAATCCTATTCAAAAAGAAAATATTAAAAAAAGATTAAAATATTTTAATCCCTCAGCTCCTATTTTAGAAGCTAATTACCGTCCTGTGGGGTTAAAGCACATGGTTTCTCAAGATAGCCTGCCTATTGAAGCACTTTCCGGAAAAAAAGTATTTGCTTTTGCAGGGATTGGAAATCCTACTTCCTTTCAAAAAGTCATCCGAGATTTAAAAGCAGATGTTGTTGGATTTAAACGGTATTTAGACCATCGTGCCTATACCATAAAAGATATAGAACGAATTTTAGCTAAAGCGCAGGAGAAAAAAGCAGATTTAATTTTAACAACAGAAAAAGATGCTGTGCGAATTTTAGGATTTATCCCCACCTCTGTCATTCTGAGCAAAGCGAAGAATCTCCCCCTGTATTCTCTTTCCGTTGACTTACAATTTACTTCACCCCATCAGATTGCTGATGTATTAAATGCCATATGATGTACCGATGTGCTTTGTGGGTATGTGATGGACTGAGCGTATTTTTAAATTTTCTACCTAAATCTTTTTTAAAATTTTTAGCCAGAGGGATTGTGTTTGTTTGGTATTGGATCATTCCCTTTCGAATCAATGTGGTTCAACGGACTTTAACCATTGCTTATGGTCAGGAAAAAACAAAAGAAGAAATTCAGCATCTTTTAAAACAAAATCTACTTCATTATGTGTATTTACTCATTGAATTTATTCAATGGCGAACGCTCTCACTTGAAACTATTCAAAAACGAACTCAGATGGAAAATCTTTCTGTCTTGCTAGAGGCTCTTAAAGAAAATAAAGGAGTTATTCTTTTAACGGCGCACCTTGGTAATTTTGAATGGATGGCGGGAGTGGCTCCATTGTTTAACCTGCCTTTACATATTATTGTGCGCCCGATGAAAAGTAAATTATTTGAGCATATTATTTCGAGTCAACGTCAGAAAACAGGAGTGAGTTTAATGGGTCCTGAAAATTCAAATTGGCACATCTTAGATCTCTTCAAAAAAAATCAAATCGTAGGTGTTATTTTTGATCAACGCAGAGGATCTGGAATTTTGGTTGATTTTTTTAAAAAGCCCGCCTTAACCACCCAAGGGTTAGCGTATTTACTGGAACGTTCAGAGGCGATTGTGGTTCCGGTTTATACCTATAGAAGTGACTTAGGGGAAATGGTTGTTCATGTGGATCCGGCTGTTTCATACAAAAAGGTTGGCACCCGTAAAGAAAATATATATTATAATACTCAGAGGTATACGGATGTTGTGGAACAGATGGTGCGATGTCACCCGGAACAATGGTTTTGGATTCATGATCGATGGAAAATGTAAGCTTTTTATAAGCATTGGTGTTCTTTTTCTCTTTTTATCTTGTGGCGGCGGTTTCCAATCCATTGAAAAATTAGAAAAAATTGAGCCTCCGAAAGATATTGAAAGTGCTATTCGCATTGAACCCGCTAAAAAACCTTCTAAAAAAACAAAAACAGTTTTTCAAGTTACAAGACAACTTTCAGCATTTGAAACCAAAGAGGCTAAAAAACGAGCCAAACAATTTTCTCATCTAAACGTTTTTAGGGTGGGAGAAAAAGTAACCATGGCTTTAACGTGGTTTGCCATTAAAGCTGGGGATGTGACGTTAGAAGTTCATCCCTTTGTTTATGTGGGAGATCGCAAAACCTATCATTTTGTGGGTACAGCCAAAACCTCTGGGGCCATGAATCTGATTCATAGTGTGGATGATTCGATAGAAAGCTATGTGGATCAAGAAACTTTTTATCCTTATAAAGCGGAACTTCATGGAAAAGAAACCGATCGCATTCGAGAAGGGCTTGTCCTTTTTGACTATATAACGAAAAATATTGAATATTGGATGAAGGTCGTGCATGTCAAAAAAGGAATTAAAGAAAAGCGCAGAACCGATCCTTTTGTTCCAGGAGTGATTGATATTTTTACCTCAGCATTTTATTTAAGAGCACAGGATCTAAAAGTAGGCGAAATTTATCATGCAGAAGTATATAATGCGGGAAAACGTATTACGGTTGATGCGGAAGTATTACGAAAAGAAAAATTAGAAACGGAAATTGGGGAATTTGATACCTTGGTCGTTCGACCTATTGCCAAATTTGAAGGAATTTTACAAACCTCGGGAGATTCTACCATTTGGGTGACCGATGATGACCGCCATTTCGTTTTACAACTTGAAACGAAAATTAAAATAGGCTATGTAGTGGCCAAGCTTAAAAAAATTGAAGACTCAGAATACCAGTTACCCAAAAAGGAGTAAGTTATGGCCATTAGCCCAGAATTATTAGAAGTGATTGCCTGCCCACAATGTAAAGGAGATTTAGAGTTAACAGCAGCCCAAGATTGGTTTATTTGCCATGCCTGTCAACTTAAATATCCCATTCGCGATGATATCCCGATTATGCTTATTGAAGAAGCAACGTCTTTTTAATGAGGGAATGTCATTCTGAGCGAAGCGAAGAATCTCATGTTTATCCTTTACAATATTCTTTTAACTTTGCTTTGTCTTTTAGGACTTCCTTATTTTTTATTTAAACTTGCTTTTGAAAAACGCTATCAATATGGGGTGTGGGAGAGACTGGGGTTTCTTTCAAAAGACAAAAAAGAAAAAATTTTAGATCAATGCCCCATTTGGTTTCATGCGGTATCTGTTGGAGAGGCATCTGCCGTTTATCCTCTCTATAAAGCCTTTAAAGAAAAATATCCTCATCAGATGGTTCTTTTTTCAACTACCACAAAAACCGGTCAAGATTGGATGGAGCATAAATTATTTTCAAAAGATGTATTGATTTATTTTCCTATCGATCTGTATTGGAGTGTGAGACGGGTTTTAAATGTTGTTCGACCTACCGCTTTTATTGCGGTTGAAACGGAAATATGGCCTAATTTTTGGTGGTTGGCGCAAAAATACCATCAAACAAAACTGGCTTTAATTAATGGAAGGCTGTCCGATCGTTCTTTTCATCAGTATACTAAGGTTCGTTTTTTCCTAAAGCATGTTTTAAATAAAGTAAGCATGGTTAGTTGCCAAACTGAACGAGATCAAGAACGGTTTATTGCCTTAGGAGCTCCCTCTGCACGTGTGGCGGTGGGAGGAAATCTTAAATTTGAAGTTTCTATCAATGATGCCTCAAAAAAACAATTGGGAGTAGGGGATGCCCCTATTTTGGTAGGAGGCAGTACACATGCGGGAGAAGAAGAAATTTTAATTCGATGTTATCAGGAACTTAAATCTTTTTTTCCATCTCTTTGTTTAATTTTGGCTCCCCGTCATCCGGAACGATTTAAAGAAGTAGAAAATTTAATTCTTCAAATGGGGGAAGCCTGCTTTTTAGAATCGCATATAGAAAAAGAGCCATGGCCCAAAAATTCTATTTTATTAATTGATGGGATGGGGAAACTTCCTTCATATTATTCCTTGGCAACCATTGTCTTTATGGGTAAAAGTTTAACCGCTGAAGGGGGACAAAATTTTTTAGAACCTGCCGCCTTAGGAAAAGCTATTATTTTTGGGCCTCATATGGAAAATTTTAGACAGAGTGCAGAGGAATTTTTAAAGAAAGAAGCAGTGCTTGAAGTTCGCTCTGAAAATGAATTAAAGAATGCGCTTCAAAAACTCTTAGATTCAACAGTATTAAGAGGAGTTTTAGAAAAAAGAGCAAAAGAATTGGTGAATAAAAATAAAGGTGCTCTGGCATTAAACTTAAAGTATATTGAAACCTATGTTCAAAACCATTGAACAATTTCCAAATGCCTCTCTTTTAGTATTGGGAGATGTTATTTTAGATTGCTACCTTTGGGGACAAGTTGAGAGAATTTGTCCTGAGGCTCCCGTTCCAGTTGTGGAAGTGACCCGCGAATCGATGATGCTCGGAGGAGCGGCTAATGTGGTGACCAATTTAAAATCTTTAGGTGCTCAGGTATCTTTGTGTGGAGTGGTAGGGAAAGACGAGGCGGCTCAAGAAATTTCTAAAAAATTAAAAGAAATGGGAGTAGATTCCCATGGTTTAATTTGTGAATCTCATCGCCCGACATCTAAAAAAACCCGTATTGTCGCTGGGCATCAGCAGGTGGTTCGATTTGATCATGAAACCAAAGCCTGTGTGGCATCAGAAACAACACAAAAAATTTCTGCCTTTTTAGAGAAAAATTGGAAAAAATTTGATGCCATTATTATTTCTGATTATGGGAAAGGGATGATTACTCCTCTTCTTTTAGAAAAAATAACAAAACTTCATGAGAAAAATTCAAAACTTATTTCTGTCGATCCCAAAGAACGTAATATGGAATATTATAAAGGTGTATCCTTAATAACCCCTAATAAAAAAGAAGCTTCTTTTGCAGCCCAAAAAGATATTGAAACAGAAGAAGATTTAAAGGAAACGGGAAGAAAAATTATTCATCGGCTTCAATGTGAAAACTTGGTGATTACTCTGGGGGCCGATGGAATGGCATTGTTTAAAAAATCAGGTGAATTTTTAAAAATTCCAACCTTTGCCAAAGAAGTGTTTGATGTGAGTGGAGCTGGAGATACAGTGGTCAGTGTCTTAACGTTGGCCTTAAGCTGTGGTGCATCCTTAGAAGAAGCTGCTGTGTTGGCTAATTTTGCAGCTGGGATCGTGGTGGGAAAAATTGGAACAGCTTCTGTGACCCCCGAAGAGCTTAAGAAATATATTCAGGTTGAAAAAAAACGTATTTCTCCCACAAAATTATCTTTTGAGTCCTTGACATCCCCTGTTTTGTGATTAATGTAAATCAAACTTTTTAAAAGGAGTACAAATATGAAAAAAATAGTGTTTAGTTTGTTGTTCTTAATTATTTCTCTTCCCGTATTTTCTGCAGAAAATCGTGAAATTCAAAAAGGATTTGTTGAAGACATGTATTTAGGAGAAATGGATCCTTTTGTAGTTGGAGATGCGTGTATTTTGAATGTTCGAACAGAAGATAAACTTTATGGATTGGTTCAGGCGGATGATTCTTGCTATGGTAAGGAACAAGAGCTGAAGTCTTTAAAAGGAAAATGGATTTCTATTTCCAATTCTCATTTAACGACCATAGATAATAAAGAAGCGATTAGAGTTTTGAAAGAGTTTGATTCAGAACCTTTTTATCTTTGGTGGGATGGAGAGCTTGACCAAGTACTTACTGTTTCTTTTGAAAAAGCAAAAAAATTAAAATCTCCTGGGCTGGAGAAGCTTAGAGAGTTGGGGAAGAAAATGCTCAATGAAGAGATTGGTGGGAATGCAGCCAACGTTTCTCTTTTTAAATGGGTAGCTTTTGAATCCCCTCTTTCTTTAAAAGATGCGATTCGCAATCTAATTTATGCTGAAGATGGGTCAGAGTATTTAGAAGAGGTCAGTGTCTATGATGTGCCAGCTAATGATAAAAGTCTTGAAGAAGCTGCCTTTAAATTGATCCCATCGGAAGATAGAGATGGCTGGACAGAATTTAGAGGAGAACTGACGGATGTACTTATAGATCTCTCTCGAGAAACTACTCGATATGAAAAAGAGTGGAGATATATTTTCTTTAGCGGTGGATTAGGAGGAGCTTTTGACTATTCTACCTCTTTTATTGCTGTCTTTGATCGAGCAACCGATGAAGTGATTATCCTTGTTCAAGGATATAGCGAATAGTTCTCTTTATTTACTTATTTCTTAAAAAGCGCTCATTAAGCTAAGTTCTTATGAGCGTTTTTTTTAATTTTTATGAGTATTCCAAAAGAACCGAGTCGAGTGAAATTGATTGTGAGCAGTATTTATTCAGATCAAGTGGCGTGTGAAAAAGTCGTCTCTTTACTCAAAGAAAAATTTGGTCTTATCGATATCATAGAGGCGCACTTTCCCTTTACCTTTACGACGTATTATCACAAAGAAATGGGAGAGCCTCTTTTTCGATCTTTTTTGAGTTTTCAAAAACACATTTTAAGAGAAGCGTTGCCGGATATTAAACTTTTTACCAACGAAATTGAAAATAGTCTTGCAAAAGAAGGGGGGCGGCGTACTATAAACATTGATCCAGGATACATCAATGATGCGCAGCTTATTTTAGCAACTGGGAAAAATTTTTCGCATCGGATTTACTTGGGAAAAGGTATTTTTGGGGATTTAACGCTTATTTATTCAAAGGGTGAGTTTCATGCACAGCCATGGACCTATCCGGATTATCAACAAGAACCTATTTTAGGACTTCTAAAGAAAATGAGAGAGCGTTATTTAATTGAGTGTGAGGAGAATAGGGGATGAATCAAAAACTTAAAAAAATAAAAATGATTATTTTAGATGTCGATGGCGTCTTAACCGATGCGGGGCTTATGATTGGATACAATGGTTTTGAATATATGAAATTTAATGTTCAAGATGGCGCGGGCATCGTGTTGGCTCAAAAAATAGGATATCGCTTTGCGATGATCACAGGGAGAAATACCGCCATTATTTCCCGAAGGGCCAAAATGTTACATATTAAAGATGTATATCAAAATAAACTTTATAAAATGGATTCTTATAAAAAAATATTAAAAAAATACAAACTGAAAGATGAACATATTTGTTATATTGGAGATGATATTTTAGATCTGCCCATTTTAATGCGGGTTGGATTTTCAGCTGCTCCTCAAGACGCTGTGCCTGATGTTAAAAAACGAGTAGATTATGTTGCTAAACGTTTAGGGGGATGTGGGGCGGTACGAGAAATTATTGATATTATTTTAGATGGTGCAGGAGTCAAAGATCAGTTTGTTAAAGATATTATGAAAGGCTACAAAGCAGGAAAACCGGCATGAAAGTCACGGTCATCATTCCTGCCCGCTACGCCTCTAGTCGATTTCCGGGAAAACCTTTAGCGCTTATTTCTGGAAAACCCATGGTTTGGCATGTGTATGAACGAGCTTCTAAGGCATCACTGGTAGATGAAGTTTTTGTGGCGACTGAAGATCATCGGGTGGAAGAGTGTGTTAAAAATTTTGATGGAAAAGTGGTGATGACTTCTTCAAATCACCAAAGCGGTACAGATCGTATGGCAGAAGTGGCAAAAAATATTTCATCAGATATTTTTATTAATGTACAAGGGGATGAACCTCTTATTTCTCCCGATCTGATTGATCAGGTGGCCTCAGCATTGATTAACTCTGAAAAAACGGTAATGAGTACCGCTAGAATTCCTTTTAAAACCAAAGAAGATTTTTTAAATCCCAATATGGTAAAAGTATTGTGTGATCAAGAAGGATACGCGCTTTATTTTTCCAGGTATCCCATTCCTTTTTTAAGAAAAACATGGACAGAAACCCGAAATTGGAATGATTTATTGGGATCTTATTCTTTATCTCACATTGAAGAGGCCCACGTTCAAAAACATTTGGGAATTTATGGATTTAAACGACAACTTCTATTGAATTTTTCAAGCTGGACGCCTACTTCTCTTGAAAAAATGGAAGAACTAGAACAACTGCGTGCGTTGGAACATGGAGTAAAAATAAAAGTAGTCACAACAACGCATGAATCGGTGGCTGTAGATACGCCTGAAGATTTAAAGAAGGTCAATGAGCTTTTTAGTCCCAAACATTCGTAGAATTTACGGACGTCTGATCCCTCCCCCCGATAAATCTATTTCTCATCGGGCGTTGATGTTGTCTGCCCTGGCTCAGGGAAAATCAGAAATTAAAAATTTTTTAAGAGCCGAAGATTGTTTGGCCACGGCTCGAGCTTTAAAAATGATGGGGGTAGAAATTATTGAAGAGAAAAATAATTTATGTGTTTCGGGACAAGGTCTTTTTTCTCTTAAAAAACCGTCTCATGTTTTGGATGTGGGAGATTCGGGAACTACTCTTCGACTCTTAACGGGTATTTTATCTGCCCAAAAATTTTCTTCGGTGATTACCGGAGGGGATTCTTTGGTAAGACGTCCTGTGAAAGAACTGCTCTATCTTCTTCGAAGTATGGGAGCGCATGTCGAAGGACATGAGGATGATTCTTATCCTCCCGTGCATCTCTATCCGGTGACTAAAAAACTGGTAGCTATCACCTGTAAACCTTCAACTGTCTCTGCCCAAATTAAATCAGCACTTCTGTTGGCCGGTCTTTATGTCGAAGGACAAACAGTGATTCAAGAAACTATTCACACAAGAGATCATACGGAACGATTGCTCAAATTGTTTGGGGCTGCCGTTCGAGAGGTGGATTCCAAGGTACAATTAACTCCCTCAGAGCTTCAAGGCCAATCCGTAACGATTCCCGGAGATATTTCAGCGGCTTCTTTTTTTATAACCCTGGCATTGCTATTACCAGAGTCTGAACTGGAGGTGGAAGAAGTAGGGCTTAATTTTACACGAACCGGATTTTTAGATGTCATTCAAGCCATGGGAGCCACGTGTGAGATAGATCCCTTGATCAAAGATTCCTATGAGCCTACGGGAAGAATTTTTGTCAAAGCATCGCCACTCAAGGGAGTAACGGTTTCTAAAGAACTTACGATTCGTACTATCGATGAATTGCCTCTGGTTGCCTTATTGGCTACGCAAGCTCATGGAGAAACCAAAATTTTAGATGCTGGGAATCTGCGATTTAAAGAAAGCGATCGTTTAAAAGCAGTTGCTTTAGAACTTTCCAGGCTGGGGGCCCATATTGAAGAAGAGGAGTCTGGGCTTGTTATTCAGGGGCCAACTCCTTTAAAGGGAGCAAAAGTCAAAAGTTATCACGATCATCGAATGGCCATGATGCTGATGCTTGCCGGAATGATTTCAGAGGGAGAAACCCAAATTGATTCTATTGAGTGTATTTCAAAATCATTTCCTAATTTTTTGATGGTTCTAGGAAAATTGTCAGAATGAAAAAAATAACCATTGTCATAGATGGTCCTGCTGGATCGGGAAAAAGTACCGTCAGTCAAAAATTAGCCAAGAAATTGGGATATACATATCTCGATAGTGGGGCACTGTATCGTTCTATAGCCTTAAAGGCGAGCCATAAAAAAGTAAAATCTCAAAACTCACAACAACTCTATCGTTTGTGTAAAAACAGTATCATTGCTTTTAAAAAAAAAGAGGGGAAGCAGCATGTTTTTTTAGATCACAAGGATATTACTCAAAAAATTAGGACCCGAAAAATAAGTCTTTTGGCTTCTCTCTATTCTAAACTGCCCGTGGTTCGAAAAGCACTTTTGTATCAGCAACAAAAATTGGGGAAAAAAGGAGGCATGGTTGCAGAAGGGCGGGATTTAGGAACCGTTGTCTTCCCAAAAGCAGAACTTAAATTTTTTCTTATTGCTTCCTTAAAAGAGCGGGCTAAAAGGCGGTATTTGGAACTAAAAGAGAAATTTAAAAAAATATCTTTGCGCCATATTGAAAAAGAAATTCAAAAACGAGATAAAGAAGATTCAAAACGGGCCCTAGCCCCCTTAAAAAAAGCCAAAGATGCTATCTCGTTAGATACAACTTCCCTCACCATTGACCAAGTGGTGTCTCGCATGTATAAAGAATTTTTAAAACGCGTATGAAAATCATTGTTCCACAAAATGCGGGTGTCTGCTGGGGAGTAGAACGAGCCATTGATATGGCGTATAAAACAGTAGAGACGCCTACTCAGCATCATATTGTAAGTCTGGGCCCTCTGGTCCATAACCCTGAAGTTGTCGAAGATTTTAAACAAAAAGGGGTAGAAGTTGTGAATAATTTAGAAGAAGCTAAAGAAGGTACTGTGATCTTTCGTTCCCATGGAGTTCCTGTTCAATATTATAATGATGCAAAATCTAAAAATTTAAAAGTGGTGGATGCTACATGTCCTTTTGTAAAGCGCTCTCAAAATTATGCCAGGCGTTTAAGTCGACAAGGATATTTTGTGGTGATTGTGGGAGATGAAAAACATCCCGAAATGAAAAGTGTTCGAAGTTTTGTCGAAGGTCCACATATTGTATCCATGGACCCCAAAATTGTAGACCAAATTCCTTCAACTCAAAAAGTAGGTATTGTCGCACAAACCACTGTGCCGTTGACGATGTTAGAAGCAATGGTTTCGAAGGCTCAAAAAAGATTTCCAGAGGTCAAAGTACACGATACCATTTGCGATGCCACCAAGGTCCGTCAAGAAGAAGCCGCCGAAACAGCCAAACAAGTAGATTGCATGATTATTATTGGGGGGAGAGAAAGCTCTAATACCAAGAAACTCACTAAAATTTGTAAAGAGATTCAGCCCAAAAGCTTTGAAATTGAACACGAAAGAGAAATTGATTTTTCTTGGTTTCAAGGAGTGCAAGTGCTGGGGATTACGGCTGGTGCTTCTACGCCTGTGCCTGTTATTCAACGGGTGTGTGATTATATTTTGTCTAATCTTTCTTTTAAGGCGTCTAGTTCTTTTTGAAGGGCGTGGATATCTTTGCTCATTTGAGGAAGTTGTTTCCACAAAGCCATCATTCTAAAAAATTCTTTAATGGGCATAGCAGGGCTTCCTAAAAGCGTTTCTCCAGGCTCGGTGTTTCTTAAAATACCGGCTTGTGCAGCAATTTTGCTTTGAGGGGCAATGTCTATATGGTCGGGAATACCGGCTTGCCCGCCGAGCATCGAACCATCTCCAACAGTAGAGCTTCCAGCAATTCCCACTTGGCTGCATAAAATACAATGGTTTCCAATGTGAACGTTGTGTCCAATTTGGACCAGATTATCAATTTTGGTTCCCTGTTTAATTCGAGTTTCACCGGTGGTGGCTCTATCGATGGCTGTATTAGAACCAATTTCTACATCATCTTCGACGATGACTTTTCCAATTTGAGGAATTTTATAATGTTGTTTTCCATCCCACACAAATCCAAATCCATCATCACCAATAATAGAGCCTGCATGGAGAATCACTCTTTTCCCAATGTGGGTATTTGGAAATAGGGTGACATGAGGATATAAAATACTGTCTTGATCAATGCGTGCGTCTTGTCCAATGTAGACTCCTGGATAAATTACCACATTTTTCCCAATTTTAGCACCCCGTCTGACAGTGACAAAAGGATAAATAATGACTGAAGGATCAATTTGGGTATTTTCTTCTACCCAGGCCCTGGGATCTATTCCTGGTTTTAAGGTTTCAGGTCTTTGAAAGAGTTCTAGAGTTTTTGCAAAAGCCAGTTTTGGATTAGGGGCGATCAAAACGGTTTTCGACGTTTCTAGGGGATGATCTGAAATTAAAATAGAAGCCGTTGTTTTTTCAAGCTGAGAAGGATGAGTAATAAATGTAACCTCTTGAATGGCTTTAATTTCTCCTTCAGCATTTCCAATGAGCTCAGCTTCAAGATGGGTGGCTAATTGTTGAATGGTTAACATACGGATGACTTTCTTGTAAGAAAAATAACGCTAAACGTCAAATGTATTTTTGTGAAAAATAGACTATCCTTGACAACGGCAGTAGAGTTTAGTACATCTATTTTTACCTAATTCCTTGAAAGGAATAGGAATTTTTTATTTTAGGAGGTTTTTTTCAAGTTTGTTAATGGCAGAATCAGAGAAAAGTTTTAAAGAATTATTTGAAGAGAGTTTAAAAGGACGACATTTTACAGAAGGTGAGGTTGTTGAAGGAACCGTCATTCAAATTACCAAAGATTTTGTTATTGTCGATATCGGCTATAAATCAGAAGGCCAAATCCCACTCCGAGAATTTTTAGATACCAAAGGTCAGCTCTACATTAAAGAAGGTGATAAGTTCCCTGTCTATCTAGAAAGAATAGAAAATGAAGATGGACTGGTACAATTATCTCGCCAACGCGCAGAAGCCCTTCAAGTCTGGGATGAAATTTTAAAAGCAGCCAATGAAGGACATATTGTAGAAGGTTTGGTGGTCGATAAAGTAAAAGGCGGATTATCGGTGGATATTGGTGTAAAAGCCTTTTTACCTGCATCTCAAATTGATATGCGTCCTCCTAAAAATTTAAATCAATACGTTGGGAAGAAATATCGATTTAAAGTCATTAAGCTCAATAAAAAACGAGGCAATGTGGTTTTATCGAGACGTGCTGTTATCGAACAAGAACGAGAAGAAAAAAGATCCACACTGCTTCAAAACATGGAACCCGGAAATGTGGTTGAAGGGACCGTTAAAAATATTACCGAATATGGGGCTTTTATTGATTTAGGCGGGATGGATGGACTTTTACATATTACCGATATGTCATGGGGAAGATTAAAACATCCTTCAGAAATTTTATCAGTAGGGGACAGCATTCAAGTCAAGATCCTGGCTTATGATCAAGAAAAAGAGCGCGTGTCGTTGGGATTAAAACAAATTCAGCCAGATCCTTGGGATCAAGTAAAATATAAGTATCGTGCGGGAGATAAAATAAAAGGTAAAATCATTAATTTAGCTGACTATGGAGCCTTTGTTGAAATTGATAAAGGAGTGGAAGGTTTAATTCATGTGAGTGAAATGTCTTGGACTCAAAAAATTAAGCATCCTTCTCAAGTGGTCGCAGTGGGAAATCAAGTGGAAGCACAAGTGTTGGACATTGATACCGTCAATCGCCGAATTTCGTTGGGGCTTAAACAGCTGTTAGATAATCCTTGGGAAAGTTTAGCCACGAAATTTCCTCCAGGTACTCACATTAAAGGACAAGTGAAGAATGTAACCGACTTTGGAGTTTTTGTCGGGGTTGAAGAAGGCATTGATGGACTTGTTCATGTGTCCGATATTTCTTGGACGCAAAAAAATATTAAACCTCAGGAGCTTTATAAAAAAGGGCAAGAGATTGAGGTTGTGGTGCTCAATATTGATCCTGAAAATGAAAAATTTTCTTTGGGTGTTAAACAGCTTGAGAAAGATCCTTGGCAAGAAGTGGAAGCCAATCTTAAAAAAGGCAGTGTGATTGAAGGGAAAATTACCAAAATTGTTGACTTTGGTCTTTTCGTAGAAGTGGCTCCCTATGTGGAAGGGCTTGTGCATATTTCAGAAATTACGAAAGAAAAAGTAGATGATCCAAAATCTCTCCATAAGATAGGAGAAGTGGTACGGACAGAAGTTTTGGGAATTGATCACCGGGAAAGAAAACTTTCTTTAAGTATTAAATCCTTAGCTCATAGAGAAGAAAAAGAAACCATTTCTAAGTACATGACAGAAGGCAAAAAACAGCCCAAGAAAAAATTAGGCGATCTCTTTGAAAAAGAAGGTTTAATTCAAAAATTAAAGCGCACTGTTAAAAAAGCAAAATCAGACGATAAAGAAGACAGTAAAAAAGAAGAATAACAACAACACCTGAATATGAGTAAACATCCATTTTTGGTTTTTCTGGCCATTGTGGGTGCTTTTTTTATTCTCCTTGTTACCGTTATCACCGTAGGTATCTTTTTATTCTTTGGCCAAAAGCCTTCTATTATGAAAGCCGATAGCATCGGGATATTAAAGATTGAAGGGATTATTGTAGAATCAGATCCTATTTTAAAAACCATTCGAAAATTTAAAGAAGATAACAGTATCAAAGCAATAATTGTTCGCATTGATTCTCCAGGTGGGGTGGTGGGGCCATCACAAGAGATTTATAGTGAATTAAAAAAATTAAAATCAGTAAAAAAAGTCGTAGCATCCATGGGAGCCTTGGGGGCTTCAGGGGCCTATTATATTGCCTGTGCAGCAGATAAAATTATTGCCAATCCTGGAACATTGACGGGAAGTATTGGGGTTATTATGGAGTTTGCCAACCTTCAAAAACTCTATCAGTGGGCAAAATTGGATCACACGGTCATTAAAAGTGGAAAAATGAAAGATGTGGGATCTCCTTTTCGTCCGATGAATCCAGAGGAAAAAGAATTTTTAAATCAATTGGTGTTTAATGTTCATCATCAGTTTAAAGATGTGGTGGTGTCTGAAAGAAAAATTAAAAGTAGCGATGTAGAAAAAGTCACCGATGGCAGAATTTTTACAGGAGAACAGGCAAAGGCTTTAGGTCTTATCGACCAATTGGGAAATTTTGAAGACGCCATAGAGGTAGCTAAAGAATTGGGTCATATTAAAGGAAAA
Source organism: Deltaproteobacteria bacterium GWA2_38_16 (assembly GCA_001797335.1). GTDB lineage: Bacteria > Bdellovibrionota > JACOXK01 > 2-02-FULL-40-11 > 2-02-FULL-40-11 > 2-02-FULL-38-15-A. Next base: position 68,904 of record MGPE01000005.1, read on the forward strand.
CCAGAGCTTTTATATCCTCCCAAAGAACGTATGCCGCTTCTTCGATATTTAGTAGATGAATCCCTCAATAAATTTATTGATCAGGTGACAACTAAAAATAGTATTACTTCTCCTCTTCTTTTTTTAATGCAGCCATGAAACAACTGTGGGCTCCCTGGCGGATGGATTATATTAAAGATATCCGAAAAAATGAGAAGAAAGCGTGTATCTTTTGCACGCACCCCAAGAAAAAAAATCAAATGCAATTTTTGGTTTTAGCACAAACTCCTTTGAGTTTTGTGATCATGAATAAATATCCTTATAGCAGTGGGCATCTTTTGGTGGTTCCCAAACGTCATGTGTCAGAATTTACAGCATTAAATTCTGAAGAAGGGTTAGACCTTTTTTTAACTCAGCAAAAGACAATTGAAATTTTAAGGAAAGTTTTAAAACCTCAGGGGATCAATATTGGGATGAATGTGGGAAAAGCTGCAGGAGCAGGGATTGATGCCCATCTTCACACTCATATTGTACCTCGATGGTTTGGAGATACTAACTTTATGGCCGTAACCGCCCATTCCAGAGTTATTCCAGAAGGTTTGTTAAAGACATATCAGAAACTCCAACCTCATTTTACATCATCCCCGCGAAGGCGGGGATCCGTTTAAGTTTCCTTCAAAAGCATCCGATACGAAATGTGATGGTAAGAGAAAGTGCAGCCATAAAACTTATGGTCGAAGAACATCCTTTATTTGATCGTTTGAAAGACATTATTGATGCCCACGATCGTTTTATTGTGACAACTCACATTGTTCCCGATGGCGATGGACTTGGGGGAGAAATTGCGCTGGCGACCTATATTAAACAACTTGGGAAAACGTGTCATATTATTAACTCTGATCCTACCCCGGATAAATTTAATCTTGTTGATTCTGAAAATGAAATTAAAATGTGGAAAGAGGGAATGCCTCTTCCCAAAGCCCAAGTGGTTTTTGCTATCGATGTCAATGATTGGGAAAGAGTGGGGGGGCTTAAAAAACATCTTGAAGCATTAAAAAGCGAAATCATTTTTATTGATCACCACATTGCCGATGAAAAGATGAGATCTCTTCATATTATTGATGAAGATGTGTCTTCTATGGGGGAGCTTCTCTATCGATTTTTTAAATATGTAAAAGCTGAGATCACCTTTAAAATGGCGCTGGCTATGTATGTATCTATTTTTACTGATACCCGTGGTTTTAGACACAGAAAAACAACAGCTCTTTCCCATGCCATTTGTGCAGCACTGGTGGAAACGGGAGTAAATCCAGATTTTGTGTATAAAAAAGTTCATCAAATGAGAGCGCTTTCTGAAATGAAGCTTTTGGGGGAAGTGTTAAATCATGTTCAAATAACAGCCCAAGGGAAAATTGCTTGGCTAGAAGTATCTCAAGAACTTCAAAAAAAATATGGAGCTATAGCCGAAGATTCGCAAGGATTTGTAGATCAGCTGATGATCTTAAAAGATGTGGAAATAGGAATCTTATTTCGGGAAGAGCCCACAGGAAAGATTACGGTGAGCTTTCGGTCCAAAGGGAATGTGGAAATTTTTCCCATGGTCAAAAAATTAGGGGGCGGTGGGCACGCCTATGAAGCTGGTATCCTCATGAAAAAAGGAACGTTAAAAGAAGTGGTTCAAAAAGTCCTCTTAGAAATTAAAAAATTAGTGTCATCCTGAGCGTAGCGAAGGATCTCGTCTTAATGGCTTTGAGTTGCCAGTGCCTTAAATTCTTCTAATTGTTGGAGCCCACCTTCAAATCGTTGAGCACCTCTTTCTACATTAGGTATTGTTTCTAAAAAATGATCAGGAACATATGAGGCATTCAAATCCTCAAAAATCCTATATGCTGTATGCGCGGTTGTTTTTCCTTTCCCAGCAAACTGATCCAATAAATATTTTATTGTAGGGCCTAGCTCTTCTCCTGAAGGTCCTCCTAGGGATTGCATCGTTTTAAAAAATTCAGTTCGATAGCGTTCAATAGCGCGTTCAAGACGAGTAGCGGCCATCATATATTCTTGGCTTTCTAATAAACGACCTGAAATGACGACATGGCTGGCACGGCTGACAATTTTAGGGATACCCCCTGCAGTGCTTGCTTTTGGAAAAACCAATTGAGAGTGTTCGCTTCCCGTGGGGCGATAATGGACACTAAATACATCGACTTGACCAGGTTTGGTGGGATGAGGGTTTGCATCAATACGATAATATCCTCGTTCTGTCATGACAGGGCCAGAAGTAGGTCCTAAGGGCATGTCGCCTGCCGTATCTCCCAGCCTATGCCAAGCGCTTGCCGAGCCTGGAACATAGGTGGAGGCGGTAGGAAGATCAGAGGCGGTTTCTGTAAGAGGAACGGTTTTAGAAATGACAAGGGATTTGGCTTGGCGGAGCTGGGCAAGGGAGCGAACGCCTGCATAAATCCCAGCTATATCTAAAGCACTAAAGGATCCAGCCAGTACGGCACTAAATACATGAGAGTTAAAATCATCTAATTCGTGAAGAGCTGCATTGGGATCTCCCCCCATGTCAGAAACAATCGAAGCGTAGAGAGTTTGATAATTTTGGCTAGCTTCCCCAGCATTTAAAACTTCTCTTCCTGTAAAGGCAATACCAGTTCCAAAAGATAGGGCAGTGGTACCCACCACTGCATATCCTGCGGCGGTCATCACTCCGGCGCCAGCTCCATAGGCCGCTAATCCTAAAGCTCCCACACCGGTTAAGAGTGCTAATGCTCCAATACCTAGTCCACCCCAAAAATACACTTTGTCCCACCATTCTTTACTTTCTTTATCGATTTTAATTCCTTGGGTGGCCGTGCAAATGGCATCCATCATTTCAGGGTGTTCAAACGCTAGTTTCCACACTCTTAAAGGATCACGTTTTAAAAATTCTTTAAGTGCTTCTTTTGGATTTTTGCTTTTTAAATCATTCAGTTCTTGGACCTGTGTCCGAATCGTATCTTGTTGGTCTTTTAAAGCCGAATTGAGATGATCTTGGGTAATAGTGGGTAGATGCGAAGGATCATCATCTATACTATCGACAAAATCTCTGAAGGGTTTGGTAAATAAAAGAGGAGATTTTGCCATTTCAGCTAAATGAATATCGACGGGGAGGCGTTCTTTAAAAGCATCTTTTTGACGAGCTAAAAAAAGCTCAGGAAGCCGTGGTTCTCGAACAAGTGGATACATCGGGGTGACGTTTAGAAATGAAAACTGTGGATTAGATTCTCCTTCAATTTGCCATTGGGGAGCGTGTTTAAGCCACTGGGAATATTCTTCAAAGTAGGAAGGAATATATGTAGATCCTTTGGGTCTGGTTCCTCCCATTAAACTTTCAAACATGTTTTGAATAGGCCATTCAAATGCTTGTAGATCGGGATTTCTAGTTTCTTTCATGCGCCATAGGGCTCCCACTCCTTCTTCAATCGTGGGAGCAATTCTTTCTGGAGCGTATTCTTCAAAGGCTCCCCGACTAAAGACAGGGGTAAATTCTTGCCCATATTCTTGAAATCCCCCTTGAAATCCCATTGTTGGGCGATCTGCATAACGGGCAACCGTCTCATAATATCTGGGAAGTACTCGTATGGCTTTAATTCTGTTTACCGACGTTTGCAGTTGAGCCATCATGTCTTGTTGTTTTTGCGCAATGTTTGTGTGAGTGGTTTGGTTCATGACGTGTCCTAAAAGCGGTAAGTATTTTCCTTTGTCTACTGGGAGAGTTCCAAAAACTTCTTTTATGGCCAAATCCATGTCTTCTGGAACGGGGGTAGAGAATGTACTTTTATACATCCAATAATTGGTAAACATGGCTTCCATCGTCTGATCAGAAAGATCATCCACAAATGTGTCTAAGGTGATTTGTTCTGTGATGTGAGATGTGTCTTTGGCAAGATCTTCAATGGTAGAAGTGCTTTGCGAAACAGGTCCTGAAATTTTTGAACACGCAAGTGGTCGGTCGGATTGTAAAAATACCCTAAAGGCTTGAGACTCTGCACCCTGTTGGCCACTACACTCACCAAATTGAGTGCTCAAATCCAACGCGCGTGCGAGCCTTTTTGTTTTTCCATACAGTGCTTGGTATTGGTCTTCGGGCAATTGGGAACTGGCTAATAAGGTTTGGGATTCTTCTAAAATTTTTTGAGCCATGTTTTGGCTGGGAACCATTTCTAAAAGTTTATGGGCTTCTAAGAGGCGGCCAAATTGGGTGTTGGGTGCAACGATGGCAAGTGGCACCTGTGCATAGACTGTGTAAGGAGTGGCTAAGGTCCCTACAAAGCATACACACACCCAGAGGGATGTTATCTTTTGTAAAAACGTGGACTTCACAACAAACGTTCCCCTTAGCTATATATTTTAACTTCAAATAGCCTAAACTCAAAGTTTTGAATTATTAAAATCAGATGAGATTGCCATCCCTGCCTTCGCAGGGACAGGCTTCCTCGCAATGACAGTAAAATTTGACATTTTGCGTTTTTTGATTACCATTAAAAGTATAGTACGTAACTTGTCACTACAAGGGGGGAATCGTGAAAACACTTCTTATTTTTATTGTTACTGTAGGGACTTTTTTTATTTTACCCGCATTTGCTGATCAACCGGCAGAGATTACTAAAAAGTCTGCACTCTCTGAAAAAGATCAAAAAGCCATGGAACAAGATATGAAAGAACTCGAAACTCTAACAGGTGAAAATCAAGTGGTTCAATCTCAGCCTCAAGCGGAGCAGAAACGAGAGGTGGCAGCCTCCTCTACTCAAAATCCAGAATTTTATAAATTTTTTGGAAAAGATATGTCCATCCGGGGAGATGGAAAATTTATTTATATTAAGGCTGGCCCTACATCGATTGTCGTAGATTCCAAAGGACGTGTGCAGATTAAGTCTGCTGATAATGTCTTTATGCAATCTAAAAAATCTATTTTTCTTCAGGCCGATGAAAATATCAATATGATGGCTGGGGGAGAAATTATTCAAACCAAAATGGGAGGGCCTAAGCCTGCTTCAGAACCAGTGGCTCCGCAAGAAGAAGTAAAGCCTTCTTTAGAAATAAAAGGAGAAACAAAAACTCCTGAAGTAATGAAAGCACCCCAAGAAGTTAAAAAAGAGGAAATAAAAGCAGAAGAAAAAGTGGAAAGTAAAGAGCCGGCTTCTGAAGCTCCAAAAGAAAGTATTCCTGAGAAAATACCTGAGATGACTTCTGAGCCTGTCATTGAAGAAGAAGTGATAGAATAATGCTTTTGGTTAGTCGATGAGTTCTCCACTACTTAGAAAATATCGAAGCACCTGCGCCTGGGTAAAAGGCGTATAAGACATCATTTCTTTATCTTTGAGATTAGGAATAATAAGATATTCATGCTTCCCTGATGGATGAAAACGAATGGCAGATCCATGGAGAGATTCAGGAGGATTGAGCTCCGTATCGACTTTAACGATTTCTCCTTGGTGAATATTTTTAGAGAGAAGCCACTGAACCCGAGGAGGGCTAATCAATCCTGCGACTCTGGCCAAATTAATGCCGCTTAAAATAGGAACTGTCCAATCTCCTAAAGAGAGTTGAAGGAGAACACTTTTATCTTTCCAATCTTTGGTATAGTTCATGGGATCGGCGGGATCCACAGCCCATTGTCCTAAAAAGGCAAAGCGTAAAAAGTCAGGAGTATTTCGAGTGAGCCCAAGGCCTTCTTGGTAAGTGATGGTATAATCAATATGATAATCTAAAAGCCCAAAAGAATTAAAAATATCAAGCTCTATGCGATCTCCACGGTCTGAAGCTAACCGGGATAAAAATCCTTTTTGATCATTAATAGGAGTTTTAAAAACCGTGTTTTTGGTTTTGTTTCTGAGGAAAACGGTTCCTTTGGGATCTAACGGTTGAAGTACGGCAAACGCATCTTCGGTTCGGCCACTATTAATGGTCAAATAGGTTTTATTGTTTTCATGAATGCCAATAAATGCGGGTCCCCATAATTGATAGAAGATGCGCTTGGCATTAAATTTAGAACTGGTTCTAAAAAGAATATCGGTAAGGCCTCCTCCCCCCACATTTAAAATCCCAGTTTTGACCTCTGGTTCTGTTCCCATGAGAAGTCCCCCAATCATGCCTCCCATGGACATGCCGATATAGTGAATTTTGGTATTGGGTCCCCCTACGTCTAAAATACCATCACGATTAAAGTCGCCTTCAATAATCTCTAAGGTTCCATTGTTATTGAGATCCCGTCCTAACTCTTTTACAACTCGGGTCAGTTGAAAAAAATCTACAATGGTTTGACGGACAATATCTCGGGTAGAAAAAAAGTTAGCAGAGAAAAAATCTTCTCCAGAATCTGTAATCCCATCTTCATTGACATCGGTGGCTCTTCCTTCACGGGTCAAAACACGTAAAATACCTTGTCTAAAAATTCGATCAATAAGGCGGCCTATGAGAGATTCTGTTTGTAAATCTTTGTCATTAATCGTAACGCCCACCATTTGTCCTAGTTCTTTTAGTTCTTCTTTAACTGCCTCTTTTTCTTCAGAAGTGGCAGCCATAGGAAAAGTAAAGAAACGTTTTAAATAAACCGGAATGGCAGCTAAGAAATTATCAGGCCCATGACCGGCAGCATCAATGGTAATGGTTGCCATTCCTCCTTCAGCCATTTTGTTGGCTAGCCCAATGGCATCAATCCGGTTTCTTTTGTTCCCATGTCCAAAGATGGTGATAGGGAAAGGGGCTTTGTGTCCTGGGGTTTCTTTGGGGATGGCCATCATAAAATAAACGGGTTCAGGAACAGAGCTTTGCAAAGATTCAGAATTATTTTTATTAAATTGAGGAGAAAGATAACTTCCAAATACAAAATAATTGACGGAACTCCAATCAATGAGCTCATCAAAGGGGAATCCATCAATGAGATGAAGTTTGGCGGCTAAAGAAGTAAGATTTACAAATACTTTTTGAAGGACTGTGGGGGTTAACGTATAGCTATTGCCATCGATATCAAAAGGAAAGGTCTTAAGATCAGAAATCTCGCGAAACTGAGGAGGATATTGGGAAGAAAGTTGAGACAGCATGCCTTTTCCATAAAGGCCCTCTCGGATGAGTTTTAAATTTCGGGTGATGGATTGTGTGGTAAATTCCCAACAATAAACAATATCTTGGGTATTTATACCTGCCGTTTTTAATTCTTCTAAAAGTGTTTGGGAAGATTGGACATCCGTTGTGATAGGTGTTCCATCAAGGCCTTTTAAAGCATGGGTTAAGATGACGCCATAATGACTTTCTTCTTCCAACGGAGTTAAAGGGCGTAAAATCACCGTATTGGTTTCGTCTTCGTAAAAGGAATTACGGTTAGATTCTTTAAATAAAAAATTATTAAGGGTGCTTTGAGGATCATTGGGAAAATAAGAGGTTGGTTTTTCAATTAAATATTCAAAAAGTCCAGATCCAAAATCCAAAGGAACCGTTTTTCCATAGGAAGAAGATGTTTTGGTAAGGTTTATTACTTTAATCGAAGAAGCCTGAAGGGTGGCAAGATCCAACGGCTCACTAAAGGAGACTAAAATAGGAGAAAAAGTTCCAAATCCATTAAGCTCATTTATTCTATCTCTCATTCTTTTTTCAAATTGAGAGTTTTTAGTGAGTAAAAACGGGTAATGAATTTTTAACCCTGTCGGAGAAGTTGCATCAGGAAGTGTAAAAGTGTTGTTGGGAAAAGGAACTTTTGGAAAGGGTAGGGCGTTGGGATCAAATAGCATTTTGGGAGTACTATGGGCAGTAATACTAATAAAGACAAACAACAGAAAGACCCATATCCCCCTGCCCAAGTTCATATATCAAGTATAAAGAATTTTGCATCTTATTGACAAGAAGATTTCATTTTTGCTATTCAATAGGATACAGTACCAAAGGGAGTAAACAATGATTGAAGTCCAAAATTTAACTAAACAGTATGGGAATTTAAAGGCTATTGATGATATTTCTTTTCGCGTGAACCAAGGTGAAATTATTGGGTTTTTAGGCCCAAATGGAGCTGGAAAAACAACCACGATGCGAATTTTAACCTGTTTTATGCCGGCTACTTTTGGAAAGGCCACGGTCTGTGGATTTGATGTTTTTCATGAATCTCATGAAGTGAAGAAAAGAATTGGGTATTTACCTGAAACCCCACCTTTGTATCCTGAAATGACGGTGAGTTCTTATTTAAATTTTGTAGCCAAGTTAAAAGATATTCCAAGAGATAAGGTGAGACATGCTATAGATCGTGTCATTGCCAGGTGTCATTTGGGAGATGTACAAAATCGGATTATTGGTCATTTATCTAAAGGGTATCGCCAGCGGGTGGGTTTAGCTCAAGCCCTGATTCATGATCCTCAAGTGCTTATTTTAGATGAACCAACCATTGGATTAGATCCTAAACAAATTATTGATATTCGCACACTGATTAAAGAATTGGCCGGAGATCACACCGTCATTTTAAGTACCCATATTTTGCCTGAAGTGACGCAAACCTGCCAAAAGATCATTATTATTAATGAAGGAAAAATTGTGGCCATTGATACGTATGATCAATTGGCGTCTCAACTCAGAAAAACCGATCGTGTCGAGATTAAAATTAAAAATAGTGAAAAGGGGTTTGAAACTTTAAAAACTATTCCTGGAGTGATTGAGGTCATGAGAGATGAGGTACGAAAAGGGACCTTTATTGTGGAATGCCAAGGGGGAGATTCTATTTTAGAGTCGATCTCTAAAACTGTTGTGAACCATAACCTGGGACTTCTAGAAATGAAGTTACAGTCCTTTAGTTTGGAAGAAGTCTTTTTAAAATTAACGACGGAAGATGAAGGAGGAATGTCTTCATGAGAAGTATTTGGGCTATAACAAAGCGGGAGCTTAAGAATTATTTTTTAACCCCCATTGGATATTTGGTTGTCATTGTATTTGTAGCCATTATGAGTTGGATGTTTTGTGCAGCCATGATTGATTTTTTAAAGCGTGCCCAAAGCTATATGGCTTTTGGAGGCATGGGAGAGATGAATTTAAATGCAATGATTATTCAACCCGTGCTGGGAAACATGGCGGTTATTTTTCTGTTGATGGGGGCTTTGATTACCATGCGTCTTTTGGCAGAAGAACGAAAAATGAAAACCATTGAATTGCTTTTGACTTCTCCCATTCATCCTTATCAAATTGTGTTGGGGAAATTCTTTTCTGTGCTTTTACTTCTGATGTTGATGCTTTCAGTGACATTTATATATCCTATTGTTTTAATGATTTTTGGAAATCCAGATATTAAACAAATATTAGCAGGATATTTGGGCGTTTTTTTATTTTGTGCAGCATTTTTATCGTTTGGACTTTTTATTTCTGCTCTCACAGAAAATCAAATTACTGCTGGTGCCATTACGTTTGGATTATTTTTGTTCTTTTGGATTATTAGCTGGATTTCTGCCTCCCCAGATTCTTTTATTGGAAAAGTAGTGGCTTATATTTCTATTATTGATCATCTGGCCAATTTTATTCGGGGGCTGATTGATACCAAAGATGTAATTTATTATGTGAGCTTTATCTTTTTTGGATTATTTTTAACCCATCAAGCGATTGAATCTCAGCGGTGGAGGTAACCTATGAAGTTTCAACTTCAACGTTCAACATCTTATACACTTAATGCCGTGATCTTAGGATTTGTGGTCTTTGGAATCTTAGCACTCTTAAATTTTATGGGTACTCGGCATTACAAGCGGTTTGATTTTACCCAACAAAAACTTTTTTCTTTAGCTCCGCAATCGATCAAAGTAGTTAAAGCGCTAAAGGATGAAGTAACAGTGACTGGATTTTTTCAGGCAAAAGAAAAGGCTCAATTTGATGATCTTTTAAATAAATATACCTATTACTCAGATAAGGTGAAAGTGAAATTTGTGGATCCAGATAAAGATGTCCAAATTGCTAAAGCATATAATGTTAAAAAATATCAAACCATGATCGTTGAAAAATCAAAACGGGAATCTCGATTTGAGGGATTGTCTGAAGAAAAATTAACCAATGCCATTATTAAAGTGGGGAAAGAAAAAACGCCGATCATTTATTTTACGAAAGGGCATGGAGAAAAAGAGATTAAAGATACAGACCGAGAAGGGTATTCGTTGGTTCAAAATCAATTGAAAGAATCCGGATATGAAGTCAAAGATCTTTTGCTTTTAGAAGTAAATGAAATTCCAAAAGATGCTACAGGCGTAGTGATTCCTGGCCCTCAAAAACCTTTTTTACCGAAGGAAGCAGATCTTATTTTGGCGTATTTGAAAAAAGGGGGAAGGGCGATTATTTTATTAGATCCTGAAAGTAAAAAAATAGGATTAGATCCAGTGCTAGCTTCTGTGGGAATCACTGCACAGGAAGATTTGATTATTGATCCGGTGGCCACTCTCTTTGGACAAGGGGCCGCGACCCCTGTTATCTCTACCTATAGCGGGCATGATATTGTAAAGGAACAAAAAATAGCTTCTTTTTATCCCATGGCACGTTCTTTAACGATTGCTCCAACGCTTCCTAATAAAAATATCAAGGTAGAATCCATTGGAAAAACTTCTACCAATAGCTGGGGGGAAGTAGGTTCTGTGAAGTCTGGAAAAGTTAAATTTGATGAAGGGCAAGATCATAAAGGCCCTTTAAATTTAGCCGTTGCAGCGTGGGGAAATTGGGATGGAAGTTCCAAAAAAGAAGATGAAATGAGGCTTGTGGTAATGGGAGATTCTGATTTTGCCAATAACCGATCTTTTGAATTTGCGGGAAATGGAAATCTATTTTTAAATTCTATTGCCTGGATGATTGCCGATGAAACCGCCATTTCGATTCGACCCAATCAGGCAAGCCAGGGGAGGTTGATGCTGACTCCTTGGCAGGTCCGAACTATTTTTATTGTGACAATTATTTTAATTCCTTTGATTGTACTAGGATCTGGGACGGTCGTGTGGACATTACGGAGAAGGGTTGCATGAATAAATTTAAAGTAACGTGGATTTTAGGGGGGCTTTTCTTAATTCTGATAGCGTATGTCTATTTTATTGAAATTAAAGGGGGCGAAAAGCGTAAAGTTGAAAAAGAAAAAGAAGAAAAAGTGTGGGTGTTTGATAAAGACAAAGTGGAATCCGTGAGTCTTAAAACAGAAAAAGGAAAATTTACCGCTAAACGCACAGGTGAAAAAGAATGGCTTTTAGAAGAACCGTTAAAAGTAAAAGCTGATAAATTGGTATGGAATAATATTGTAGATTCTCTCTATGATCTTAAATTTTCTCGGGTGGTATCAGAAAAAGCCGATGATTTAGTTCCTTACGGATTAAAAGATTCAAAGTATATAGTTGAAATAACGATTTCTGGAGAAAAAGAAAAAAAGATTTTAAGTATTGGGGATGATAATCCTGTGGGAGATTCTGTGTTTGTAACCGTTGGACCAAGCCAAAAAGTGGTTTTAGTGCCCCAGTTTATTTCCTCTACATTAAATAAAGACATAAAAGATTTTCGGGAGAAAAAGCTCTTTACATTTGATGAGACAAAAACTCAAGAAGTGACTCTTGAAAAAGCCAAAGAGCCAAAATTAGTCTTAAAGAAAGAGCCAGGAAAAGAAATAGACAAATGGTTTATTCTTTCAACTCCTAAAAAAGAAGAGGCAGATGCTTCTAAAGTGACAGAACTTTTAAATACATTAAATTTCTTAGAAGTAAAAACCTTTGAAGATGAATCCCCAAAAGAGTTAGCCAAATATGAGCTTAATGCCCCTCAACTTAAAGTTACTATTCGAGATGAAAAAACAGCCCAACTACAATTGCTTTTTGGCAAGAAAACCAATGACGGTGTTTTTGTATCTAAAGCCTCTGAAAAACCCGTTTATCAGGTGAATGCCACTATCTTAGATCGATTGTCTTTAGATCCTAAAAAATTCACCAAGCTCCCCGAACCTAAAAAAGAAAATATAGAAGCCCTGCCAGAGCAAAAGAAATAACGGCCAGCTGTGTTTGTCTCGTCATTGCGAGGAGCCTGCAAGGCGACGTGGCAACCTCAGCAAGTTCAGGAGAATATGTGCCTCCTTAGTTTAAAAATTTCATGGAATCAGATGTTGGATATTCTGATGATTTAAGCGCCCTTTTTTAACTTAGGCTTAGGCTTTTCTTTCCCTGAATCTCTTTGAGGAACATCTCCCAATTCTTCTTTTAAAAGTGGCAAGAGCTCTTTTAGCAGTTTTGCTTTATTGATAACCTGAATTGTACTATTGTTTTTCTTAAACCATTCTAGCTCTTCATCCGTAGCTGTCATTGCAATAATAGGGATATGTTCTGTCGTTTTAAGTTCTCTAAGTCTGCCAATGAGTTCATGCCCACTCATGGGAGACATGTGAATATCTGTTAAAAAAAGATCAGGGATTTCTCCTTTTTCTATTATGTCCAAAGCCCCCCTTCCACTTAAAGCACTTTGAACATCGTATCCTTCACTTTTCAATTCTTCTTGAATCAGGGCCAACATGTCCTTAGTATCATCAACGACCAATATTTTTGGTGTTCTTGCCACAGGTATAGTAAACACAACCGATGTTTTTACATTCTCTTCACTTTCAATGTGAATATCTCCCTGGTGAGCTTTAATATAAGATTTTACAATATAGAGGCCTAGACCTGTTCCTTTTTGAGTTGTTGTAGAAGCATGATCGCCAAATCTTTCAAACAGATTTTGAATCTTATCTTTTGGAATTCCAGATCCTGTGTCAACTACACGAATTTCAACCCATTCTTCATCGACTTCTTTTATGCCTGCCTCTATCCTGATTTCTCCTCCACGAGGCGTAAATTTGAAACTATTTCCAATGAGATTTGATAAAATCTCTAAGATCTTGTCTTTATCAGCTCGAATGAAAGGTAAATGGGAATCCATCTTTTTAATTAAGTGAATTCCAAGTTCTTTTGCTTTTTGTGCGAACTCTTCAAAAGTTTGAGAAAGGATTGAATTAAAATTACAGTTTTTGAAATGATACATCATTTTTCCAGACTCTATTTTGGAAACATCGAGAACATCATTCACCAAGGTGTTAAGGCGAACCACTTGTCGTTTAAGCATTTTAATGGTGTCGGGTAATTTAACTTCAGAAATAACATCCTCTTTAATGCAGTCTAGGGCCGCGCTCATTACTGTTAAGGGGGTTTTAAACTCATGAGATACTAAAGAAACAAAATCAGATTTTAAGGTATCTAATTCTTTGAGTCTTTCATTGGCAGATTCAAGCTCCCTATTTCTATTTTCCTCAATGATTTCAAGCTCTTTTTCATGAGTGATATCTGTAAAAATTCCATAAAATATGACTCGTCCCTTATCCTGCGCAGAGAGAGAGAGAGAGAGAGAGAGAGAGAGAGAGACCGGGGATCCAAAATTTTACCTTCTAACCATATCCATTGTCCATCTTTCCTTTGAATCCTATATTCCAATGCTACCTCTCCTGCTTTATTTGTTAGAACAGATTCATATGCACCTTTAACTAATTGAACATCTTCTGGATGAATCCTTTCAAGCCATGGATTTTTGTTTGGAACACACATTTCTTTTGGACTGTAGCCCAGAATCTTTTCTACGTTTTGACTCATAAATAGAGGGTATCCATTTTGATCTGCTGTCCATAAGATAGAAGGAATGTTATTGATCAAGGCTAAATATCGTCGTTCACTTATAAACAATAATTGTTCTATTCGTTTTTGCCGTCCAAAAGTCCACAGAATAAAAATTGCCGTTCCACTTGTGAAAAGAAAAGCAGCCCCATAGATAAGAGCTTGAGCCCCTATAGGATATATTTTTTGATAATTTAAAACCCCCAAGACAATAATTGGAAGAATAATAATGCCAAAGGATAGTGCTTTTATGCTAAAAAAAGAGAACAGTTTTCGCTTAGGTTCCATTGTATACTACTTATCGGAAAACCAGGTGGTATCCTGAAGTTTTGTAACTGACCTGCCCCCGATGAGATTGCCACACCTCATTTCATTCGGCTCGCAATGACAGGTGCTTTATCACCGAAGAAATAAGCTCAAGGCCTCAGTGAGAAACTGATTTATTTTAAAATGATTTTTAAGATAAAAATGCGCATGAGAATTATTCTTTTTTCCTATTCGTATTTTTAAAATTGAATGAGTAGGTAAACAAAAGACATCTTCATCGGTTTGATCATCCCCAACATAGATAGCGCGTTTCATTTTAAGTTGATGCATGGCAATTTTTAATGAAGTTCCTTTATTGAATTTAGAAAAAGGTAATATATTGATCACTGATTTTCCAAAAACTATCTTGGGTGTTGGATATAATTTTGAAAGATGACGTAGGAGTAAGGCCTTTGTGTTTACTTTCGCTCGTACATTACGATAGTGAATGGAGAGCGAATATTTTTTATCTTCTAATTCAATGCCTTGAATATCAGGCGTGATATTTAAAAGCTGTTTTTTCCATTTTTTACATATTTTATAAAAATTTATTTTTAATTTTTTTTCTAACTTTAGCCCTTCTAGACCATGATTCCCAATAAACAGTGTAGGGGTAAAAGAGCACAGGGTTTTTAGATCAGTAATGCTTCTACCTGAAACAATAACAATGGGGGTGTATAGATATAATGTTTCTAAAAGTTTTTGTGTTTTGAGAGGAAGTCTTGCTTCAGAAATTTTTGACGTTAAAGGAGTAAGGGTCCCATCATAATCAAAAGCAAATAGAGTTTGAGGATGGCAGTATGTTTTAAGTTTTTGAAGTCCTGCTTGAGTGAAAAAGGGCTTCATCAATATTGGCTTTCCAAAATTCTTTTTCTCCTCGGCGAATAGCCATGGTGGCGAGCCTTTGTAAAATGCGATTCCGTTGACGAACGCGGGATGCATCAATAAGCATTCTACCGGCCCATCGAAATACGTTATATTCTTGTACGTACGATCTCATGCTACGCATTCTTTCTCTTTGTTCAAAAGGATGCATCGAAAGTGCTGCATGAAGCGCATCTGCTGACTCATCAATATCATAGGGATTGACAATAATGGCCTCCGGAAGTTCTCGAGAAGCTCCTGTAAAGTGACTTAAAATAAGTACCCCTTGTTCGTCATTTCTGGCAGAAATAAATTCCTTTGCGACAAGGTTCATTCCATCATGAAGGGAGTTCACAAAACAAAGATCGCTCCCTCTATAATATTCAAAAATTTGGGAAGGTTCATGATGTTCTATTTTTAAGATAATAGGAGGGTTTTGAGAACTATTGAATTTTTTATTAATGCGTTCTGATGCTTTTTTGACATCTTCTTGAAGGTGGCGATAGGTTTCAATTCTAGATCTGGAAGGAGCTGCAATTTGAATAAATGAAAATTTTCCAAGCCACTCGGGATGTTGCTCTAAAAGCCTTTCTACAGCTAAGAATCTTTCAATAATTCCTTTGGTATAATCTAAACGTTCAATACCTAAGCCCACTAAGGTTTTATTGGAAAGGCCATTGAGAGAGCGAATTTTATGACAGCATTCTTGAATAGGTTTTTGTAAATCTAACCAATGGGGAGGCCATTCAATAGAAATAGGATAGGCTTTAACTGCGGTCATTTTTTCTAAGAATGAAATAGTAGAGTGTTCCTTATCAATACGACATTCCAGGAACCGGTCGATGGTTTCAATAAAGTTGTTACAATGAAACTGAATGTGAAAACCAACAATAGTACTTCCCAATAGCCCTTCTAAAATTTCTTCTTTCCAGGGACAAATGCCAAAAGCTTCTGGATTAGGCCATGGGATATGCCAAAAAGTAATAATGATTGCATCTGGGAGTTTATCTCGAATGAGCTTTGGCAGAAGAGCAAAATGGTAATCTTGAATTAAAATAATTGGGTCTTTGGATTTAACTTCTGACAATACAACTTCAGAAAATTTTTTATTTACACGCACATATTGTTCCCAATCCTGAGAACGAAAAGTGGGGCGGGTATGAGCGATATGACATAAAGGCCAAAGACCCTCATTCGAAAATCCATAATAATATCCTTCTTCCTCTTCTTTTGTTAGCCACACACGTCGTAAGATATATTTAGGATCGTCTAGAGGAACTTTAAGATGATTCTTTTCATCCACAAACTCCCGATCAGCATTTCCATTTCCATGAGCAATCCAGGTGCCAGAGCATGTTTTCATCACAGGCTCTAATGCGGTTACCAAGCCACTGGCAGGATGTTGAACTTCAATATTTCCCTCTTTTGTGCGATTGTGAATATAGGGTTCTCGATTTGAAACAATGATGATTTCATCTCCTGAAAGTTCTTTATTTAAAATTTCTTTTAAAACTTTGGGTGTCCAACTGATTAAACTTTCGTCCCGAATGCGCTGATTGGTTTGAAGTTCTTTGATGAGAGCTCTTAAATCTTTTACCAAGGGCTTTACTTCTGAGGAAGTCATTTCAAAAGAAGGTTTAAAAATTCCTTCTCCTGTGAGAAGCGTTCTCATGGCTCCAATCCAGCCTCTCCAGCTCCATTGCGCAATCATAACGGTTAAAATCGAAATAATAATTCCAAGGAGAATAAAAAATATACGCACATACCATTTGGTTTCTTGACTTCTTTTTTCAATAAAGCTCATGTCATGAATTAAAAAAATATGTCCTAAGAGCCTATCTTTTACCATTAAAAGATTTTTAGTAATGTGAATATCCCCGCTTTTTAATTTCATTACCTTTGATGGTTTGATTTCAAATTCAGGATTAAGGCATTTAATTTCTTTTGGAAAAAGTTCCGTTTTATATTGAAGTATTCCGTCGCTGCTACAATAGCCTGCAGCCATAAGACGATCATCTAGAGTAATTTTTGTAAGTAAAGATACAATTTTTGATTTTTCTCCCAGGGCTAGTCGTCTTGCCAAAGAGTCGTGGACAGCATTAGAAATTAATTTTCCTCTCAGATCCAAGTCTCTTGTAAACCAATGAAAGGTAAGAGTATCCACCAGTGGAGTAATACTTAAAGCAATAAGAAATAAAACCACCAGCAATGGTACGATGAATCGTAAGGACAATTTCATATCATTATCATTCTATATAGATGATCTAAGATGGGGCAAGGCAAATTTTCAAATTAAAAGAGAAAATATAGAAGCCCTGCCAGAGCAAAAGAAATAACGGCAAGCGTTCTCAATTCTCCATTATCGTAGCAGCGCTTTAAAGAAAAGGGCCAGGATTGAAAATGACTATCCCGAAAGGGAGTGAGGTGAGGAATAAATTTTGGGACATGAGACATATAGTATAAAAAGGGATTTCCAAAATGTTCTTTTAAGGATTCTTCTTCTTTTTGAACCGTATCTTGATAAATCAAAAAAAAGAGTAAAAGTAGGGGAATAAAAAGCCAATAGGTTTGTCCCAAAATTAAAAATCCAACTCCAATACTAAAACTTCCTATATATAACGGATTTCGGGTAAAAGCATAAGGACCAGAAATGGTCAACTCTTTGGTTTTAATAATAGTTCCTGCTGCCCAGAGTCTAATCAATTCTCCTAAAATAATAAAAAGAATGCCAATGGCTAAAGATGTGGGTGTAGCCTTAAAAAGCCATAAATACAAAAGCGCCAAAGGCCAGGCAATAAAAAGCCTTAGTTTTTTAGGATTTTTAGAAGAAACATAGACTTTGAGCCAAACAGAAAGAGGATGAATCCGAATAGAGTCTGAAATATGATGGGAAGTGTTTGGATATATTTCTGAAACCGCGTTTTTTAATCCATTCATTCCGTCAGAAGTAATACATTTTATGTCAGATTCTTTGATGCCTGTTTTTTTAAGATCGGCTAAAAATAATTTCCAGTCTCGTTCATTTTCATGTGAAGGAAGCATGTAATGGATAAGTTTTTTAGAACCGTTACTATTTACACCATAAGCAACTAAAATGGCTCTCGTTTTTTTCCAAAAAATAGGGTGATGAAGAAGGAGCCCGTCTAGAATAATTTCAGAGTACATGGGTGGGTTAAGCTTTAAGAATTTTTCCGAGCTTTAAAGCTAAGCCTAAATCCCCTTTGACTTTAAGTTTTCCGGTCATGAAAGCAAGTTGAGGATTTAGGGTTCCTTGAACAAGATTTACTAAGTCTTTATCTGCCATGGTAATGGTACAGTGGGGATTATCGGTAGATCCAGATTTCACTTCACTTTTTTGATCGGTACAATCAATTGACCAGGTGCCTCCCTCAATACCGGTAATATTAAATAAATAAATGGCATTAATTTCTTTTCCGAGATCTGGATTTTCTTGAAACCGACGAGCAATTTTTTCTTCAAAAATGATTTTTGGATTCATGAGTGTAAGGCCTCCTCTTATTCGTACATGGATTGGAGAACATCTTTATATTTTTCGCTGCAATATTTTCGTTTTACCTTTAGAGAGGGAGTCAATTCTCCTGTTTCAATGGTAAAGTCATTTTTTAAGATTTTAAATTTTTTAATGGTTTCAAAACTGGGAAGGTTTTTATTGGTTTCAGAAATAACGGTAGAAATGAGTGTTTCAACTTTAGGGTGGTGGTAGAGTTCATTTTTTAAAGAGGGCAGATGTTCATGTTGGGCAAATTTTACCATTTCTTCATCATTTAACGTGATGAGAGCGGTTAAATAATTTTTTTTGTCTCCATACACCATGGCTTGGCTAATATAGCGATTGGTTTTTAAAAGGTTTTCAATTTTTTGAGGAGCTACATTTTTTCCGCCCGATGTTACAATAATATCTTTTTTGCGGTCGGTGATTTTAAGATGGCCCTTTTCATTGATATAGCCAATATCTCCGGTGCAAAACCAACCCTCTTTAAACACTTCCTGGGTGGCTTCGGGATTTTTATAATATTCTTTAAAAATTTTAGAACTTTTTACCAGGATTTCTCCATCTGGGGCGATTTTAAGTTGAACTTCTCCTAAAACGGGACCGACAGTTCCAAATTCATAATCTGTGTCTTTATTCACACAGATAGCCGCTGTGGTTTCGGTTAACCCGTAGCCTTCTAAAATCAAAAATCCAGCAGTATGGAAAAATTCTGCAATTTCCCGACTGAGAGGAGCTCCTCCTGAAACAAAATAACGGATGCGACCACCAAATTTTTGTTTTAATTTTTGAAAAACAAGCTTTGTGGCTAACGCGTATTTTAGAGAAAGAAGGGGGGTAAGGCTTTGTCCGCCTTGTAATCTTTGACTGACTTCTTTTCCGACATTCATGCTCCAAAAAAAGATTTTCTTTTTTAACGAAGATCCATCGGCCACTTGAGAAAGGATTTTATTATATACTTTTTCATAAATTCGAGGGACGGCAAACATAAAAGTGGGGCGAATTTCGGACAAATTATCGACAAGTTGTGGGATGCCTTCTGCAAACGCATGTGTCCACCCAAAAGCCAATCCACAGTAGAGTTCTACTCGAGCAAAAATGTGAGCAAACGGTAAAAAACTTAAAATCATGTCTTTTTCTGTGAGAGAGAGGGTGTTGACAATATCAGAGAGCTCCGAAATAAAATTAGCATGTGTTAAGACGACCCCTTTTGGGACGCCGGTGGTCCCCGACGTATAGACAATGGTTACAGGATCTTGGGGGTTTGATTTTTGAAGGAGCTCATCAAATTTTTGTGGATTTTGAGTTTTATGATGAATCCCTTTTTGACAAAATTCTTCTAAAGGAAGAGCGGGAGCCAATTCTTTGGGATCTTTATTGTGTCTAAAAATAACAATGGTTTTTAAGTGGGGGAGATTTTTTTGAACGGATAGCACTTTTTCAAGTTGGAGTTCATTTTCGACAAAAATAGCTTTGGCTTGAGAATTTTGTAAAATATATTCTACTTCAGAAGTAATGTTGGATTGATAAATAGGAACCGTGATGGCTCCAGCGCTTAAAATAGCTAAATCACAAAAGGCCCATTCCGCCGAGGATTGTGAAAGAAGTGCTACTCTATCTCCTCGTTCAACGCCACTCTCGATTAAGGCAAAACAAATTTCTTGAACGAAATTATAATATTCTTGGAAGGTGATGTCTTCCCAGGTACTATTCACTTTTCGTTTAAATGCAATATGGCCAGCACTTTGTGCGATGCGATTTCGAAATGTGCTCGTCAATGTGTGAGAAATGACTGTCATAAAGATGTAGGAAAGAGGTTATGGGACAGGGTGAAAAACCAATTCTGTTTCATCCACCAGTTTAACTTCATCGACTTCAATATTAATATCCTTTTCCGCGGTCAAGTTTAATTCGGTATTGACGGCACGAATCGTATGTTTTCCGGCGGTAATTTCAAATTTTAAAATGGGCGTTGTGCCAATTTTAGTACCATCAACATAAATATCGCTATTGGGTACGGTTTTAATATTCAGGAATCCACTCCCAATAGCAACTAAAATTTTATTAATGTTATGGGTGGGGGTTGTCAAGGATATATTTTCTTCCACGTCTTGGTAACCTGCTTTTTTAAGCAGTATTTTTAATTCTTGATGTTGAGGAAGGTGAGGAATAGCCAAAGGGGTTTGCCCAAAGAGCTTTTCATCAATATGCACATCTGCATTTTGGGGGTCCGTATCAATTCTTAAAACTGATGTTTGAGTAACGGGAGTGGGTTTAGATTGTTGAGGGATTTCAGATTGAATCATTCGAGTGGGATTTTGATTTAAAAATAAAAGAAGAAGGCTCAAGGTAACTACGGCTAATCCTAAAACACCAATTTGTAGCCAGACTTTGTGGGTATAGGGTTCTTGAGGCAGAGGCATTTCTTCTTCAACCTTTTCTTTATCTGCCTTCCATTGGACATCGGTTCTTGTAGATTCTTTCACTTCCGAAACTTTTGTTTTTTCTGGAGTAACTTCTAGGACTTTCTTTTCTATTTCTGGAGGTTTGGCTACCTCAATCATCGTTTTTTTATGTTCTAAAATTTCTAAGGCAAATAAAGAACGAACAAAAGAAGCCACATGACTCGATGTAAAATCGGGATTTAAAGTGTGAAGGAATTTTGAAAGATCCCGGTGAAATTGATGAGCTGTTTGATAGCGTTTATTGGGATCTTTGGACAGTGCTTTTAAAACAATTTCTTCTAATTCAAAAGGAATGTCTGGATTGAACAAGCTGGGAGCAGGAATTTTAGCTTCTTGAATTTTTTTAAGGGTGGCCAAATCATTATTGCTTGCAAAAAGCCGTTGATGGGTGAGCATTTCAAAAAGAATAATGCCGGTTGAGAAAATATCGGTTCGTTGGTCAATGGGGGTGCCACTGGCCTGTTCTGGAGACATGTAGCCAAATTTTCCTTTTAAAACTCCGGATTTTGTTTTTCCATCTTGGCTTCGGGTTTTAGCAATGCCAAAATCAATAAGCTTTACTTCACCCTCGTAAGAAAGAAGAATATTTTGAGGACTAATATCTCGGTGAACAATTTGAAGGGCTTCTCTTTCCCTCTTATCTCGGAATCGATGGGCGTAATCTAATCCCTCACAAATTTTATTGACGATATAGACAACATGTTCAAGAGGAAGAATGCGTTTGATTTCTTCGGCACGAGCCAAGATTTGGCGCAGATTTTTTCCGTCCACAAATTCCATGGAGAGATAATAGTTTTGATCGATTTCACCAAATTCATAAATTTGGACAATGTTGCCATGAGTGAGTTGGCTTGTGACCTTGGCCTCATCAATAAACATAGAAATAAATTCTTGGTTGGAGCTTAAATTGGGAAGAATGCGCTTTAAGGCAACAATTTTTTCAAAGCCTCCTGGGCCAACGGTCTGGGCCATAAAGATTTCAGCCATCCCGCCAGTGGCAATCTTATCCAGAAGGAGAAATTTCCCAAATTTTGTGGGTTGGAAAGCCATGAAGTGAACGATACCCCCCTTAAGTTCTTATTATACCATAAGTTTTTAAATATAGTTATTTACTTGCCGTTAAGGAGTGGGTAAACTATTTCCCATGGCAAAAGGGGCCAAGGTATATGGGCTAACTGGTGGAATTTCCACGGGAAAATCTACTGTCTGTGCTTATTTTAAAGAGCTAGGAGTGGCTGTGATTGATGCTGACCATATTTCTCGGGATATCTGTCAACCCGGAAAAGCTGCTTTTTACAAAATTCGAGAAGTATTTGGAGAAACCGTATTGACCCCAGAGGGGAAACTAGATCGTGAAAAATTAGCTCAAATTGTTTTTTCAGATGCAGTAAAGCGAAAACAGTTAGAAGCCATCACGCATCCTTTGATTATGGAAGCGATTCGGCATCAGATTGAAACTTTGGTTAAAGAAGGGAAAAAAAATATTCTGGTAGAAGCAGCTCTCATTTTTGAGGCTGGTTATGAGAAAGATTTTGATGGGGTGATAGTAGTCACCTGTACGCCAGAACAACAACTTAAAAGATGTATGCAAAAAAGACGCATTTCAATGACAGAAGCCAAAAAGTGGATCCAGACTCAATTATCTTTAGAAGAAAAAGAAAAAAGGGCTATGGTTGTGATTGATAATTCTCAAACTCCAAAACAAACGCAGGAAAAAGTTAAAGAACTTTTACAAAAACTCTCATGGCGCTGACCAAACTTTTAAAAGCAGATTTTCACATGCACACAAAAGATGATCCCCAGGATAAAAAATTTGTGCGCCATTCTGCAGAAGCCCTGATTGATCATGCAGCAAAATTGGGATTTGAAGTGCTCTCCATTACAAATCACAATAAAATTACCTATAGTCCTTATTTAAGAGAATATGCTGCGGTAAGAGGGATTTTACTATTGCCAGGAGTGGAAGTTACCGTTGAAAAAAAGCATATTTTACTGATTAATTATTTGGGGCCTTTGGGATTTAAAAAAATAGAGGATTTAAAAAATATTCATACCCCTCAAGTATTAATTATTGCGGCTCATCCTTTTTTTCCGGCTTCGACCACACTTAAACAAAAACTTATTGACCATATTGATGTCTTTGATGCTGTTGAGTACTGTCATTTTTATTTAAACTGGATTAATTTTAATCGAAAAGCGGTTCGGATTTCGAAGCAATACGAGAAGCCTTTGGTGGGGACATCGGATGCACATACCTTAGCGCAGATGAATCATACGTATACGATGGTAGAGGCAGGGAAGACGTCTTCAGCGGTAGTGGAGGCCATTAAAAAAGGGAAGATAAAGCTTGTGACGCACGCTCTTCCCTTAAGAGTAATGTACTCAGTATTCCATATGTTTGGAACATCTATCTTTCGATAATTGGCGCTAAGTTTATTTCTTTTTCCCTCCTTTTTCTTCTTTGTTATCTTTTTTATCTTTATCAGTATCTTTATTATCGTTGTTATTGCCTCCTCCATTATTACCATTGTTATTATTATTACCACCGCCATTATTGTTATTATTACCACCGCCATTGTTAGAGGCTGAGGCTACAGTTCGTCCTTTTTTCAAACCTTCTTCTTTATTAAAGGACAGCTTTGAGGAGTCTTTAGTTAATTTGTCTTCGAAGAAAATAGAAGCCATTTTATCTTTATTGCTTCCCTCATTAAATTTCTGATTTTGGTCTTTGCCCTTCTGGGTATCTTTAAAATCTTCTTTTTCTGTCATCCCCATCATCTGATGTTCAATTGCTTTTGCAATTTCATGGTTCATTTTAGACATCATTTCTTTTTCAATATTTCCTTTAAACTCCATGTTAGAGGTCACTTCAGGCATACGAATATTTTCTCCACGACGTTCATGAGTCGCCGTCATGGCTCGTTCTATGGTTGCATGTGCCATGTTCATGGCATTACGTTCCATAGATAGACTTGGACCTTCTGCCATTCCAGCAGCATGCTCGGCGCGTTCGATGATGGATGCACCAATGTCTTGAGCTTGTGCAGACATATTCAGAAAACTTGCAAGTCCTATGCACAAACCTACGCTTCCCCATCGCACACATATTCTGCGAAGTAGTTTCATACACGTCTCCTTAATTTCTATTTTACGCCTACTAGAAGAGAGTGTTAGTGGCTCTCATGAAATCTTAATGAACCCAAAATGGCCGTGGTAGCAGCTGAATGACTTTTCTCACGTAAGTAAGCAATATGAATGGTATTTTTAAGAGGTTTTAATGTTTTTTCTTTAAAGATGTGAAGGGATTTAGATTTTGTCCCTAACTTTAAAATATGGTGACTGGGTAAAACGCCCGCCCCTAAATCTGAAAGAATTAAAGTTGCCACTCCTTGAACATCCATGACGGTTGATCGGGTGTTGAGTGCAAAATGTTTTTTAGGGAAGTGATGATTAAACCACATGCGTAAAACCGGAGAGCCTTTTAAATAGTCAATATAGTGTAGGGATTCAAAATATTTTTTTTCTTTCCGAATGGAACCTTTCTTTTTTAAGTACGACTGAGAAGCGCAGAGAAGAAGGATTTCATCATAAGTAGGTTCTGTGTGAATTCGTCGATCAAATCCAAAAGAGTCGACAAACGCAAAATCCAGATCTCCTTTTAAAATAAGGGCATTCATTTCGTAGGCATATCCAAAACGAATATCCAGATGAAGCAAGGGATGGGTTTTGGAAAATTGGGATAAAATAGGGATGACACAGTTAGTGCCAAACTCAATCGGCATGCCAATGGATACGGTTCCGGAAAGTTCTTTTTGAACTCCTTGCAGGGTTTCTAGGGTGTGTTCAATAGACCAAAGACCTTGTTTGCAGCTCTCATAGAAGATTTTTGCCGGAGGTGTAGGAATGAGTTTTTGTTTAATGCGGTCAAAAAGTTTTATACCTAAGGAATCTTCTAAATTTTTCATGTGTTGGCTCACTCCGGATTGAGTCAGGTGAAGTTCTTGGGCGGATTTAGTCATGCTGTGTGTTCGGTAAACACATTCAAAAAGTCGCAGATGGTTCAAATTTAGCTTATCAATAATCATAATGAGTTCATATCAATACTAATAATTTCCAATAATGCAAGGAATTAGATACATAGGTCCCATTAACACGTCATCCTGAATGAAATGAAGGATCTGGATTCTTCGCTAACGCTCAGAATGACAAAACTTAAATGGAGGTATCTTAAAATGAAAAAAATAATCTTAACCGTATTAACAATAGTGTTCGTAACCACAAACGCTGGTGCGATTGTGATGAGACCTGGGCATGAAAGACCCATCTTCGGAGCCGCTATGGAAAAAGTAGATGCTCAAGGCCATTTTGAATTGGCCAGTAACATCTTTTTGGAACTTACCAAACGCGATAGTTATAGAGCCTATAATACTGACCCCACAGGCATGTTATTGACCTATACGGTTCCTTCTGTGAAATTGTCTTCAGATGAGAGTGATCAATTTGTATCTCAAAAATTGGTAATTACAGATAAAAGAGACGTGGGATGTGGTTCTGTTCAATATATTGCCAGTCTTCGTCCAGAGCCTATTCTTCATTATTTACCTGTTGAAAAAACGCGTGAAATGCAACATCGCTTTACCGTGGTATTAATAGATCATAGCCAACGCGTATGTGAAGACTATCGTCCCTATCTATGGGAAGCTTCTGTGAGAGAAGGATATGGCTGGTGTGGAACCATGGATGCTACGATGGAAATCGTTGGAAATCCTGAACGAGTCTATACCATTCAACCTTTGAACGAAATAAACTAAACCGTTTTTCAACTGTCATTCCCGCGCAGGCGGGAATCTAGTACTTTGTAAAATCCCTCTGGGGCTTAAACTTCAGAGGGATTTTTTTATGCTTATGATTTCTTTGGATCTTGCCGAAAAGAAGAGTGCTGATATGGATTTTTTATATTTTAAACAAGCAAGGCATAAGTTATTGAAATTAAAAGAGAAATTCGAATCCTTTTCTCTTCGTAAAAAACTATTGTGCCTAGTAGGGGTGCTTAGCTTTTTAATTTTTGTGAGTGGGATTATTGCCTTTCAGGGAGTGCAACGGGTTTATCGCCTTTCTTACCCTATTGCAAAAACAGGCTATCCCCTGGCTTCTTCGGTCATGAATGCGCTTCATTCTCTGGAATTTTCAAGAGCCTTGGCAATTCAATATGCCCTGGAGCAAGATTCTTTTAGAATTTCATTTTTAAAAAAGCAATTTGACGATGCCTTTCAATCATCTAAAGAAGAATTAGAAAAAGTGTCAGAAATCCCTGCTCTTTCTAAAGAATTAAAATCTCATTGGGGAGATATTAAAAAATCTCAGGAAAAATTTGAGGCAGTCAGTATTTTACTCATGACGGCTCATGAAGATCAACTGAAACTCTCTCTTTCTCGCTATGATGAAATTAAAGAAGCCAATCGCATTGTTCAAGAAATAATTCAAAAATTAAATTCTATCTCAGGGAAATATGCCAAAAATAATACCCTTCAATTTACGAACATTGCGCTTCAGGTAATGCTCTTAGAGCAGCGGTATTTATATCAACCCGCGCTATCAACACCTCTTTCTTTAACACCAGAAAAAAGTAAAGAAGAAGAAACTCGCATTATTCAAAGCAAAGAAAAATTTCGCTCTTATATGGTGCAATTTTCAAAAAGTTTTGAGGTATTTAAACAATTATTTCAGCCCAAAGATCAAAAAGAATTGCAAGCGGTCACGGTACTCTACACCCGATTTTGTGAAAAAGTGGAAGGAGAAGACGGTGTTTTTCTCATTAGTGAAGATGAAGTTTCAAAGCTGGGAACTGTTTCCTTTCAACTTGATGAGCTTCAAAAAACCTATGAAGACGGGGCTTTGGTGGGACGGAAAGTTCAAAAGATACTGTCTAGTCAAATGCAAACCGCTAGTTCAGCTATTTTAGGTTTGAAACGTTCTTCATATTTAACCATTTTAGGATTTACCCTTTTATTTATGATGTGCGGCATTGTTTTGGGAACGTTGATTTCAAAAAGTATTCTTTTCCTTGAAAAAAATATTCAAGAAAGAACCGAAGCTTTGACTCAGGCTAATTTAAAGCTCTTGCAAGCCAATGAACTGAAATCTCAGTTTTTATCTAATATGTCTCATGATTTAAGAACTCCCTTAAATAGTATTTTAGGATTTACGCAAATTGTGCTTTCAGACAAAGGGAATTTATCCCTTCAACAGACGAAAAATTTGAATAATGTTTTAAAGCATGGGCAAGAACTTCTTCAGATGATCAATCTAATTTTAGAGTTTTCTAAAATGCAGGCCGCACAACTGAAAATAAGTGT
Organism: Deltaproteobacteria bacterium GWA2_38_16; assembly: GCA_001797335.1. GTDB lineage: Bacteria > Bdellovibrionota > JACOXK01 > 2-02-FULL-40-11 > 2-02-FULL-40-11 > 2-02-FULL-38-15-A. Next base: position 96,040 of record MGPE01000005.1, read on the forward strand.
CGAAGAATTTTCCTTTGAGACTTTATTAGATGAATGTTTGGAAGCAGCCGAAGTTTTAATTCATGGAAAAAAAATTACGCTCCTAAAAGAAGTTCAAACCCACCTTCCTCATCTTCAAACAGATCGAGCTAAAATAAAGCGCATTCTTTTAAACCTTCTTTCCAATGCTGCTAAATTTACAGAGAAAGGAAGCATTAAGGTTTCTGTAAGACAGAAAGAAGAGTGCCTTTGTTTTTCGGTCACCGATACGGGGAAAGGGATTTCACAAGAACATCTTTTTACGGTATTTCAAGAATTTAATAATACCTCAACGCACCCAGAAAGTTCTGGATTAGGACTGGCGATTTGTAAAAACTTTGTCACGATTTTAGGAGGAACTATTGATCTAGAAAGTGTTCCTGGAAATGGGACCATATTGACAGTAAAAATTCCTTTTATTTATCAATCTAAAGAAGAAAAATTAAAGGAGGCGGCATAGCGTGGCTACAAAATCAAAAATTTTAATTGTAGATGATGTGAAAGATAATGTGGATATTTTAGACCAGTATTTTAAATTAAAAGAGTTTGAGACAATTTTGGCATATGGTGGGAAAGAAGCCATTGAAAAAGCAGAGAAATTTGAGCCTGATATTATTCTTCTAGATATTATGATGCCCGATCTCGATGGATTTCGGGTGTGCGAAATTTTAAAAAAAGAAAGAACTCATTTTAAAAACATTCCCATTATTTTAGTAACGGCGAAAGATGACGTAGAGAGCAAAGTCAAAGGACTTTCTCTTGGGGCAGATGACTATGTGACCAAACCCTTTAGTGTTCAAGAACTGGAAGCGCGTGTCAGATCCGCCCTTCGGTTAAAGAAAGCACTGGAAGAGTTAAAAGAGCTCAATGAGCTTAAAAACCAATTTTTAGGAATGGCGAGCCACGATATTAAAGGCCCTATTGGACGTATTGAAAAATTAACAGAAGAACTACTTTTGAAAAAAGAAAAAAGTTGGACACCGGAGCAATTGGAGCATCTAAAAAAAGTAAAACAAGAAGCGGAAGTTGTTTTTAACCTGATTTCAGATCTTTTAAATGTGGTCAAAATTGAAGCTGGAAAAGTAGGAGTTGAATTTCAAAAGGTCAATGTGGAAAAATTGATTGAAGAAGTATTTAAAATGAATGAAATGGCAGCCGGTGCCAAAAAACTTCACATTAAAACGGTGATTGATCCTAAAGTTCCAGAAGTGTTGGCAGATCCCTTGCGTTTGTTAGAAGTATTAGAAAATTTGATTACGAACGCCATGAAATTTTCAAAATCTGGCGGGGATATTACGATTCAACTTAAAAAAGTAAAAAAGGGTATTGAAATTACAATTTCAGATCAAGGGGTGGGAATTCCAGAAAAAGAACTTCCAAGACTGTTTGATCGATTTGCCAGACTTTCCCCTCAGCCCACGGCGGGAGAGAAGGGAACGGGACTGGGCTTATCCATTTGTAAGCAAATTATTGATCTCCACAAAGGGACCATTGCTGCCAAAAGTGAAGTGGGGCATGGGACGACGTTTACGATCTTTCTTCCTGGTTAATTTCATGCTATGAGCTTTGAGTATGGCTCAATCGTGGATTGTTACGCTACATCCGAGTGTTCACTATAAACTTCAAACAGAGTATCAAGATGCAAGGGCTTCTATTATTTCTATAGAGACGCTGGCTCAGAAATTTATTCAACAAAAGCCTGTCATCCCGGACAAATCGCTTGATATTAAATTTGAGTGGAGAGGGGCTATCGAACGATATATTGAATGTTTAAAATCTCACAAAGTATCTCCGAAAGAATTTCAAAAAGTAGCGCACAGCTTTCCTTCATTTAAAAAGGATTTTTATGTAAAGGTAGCAGAGGTGTATGCAGCGCATGAAGAGTCGGGTGGCATGAAGAGTCGGCGACAGGACCCGGAAGGCTATGTAGATAGAGATAAAATAATGGTTCTGGCGCATCAGCTTTCCCCCGTACAAGAAGAGTTCCTAGAGCACTTATCCACGTTTGCAGAAGTAAAAAAAATTAGCACTCTTTCATCAGCCCTTAAGCCCTCTCCTTTGACTGTCTGGGAAGCCCCTACCCAGGAAAGTGAAATTAATTCTATTGCCCAAGAAATTGGTAAGCTCATTAAGAAAAAAACGCCTCTTTCTTCTATTTACATTTTTAGTGGTGATCTGGAACGCCAAAAATCAGATTTTAAAGTTATCTTTAATCGTGAACATATTCCTTATTCTTTTTGGAATGACGTTAGAGATACCGTCGAGTGTGTTTCTATTTTTCCTTTTGAGCCTAATACCGTTGTTTTTGGTGAGATGGGAGCCGTTTTTATTTCAGGAGCTTCTTATGTGGCCAAAGACGCTTTTTTAATGACGGAAGATGAAAGAAGCTATTTTAATGAGAAGCTGGGAAAGAATGTTTTTAAAACACAGGCTGAAACAAAAGAAGAAACAAAAGAACTTTTGTCTTTTTTGATAAGCCATTCCAAAAAACTGTATGTGAGTTATACGCATCATCTGACGGTTTCATTTAAAGAATTTTTAGAAGAGCATAAAAATTATTCTTTTAAAAAACTCGCCTTTCAATCGGAACTGGCAGAACGAGTGCCTCAAGTAATTTTAAAATCTTTAAAGCCTCTTTCTTTGCTAGTACTCAAGCAAAAAAAAGAAGAGATTTTACCCCAGAGCTATTCTGTTCGAGCGCTCACCCAATATGAGCGGTGCCCCTATGGATTTTTGTTGAAGGAATGCTTGCATTTAGAGCCTGAAAAAAAAATAACTTCTGAATTGTCCTATGCTGAAGAAGGGGAGCTCGTTCATACTATTTTATTTAGATATTTTACAAAACCTAGTTCTTTAGAAAAATGTTGTGAAGAAGCATATGCTGTGATTTCGGATAAGTTTAAAAAAGAAATTTTATATCCTGACCGTTTAAGGATTGAAAAAGGGCTAAGCCACTTTTTAAAAGCAGAAAAAGAATGGCAAACAAAAAGCCGGTTTACTCCAACATTTTTTGAACGCCCTTTTGATAAATTCCCTCTTTCTTGGAAAGGAAAAACTATTTATCTTCGAGGAAAGATTGACCGCATTGATATCGATGAAAAAACAAAAGAATTTAAGGTCATTGATTATAAAACAGGATCTCATATCCCTAAAAGTTTTCAACTTCAATTGTATGCTATGGCGATGGAAACACTGTTTTTGAAAGGGTATCATGTGGCAGAGGGTGTTTTTTATATGCTTAAAAATAGTGAAATGAAAAAAGGGTTTGAGTGCCCGACGCTTTCTGAATGGCAGTTGGAAAAAGAAAAAACAGTAGAAAAAATATTTGAGCTTGTCCACCAAATTGAATCTTTCTCTTTTCCCGCTACTCCGCATACCTGCTATGATTCTTGTGAAACAAAAAATGTGTGCGAACATACAGAAAATATTTGACACGGGTTTTCATTTTTTAGTACTTTGTCTAAATCGTTGTGAATAAAACTGAACTTATTGAAAAGCTAGCCAAAGAAAATGTAATTACGAGGCGTGAATCTGAAAAAGTCATCAATATCGTTATTGATACCATTCAAAAAGCCCTCAAAAAAAGAGAAGATGTTAAAATTTCTGGATTTGGCCGCTGGTTTGTGAATCATCGAAAGGGGCGGGTGGTAAAAAATCCACAAACAGGTGAAAAAATTACCATTCATTCTTTCTATATTCCTACTTTTCGGCCTGCCAAACAGCTTAAGAATATTTTGCGCTCTTCCTAAAAATATGTGATACACAACGCTTGTGGATAACAGGTTCTTTTCTGTGATTTTTGGTGTATAAGCTTCGGATATAGTTTAATTTTTAGAAAATTGTTCTTTTTTTATGCACACGTTAACGCAAGAAAAAATCATTCAAAGTCAGGCTCAATCTGTAGTGGTAGAGGCTCAACCCGGCAGTGGGAAAACCAGAATTTTAGTAGAACGATTGGTGACGTATATTCAAAAATATGGGATTAAGCCAGAATCCATCGTAGCCATTACCTTTACAGAAAAAGCAGCTCATGAAATTAAAGAACGCATTCAGAATAAAGTAGATATTCCTATTGAAAAATGTTGGATATCCACCATTCATGGATTTTGTCACCGCATTCTAAGAGAAACAACGCCTATTGATTTTTTAATTTTAACGCAAGAGCAGGCTCTCTTTTTAAAAGATCAGGCCATTGAACAATCTTTAAAAGAGCTGGTGGATCGTCGAGATCCTTCTGTGATTTCTCTTTTATCTCAAGATGGATTTCCAAAATTAAAAACGCTTCTTATGTTTTTATTTTCAAAGCGGGAAACCCTCCATTTTCTTAAAGAAGATCTTAAAGTAGATCCTCTATCTTTAGATTTTTATAAGAATCTTTTTTGTGTATTTGAGCATGTGAAAGGCCATTATGAAAAAGCCAAACAAAAGCGGAGTGCCTATGATTTTGATGATCTTTTAATCAAATGTGTGGAGCTCTTAAAACAAAATACATTGGTTTTATCGCATTATCGGAAACTTTTTAAACTCATCATGGTGGATGAATTTCAAGATACTAATGATATTCAGCGAGAGATTGTTGAGTTTTTTAGGGATTTTGTTTCTTTAATGATTGTAGGAGATCCCAAGCAATCCATTTATCGATTTAGGGGGGCAGAAGTGTCTCTCTTTTATGATGTAAAACAAGATATGCTTCAAAAAGAAGGTTTTTGTTTTGAAATGGTCGAAAATTTTAGGAGTACTCAAAGACTTATTGAATTTACAAATGCTTTATTTAAACCCTTGTTGGAATCTAGATTTCAAGCGTCTTTGCCAGCACGGACGCAAGAATTTGGTAACCCTATAGAATATTGGAAACGAAAAGAAGATGAAAATACGTTAACGGCTGAAGAAGGGCGCATTCAAGAAGCCGCCTGGATGGCACGGCATTTAAAAAAAGTTAAAAAGAAAACATCCTCCTCCTCTTGGTCTGATATGGCCATTTTATTTCGTGCGATGACTTTTAGTCATATTTATGAAGAGGCGCTGACCCAAGAAGGCATTCCCTGGGTGAGAACGGATGGTGGATATGTTTATGAGAGTCAAGAAGTGTGTGAACTCGTGTCTCTTTTAAAATGGGTGTTAAATCCTCAAGATGATTATGCCCTATGGAATGTGTGTATTTCAAGTTGGAGTGGTCTTTCCTCAAAAGTGATTACCTCCTTAGGGATTGAACGTGCCAGAAGAAGGCTAAAGCTCTATGATCTTTTACAGGAGAAAAAAGACATTCAGAAATTTTTGGTCTTACTTCAGCAGCTTGTAGAACAAAAAGAAAAGATGTCTTTGGAAGAGTGGTATCGGCTTCTTCCGTTGGTGTTTACCAAACATGTGTATAAGTTTTTAAGAATTGTGAGAGAATTTGAAGCCCAAAATCCCCAAAGTTCTTGGAAGGATTTTTTACAGTATGTAGAAGCCTTGCAAAAATATGGGATAGCTGCTTCTGAACCTCCCCAAGATATCGAGCAAGAAGGGGTAAGGCTTTTAACCATTCATCAATCTAAGGGATTAGAATTTGATACGGTTTTAATTCCGGATATGAGTTATTTGCCCAGAGGAGAAAGCTCTTGGGTTTTAATTGACAAAAAATTAGGGTTTGGATTAAAGGGAGATGCTATTTATACGGAAATTAAGAAACAAGAACAGGAACTAGATTTGGCTGAATCAAAACGTCTTTTTTATGTGGCTGTTACCCGGGCTAAAAATCATCTTATTTTATCCCACAGTTCAAAAAAACCAAAAATTCATACCTGGGCTCGTTTTATGGATGACTATAAACCTCTTTTAATGTCTTATATCCAAGAAGGAGAATTTTAAAAACGGTGAGCGATCTTCAGTATCAATATTTTAAAGGATTTTTTGAGGGTCATGAAAAATATATTTTAACCTATCAATCGTGGAGACCCATCTTTTGTGAAAAAGTGGTTGTTCTGCTTCATGGGTTAGGGGAGCATGTGGGACGGTATACTCCCTTGATTGAGGCTTTTAAAAATAAGGGAATTGCGTTTTACGGATATGATCAACGAGGGCATGGATTATCGAATGGAAAAAGAGGACATGTGCCTAGCTTTCAACATTTGGCAGAAGATTTTTTAAGATTTTTAAAATTGGTATCCGTTCATGAAAATAATAGGCCTTTATTTGTATTTGCACACAGCTTGGGAGGGCTTGTGTGTTTAAATTATCTCATCGATTATCATCAAAAAGGAGGGGTTTTACCCCAAGGCGTTATCCTTTCAAATCCCATTATCAAATTGGCGCTTGTCCCACCGGCATGGAAAGTAAAATTAGCGACTACGGTTTCAAAAATTTTACCCGGGCTTTTATTTCATAATGAAGTAAATTTGAATGACTTATCTCATGATCCAAAAATTGCTGAAAGCTTTGATCAAGATCCCTTGTGTCATCAAAAAATTTCTGCTGGCTTTTATGTGGAAATGCTCAAAGCCATGGAAAGGGTAAAAAATAACCCAGGGGCGATTTTGGCCCCTACGCTGATGCTCTTGGGTGGCCAAGATCGGGTGATTGATCCAAAAGAGAGCCAGGAATTTTTTTCAAATATGAAAGCCCAAAAATCTTTAAAGCTGTATCCCACTTTTTATCATGAGCTGGTTCATGAAATTGGAAAAGAAAAAGTGTTTGTAGATATAGACGAGTGGATTCTTGGGTTTCAAGAAAAAGTGAGTGTGGGATGAAGGACAAAGAGCGACTTTTAGTTTTACTCAAAGAAAAATCATATCTTAAAAAGAAAGTTATTTTATCCTCTGGAAAAGAATCTAATTTTTATATTGATGTCAAACAAACGGCGTTGCATCCCGAAGGCATGGTTCTTATTGGAAAGCTTATTTTTGAGCGACTCAAAACAGGGGAAAAAGTAGAGGCTATCGGTGGGATGACGATGGGAGCAGATCCCTTAACGGTAGCTACTTCTTTTTTTAGTTATTTAGAAAAAAAACCATTACCCTCATTTTTCATCCGCAAAGAACCCAAAAAACATGGAACTGCTCAGTGGGTGGAAGGAACTTATAATTTAAAATCTGGTATGCCTGTCGCCATTATCGAAGATGTGGTGACAACCGGAGCCTCCACTCTTTTAGCCATTGAACGAGCTATTCAGGCTGGCTATGTCGTTAAGCGTGTGATTGCCATCGTAGACCGTGAAGAAGGTGGCAAAGAAGAAATTCAAAAAGCTGGATACGCTCTAGAATCCCTCTTTACCCAATCTGATTTTTAGACACTGTTCTTGGATATAAATTTAAGCCGTGTGCCGTTATTCTAGCTAGGAGAGTATTTATAATTTTTTTTATTGTTTTTTCATGATTTTTCATGTATATTATATTTAGAGGTTTGAGATTTATGGCACCCTTTAAAAAAGCAAATATTTCAACAGTTCTTTCTGTAAATGTAAAGAACGCTTTGATGTTTTTTTGTAAAAAACGAGGTTTAAAAATGAGTCATTTCATTGAAGAAGCCATTCAAGAGCACCTAGAAGATGAGATGGACTTAGAAACTTTTGAAGCCCGAAGAACTGAAAAAAGAATCTCTTTGGCTGAAGTGCTTAAACATTTAAAATGACTTACCGTATTGAATTTGTAAGTTCTGCAGAAAAAGAATTTAAACGCCTTCCTCGAGATATTCAAGAGAGGCTCTTAAAAGTATTTAAAATTCTAGAGATAGATCCTTATTCAGAAATTTTAAAAATCCGAAAAATTCAAGGAAGAGATGATTTGTTCCGAATAAGAATAGGTGCTTATCGTCTCATTTATTCTATGGAACTTTCATCAAAAATTGTTATTATTCGAATCAGGCATCGAAAAGATGTTTATCATCATTTATAACAGGAGGTCTATTTCTTTTGATCATAAAATGATCTCATATTTTAACTATATAAGATTATGTAAGATTATGAAAATGAAGTCAAAATTTATGCTCAGTGGGGATGGTATCGGCGTAAATTTTTAATTTTTAGATTTTTCAAAAAGGGCTTTGGATTCTTGGGCTTCGTTAAACAAAAATTGAGTCCACATATTTTTTTCTTTTAAGGTAGCCTCAATCAAGGGGCGATATTCTTTTTCATAACGATTCAATAAGGGATTAATTTTAGTCGTCATGAGTTCTGTTTTAAGACTTGGATTTTCTTCGATGAGGAGAGAATAGTAATACAATAAAGTCATGTCTTCTTTTCCCGTTACGGTACTTTTAGGATACAGAGATTCAATTTTTTGAATAATCTCTATTTTTTTCTGAACATCTTTTTCTGTTTCAAGGTTTTTAAGCATCTGCTGGTGAAAGGGAGCAAAGGGAAGAATGATTTCTCCCAAAAAAGAGATTTCTTGATATTCAGGGCGAAGTCTTAAGCCATGTAAAATAAAATCCATAAATGGCAGCGATAAGCGATGATTGAGTTTTATGGAGATATTTTTTTGGGGGGTTACTCCAAGCTTTACAAAACTATTAATGGTTTCATGATCGTCTTTGGGGTTATCTATATAAGGAATAATCCAATTGGAGAAAAAAGAAAGAATGGGAATAACCGTTTTCCCAATATGGATGCCATAAATTTGGGCCCCCACGAGTTCTGATTCTATTTGGTTATTGTCTTTGGTTTTAAGTTTGGCTTCTACTTCATAGGTGGATATTTTTTCAGTATAGAGCGTTTTCCAAGGGGGAAGCCGAAATCCAAAATTATCTTTATTCCACTCTTGAAGAACAATGTGGGCTTTAAGCTCAGGTTCATGCGTAGTGGAAATTTCTCGTAATGAAAAGGTAATGTTTTTTACTAAAAAAGAATCCTCTTCGTGATTATTGTACTGTTTTTGTTTTTCTGGGGAATTCATAAAGGGGAGCGAGGCTTCCATCAAGGCATTTAACCCATCGATAGAAAGAGTGTGTTCAAAGGAAATAGGGGAATCTTTAGTAAATTCTTTAAAATAAGGATAAGGACGCCGTCTGACTTCTTCATAATGAAGAAAATCAGCCCTATCACCTTTTCCCAAAGCAACTTCTAAAGAAAATTTTTGAGCATCAATGTCAATAACGGGAGAGAGTCCCCACAGTTTTAACTCTTCTATAAAAGGATGGGGAAGAAATTGGGCAAAAAAGGAGGGTTTAAATTGAAAAAGCATGGTTCCGTCATTCCCCATTTGAAAGTAATTTCGAACGATGTGGGTGTCATTGGAATCAAAAAGCTTCACCAAATATTGATCTAGGGGGACATACTCTAAAAGCCATAACAAAATTTCAGATACTAAATGAGGTTGCCCACGCGTTTCGGGTGCTATGGGAAAGCGATTAAATAGAGTGACTCGTCCGGACTCTTCAAAAAAATCCAGTCGGTTGAAGACAAGCGTGACAAAGCCCTCCTCTAAAACAACCACTGAAAAATTAAGGGTAAACAAAAGCCCTGCAGGGTATTCCTCTTCGTATTTTTCTCCAGAAAAAATAAGTTTTTCATATAAAGAGCCCTTCATTTTCCCTTTGAGCTCAAATTGATTTTCAATAGGTAGAATTTTTAAATCAATATCGGTTAATGTGTCAGATTTTAAAAAATGAAAGAGGCTTGTCAGTAAAGGCTGACTAATCCGAAGAGTGGTGACGGGGGCATCGTAAGAAAAAAGAGAGAGGGGCAAGAGCCATAAAATAGAGCTTAACGTAAGAACATAAAAACGCCTTTTAAACATCTATGAGTGGGATAATTAGCAGGAGTTTTGATCTGAGGCAAGTTTTTTGACTTGTAGGGGCCAGCATGCTATAAGAGCAGCAATTTTGGAGGGTATTTATTATGAAGAAATTTTTACTGTTTGTTTCCATACTCATGAGCCTAGGGACATTTTCCATCAATGTGTTTTCAGAAGGGCGAGACGTCATTACAGCCAGCCAGTTAGCCCGATTTAATTTTGCAGAAGAAGTTAAAGTTTTGGATGCTCCAGAAGGATATCCAAAAGAAATAGTAGAGTTGTTAAGTCAGGAAATTCAAGAATGTGGTTTGTCATCTTTGGGGCCAGCATGCTTAGATTCTCAGTTTTCAGGCCAGTTCTTTTTTTTCATGGCTCCTACCATAGAATCTTCTGAAAGTTTTATTTTCCTTTCCCAATTTTCCCATAAAAATTTAAACCATGTTTTTGCTCAAGCGGTTGAAGTTAGTCGAGATGAAGAGCATCACCCCATTATTTTATCTGCATCTCTCTTTGCTCTCGATGAATCTGTGAGCGATGAAGTACTTAAGAATGATTATTTATTAGGGCGTTTAAAGAAAATAATTGAAGTGAGGGTACCTTTAAATCCTATTCGGTTTTCATTGGAAAAATTGGATTTAAATGAACTGGGGGATCGAAGTTTTTACCACATCATTAATTTCTTGATTCAAGATAATAATTTTAATGAAACTGAAAAAATTAGAACAGCCATTACTCGTCATCAGGTATCTATTAAAAATTCCAAGCGGAGCCGATATCAACTGGAGTTTTTAAAATTAATTAGAAATTATTTTAAAGAAGAAAAATCTTTCTTAGTGGAAGTGGCCAGTGAATTTTTAAATTCTGAGTCTCGAAGCGCTTCTCAATTTGCAGCCATTTGTCTTGCTGAGCAGGAAGTAAGCTCCGATGTTATTCGCCAAAAAGTAAAAGAGGCTCTCCAAAGTTCTGGGGAATGGGAAATAAGACAATTGGCCGTTTTAGCGTTGAATAAAATTCGCCAAGGGGTAGAGGATGAAAATGCGTTGATTGCCAGACTTTCTGATTCTGATAGTGATGTTCAAAAAACAGCACTGCAAGTAGTTAAAACATTTGAGCTTTCCGATGAACATTTAGGGGCATTTGAAGGTTTATTAAACCATCATTCTTGGGCGGTGAGAAATATGGCCACACAGCTTGTGGGAATGGTTTTAACTCCTGCGGCTGCAGCGCTTCTTATTCCTAGGCTTGCTGATTCTGATAGCGATGTTCAAAAATCTGCTGTTCAGGCGTTACAAAGATTTACGTTAACCAATGCTGAGCTGCCTGCTTTAGCGGTGCTTTTAAAAAATAATATTTCTTGGAAGGCGAGACAACTGGCCGTTTCTTTTATTGCCACCCTTAAAACATCCGAAGCTTTGCATGCCATCATACCCATGCTTTCAGATCCTGATAATGATGTTCAAACGATGACCGTTCAGAAATTAAATACATGGGACGAATTTACCAATGCTGAGCTTCCTTTCTTCGTAGATCTTTTGAGATATCGTGCCTGGAAAACCAGAAATTTAGCAGTTCAGTTTATTGGAAAAATTAAAACCGACGAAGCAATCACTGCATTAATTCCCATGCTTAAGGATTCTGACAGCGATGTTCGAAAATCTACCATTGCGCAGTTAAGAGAAAGAAATTTTAATGATGTGCATGTTGATTTATTGATTCAGGTGTTAAATTCCAAAGACTGGCAGGCTAGAACTCTGGCTGCTCAATATTTAGGGACAACTTCAAGTCAAAAAGCCTTGGATGCTTTGGTTGATCGGCTGTTAATTGAAACCGATAGCGATGCTACCCGTGAAATTAAGCAAGCTATCAAGAATATCAAATCAAAGCGGTCATAAATAATTTTTTATTTGAAGTCCTATTTTTCGTTTTTGAATGTCTACTTGAGCGGGTGTCCGTAAAAGATCTTTTAAAGCTTTAAAAATGACCTGCCCCCGGCTTGACCGGGGGGATCTAGTATTAAAAGCTAGGTGACTTACGTGGCAAGCTAATCCAAATCTATTGATTTTACAGGTTTGAAATAAAACAAAAGACCCAATGAAATTGTAGAGCAAATAAGTATGTATAGAAGTGACTTATATCCCCAGGAAAGCAATGTGCCAAAAGAGAAGATCCCTATAATAGAGCCATAGTAAACATGTGAAATTATTAGTAAGCATATGGAAAATAAAGTTGTTTCTCTTTTAAAGAAACTCCGAAAAAAGCTGCTTAATGAAAATTTTTTGATTAAAAAAGCGCTGACGATTGTTAATCCACATAAAGGCTTAAAGAGTCCTAGTTGTATATCTGTTAAATGCGATTCGAGTTTTAAAGAAATCATAATTTGAGCTGAAAAAATGCTTGTAATTGCAAAAAATAAGACAATTCCCCATTCAATCTGGTCAATTATATATAAGAATTTACGCATGGAGATGATTTTATGTTAAACATTATATTAAGTCAAATTACCTTGGAATAGTATCTGTCGATAACAGCATGTGAGCATAACAGATCCTTCGGGCTTCGCCCTCAGGATGACAGGTAGAACACATTATGATTTTTTGGGGAGGGCCATGGGGGCAGCAAGCGTGCCGGTGATATTTAAGGAATAAAATCCAGAGCTGTCTAGGGCGTTGGCATAGAGATCTTCTTTTCTTTTTATGCTTGAATAATAAAATTCTTTTTGCCATACTTTTCTGGTTCATTCCTAAAAACGCAGTTTCTTAAATAGAGGACAAGATGAAAAAAATAGTTCAAATTATTTGCTTGGGGGTAGTCTTAGCATGGACCAGTTTTGGATTTTCCAATTTTGAGTCTATATCTCAAATTGAGGGGACATGGGTGGGGCAAGTGGATGAAAATAATTGTATTTTCCCCTCCATGGCAAAATTTATTACTTTAGACAATATTGTAACAGGTATTATACGCGAAGTAGGTTCGTGGTCTTCTGAAACATGCACGCCTTCTAGTTATTATGTGAACGTTTTTGGTGAAGGATTTATCAAAACGGATTCTGAAACCATTATTTTCCCAAAAGAGGGGGGATTTATAGAATTTCAACTCTCCGATGATGGGAATACGCTCACAGGGAAGGCCTATTTTAGTGGAAAACTCTATTCAAAATACGAGCTATTTCGGGATAAATAATTTTACTTTTAAAATTTTTTTAAATTTTTGCGGGCAATCTTTAAACGTTCTTCATAGTCTTTTTCAGTATAACCTGCCTCTTTGATCCATTTCTTTCTGAGCTCTTTTTCTTTTTTTCTATGTAGATATCTCCAATTAGGAGGTAATGCACAAATTTTGTTATCTTCAATAAGAAGATCAGCTATATTAATATTGAAGTTATGATCATCTATAAAAAAAATTTTTTTTGTTAATTTTTTAAGAAATTTTTCATATGTAAATTCTGGATCTTTTTTTTTGAGCTTGGTTATTTGCCGATTAATCCACAACAGCATATGGGGATCCTCATAGTCAAAGGGTGGCAATAATATTGATGTTCCTGGTATCTTAATAGGACTAACTTTTTTTATATTTTCTATATGATTGTCTTTTGACTGCGTTCCCAAGACGTACTCGGACTTTTTTTTCAAATTCTTTTGATCTATCGTAATATCCATTACTTTTTATCCTTTCGTATACTTTACTAACAAGCTCTTGTTCATCCCGATAAAAAATGAATTCCCCAGTTTTAACACCAAAATGATATAAGTAAATAGCATAGCGAAAAAGAGCCTGTAAATTTTTATTATGCAGATAAGGTATATATGCTCTGTCAATATCTGGAAGATACAGTCCTTCCATTTCTCGGTCAATGCAGGATTTATCTTTTAGCCATTGCTCTGTAATAGCGTTCAGTTCTTCATCTGTATAATGAGTAGCATATTTTCCCATGGTGGCAGAATATGCAATCCTTGTGCCAGGGGTTTTGAGCTTAAATGTCAAAAAATGCGGACGGAAAACCGTCCGATATGCTGAAGGTTTGGGCACCTTTTTTCAGTGCTATTTTATGATTTTTTGGGGAGGGCCATGGGAGCAGCAAGCGTGCCGGTGATATTTAAGGAATAAAATCCAGAGCTGTCTAGGGCGTTGGCGATAAAGGGCAGAAACATTCCAAATTCTTTTTTCATTTTTTCGGATAATTTAAATTTCAATACTAGATTTAAACGACTTTGATTAAGCGATCTTGAATTTAGTTGAATATCTCCCGTGACGTTGGCATAGAGATCTTCTTTTTCTCCTCCGAGATCAAACTTTTCTACCACAAAGCGATCTTTTTTCATATTTCCTTTAAGTGTAATATGAGAGAGCGAAATTTGAGGGATGGCCATGTTCATGACAGAGAGTTTATCTACTTTAAATTGCTGAATATTAATATTGGCATCTCCTTCGGTTAAATTCATGGTTTGGAGATTTCCAGCTAAGCCAACATGAGCATCAATGGTGCCATTAATATCGGCAGGTAAAAAATCTTTAAAGTTTCGAACCAAATTAACGCTTTCTAAGGTTAAATCAAACGCCTGAGACTGCATCCCCTTATAATGCATAAATCCCTTGAGTGAGCCTTGAGGGAGTTCTACGGAAAATTTTACTTTGGGTTTAAACGTTATAAGCGACAGAAGAGAAGGTCCGGCTGTCATCTCTGGAATCCGAAGTGGAGGTGTATTTAAAGATTTATGGCTAAGCTCGACACCCGTTAACTTTACTCCCAAGGTTAACGTTGTTTTAAATTCTGTAGCATCAATCATGATGCCGGTGGCTTTTTCGAGCTGGATAAAAAATTTATCTTTGAGCTTTCCATAGGGGAAATTGAGATAGGTTGAAAACACAAAAATAAAAATCCCAAAAGCTACGTATCCACTATATCGCATGATTTTTTGTGTATTCATTTTTTCCCTATATTATTCCTTTGGCTTATACGACGATACTTTAAAGGTTACATTTAAATATTGTGGGTTATCAAATCTGGGTTTAACACGAACTTCTCGTAAATTCATGTTATTGGCAGATGATTCAATTTTATAAAAGTAATCTGTTAGTTGTCTGAGCGATACTTTAACAAGCTGTACGGTGGCTTCGGTTTCTATAAAGTAATTTCCTGGGGGAAGTTGCTTGGGACTAATGGACTCAATGGATTCTCTGCCAATTTGAGAAGCTTGGGCCAGCTGTTCCAATGCCGAAAGCAATGAAAAATCTGAACTTTGACGTTTGGCTTCTCTTTCTAGCTGTTTTAAAATCATATCTTGTTCTTTAAATTGTTCTTGGTATCTGGAGAGTTCTTTTAAATTGATATTTTTATTTTCAATTTCTTCTTTTAAGGAATCCAGCGTGCTATAGCCTAAATATACGAAAAAAAGAACCAAGAGCACGCCCCCCGCAATAAAGCCAATACCGGCTATATTTTTTTGATCCGGAGGAAGTCCATCGTACCAGCTAACAACAGGAGCCAGATATTTATTCTCTCTTAATTTTGCGATGGAGAATTGTTCTTTTAAACTATCCAATTTTAGTATGTCTAAAAGTGCCATGGTTTATTTCTTTGCCGTTTTTATGTCAAAAGTCATTGTAAAATCCTTATTTTGTCCATCGGATGCGGTTGAAATTTCTCCTTTTGCGACTTTGGTAAATTTAGGATTGTTTTTTAAACTTTTTTCAATGTTGTCGATCGAATTAAAAGAATCTGAAATGGCGGCAATTTTAATTTTCCCATCGACAATAGAAAGTTCTCGAACATCAAATAAAACATTTTTAGGCACAAGAGCGGAAACTTCTTGGAGAATCTGAAGGGTGGTTAAGGTATCCCCCTTGGTTCCTCCCAAGGCTTCTATTTTTTCTTTTTGTTCTTTGGATTTTTTAGTTAAAAAAGCCCGAAGTTGGGTGGCATCTTCTAAAAGATTATCAGAGATTTTTAAGGGGAATTTTTTAATCACTTCTACCATTTGTTGATCAATCTTTTTAAGAGTAGAGCGCAGAATAAAATAATTTCCAATCATGTTCACAAATAAAATAGCAATAATCAGCCCCCCCATTCCCAAGAGGTATCGAACTTCTTTTCCCAGAGGGCCCGCTTGGTATTTTGAAAATTCTCCTTTTCTAAAATTAAATTGTTCAGAATAATTTCTACCGACACATCCTAATGCCAATGACAACACGGTTGATACTTTGGCATTATTTTCGTCGTTATCGGCGATGTTATTCATGGTGTAGGAGTTTAAAATTTTTAAAGGGACTACTTCTAAAGAAAGTTCTTGGGATAAATACGCCGGTAGATTTCGAAGCAGAGAAGACCCCCCACTTAAAAAAAGTTTTCGAACAACACCATGGCCTTTAGAGCGATTGGATTGAAAGGTTTGATTGAGCTGACCGATAAGTGGATCTAGAGCTTTTTTAATACATTCTGAAAATTTAGCCTGATCGGCAGTAACATTCGTGGTGTCTGTGAGAACAAATCCGTTATCAATTTTAGCTTTTTCAGCGTCCTCAAAAGACAGTTTATAATTTTCTTGGATGGTCTGTGTAATGGCCTGTCCAGCGATAGAAATAGATCGGACGTGATTAATTTTGCCATCATCCACAATGCACAAAGCCGTTTGGCTTCGTCCTATGTTTACCAGAGCATACACTTCTCCGGGTTCTTCCCAATTAAATTTAGTGAGATTAAAAAGGCTAATGGCATCCATGGTTAAAAGATCGGGAGAGCTTTCTGGGATTTCAAAAAGAGAAAGCCTTTCTTGAATAATATCTTTGGGAGTAATGAGGGTGAGAAGGGTTGTATTTTTTTCTCCTTTAGCCAAAATTTGGTAGTCAAACACAATGTCTTCTAAAGCAAAAGGAATGTGTTCTTCAAGTTCAAAGGGGAGCGTTTGTTTAATTTTAGATTTGTCAGCGAAGGGAAGGGTAATTATTCTTGAAGATACAAATAGTCCTGATAAAGAAGAAATAACTTTATAAGGAGGCACGATATTATTTTTAAGAAAAATATTTTTAATGGCTTCTTTAACGACTTCGGGTTTGGGAAGTTCAAGAGTGAGGGGAAGTTTTTCTTCAAAAAAATCTAAAATTTCAAGTTGACGAAGGCCCATCTCCACTTCAATGGCTTTAACCGAGTAACTTCCAATATCGAGTCCAATAATCTTCATCAGTTCATATTCCAGTATACAATCTGAGGAGCTCCATCAGCCCCTGTTTTAGAGGTATCTACGACCACGTGGGCCATTTGTGAGGTACCCCCAACTTCTCCCGTGGATTCAATGGAGTAAATTGTGGAATCTGTCTTTAAATTTAATTTTGGATCAATTTTTTTAAATAATTTCTCTTCGCAATACTTGATAAAAGCATTTTTATCTTTAAAAGAGCCCATTTTTTGTCTGTCTTCGATAAGCTTTTTTACATCGTCTTCTGTAAAATCGGGACTCAGTGAAAGAAGGACAATACTATCCGCCGTGTTCACATTAATCCCTCCTGTAGGATACACGGTTATGTGGGGGAGAAGCAAGTCAAAGATGGTTTCATCGTCAAATCCTTCAATCAGCGCCAGTTCTGAAACGGTGTCCAAGGGGGTATTTTTACTTTGATAATGGATAGGCAAACGGCCATAGTAACTTTCTTCATCTCCTCCGCCTACCCGGTCTCGATCTTTATCAATCCAGTCGACAATATTATTAATGAGATCCGTAAAGCGAAGATCCCGATATTTTCGAAAGAATTCTTCATCAGAAGCCTTCTTTTGTTCAAAAATGGTATCCAGCTGTTGAATAACCGCTGGTCTGGTTTGTATATTTTCGAGGTCGTTGAGATTAATTTTAGAGCCCTCATCAAAAATTTGAGCGGTGATTTTTCCATCTATTTTTGATTTTTGGGTGAGTTCTTCAATTTCTTTTCCGGTGCCAAACGTTGCTTTTTTCGATGCAATAGGAGGGTAAATAAACCCAAATTGCCAAATCATATCTAACATTCCGGCATTAAAACCAGGGATTTGCTTAACGATAGGATTATCTTTAATCATTTTATGAACTTTAAGCTCGAGCATCGCAAAATAAACGCCCGATCGTGCCAGGGCCTGAGCTTTTAGAGAGTTTTGAAAATTTTTAGAAATTTTAAAATTGATTTGAGAATTAAAAGTGAATTCTACCATCATCATGGAAAGCATGGAGATAGAGCTAATGACTAAAATCAAGGCCACTCCTTTTTTATTTGTCCAGATCACGGTTGTTGTCCTTGCCCTTGACCTTGACCCTGTCCCTGTCCCGGATTTTGGTTTTGTCCTATGTCTTTTGGGGGTTCGTTATTGGGATTGGAAAGAACGACAAGGGTTGAGTACTCAAGTTCTTTTTCATTTTTTAAGAGGGTAAATTTAATTTCAACCGCATCTGGAAATTGGTTTTCATAGTCTCGTCTTTCTGTGTCCCATTCATCTCCCCAGCGATCTTGTTTTTTAGAATAAAATCGAAATGATACGTTTTTAACATTTTCTAAAAGAATGGCTGCTTCTCCCCCTTTTTCTTTGTTTTCATCAATCAAGGGATCTTCTCGGCGCATGAGGCGAGATTGCTCTAAAGAATAACCTATTTCGCACATTTCGGATTCATGTCTTCCAGAATAAAGTTGGCGATGGGCGAGAGATGTAAAATTTAAATCGCTCATTTTTCCTACAAAATAGCTTTTAAACCATTTGTTGCTGTCAGTAATGGCAAACATAGCGCTTTGAGTAGTTGGTTTTTTAGCATGAAAGGCCAAAGAAATGTCTCGGTTCATAATGAAGAGGGCAGTTCTGATGCCGTGGATTTCATCCCAATCGGCTTCAACGCGTTTTTTAATTTCCATGCCACGAGAGATGGCGCCTCCGGTGCCTAGAGCGATAAAAGAAAAGATTGTCATGGCGACAAGGACTTCGATGAGGGTAAAGCCACCCACCCCACTTTTGTGAATCTTTTCTCTCATAGAGCTACCTGTTGTTTGTAATTAAATAAATGTGTTGTCATCGTTACTTTTCTCTCTCCGCTTCCTTCTTTCCAGTACACTGTCACCGTAATTTCTTTTGCTGATTTTTGAATAAAATCTGAAATCTTGGGTAAATACGTCATTACTGGAGATTGGGGTTCTTCCTCTTCACTCCCTTCTTCTTCTTTGCCTGCATTGGCCATATCCACTAAAAAAGAAAGATCATAATGAAAATCTTGCGAAGTTTTTTCCCACCGGTAAGAGGGATATTTTTCATCAAATTTTCCTTCTTCTTTTTCGGGGATTTCAGATAGTGGTTTTTCTCTGTATTGAAGAAGCATCTCATTTAATTTTTGTTGAGCCAAAATAGTGGCAATAGTTCCTTTTTTTGAGGTAGCAGAATTTTTAATATTGAGGTTTTGAGCGTCGATCAATACAAAAAAAGACGTCACAAAAATAGCCATGGCAATAATGACTTCAACAAGCGTAAGCCCAGAGTCATCCCGGGCTTGACCCGGGATCCATTTTTTATTCTTTAAGATCATGGTCATAAACTTTAGCCATTCCAGTTAAGGGTTGCACCACAATAGTAAAAATTTTCCCTTTTTCGGTTTCTAATCGGATTTGCGTTTGTTCAGCATAGCCGTGAGGGAAAAAGTGTGTATAAGCTGCGCCAGAAGTAATGGGAAGGGAAGAGGCTTCGGTTTTAATATCTTTAAACTTAATTTTTTTCCGAAGTTCTACAGGTTTTTTAAGAAACTCTTTGTCTTCGGTAAAAGAGGATTTTGGTTTTTCATCTTTATCCCACGGACTTTTAGAATGCGTGGTTTCAGAGAGCCGGATGTGTTTAGCCGAAGACTCTACCCAATAAGTTTGTTTATCTAAATCATAATGAAGCCTGTAGGTTTTATTTTTAACAGCTGCTTGATTATAAAGGAATCGAATGGTGCCAGAAAGCATGCGTGCTTGACGTTTTAAATCTAAATCGAGCTTATCTCGAAAGCGAGGCATGGCCATCGTGACAAAAAGAGTCATGACAGCCATGACGATGATAAGCTCAATAAGAGTGAATGCTTTTTTATTATTGATCGTCGCTTGAGATGTCAGCACCTTTTCCCGTTCCTCCTTCTTTCCGGTCGGGTCCATAAGAGAGGATCGTGAATTTTTCACCATCATCGCAAAGATAAACGTAAGTAGAACCCCAGGGATCTTTAGGAATTTTCTTTTGAGAGAGATATCCTCCTGGAGGATAATTATTGGGAACGGTACCTGCAGTGGGTTGTTCGATCAGAGCTTCAAGCCCTTGTTCAGTCGTGGGATAGATATCGTTATCCGTCTTATACAGTTCCATGGCTTGTTGGAACGTTTTAATTTGCGTTTTAGCAGCTTGAATTTTAGCTTGGCCCAAGCGACTTGTGACCTGTGTCGCCACCAAACTTGCAAACAATGCAATAATGGTCATGACCACAATAATTTCAATCAAGGTCATCCCTCGGTTATTCATTAATTTAAGTGTTTTATTCATTTAGTTTTCTCCTTGTGTCATCCCCGACCTGATCGGGGATCTGGTTTTTACTGTCCTGCAATACTATTTAAATCCAAAATTGGGAGCAAGATGGCCATTACAATAATCCCCACTGCAGCTCCCATAAAAACAATCATCAGTGGTTCTAAAAGTTGTGTTAAAGAGGTAATCGTTGTGTCGACTTCATTGTCATAAGCATCGGAAATGGTATTGAGCATGGTTTCTAATTCGCCTGTTTTTTCCCCAATCGTAATCATATGGGTGACAATGGCTGGGAATTCTCCGCTTTCTTTTAAAGGAGCAGCGAGAGATTGCCCTTCTTGGATATTTTCTCGGGCCTTAACGAGGGCACTTCGAATGACATGATTATCAATAACATTTTTGACAATATCCATGGCTTGAAGAAGGGGAACTCCTCCATGCAGAAGAGTTGAAAGGGTACTCGTGAATCGTGAAACCGAAATCATTCGAACCAATTTTCCAAAAATAGGAGCTTTTAAAATAAGGGCATCAAATTTTTGTTTCCCTTTTTCACTGTTAAGAATTTTTTTGCCGGTATAAAAAACAAAAGCAAATCCTCCAATGACCAAGTACCATTGGGTCCTAATCGTGTCGCTAATTTTAATGACAATTACAGTGAGAAGAGGAAGCGAGCGCTCCATATCTGCAAAAATTTGAGTAATTTTAGGAATAACAAATACAAAAAGCCCTGTGATGATGACAACGCCAACCACCACCATCACCAAAGGATAGGTCATCGATCCTACAATTTTATTTTTCAGTTTTACTGAAGATTCTGTAAATTCTGCTAAGCGCAATAAAACTGTATCAAGAGTTCCTGCGGTTTCTCCAGCTTTGACCATATTGATATAGAGATTTGAAAAGACTTCCGGATATTTTCCCAAAGCTTGAGCTAAAGAAGATCCTTCATTCACTTGTTCTTTGATATCGGTCATGATGAGTTTTAATCGTTCGTTTTCAACTTGATCGGCAATAGCATTTAAAGCTTCAACAATAGGGATATTGGCTTTGACCAGGGTAGCCATTTGGCGTGTCATAATGGCGACATCGGTGATTTTGACACGTTTAAAAAATTTAAATCCTGATGTGACAGATCCTGAGGATTCTTTGGTTTGTTTTTCGATGAGTTCTGTTGGGAAAATACCTTGTTTTCGAAGCTTTGCTCGAGCGATCTTTGGATTATCTCCGTCCATTTTTCCTTTGACGGATTTTCCTTTAGAATCAACTCCCTTATATTCAAAAACTGGCATAGTTACACTTCAACCTGTGTGGCACGTAAAATTTCTTCAATGGTAGTAATTCCCGAAAGGACTTTTGAAATACCATCATCTCGAATGGTTTTCATCCCTTTTTGCATGGCTTTCTTTTTTAAGGTTGTAGAATCGGTACCGGCTAAAATCATTTGCCGAGTATCATCATCCACCACAAATAATTCTTTAATAGAAGTTCTACCCGAATAGCCTGTTTTCATGCATTTTTCACATCCCACAGCGTTATAGATTTTTTTCCCTTGAAATTGATCTCGCGTCATGCCGAGTTCTTTAAGCTGTTCTTCCGTGGGTGCATATTCTTGTTTGCAGGCCTTACAAATACGTCGAATCAGGCGCTGGCCAATAACCCCTAAAATAGAAGAAGATACTAAAAAGGGTTCTACTCCCATATCCACTAAACGGGTAACAGCTCCGGGGGCGTCGTTTGTGTGAAGGGTGGAGATGACTAAGTGCCCGGTCAAAGAAGCTTGAATGGCAATTTCTGCGGTTTCAAGATCCCGAATTTCTCCAATCATTACGACATCAGGATCTTGACGTAAAATGGCTCTCAGTCCGCTTGCAAACGTTAAATTAATTTTTGGGTTTACAGGAATTTGCCCAATACCTTTAATTTGATATTCCACCGGATCTTCAACGGTTAAAATATTAATTTCTACAGAATTTAATCTTGCAATGCAGGCATAAAGAGTGGCTGTTTTTCCACTTCCGGTAGGTCCAGTGACAAGAATAATGCCATGGTTTTTGTGGATCAGTCCATCCAAGGTTTCATACATTTGTCCTTCAAATCCCAAATCTTTGAGTTCTAAGACAACATTACTTTTATCAGCGAGCCGCATGACAATCCGCTCTCCATGAGTGATGGGAACGGTGGAAAGACGGATATCAATATCTTTCCCGGCAATTTTAATGCGAATGCGTCCATCTTGTGGGAGTCTTTTTTCGGCAATATTTAAATCGGCCATGACTTTAATCCGAGAAGTAATGCTATTTTGAAAGGCTTTGGGCGGTTTATAGACATCGTATAAAATTCCATCAATCCTAAATCGAACAACCACTTCTCGTTCCTGGGGTTCAATGTGAATATCGCTGGCTCTTTCTTTGACAGCTCGAAAAAGAAGGGAATTCACCAATCGGATAATAGGAGCTTCATCGCTGGC
Source organism: Deltaproteobacteria bacterium GWA2_38_16 (assembly GCA_001797335.1). Classification (GTDB taxonomy): domain Bacteria; phylum Bdellovibrionota; class JACOXK01; order 2-02-FULL-40-11; family 2-02-FULL-40-11; genus 2-02-FULL-38-15-A. Next base: position 118,718 of record MGPE01000005.1, read on the forward strand.
ATCGAGCAAATCTTCGGGTTCGTCGAGTTCGTAGGAAAGATCCATGGCTTCTTCGCCAATTTCAGAAATGGCTTTTTGTTCTTTTTTCTCGTACACGCGGTTAATGGCGTCTTGGATTTTTAACGCACTGGCAATCACCGGCTGAATCTGTGCTTTTAAAATAATGCGTAAATCATCTAAAACAGATTGTTCTAAGGGGTTGGCCGTCGCCACAATGACGCGATCACCCTCTCGAGTAATGGGGATAACTTCATTTTCTTTGGCGTAATTAATGGGAATTTTATCGACGAGAATGGGGTCAATTCGATCTGCAGGAATTTCTTGATAAAAAGGCAGCCCCAGCTGAATACTTAAGGCTTTTTGAATTTCTTCAGGGGTGAGATACCCTCGTTCAATGAGAATATCCCCGAGCTTTGTTCCTTTTTCTCTTTGAAGAATAAGGGAATCTTCTAATTGTTTTTCTGTGAGAGAAGTGTGCTTTAATAAAATTTCTCCCAGTTTTGGTTTTTTAAGAGGCACTCTTTTTTACTCCTGTTTGGGGGGATTTAATTGATCTAAATAAGTTGTTTTTCGATCATCCCCTGGATAATTTTTATCCATAAATTCTTGGCGTTCTCTTAGTTTTTTATCAAATAGTTTTCTAAAATCCCCATATTTTTTTAAGATGGTGGGCGTTAAGAGTAAGAGTAAATTAGTCTTAACGGTTTCTTTGGAAGCGCTTTTAAAGAGCCATCCTAAAATAGGAATGTCACCCAGCAAGGGAATTTTGCTGGACGTTTCATTGATGTTGTCTCTTAAGAGTCCCCCGATAACCACCGTATCTTGATCTTTAATTAAGACGGTTGTTTTCATGGCGCGTTTGGTGGAGGCAAATGTTTGCCCTGCAATGTCACTGGGCGGTTTTCGATTGGAAATATCTTCAATCGATTGGTCAATTTCAAGTCGGACGAGTTCAGATGTCTCATTGATTTGAGGTTTAATTTTTAACATTAACCCAATGGGTTCTCGGGTGATATTTTGTTGAATGACTCCATTGCTGGAGGTGGAGGTCCCTGAAGAGGTTGGAATTTTTTCAGAAGCTTCAAAAACAGATTCCACGTTATCTAAAGCTAAAATTTGAGGAGCAGAGAGCAAATTAGAATTAGCATCACTCGCCAGAGCGCGAATAAGAGCTGTGGCATTAGGAATCGATTTTTTTTCTCCATTAGGAAGCGTAATTTGAGTCGATCCTTGAGTCACAAAGCCAATGACCCCGCTTCCAGGGCTCATTAACTTTGTGGGATCTAAAATGACCTCCATGGAATTAGGTGAGGTCCCCGCAAAGCCACCGACCAATCCATTTTTAAATCCGGGGGCAGGAACACCCGCGGTATAAGAAATTCCTAACGCTTTATTTTTATTGACGTTAACCTCTAAAATATACGCTTCCACGTAGACTTGTTTTCTGGGGATATCGAGTTTACCAATGACTCCTTTTAAGGTGTTATAATCTTGAAGCGAAGCGGTGATGACCAAAGAATTGGTTTCTTTGTCCCCTGTAATTTTAATTTCGCCTTCAAAATCAACGGGACCCATCGAAGGCATTCCAGGCATTCCCATTCGAGGAGAGCCCCCACTTTTTCCTCCGACGAGTTGAGAAAGAATTTGAGCCATTTTTTCTGCATCGGAATTTTGAAGATAATAGACGTGGATTTTTCCTCCGCCACCTACATTGGTGTCGAGTTTTGAAATGAGTTCTTTTATTTTAATAATTCCTTGCTCGTTGGCTTTGACAATAATGGAATTGGTTCTGGGATCAGGAATAATTTTAGAAATAGATTCTCCTCCGCTAGCACCACTATCTCCTCCGCCCGCGCTTCCTCCAAATGTGGGGGGGGCAAATCGGCTTCCTCCTCCTTGTTTCATGTCATCTCGATAGAAATTATTGAGTTGATCCGCCACATCTTTGGCAGAGGCATATTTAATTTTAATAACGGCTAATTGTTCTTCAAATCCTTTCACATCCAGATGCTCTAAAATTTCAAGAAGCCGGTTGATGTTGGATCCTGTATCGGTAATAATTAAACTATTGGTCGGTTCATAGGCGACGAGAGCCCTAGGGTTTACAATGGGCTGTAATGATCTGGAAATGGCAGAAGCATTAATATATTTTAAGTGATAAATTCGGGTAATGTAGCCATCGCTCGTAGGAGAATATTTCCCAGCATAGGTTTTAAGGCTCATTTTGGTAGCATCCTGAGCACGAACGATTTTAAAAAATTTCCCAACCGGAACCAACGTTAAATCATTCATCTCAAGAGCCGATAAAAATGCCCGATAGGCTTCTTCAATCGTGACATCTTCTTGAGAGATAATAGTAATTTTTTTTCGGCTTAAGTCTTCAGTGACAATAAAACTTTTTCCGGTGAGTTTACTAATGCTTTTCGTGACGGCATCCAAAGTTTCATCTCTAAAGTTAATGCTTGTAATTTTAACGGCATTTTTGGTTTCAGGTCCTTTTTCTTCAATTTTAATTTCTCTGGGAGGAGGAGCGTCTTTAGATACTACACCGGGAGCGGGGGGAATAGCTGGAATGGTAGTAGGAGGATTGTTAAAAATGGGGGCTTCATCTTCTTCCTCATCCTCTGGCTCTGGCGGCATCTGTGCCTGTACCATAAGACTAAAACCAAGAATAAGAAATAGGAGGAGAAGACCTGCTTTATTTTTTTTCATATAATTTCCCCTTTATGTTACGTACTGCTTAATCTGACTACTTAATCTGATAGTTATAACTCTTCTTTTGCCCACCGCGATCAATATCCAGTGCTACCTCTGCTGCAGAAGTAATGGCTCCGTAAAATTCCAACGCTTTTGATGGACTATCAAGTTCAATGCCGTTCACCCGTTCAATCGTATCCCCATTTTGAATTCCCAATTTTTCATAAATAGATCCTGGTCGGATAGAAAAAATTTTAAATCCTTTAATTTTCCCATCAACAATATTGGGAACTGCTCTGGCTTGGGTTAAAATTTCATTGGGGTTGGAAAGGGAAGATTCCAGTGCTCCTCGGTCAATCACAAATCGTCCTTCTCCAGATTGGCGAATTCCTCCCCCTGCATCTGCAAAGCCTCCACCGCCAGAAGAAGGAGGTGCCAATTGTTTATCTTCTTTAAGTTCCACATATTCCATGGATCCTGTTTCTTTATTTTGAAAATAGACTTTATAGGGATCTACTTTAAACACCTTGGCTTTGTTTAAAATGAGATCTCCCACTTGATATGATTCCACACGATTTAACCCCTTGTCTTTAATGGCGCCAATAGATCGGCTAGCATCCGAAAGAATAATGGTTCCTACGAGTTCCAAGGGAAGGGAAGTGGGGGTTGCACCTGCTTCATCCAGGCCTGATCCTTTTTTATCAAAGACCAATTCTTCTTCCTTGGCCTTTGGATTAAAAATATTGCGTTTGGTAATAATATTAAAATTATCTTTAGAGGGATACGTGATTTTAGGCGGAGGAGCTTTGGCTGTTTGAGCCTCTGGATGCGTCGGTGCTTCAATAGAATGGTCGATGTAATTAACCACAATATTAGAAGCACTTTTGGCGAGCAAAAAAATGATAAAAAGATTCAAAACCCAAGTGTAGCGTTGAAGGGTAGCAAAGTCCAAAGATAGGTGGCTTAAACGATCTAGAAAAAGTCGAAAGTCAAACTTAGCTGCCATGTGTTGGTTTTATAAATTATATCGTTATTACAAAGGGTTATCAAGATTAATCAGCAGAAAATCGCAAAGATCTGTTATTAAATGTGTCTGCAATCCAGTAGATGGAGGAATTGCTGAAAACTCCAGAGGGGCCATTGAGAGAATTCCCAGCGGGATCAGAATCGCGATTGGCTTTGGCGGTCGTAAAATCAGCTTGTCCCAATACTCGGTGGGCAGCAGCACCATTGCTACCAGGAATAGTATCGTAAATGAGTACTCGGTGATTGCCTTTATCTGCAATCGCAAGGCGGCTTTCGCTATCTGCATGGATATCCGTTGGTCCAGAGAGAGTAGAGCTGGAAGTTCCAGAGCCTGAAGTAGTCATAGAAGTTTGTCCAATAACAGTATTGGCAGAGGTATTGTCAGAGGTGGGGATAGTATTAAAAATCAAAATTCGGTTATTCCCCGTATCGGCAATCAAAAGTTTGTCATCGTTAGCGTAAACGCCACTGGGACTAGAAAGAGTATTGGCGTTGGGAGAATTTAAAGAAGCTTTTTCTTTATCTGTTTGTCCTACAACGACATCTGCATCTTCTGAAGTATTGGTAGGAAGGGAATTATACACCAATACCCGATGGTTTCCGCTATCGGCAATGACCATTTTACTGCCATTATAAAAAACATCGGTAGGGCTACTCAAAGTATCTGCCCGAACTCCGGCGGTTGAACCATCCAGTCGGTTGGCAGCGGTTTGAGTACAATCGGCATGGCCCACTACTCGATTTGCAGTGGCGCCATCAGAAGTAGGGATGGTGTTATAAATTAATATTCGGTGATTTCCTGTGTCTGCAATAAAAAGTCTCCCCCCGTTCACATGAACGGAAGTAGGGCCAGATAAAGTTGCACAGGAAGCTGTACTGCCTTGATTGGGGCTATTGGATGTCTTGTTGGCTTGCCCCACCACGACATCGGCGGATTGTTTATTAGAGGTAGGGTTGGTATTCCAAATCAAAACTCTATTATTAGAGGTATCTGCAATATAAAGTTTTGTGCCATCAAAAAAAATGCCTTTGGGATTGGATAAAGAACTATCAGAAGCAGTACTATTGGCATTAGAGCCTGTCGTAATAAAATTACTTTGTCCTAAGACCAGATTGGCATAATCAGTGGTGGTGTCACCTCCGCTCCCCATAACACACCCCATATAAAGCAGGGCTAAAGGCAATAATAAAATTTTCACAGTAAATTAAATTATATCAGACAATGATGTTAAAATAAAACTTTTTTAACTTCAAAGGTTCCGTAGCTAGTCAGATACCGGCGATTTTGAATAATTTGGGATGCTGATCCTTGAATGGTATCTTTGGCTTCGTTTAATGCTCCCATCAGCGTAAAGTTGAAATACACATCTTGGGTTAGTTCATATGCTTCTATGTCGATATGGGTACCCTCTGTGAGTTCTTCTACATTGACATATGTGACCTGTAATTTAGCGTAGTTTGTTTTGGCTTCAACAAGTGTTTGAGTACCCTCAGTTTTAATCGTAAGGGTTAAATCGTAATCGATGCGTCCCTCACCCAGAGAAATGGTTCCTTTCCACGTACCATCGAGTGAAGAAGCCCATCCGGAAAAACTGATGAAAGAGATAAAGAAAACAAAGATCGAAATTTTTTTGATATTCATTACAACACCTCCTGAAACCTTCCTGGTTTTTAACAAGTGGTATCAGAGAAGTCAATAAAGAAGTCTTTTTTACATTGTGAGAATTTTACGCGCTACTTCTGGTTGTAATACTTAAATTTTCTTGCCTTCGTAAAATCTGGGTGCTAGGAATTTAGGGTCGGTGTTAGTTTATTTTTTTAAGGAGGTATCGTTATGAAAAATCTGGTGGTGATTGTTGTTTCTATGTCAATGGTATTAATTTCTTCTTTCTCCAATATAGCAATGGGTAATGAGGATGAACAAAGAAAATTAAACCTTAAGGCATTTAGCAATGAAGTTGATCTCTTGTCTCTTTATACTGAGACAACATCTCTGTTTCTATCTATAGGAAAGGACACAGTTGGATGTTATATGCTTGGAGGCCTGAGTGTAAGGCTTGAAGATTTAAAGAAGAAATCTGCCGAGCTAGAGTTGTCTCAAGAAATTCAAGAAAATATAAATCAAACTGATAGCTTAATTGGAGTGAGTTCTCAGCCATTTAACTATTGTTTTAACTCTGGCTTACAAAATCCAGATTCTCGTACTTTAGCTTGCCAGACAATTGATGGCGCCACTGTTTTTCTTAAAAAAATTTACGGCTTGTTAAAAATTGAAGTTGATCGAGAATAAAGCATAGATCCCTCACTGCGTTCGGGATGACGGGGTGTCAATACCAGCATGATTTAGAGTATCCGAAATTTCACTTAAATATTGCTTCACTATTAATCATCTCGGACGGTTTTCCGTCCGCATTTTTTGCCGTTTGAGCTCAAAACCCTTGGTACAAGTATTGCATGTCCCGCAGCTATGGGGAAATATGCTACTCACTATACAGATGAAGAGCTGAACGCTATTACAGAACAATGGCTAAAAGATAAAAAACGAGTTGATGAAGAATATGAAGGACGTTATTATAATTGGGACGTAGACAAAGAATATGAAAAATATCTCAATAATGAAAATCTCAAAGCCCTTTTCAGACATGCAGCATATCTTTATAAAGCCTTATTTGAAACTGGAGATCTTAAATTATTTCCCAATGAAAAACCTAAAATTATTGATGCTTATAGGAGGGTGTTAGCCAATGGTTACTACAATCAATCGAAGACGCGGGAAAAAGCAGTCCGAACGCATCTCGGACATATCGTCAAAAGACAATCTCGACCAAAAAATAAATGATGATGAATATGTTGTTGATGGACGCATCGTGAAAACACCCCCAGAATCTAAGGAAGTTCTTGAAATGGCCGATGATGACCCACGTATTTTAAAAATGATGGAAAATGATCTGAAAAGATGGAAAAAGAAATATCCAAATGTTACGCGTAAAGAAATAGATCAAAAGTTGGATGGAATGCTTGCATCTGAAAAAGAACTACGAAAAAAATCAGAGTACTAGTTTTATTCCACTTCGTTATAGATGATCTCGTTTAGTGTTCGGAAAAGTGATCTTTGACAACCTCTGTCAGGATCAACAGTTCAATTAATTTTTTTTCATTTTCAACCAAGGCTTTTGTTTCTGAGAGCATGTTGATGACACGTTCTCGATGATTTGTGCCCCCAGCTTGAGAGGGAGTGTTTTTAATATTCTCAAGTCTTAGTTTAATGGCCTCGCGTTCTTGAAATCTAGGGGTAAAAAGATCTAAAAGGGGATTAAGATAATCTTGAATGAGCATGAGATAAATAGTTGTATAATATTTTTTTTCAATTTCATTATAGAGTTTTTCCGCCAAATCCCAGCGAGCTTTTCTATTTTCTTCGCTCACGGGAATATAGGGTTTGAGTTGTTCAGAAAGCCCATTTCTTTGTTCAATGGCTTTTGCAAAAGTCATTATTTTTTCTTGGGTATTTTGAAGGTGAGCGTCTGAGTCTGAAATGGCTTCATCAATTTTGTGAGTGATTAGAGTGTTGTCAAAAGACTTTGAAAATTCTTCTTGTGACTTTTGTCTTGCTTCTTCTTCTTCTTCTTCTTCAACGTAAGGGGTAAAGAAGCTATCTTTTTTATTTTTGGAAATGGTAGCGCGAGTGATAAACCGATTATCCCAAGCACTTTGTTCTTGCGTCATTTGAAATTCAGGGAATGTATTTAAACCGGTTTTATAGTCGTAAAAATAAAATTCTCTAAGCCATCTGTATCCTATGTCACTCCCCATGTGTTGATCCAGACTTTTAGCAAATGAAATAACATCCGAAGGGCCATCTGTGCTGATAATGTCAATAACCTGTCTCATGGTTTCGTTATTCGTCGTATGGACGATATAAAAAGTATATTGCTGGTCACTTTCAATGCTTTTGGAATCATTAGATTGAAATCCAAAAAAGAGTTTATGGATCGTGCTAGCCAAATACACCTCGCTTTCAAGAGGGGCGATAAACTTTTCATCTTGAATCGTAAATCCATTTTCATCAGTGTAATAATAGTTTTGATTTTCTGTATCAAAATAGAGCTGATTCAACATGTCGCTATTTTCTAAGATCATGGGGTGCTCCATATAGGTTCCTCGTTCCAGAGCAAATGCCAACCCTTCAATGAAGGCGGCCTCAGCAGATGTTTTAAAATGATTGTATCGATCTTTGTTGGGTTGAGAAGGATCAACTCCATGTCGAACAAAGATGTGATTTTCAGGGTCTCCTTTAGTTTCTTCTGAAATATCATGCCAATAGTCAGGGCGTGGATAGTGCGCCAAGGAACGATAAATTAAAAGATGAGCCAGCTCATGTCTTAAAAAAGAGTGGAGTTGTCTTCCTACAAAAGTGATAAATCCTTTTTGTGCATTACGATTTGACCAATAGATTTCACCGGTTGTGTGATCAAACCAGCTAAATTCTTCGATTTCACCACCTTTAGCAGGAATTGTTTTTCTGTTTTCTGAAACTACAAAGGTGATAGGGCCTTTTTGCATGGTTTTAACGAGTAAATGAGTACCTACCATATCTTTTTTTAACGTCGACAGTAATGTCATAGCCAATGTTCCATAAGCAGTTAGGCGTTTTTCGCTGCTACATAAATGTTGATGAGTGAGAGGTTCAACTTTAGATTCTCCTCCAAAAAATCGTGAAATTCTTCCGGGTTCTACGACTGTTTTAAAGATGATTTTTTCTTGAAACGCTGTGGGGAATTCCGGATAGGCTAAATCTGAATTAGATCTTTTTTTGGAACATCGCCGAATCGAAATTTCTGGATTTTCTTGGGCGAAACTAGAAAGTTGAAAAGGGTAGGGAGACGTTTCTGCTTGATCAAAAAGTTGCCCCATGCCTCCTACGGGGATCCAGCTGTGATTTTCTTTTTCATCGCCACCACCGCCGTTTCCGGCATCTCCTCCCGGAGTACTGTATCCTATGGCCGTAATGGCTAAACTACCGATGATAAAAGCCAGTAAAAGTTTTTGTTTCATGTTATTCTCCTTTCATTCTTTTCGATAATGGGAAGAGTTGAATATTCAGTTGATAAGTTCTCGTCCCAGGGGTTTCTTCAAACAGTTTGCACACGTTATCTCTAAATTCCCGAATATATTGTTTTAATTTTGGAAGATTTTCTTCTTTTAGATTAAAAGTACGTCCTGTGATATCTCTTTCTAGAACGTCTGTCTTTCTCAAAGACTCTTTAGCGTTTTCTAACATGTGCTCGTGAAAACGTTTTAAAGCCTCAGAGGCAATATCATTTTGGGTTTTAAGGGTTTTATCAGTCGATTTTAAATGGCCACGATTATCTCGATAAATGAGATTAAGTTTTAAAAGGTCAGAGATTGCTTTTTTTATATCTCTTTTGGTGACTTTAAATTCTAAATTTTTTTGAATCCAATCTAGGTCTTCTTTAAAATGTTCTAAGCCGATTATTTCGCGAATGGCATAGTAGTACCATTTTGAAATAGCGCTAAACGTTTGATCATCTAAAAGTTGAAATGATCCGTGAGGATTGGTTTTCCCCATTTTTTCCATGAGGGCCACTGAAAGTCTTGGATCCAAACGCACTTTTTCTAATCGGATGAGATCTTGAAAATAATCTTTTTCATTTGAATTAAATTTAAAATAGTCTAAAAATTTTTGTTCAATTCCTCGTCCGGGATTCCGTTTGGCATTAAGGACGTTGGTGAGAACAGCCGTGCTGGCCAGCCCCAGTTGCCTTGCCCATACGCCTAAGCTCCAGTGAGGGTTTTCAGAACGCTTTTTTTCAGCATGAGACTTAAGAAAGGTTCTAAAATCGGTGTATTGGTAAATTTCCGAATCAGTTGATCTGCTATCCATGGCTGCGCAATATAAAGGCAGTCTTGTCAAAAGTAAAGCTCAAAGTTGTCAAAACTGAAAAAACCGTTTTCAGACATGAAAAGGCAAATATACCGGGAATCCTGGTAATTCAGTAATTGTAAATATAAAATTTTATCGCTTATCAAAGGTTTGCAAAATAATAGTACTATGATACTATAATAGTATGAGGGCTTCTTCTGGAAAATTTGTTTTAAGAATTACACCTGAGCTTCATGCTTTTTTACGCAAAAAAGCTCAAGGAGGAGGAATGTCTTTAAATACCCTGTGCGCTCAGATGTTATCTTCTTCTATGACGGGATCTGCTATGACCTCTTCCCATTTTATTCCTTCTCCTTTTTTAAATGCTCTTATTGAGCAATGGAAAAACAAAGTATGCGCCATTGTTCTTTTTGGTTCAGTGGTTCGAAAAGAAGAAACGGAAACGTCAGATATAGATCTTTTATTGGTTTTGAAAGAAGACATTCCTATAAATCGAGAGCTCTATCGTGAGTGGGATATTCTGCCCCATGTTAAAGAAATCTCACCTCATTTTATTCAAATCCCCAAGGATCCTCTTGAAGTGAGTGGACTTTGGTATGAAGTAGCGATGGAAGGAATAGTTTTATGGTATTCAGATATGATTATTTTTCAGATACTCCAAAAATTGAGAACAGCCATTGCCGAAGGTAAAATAAAGCGAATGTTTTCCCATGGACATCCTTATTGGATTAAATTATCGTCACACTGATTATGAAAAATAAATCCTTAGTTGATGATTATTTATTTAGAGCTAAAAATCGCTTGGAAGCAGTAGAATTATTATATCAACGAAAAAGTTGGGCAGATGTCGTTCGTGAATCACAAGAGGTCGTAGAGCTTACCTTAAAAGCACTTCTCAAACACTGTAATATTGAAATACCCAGACTTCACGATGTGAGTGATATTCTAAAAGATAATATCCAATTACTTCCGCCCTCTCTTCAAAAACACGTGGAAGCTTTTTCCGAAATTTCCAGAGATATGCGCCGAGACAGAGAACTTTCTTTTTATGGTAGTGAGGATTTAACCCCTTCTGAATTCTATAAAGAATCGGATGCCAAAAAAGCTAAAGAAAATACCACCTGGCTTGTCAAAACCATCTTAATAGCCCTTTCGCCTATCCAAAAGTCTTAAAAGTCCATCGAGGATGGTGTAGGGGTGGGGAGGGCATCCGGGAATATAAAGGTCAAGTCCATTAGAAAGAATTGAGATATTCTGTTTTAAGATAAGGAGAGAGCTTTTGATAGAGGGGATTTAACTGGGCTTTTTCTTTTTCGTTAATATTGTTATTTCGGCTAATATTTTCTAATAACACCGTAAACTCTCTTATTTCTCTAACAGAGATGCATCTTTGAGTCATTTGGTAAAGATCTTTGATGGCATGCTCATAGGGGTGATCTTTTTGAGAAGGGGGATTGATCACATGAGATGGATTCATAAGCCATATAAAATCTGGACGATAATTAGGAGGTGTTAGCCATGCAGAAGCAACAGGAATATTATTTTTTGTAAATAGTAAATAATCATAGGTTGCATTTTTTGAATGATTGTTAGGGCTTGCATAGTCATCATTATAATCGGCATATGAGATCGTAGAGGTTATGTGTTGAATGATAAGCTCTGGATCAAGGCTGGCCATCCCGTTTTGGAGAGCAGGCAAAATATAGTTTTGAATGTGTTTCTGTCGTTCTTTCAAAAGGTCATGGAGCATTCCATCTAAATCATAGAACAGCTTTTTGAAAAAATTGCTGTAAGGTTCCCACGTTTTTTTGATTTCTTCTTCTAGTTGTTTTCTTTCTTTTCTGAGAGTTTCAAGATCATCAAAAAAGAGATATGCATATCGGTCTGAAACAAACTCGTATCTGAGATATTGTTTAAATAAGGTCTCAAATAGAAGTGTTTCTTGAATAATGGATTGTAGTTTTTTGTTGTCAGTTGAGTAAAAAGTAAATGGAATTTGATTGCTATATTGAAACACGTCATGGGGGGCTATCGTTTGAAGCGTAGATCCCATATGGTAAATGGGGTGATTTGCATAGCCCCACGTTGGTTTAATCTCAATAGCAATACCTCGTTCTTGAGTCAATTCTTCGTATATTACTAAATGAAAATCATGTGCATTAAGATCATCTATCCCCATTTTTTCCCTCAGATTATAAGTAAATCCACTTAAAAATTCTGCTCCTGTGGGGATTCCATAGCGTGTAGCACGACCCTGCTCCTCATCATACAAGGCTGAAAAAAGTTCTTTCAACTCACCGTAGGTTAATAAAGACTCCCCACAAAGGATCCCATTTGTTTTTTCAATTTGTTCAGCAATAAAAGGGTCCAAAGAAGCCTGTGTCCATAGGTGACAATGGCCTCCACTGGGATCTTCTCCAAATCTATAGTGAGTTTTTTTGATCAAAGTTGTGATGGGAGGGGCATCAGGAAATAGAGCCTGTCGTCCTTCATCAAACCGTTCAATGGTCGATTTTGTTTTGAGTTGATCTGTAATGGAAGTCTTTAGCCAGTCTACTTCTTCGAAAGATGGGAACATCAATTTAAATATATAACCGGTATTAAAGGCGTGATAGGTAGACGAATAAGGGACAAAAGGAAGTTCTATCGAGCGATATTCGATTGAAGCCTCGCTAGAGTTTAATGAAAACAGATACAACACAACACCTAAGACACAAAATCTTTTCATAACACAACACAAACGCAAGAAAAGAGGCTAGTATAAAGGATGAGGTGGTGTCAATGACATATGCTCCATCAATGAAAGTACGATTTTTATTTTAACGTGAGTCTGATACAGTGTATAGTGACAACGATGGCTAAGAAAATTCGGGTTGGGATTTTATTTGGTGGGAAATCGGTAGAACATGAGATTTCTATTCTCTCGGCGAAAAATGTCGCCCAAGCGATAGACAGAAAAAAATATCATATTTCTTTTATTAAAATAGATAAACGAGGGGCTTGTTTTTCCAAAACGGCTATATTTAAATCGATTCAATTTGTAGATGTCATTTTCCCAATTCTTCATGGTCCCTTTGGAGAAGATGGCACTGTTCAAGGCATGTTAAAGTTGGCCAATATCCCCTTTGTGGGTCCCAGTGTTTTAGGTTCTGCCATTTGTATGGATAAAGAAGTCACTAAACGGCTTTTAAAAGAAGGGGGGATTGGCATAGCTGATTTTTTAAAAATAAAGGATTCTGATCCCATTTCTTTTTCAGAAGTAACAGCCAAACTTGGGCTTCCTTTTTTTATTAAACCTGCCAATTTAGGATCTTCTGTGGGTATTCATAAAGTAAAAAATGAAAAAGAATTTAAAGTGGCCCTAAAAGATGCCTTTCAATTTGACAGTAAAATTCTTATTGAAAAATATATTGAAGGACGGGAAGTAGAATGTGCTGTTTTAGGCAATGAAAATCCCATAGCTTCTCGAGTGGGAGAAATTATTCCTCAACATGAATTTTATTCTTACGAAGCCAAGTATTTGGATGAAAACGGAGCAGTGCTAAAAGTTCCAGCAGAGCTGGAAGGAGACTTAGAAAAACGCATTCAGGAACTTTCTCTTAAGATTTTTAAACTGTTAGAGTGTGAAGGAATGGCTCGGGTTGATTTTTTTCTGAATGCCAATCATGAGATTATTGTCAATGAAGTCAATACCATCCCCGGATTTACTAAAATTAGCATGTATCCCAAACTCTTTGAAGCTAGTGGAATATCGTATTCAAATCTCATCGATCGCTTGATTCAACTGGCTCTGAAGAGATTTAAGAGAGAACAAAAGTTAAAAACCACCTTCCGCGTCCCCTAAGCTTTGAGTCTTGACAAAGAATTTGTCTTTTTATAGTTTTTGTCTCTTGAAGCTAAAGTTGCACGAGATTAAAGAGCCTTTAAGTTTCTCTTTTTCTGAAGAAAATGGATGGTTGAAAGCGGTTTTTACTCATTTAAAGCTTTCTTTTCAAGGGCCGGTGTCTATAGGGCTTGAGATCACCAAAGACAAAGACATCATTTTTTTTCAAGGGCATTTAAAGGTTTCTTTGACGTTGCCCTGTTCTCGATGTGTGGAGAATATGGCGTATGAAATTGATGAGTTTTTTTCTCCGGTCTTTGCTCATGGGAAAGATCCTCATCGTGAGAAAGCAGAATTGTCTTTGGAGGACCTGGATATAACGTATTTTGATAAAGATGAAATTGATGTGGGAGAAATAATAGAAGAGCAGGTGGGACTTTTACTTCCCTTAAAACCTCTGTGTTCTGAACGGTGTCAGGGGTTATGTTCTGCGTGCGGACAAAATTTAAATGAGAAACGCTGTTCATGTAAAAAAGAAGTACCTGTTTCTCCCTTTCATGTGCTAAAAGGGTTTAAAGTAACAGGAACTAAAAAGATTAAAAAGAAAAGGAGCTAATATTATGGCAGTACCTAAGAAGAGAAGATCCATTAGAAAACGTCGGCAACGAAGAGCCCAACAAAATTTGGTGGCTCCTCAGTATGTGGCATGCCCAAATTGTAAAAACGCTGTCGAACCTCATCATGTGTGTTTAAACTGCGGTCATTACAAAGGGAAAGAGATTATTCGTACCGGCGAATGATGAAAATTGATAAATGATGAAAATTGCGTTAGATGCGATGGGAGGGGATTATGCTCCTCGCATCAATGTGGAAGGCGCTTTACTCGCGGTTCAGAAATCAGGGATTCCGGTCATTCTTGTCGGAGACCAACCAAAAATCCAAAAAGAACTTCGAAGATCTCATTTTTCAACTAATCTTATCGAAATCATTCATGCCTCAGAAAATATTGGGATGCATGAAAAAGCTACAGAATCACTTCGATCCAAGAAAAACACGTCCATGGGCGTGGCCCTGGAACTTTTACGAGATCACAAAGTAGATGCTGTCGTAAGTCCGGGTCATACGGGAGCCTTTATGGCTTTGTCCACCCTTGTATTAAAACGATTACCAGGAATTGAGCGTCCCGCTATTGCGGGGTGTATTCCCACCTTAAAAGGATCCGCAGTCATGTTAGATTTGGGAGCCAATGTGGATTGTAAACCTTCTCAGCTTGTACAATTTGCAGTGATGGGATCTTTATATGCTAAAATTGTTGAGAAACACGAAAATCCAAAGATTGGTCTTTTAAGCAATGGCGAAGAAGAATCCAAGGGAAATGAATTAACGCGCCAAGTACATCAAATTTTAAAAACAAAAAATTTAAATTATGTAGGCTATGTGGAAAGTAAAGAAATTTTTAAAGGAAGAGTAGATGTGGTGGTGTGCGATGGGTTTACAGGAAATATTTTTTTAAAGACGATTGAAGGGGCCTTGTCGACGACAGCCTCTTTATTAAAACAAGAAATTGGGAAGCGTCCTTTTTCAAAACTTTTGGTTGGAATGTTTTATCTTTTATTTAAAGATACATTACACAGCTTGGGCAGGCGATTTGATTATGCAGAATATGGTTCTGCTCCTTTATTGGGTTTAAATGGGGTGGTTCATGTCTGCCACGGTCGTTCCAGCAGTAAGGCTATTAAGAATGCCATTTTAACGGCTTCCAAATCTGTTGAAACTAAATTTCTGGAGAGTTTAAAGCAAGAGCTGGAAACGCTGTTATGAAAAAAACGAAAATTTTAGGGACGGGCTCCTATGTGCCTAAAAAAGTATTAACTAACGAAGATCTTTCTCGAATTGTGGATACAGATAATGAATGGATTTACTCTCGAACGGGTATTAAAGAACGTCGGATGGTAGCCGAAGGAGAAACCGGTTCTGATCTTGCCTATCATTCTTCGTTAAAAGCGATGGAGGCTGCTCATACAGCAGCCGATCAATTAGATATGATTATTGTAGCAACGTTGACCCCTGAAAAACGGCTTCCAGCTACAGCGTGTTTATTGCAAGATAAATTAAAAGCCAAAAATGCATGTGTTTACGATATTAATGTGGCGTGTTCGGGATTTGTCTATGGTCTTTCCATTGCTGATCAATATATTAAAACAGAAAGTATGAATCGCATTCTCGTTGTGGGGACAGAAGTGATGACTAAAATATTAAACTGGAAAGATCGCTCTACCTGTGTGTTGTTTGGAGATGGCTCTGGTGCGGCTGTGTTGGGTCCTACCGATCAATCAGAAAGAGTGCTATTGTCTACCCATTTATTTTCTAACGGATCTTTGTATCATTTATTGGAAATCCCTGCCGGAGGGACAGGAACGGAGTGGACACCAGATGCTTTTGAGAGGGGAGATCACTTAGTGAAAATGAAAGGGAAAGAAGTGTTTAGAGAGGCTGTGGAATCGATGTCTTCTGCCTGTGAAATCGCTCTTCAAAAAGCCAACCTTACCATTCCAGATATTGATGTTTTTATTCCTCATCAGGCCAATAGTCGGATTATTTATGCCATTGCTAAAAGACTTCATTTTCCAGAAGAAAAAATTTTTATCAATGTAGATAAGTATGGGAATACTTCAGGAGCATCCATTCCCATTGCCCTAGATGAAGCAGTTCGCCAAGGGAAAATAAAATCAGGTCATAAAGTGTTAATCGCCACTTTTGGGGCCGGATTTGCGTGGGGTTCTGCCCTAATCCAATGGTAATGCCTAAACGAATTTTTTTATTTCCAGGGCAAGGATCTCAATATGTGGGGATGGGGAAAGATCTCTACGAAAATTTTTCTTGTGTCCGAGCCGTATTTGAAGAGGCTGAAGAAGCATTAAAAATAAAATTAAAAAAACTGTGCTTTGAAGGCGGTGAATCTGATTTAAAACTTACCTTTAATACCCAGCCCGCGCTTTTAACGACAAGCTATGCTGTGTTTAAGGTGTTAACCTTAGAAACCGATATGTGCCACCCAGCACTGTTGGCAGGACATAGTTTAGGGGAATATACAGCGTTGGTGGTTTCAGGGGCACTTTCTTTTTCAGAGGCGGTGCGATTGGTAAGAATCCGAGGGAAATGTATGCAAGAAGCGGTACCCGTTGGCAAAGGAGCCATGGCTGCACTTTTGGGAGCAGATGCTGCCCAAGTACAGGCATTATGTGAAGAAGTATCGCAAAAAAATAGCGTTGTCTCCTGTGCTAATTTTAATGGGGCAGGCCAGGTGGTGATTGCAGGAGAGTCTCAAGCGGTAAAACGAGCTATTGAAAGTGCTCCCCAAAAGGGAATTAAACGAGCCCTTCTTTTAGAAGTGAGCGCTCCTTTTCATTGTGAACTCATGAGACCTGCAGCAGAAAAAATGAAAGAGGCATTGGAGACGGTTTCTTTTTCTAAAATAGAGATTCCCTACATTGCCAATGTGGATGCTCATCTCTATCAGGGAGAACATGTTCCGGTTCGAGAACTTTTGGTGAATCAAATTCCTAATCCCGTTCGGTGGGAAGAGTCTATGCAGTACTTAGAAAAGGAAGGAATAGAAGAAGCTTATGAGGTGGGCCCGGGGAAAGTCTTGACGGGGTTATTGAGAAGAATTAATAAGGAGATCAAAACTTTTAATGTGGGAACGGTGGAGGATATTAAAAATTTATGAGTTTTGAAAATAAAATAGCATTAGTAACCGGTGCTTCTCGTGGCATTGGTCGATCTATTGCACTAGAGCTCGCAAAAGCAGGGGCTACCGTCTGTGTAAATTTTCAAAAAAACAGTGAAAAAGCGGAAGGTGTTTTACAGGAATTAAAACACATCTCTTCTAAACCTCATTGTTTGTCTCAATTTAATACCTCCTCTTTAGAAGAGACGGAAAAAGAAATTGCCAAATGCATAGCCGAACACGGGAAAATTGATATTTTAGTCAATAACGCAGGAATTACCAAAGATGGGCTTTTACTTCGCATGAAAGAATCAGACTGGGATGAGGTCATTGCTACGAATTTAAAGGGAATTTTTAATTGTTCAAAAGTGGTGGCTAAAAGTATGCTTAAACATCGGCAAGGACGTATTATTAATATTACTTCTTATTCAGGAGAAGCGGGAAATCCTGGTCAGTCCAATTACTCGGCTTCTAAAGCAGGCGTGATTGGATTTACAAAAAGTCTTGCTAAAGAATTAGGCAGTCGATCTATTACGGTGAATGCGGTTTCTCCAGGGTTTATTCAAACCGATATGACGTCTCAGATTGAGGGGGAATATCAAAAAGAAGTTTGTAAAAATATTCCGCTTGGATTTTTTGGATCTTGCGAAGATGTGGCACATTTGGTAACCTTTTTATCTTCTGATGATGCCCGGTATATTACAGGGCAAGTCATTGGAGTAAATGGTGGATTATACATGTAACGGGAGGGTCAGAAACGATGGTAACAACGGAAGAAAGAGTAAAAAATATTATTGTTGATCAATTAGGAGTTGAGAAAAAAGATGTAAAGACTAATTCTTCATTGATTGATGATTTAGGGGCAGACTCTTTGGATATCGTCGAGCTTGTGATGGCGATGGAAGAAGAATTTGGGCTTGAAATTCCAGATGAGCATGCCGAAAAAATTAAAACCGTTGGTGATGTCATTCAATATATTGACGACAAATCACCAAAAGCCTAAATAAAAAAAACATCGTGTCTCAAGTTTCAAGACGGGTGGTGGTGACGGGGATAGGTATCCTCTCTCCCCTTGGGAATTCTGTGTCTCAAACCTGGAAGGCATTGTCTCAAGGTCAGTCTGGCATTGGTCCTATTACGCGATTTGATGCGTCAAAATTTTTAAGTCATATTGCAGGAGAGCTAAAAGAATTTAATTCAGATCAAGTTTTGTCTCCCAAAGACACCAAGCGTATGGATCCGGTGATTCAATATGGAGTCATTGCGGCTCATGAAGCCATTCAAGATTCTGGATTAAATATTTTAGAAGATACGCCTGAACGAATTGGAACGCTCATTGGATCTGGCATTGGGGGTATTCAATCCATAGAAAGAACCTGTCGGACGTATTTTGAAAAAGGCGCTCGAGGCATTAGTCCCTTTTTTATCCCGCAGGCCATTTGTAATCTCATTTCAGGATATGTTTCTATTAAATATGGAGCTAAGGGGCCTAATACCTGTGTCGTGACGGCATGTTCAACGGGTGCTCATGCGATTGGAGATTCTTTTCGGATGATTCAGCATGGCACAGCAGATGTCATGATTTGTGGAGGCTCAGAAGCGGCCATTTGTGAATTAGGAGTAGGGGGATTTTCTGCGATGAGAGCCCTATCTACTCGAAACCATGAACCTCAAAAAGCATCTCGTCCGTTTGATAAGGATAGAGATGGATTTGTGATGGCAGAAGGATCAGGGATTTTAATTTTAGAAGAGTATGAACGAGCTAAAAAAAGAGGGGCTAAGCTATATGCCGAAGTCATTGGGTATGGATTAAATGCGGATGCTTTTCACATTACCAATCCATCTCCCAATGGGGAGGGAGCAGCCAGGTGTATGACCTTAGCACTTGAAGATGCCCAACTTTCTTGTGATGTTATCGATTATATTAATGCCCATGGAACATCGACGGATGCGGGAGATATTGCAGAAACCAATGCGATTAAAACTGTTTTTAAAGAGGGGGCAAAAAAAGTCTCTATCAGCTCTACCAAATCCATGACAGGTCACATGTTGGGAGCTGCGGGAAGTTCAGAAGCTATTTTTTCTATTTTAGCTCTGAATCATCAAGTGATTCCCCCAACGATTAATTTAGACAATCCTGATCCTTTGTGTGATTTAGATTATACTCCTCATGAAGCGAGAGAGAAAAAATGTGAAGTTGTCATGTCTAATTCTTTTGGATTTGGCGGCACAAACGCAGTTCTTATTTTTAGAAAGATCGCATGAAAATAGCCATTGGTAATGATCATCGAGGCTATCAACTTAAAAAACTAATCCTTAATTCTTTTAAAGACATTTCTTTTGTGGATGTGGGATGCAATTCAGAAGAACGTGTCGATTATCCCGATTTTGCAGCCAAAGTAGCTAAAAAAGTTTCTGAAGGGGAGTGTGAGCGAGGGATTTTAATGTGTGGCAGTGGGGTGGGGATGTCTATTGTGGCCAATAAATTTTTAAATGTCAGGGCAGCTCTTGTGTGGGATACAAAAATTGCCCAACTCACGCGTCTTCACAATGATTCCAATGTATTGTGTTTGGCGGCGGATTTTATAAAAGATAAAAAAGTCTTTGAAATTATTAAAACTTGGCTTAAAACTTCTTTTGAAGGCGGCAGGCATGCCGTACGCCTTCAAAAAATTAAGGATATCGAAAATGGCCAATGATCTAAAAAAAATTGATCCAGATATTTATCAAGCCATTGAGCAAGAGATTGATCGCCAGGAATATAAATTAGAACTCATTGCTTCGGAAAACTATGTATCTCATGCTGTGATGGAAGCCCAAGGCTCTGTTTTAACCAATAAATATGCCGAAGGATACCCCGGAAAACGCTACTATGGTGGCTGTGAAAATGTTGACATTGTGGAATCTTTGGCCAAAGAAAGAGTGCTAAAACTTTTTGGAGCTGAGGCGGCCAATGTACAACCCCATTCCGGATCTCAAGCCAATATGGCTGTGTATGTCGCTTCTCTTCAACCTGGAGATACGATTTTAGGAATGGATTTAAGCCATGGGGGACATTTAACTCATGGAATGAAACTTAATTTTTCAGGACTTTATTTTAAAGTATTTTCTTACGGTGTTCGAAAAGACAACCATTTAATTGACTACGATCAAGTCAGAGATTTAGCAAAAGTTCATCGTCCCAAAATGATTGTGGCAGGAGCCTCGGCTTATTCAAGAGTCATTGATTTTAAAAAGTTTCGAGAAATTGCCGATGAAGTTGGGGCAAAATTATTTGTCGATATGGCCCATATCGCAGGGCTTATTGCGGCCGGTATTCATCCTAGCCCTGTGCCGCATTCTCATTTTGTGACATCTACCACCCATAAAACCCTTCGAGGTCCCAGAGGCGGATTTATTTTATGTAATCAAGAATTTGAAAAAATTATTAATAGTAGAATTTTTCCAGGCATTCAGGGCGGTCCTTTAATGCATGTGATTGCTGCCAAAGCCGTGGCTTTTAAAGAAGCGCTAACGCCAGAGTTTAAAATTTATCAACAACAAATTGTTAAAAATGCTAAAGCACTGTGTGGCGCCATGATTGAAAAAGGCTATGCTGTTATTTCAGGTGGGACGGATAATCATTTATTTATGTTGGATCTCTCTCAATCTGAACTCACCGGCCGTGATGCAGAAGTCATGTTGGATAAAGCCGGTATTACCGTCAATAAAAATACCATTCCCTATGAAACTAGACCTCCTATGGTGGCCAGTGGCATTCGGATTGGAACCCCTGCGTGTACAACTAGGGGGATGAAAGAGCCAGAGATGAAAAAGATTTCTGATTTTATAGATCGCGCATTAACGTCTAACCACGATGAATCCAAACTTTCCAAAATCAAGAACGAAGTAAAATCCCTCTGCTTAGACTTCCCATTTTATAAGAAATAAAAAGTATTGTCATTGCGAGCCGAACGAAGTGAGGCGTGGCAATCTCAAGAAACCCAGTAGCTGGGGCCGGAAAAACTTCTCTTTTTAAATCTTTTTCTTCTTTTATGGTGTTTTGGAATGTCTATGGCAGGTCTCTCCATGGAGGCACCTTCGATGTTATAAAGCTTAGATATTTTTTTCCATACATCATAATCGTTCGGGATGAGAAGACTTAAGGCTTCTCCTTCAGCACCTGCTCTGGCCGTTCTTCCAATACGATGAACATAATCTTCCGGGACGCTCGGTAAATCATAATTGATGACATGTTCAATGTGATCAATATCTAATCCTCTAGCAGCAATGTCTGTAGCTACCAAAATTCTATTTTTACTGGATCGAAATTGGGCCATAGCATGGTTTCGTTGTGATTGACTTAGCCCTCCATGAATTTTATCTACAGGGTATCTATTGGCTTTTAATAATTGTGACAATCTATCGGTTCTACGTTTGGTTCTTGTAAAAATAAGAATAGAGCCATTTCTTTCGTGTATTTCCTTTAACAGTACTTTATTTTTATCTCTCTCAGTGGTTTGAATGGCGGCTTGCTTTACTTGCTCCACAGGCTGCGAGGTTTCCCCTACGGATACATGTACGGGATCATTTAAATATTTTTTTATTAAATTTTCTATGTGGGTAGGAAAGGTGGCTGAAAAAAGCAGGGTTTGTCTGGATCGTGGAAGAAAACGAAATATTTCTTTAAGCTGTGGTTCAAATCCCATATCAAGCATTCTATCTGCTTCATCTAAAACCACTATTTTAGTACTGATGACTGAAACTGTTCTCCTATTTAAATGGTCTATAAATCTTCCGGGTGTGGCGACAAAGATTTGGGGTTTTCTGGAGAGCAATTTAATTTGAGCATACATAGAGGCTCCTCCAATGAGAAGGGCACCCCCTACATTAGGAAAAGGGGCGATCATTTGTCTTAAAACATCTTCAATTTGAAACGCTAGCTCTCGAGTGGGAGCTAAAATAAGAGCAGATTGTCCAGGGTTTTTAAGAAGATGGCAGATTAAAGGGATGCAAAATGCCGCTGTTTTCCCGGTTCCCGTTTGGGCACATCCCACTAGATCTCTCCCTGAAAGAGCCACAGGGATGGCTTTTGTTTGAATAGGTGTGGGCGTATGAAAGCTCATAGCTGTTAGAGCGCTTTGAAGCTTTAAAGGTAAATTCATTTCTGTGAATGTATTCATTATGTGTGTCATTCCGAACTTGCCGAACTTGATCGGAGGATTCAAACATGTACCACAGTTATTTACGTAAGTAAAATTTTACTAAAAATTAATATGTTGTATGAATTGTTGAAATTGGACTTGCCACATTCCAAAAATAAAACCTTGTAAACTTAAAGAATCTGCATCCGCTCCCCCAAATGCATCTAAATACTCTTTGGCTGATACCGGAATATCATCGATAAAATATTCTTCTGTTCCAAGAATCATGGGAGGCTTTATAAATTTTGAAACTTTTAGGGTTTGCTGTTCACCAAAGAGCGCTTCTTCCAATAAGGTATAGGTAAACTCCCGGTAGGTATCGGTAGAGATCTCGCTATATTTCAAAAAATATGAAGAATTATTGTTAGAAAAAAAATCTGCTTGAATCGTATTTAACGAATTCCTATGAATAACAATCGAAAATTGGTTCATGCGCGATACTAAAAAATCAATGCGTGTTAAGAATTCGTTTTTTTGAGGGAAAAAGGGGAGTTGTCCCATGCGTAATTCCTCTAAGGGTAATTTTATTAAATCATGTCCTTCGGTTAACGTGGAAAGTTTAATTTCATTGTTCCCCGGAAATGTGAAGGTGAGGGTGATGGTTCTTAAAGTACGCTCCGTATTTAATGTTTGATCAATTTTTAACTCTAGTTGTAGTCTTCCACCGGAGCCATAAAAAAAAGTATTTCCGGATTCTATAGTGACGGTCTTTGCTTTTTTAAAGAGATTGGGCATTTCATCTTGAAAGCCTTTCCATCCAAAATAAGATGTTTTTTCTAAAGGGAAAAGAAAATCCGAAAACTCTATGTCTGCAAAAAGGGGAGTGACATAAAGCATAAAACTGAAGAGCAATAGTATTTTTTTATTTCCTATTGTCATTGACTTGAAGGGATCCATCTTGAATGGCGGCAATAAATTCTAAAAGCTTTGTTTTAATTTGTACCAGTAAGCTGGGGTTGGCTTGGGCGTCGTCGGCCCGTTGCCGCAGGATTTTTAATTCGTCTAAAAATCGACTACTGGCGGCTTCATTTACTCGACGTTCTGCCTGGGGCCAGACATGAGCAATGGTGCCCTCCAAAAAAAAGAGCACTGAAGATTTAATGAATTGCACATAAAAAAAGTCGTTAATGCCATTTAAAAATTGATTAGGACGTAAATCGCCCCTTAATCCTGGGTCTCCATGAAACTCCGAGTAATATTTAAAATTAGGGAAGATGTGATTTTCTTTTTTCTTACCGATAAGCCACATTTTTCCCATAGGCCCTCCGCTAGACCTTGAAGTAACACCCAAGGCTCCCATTCGATATGCGGTTTGTTTTATGATATATTCCACTTTTCTTTTTGATTCCGGCGGCGCCCCGTCTTGTTGAGTAGTGTCGTTAAGCGTGAGCACATGAGTGGCTCCAATATAAATATGTTGAGATACGCTTTTTTCTGTAAGTGTGTTTTTACGATGAACCATGGTTTTAAACTGCGGGCTGTCTTGGGAGCTTATGTTTACTTCTTTGCTTTCTTCTGCATCTAGCAAAGAACAATGGGAGCCTTGAGAATAGTTAGGGTCAAAAAAAATTAATTTTTGAGGATCTGTGAAAGTAAGATCGTGCCCTTTGGTCATCGTTTCTTCTTCTAAGAGAGCCACTCCTTCGGGATTTGTAATACGAACTTTTTCAATTTTTTTTGTTTTTTCTGGATTCATCTCGTGAAAGAACCGAAGCGTCATTTGAATTTGTTGATCTGAGTCCACAAACCAGATTTCTCCGGGGGAAACTTCTTTTAGAATAAATGTTTTTCGTAAGTCTTGAAATTTTAAGTTTAAAATTGCGCGATATTCATTGCACATCTTATCAAAAGTGATGAGGTCTGAAGGCAGGGCGATTTCAGAAGCTAAACCCGGCGCAATAAAAATAAAAAAGAAGAAAAATTTTAAAAAATTAGCCACCAAAAAGTCCAAAAAACCATTTTTTAGTAATCCAGTGGATATTTTTAGTACTAAAATAAATGGGATCAGAGGAGTCTTTGTAATGAGTGAATGTAAACCTCATGCCTATCGTATCTTCACGTTTTCGATCCTCATTAGAAGGACCTTTGTCATCTATTTGAATGGAAAGTGTATAATCTTGAGCTGGATTGGAATGTTGAAGCAGCGGCAATTGATAATATCCTTTCGTGTTGAACACTTCACCCAGTTTCCAATACGTCAGTGGCATCGACATATTAGAGATGGGGCCTTCTAATTCAAACTTCATTCGATAATTCATAAAAGCTTGATCCATTTGATTAAAGTGAAATCCACAAATAGGTTCTCGATTTTGTGGATTGATGAGATCGGCATAGCAGACGAGCTCAATGGAAGATAAAACATCTTTAAATTTAAGAGTGCCATTTGGGAATGAAGCCAATTCTTCTGGCGTAAAAGTACGATTCATCGTGAGTAACGGAACCCCTCCAAATACAGGTTGTTCTGTATGTTGGTTTTGTCTGGAGGCTTGAATGAGCATAAGTGTTTGAGTGTGTGCTGTGTCATCGCCTACGCCAATCAGTTTTCCTGTGCTGACATCGCGATCAATCGTGTAGCTTCCTAAAACAAAGAGTTCATTGGTTCTAAGTCGCAATGTTTCACCCTCGTAGGGTGAAAATTTTAGTACGGGGGCATTATTGGTTGTTTCATTTTCAGGCATAGAAGTAGGAATGGCGTAGAAAAATTGTAAGCCGGATAGCTCTATCAGGGTGTCATCATCAGAAAAAATGCGAGGAGTGGCTGATAATTTAATTCCCAGCTGTTCATCGGTGGTGCCCGTAACCCCCGCATAATGGTACGTTTGAGTGCGTCCTTTATTGCAGGTTTCTCCTACAAAACAAGACCATTCGATGGTCGAAATTTCTTTTGCATGTTTTTTATCAATGGCGGCATGGATGCCTAAATTTAGAATGGAAGCCAGTGGGTTTCCAATACCGCTTGCAGTACTAAAAATTCCTTTGTCCAGTGTGGTTGTGAGATCATTTCTATTGTCTTTATCTTCTTTGGGATCGCTGCTTTTATGGCCAAAAAATGAAGCAATGTCGAGTCCAAATTCTTTATTATATCCGCGTTCAAAAGAATATAAAAAAGCTTTGATGTTAATAAGCGTTCGTTGAGGTGCGGGGTAGAGTCGATCATGGTCTTTTAAAAAATTACAGAGCGCTTCATTGGCAGGATGATTACCCTCAAACCACCATACAATCCTGTTGTAGCCATCGCCTTGAATAGGTCTATTGTTATCCAATTCAATGCTAGAGCCATTGGCTGGGTTTTCTCGAATAAAAAGCTGAGCAATACGAAGTAATTCTGAAAAAGCAACGGATCCGCCTTCAGCTCTGGCTTGATAGGTACACATGCCTCTTAAAAAATCGCTGGCTTTATTGTCAGGGGAAGCATTGGAGATGTAATCTTGAGGTTCTTTACAGTCGCATTGTCCAGGTTGAAGAGGGGTGTCTGGGGAATCTCCTTCCGAGAGGCCTATTTTTAGAGTGATCAAGACCAAGAAGGTAATCACAATCAACATCAATGAAATATATTTTTTCATGAAAAAAATTCCTTTTGGAGGGAGGAGAATAGCTTTCTATCATGACTGTTTTATAACGTCAAATGGTTATGAAATGGGGTGGCTTTACATTTACGTAAAGTTTGTGTATGTTGCTTCCAATGAAATGCCCATTTTGTAACCATTTAGAAAATCGAGTGATTGATTCGAGACTTTCTAAAGACGGAGATATTACGCGTCGACGACGTGAATGTGTACAATGCGATAAGCGCTATACGACGTATGAACGCATTGAAGAAATACTTCCAATGGTAGTGAAAAAAGATGGACGACGTGAACAATTTGATCGATTAAAAATTAAAGCAGGTGTTCAAAGAGCCTGTGAAAAGCGTCCCGTGAGTGTTGAAAAACTAGATCAATTGATTTCAGAAATTGAGCGTTATTATTTTGATCGAGGCGATCGAGAAATTCAAAGTCAAGACATTGGGGCGACCGTCATGGTAAAACTCAAAGAACTTGATGAAGTGGCCTATGTCCGATTTGCTTCTGTATATAGAGAATTTAAAGATATTGGCGAATTTATGAAAGAACTAAAAAGTTTAAAAGATTCTGGGCCAAAACAGCCTGAAGCAGTGGCTCGACTTTAACCCTTATTTTCCCCCTAGAAAGAGGTAGTGCGAATGTTACCAGAACATGTGACGTATATGAATATGGCATTAGACCTTGCCCGTAAAGGCGAGGGACTAACCACTCCAAATCCTATGGTAGGAGCACTTCTTGTGAGAGATGCTCAAGTGGTGGGACAAGGATTTCATCAAAAATCAGGAGAAGATCATGCCGAGATTATTGCATTAAAAGAGGCAGGAGAAAAATCCAGAGGAGCAACTCTTTATATTACCTTAGAACCGTGTTGCCATGTCGGGAAAACAGGTCCTTGTACAGAAGCCATTTGGAAAGCGGGTGTCCGAAAAGTGGTGGTGGGAATGTTAGATCCCAATGAATTGGTAAATGGGAAGGGCATTCGGGAATTAAGAAGATTAGGGGTGGAAGTTGAAACGGGAGTTTTAGAAAAAGAATGTCAGGATTTAAATGAATTTTTTACATTTTGGATTAAGCATCAAACTCCTTTTGTGATGTTAAAAGTGGCTTCTACTTTAGATGGAAAAATTGCAACCTTTAAAGGGGAATCTCAGTGGATTACCTCAGAAGAATCTAGAAATGTTGTCCAATCTTTAAGAAATAAAGTGGATGCCATTATTGTAGGGATAGGAACGGTGATGACCGATAATCCACAGCTTTTAATTGAAAATAAGAATCGACCCAATCCATTAAGAATTATTGTGGATTCAAAACTAAAAATTTCTCCTCGTGCCAAAGTACTCAAAGTGGATGAAAGAACTCCTACCATGGTAGTGACCACTCGAAAATCAACTCAAAAGAAAATGAAAGCATTGGAACGAAAAGGAGTACGAGTAGTAGTAGTCCCAGATAAAAGAGGACGTGTGTCCATTGTTTCTCTTTTAAAATTGTTAGGAAAAGAAGGTGTGCTATCCGTGCTCGTCGAAGGAGGAGCAGAGCTGAATGCCTCTTTCTTAAGAGAGAAATTAGCGCATAAAATGTATAATTTTATTGCTCCTCGAATTTTAGGAGATGATGCGTTGGGAGCATTTGCGGATATGGGGCTTGGAGATTTGGATCAAGCTATTAAAATTAAAAACACCAGAGTACAATCCATTGGAAAGGACTTTCTCATTCAAGGCTATTTTTAAATGTTTACAGGAATTGTAGAAGCAATCGGCCGAGTGGTGGACATTCGGCCCCGGCTCAAAGAAAAGGGGCTTCGCATGATGGTTGAAGCCCCTTTTTATTTTAAAGAGGATGTAGGGAGCGGGCAAAGTATCGCTGTCAATGGGACGTGTTTAACGGTTACGGAGTGGAAAGATCATTGTTTTTTGACAGATATTTCTCCAGAGACCTTAGATAAAACCTATTTTGATCAATTGTCCAAAGGCGCAGGTGTGAATCTGGAGCGAGCAATGAAATTTTCGGATCGGGTAAATGGGCATTGGGTAACAGGACATGTAGATGGCATTGGGAAAATTTTAAAGATTGAATCTCAAGGGGAATTTTCAAAATTTATATTTGAATTTAAGAAAGAATGGATGAAATATATTGTAAAAAAAGGATCTATTGCGATTGATGGAATTAGCCTAACGGTAAATGAATGTATGGAAAATCAGGTAGAAGTAATGATTATCCCAGAGACATTGCAAAAAACAACCTTAGGACAAAAAAAAGTAGGAGAGAGTGTTCAGGTAGAGCTGGATATTATAGGAAAATATGTTGAGAAATATATCCGTCCTTAAAGATGCCCTTCAGGATTTAAGCGAGGGGAAACTTATTATTTTAGTGGATGATGAAGATCGTGAGAACGAAGGCGATTTGGTGTGTGCTGCTCAAGAGGTGACCCCAGACATTATTAATTTTATGACTAAATTTGGGCGGGGGTTGATTTGCCTAGCACTGGAAGAATCTTGGGTTCAAAAACTCGATCTTCCCATGATGGTTTCCCAGAACACCTCTCGTTTTGGAACTGCCTTTACGGTATCTATTGAGGCAAGAGAGGGAGTGACAACCGGTATTTCTGCTCACGATCGTGCAACAACGATTCAAACGGCAGTATCTGATCGTGTTCGCCCTCAAGATTTGGTAACTCCGGGTCATGTATTTCCCTTAAAAGCAAAAAAGGGAGGAGTCTTGGTTCGTGCCGGACAGACAGAAGGTTCAGTTGATTTGATGAAAATGATTGGATTAAAAGGGGCGGCGGTGATTTGTGAAATTTTAAATGAAGATGGAACAATGGCCAGAATGGCAGACCTTAAAACATTTTCTGAAAAGCACGGCCTTAAAATTATTTCTATTGCAGATATTATTCAATACCGACTTCAACATGAGCGATTGGTGAGGCGTCTTGCCCAGGCTAAACTTCCCACACGTTTTGCCCATCCTGGCCAAGAAGAATTTAAAATTATTGTTTATGAAAACGATGTTGATCATAAAAACCACATTGCCCTGGTGAAAGGCGATGTGTCTCAAACAAAGTCAGTATTGGTGAGAGTCCATTCCGGGTGTATTACAAGCGATGTTTTTGGATCCTTGAGGTGTGATTGTAGCGATCAACTTCAAGCATCTTTAAAACGCATTTCTGAAGAAGGATGCGGAGTTTTATTGTACATGCAGCAAGAAGGACGAGGCATTGGGCTTGCCAATAAAATTAAGGCTTATGCCCTTCAAGATGAGGGGTATGATACTGTTGAAGCCAATGAGATGTTGGGATTTAAAGCCGATTTAAGAGACTATGGGTTAGGAGCACAAATTCTTTTGGATCTAGGAATTAAAAAAATTAGACTGTTGACCAATAATCCTAAAAAAGTGGTGGGGCTAGAAGGATATGGATTAGAAATTATAGAACGGGTGCCAATTTTAGTTGGGATTCAAAAAGAAAATGCGGGATATATTGAAACAAAAAAAGAAAAAATGGGACATTTAATACCATGACACAACAACCACTACATTTTGGAATTATTGTAGCTCAATTTAATCACTTTATTACGGATAAACTCTTAGAAGGAGCTTTAGAAACACTGGAGCATCGCGGAATTCAAAAAGATAATATAGAAGTAATAAGAGTGCCCGGTTCTTTTGAATTATCTTTGGCTGCAAAAAAAATGGCTAAGTCTAAAAAGTTTAACGCGTTGGTGTGTTTAGGAGCTGTTATTCGGGGAGAAACCTCTCACTATGATCTGGTGAGTAGGGAAGCGGCTTCGGGTATTCACTCTGTTTCTTTAGAGTTTGAAATCCCTATTGGGTTTGGGGTGGTGACGGCAGAGAATATGGATCAAGCAATGGACAGAGCCGGCGGGAAAATGGGAAATAAAGGGAGTGAGGCCGCCCAGGCTGCATTAGATATGCTAAGGATTTAATTTTTTATGGGAGAACGTCGAAAATCACGAGAAATGTTGCTTCAGCTTTTGTTTCAAGCAGAGCTTAATTCTGAAAAAGATCCTAAGACTTTGCTTTCTAGATTTTGGGAAAAAGATGAAAGAGCGGAGGCTCTTTTTATCAGTATTTGGGAGAAAAGAAATGAACTTGATCATGTGATTGAAGAAGTATCTGAAAATTGGAAAATGGATCGCATGTCTCACGTGGATAGAAATATTTTAAGATATGCCTCGTATGAGCTTCTTTATTGCTCTGATGTTCCCGGGGAAGTGGTGATGAATGAAGCCATTGAAATTGCCAAGCGCTATGGGACAGAAAATTCTAGCAGTTTTGTAAATGGTATTTTAGATAAAATTTGGAAGAGTAGAAGCTCGAATACTCTTTGAAGAAAGATTTACAAAGGTAAGCCATTCTTCAAATTCATTTTTCTTTCCTAAAACTATTTCCTTAAAATCTTGTTGAAGAATTTTTGAAACAGGGCCGATATCTCCACTGCCAATACGTTTTTGGTCGACTTCCCGAATGGGAGTAAGTTCTGCTGCTGTTCCTGTAAAGAATGCTTCATCTGCTTCATACAGTTCTTCTTTTGTGAAATTTTCTTCTGAGGTTGTCCATCCTCTTTTTTCAGCCAAGACTAAAATGGTGTCTCGGGTAATGCCTTCTAGAATATGAGTGGTCGGGGGGGTTTTAAAATGATGATTTTTAACAATAAAAATATTTTCTCCACTGCCTTCAGCAATGGTGCCTTCAGGATCTAAAAGAATGGCTTCATCATAACCTTGCTGGATGGCTTCTATTTTAGCCAGTTGAGAGGTCACATAATTTCCGGTGATTTTTGCTTTGCTTAATTTTAAATGTCCAAATTTTCGAGAATAAGAAGAAATCATCACACGAATGCCATGCTTTAAGCCTTCTTCTCCCAGATAAGCTCCCCACGGCCATACCATAATGGCTACTGAAATAGGGATACCTAAGGAATTTAGACCCATTCGTCCTTCCGCAACAAAGGCTAGGGGGCGAATATAGCATTCTTGAAGTTGATTGAGTTTAAGAGTTTCTAAAATGGCGTCATAAAGCTCAGGCGCTTTAAAAGGGAGATTCATCCCGGCAATTTGGGCCGATTGATAAAAGCGATTTAAATGATCATGTAAGCGAAAAATAGCAGAACCTCGGTCGGTTTTATACAGCCTAATGCCTTCAAAAATTCCTAAACCGTAATGGAGAGCGTGAGTTTGAATAGAAATAGAAGCTTTATCCCAGGGGATAAAATTGCCATTGATCCACACCTGTCCAGACTTTTGCATAAAAAATCTCCTTTAGTCTAAACCTTCCGTTTTAAAAGAATATACCTCTGTGTGATTTTTATTTCCATGATTATCATCAAGAAAAATAGTGTAAAAATAGCGTGTGCCCCGACTTAAATTTTTTAAATAAAGGGTATGATTTCTTTGTGGTTCACCTGTTATAGCTTTTTTTGTTTGAAAAGAAGCCAAGGGAACTTTCCCCCAGGTGATATGACTTTTACACGGTCTATCCGTTGACCATTCAATTTTAATTTCCTCACTGCTGCGAGTAGCAATAGAAGGGCCTTCTAAAAGGTAAGGTAAAATTTTATGATTATCTTTAGTTTGAGTTACAAAAGAGGAATATGCAGAGGTTGTAATTTTTTTCTGAGGACCTTTAGATTTGACCTGATAAAAATATCGAACATCAGGAGTCAAATTTTCAAGAGTAATAATATGGGTGGTGGTTTCAAGATCACTTATATAAGTTTTAGGGCGTTTTCCTTTAACTCCATAAAAGACAATACTTGAGCTAGGGGTATTGGTTTCCCATGAGATGGTGACATTGTAAGGAGATAATAGAGTTACTTGTGGGGAAGAAGTAATTTTAATAAGCGTGGCATCTTCACTATCTTCTAGTGGTTCTGTCTTAAAAGAATAGAGTTTGGTTTCTATTTTTTCTCCTTTTTCATTTTGAACACTCATTTTAAAAATGTATTTTTGATTGGGTTTAAGATGATCTAAAGAAACCGTATGTCCTTCGGAAAAATCAGGGGATTTTTGGATGAGCCCTAACTCAGAAGATGTCCCATATTCAATAATGCCACTGGTTTTTTGAGAAGTTGTCCATTCGATAGAAACGGAGTGGGGTTTAATATGGGTGATAGCGGGTTCTTCAATACTTATTCCCGCGTAGAGTGGAATGGCCAAGAAAAGAATAAAAAGCCAATTATAGAATGCTAAATGTTTTTGTAATTGCACCGGTGACTCCAAATGATTCACTTTGTGAAATGAGCCCCTGGCTCATTCCTATTTCTAGTTTCCAGGAATTTTCTATAAAAGAAATTCCTTCTTTGAGCAAAGCCTGATTTAAAGGGCTGTCCCAATGTGTGTCTCGACGTCCCCAAAATTCAAAAGATCCTATCCACTGATCTCTCAATGCATAAGAACAGGCTACTCCATATCCAAAAACATCATTTTGTCCATGAAGATTATCGGGATGTCCTAGAAGTTCAAGCCCTAAATTAGTGAAAAGGTGTAGTTTTTCAAATTGCTTTCCAAAAATAGAGTACATGAAAATATCCGTTTTATCAGTTCCTGCATAGGTTTCATTACTGGCATTGGGAAGTTTTGCCCCCACCCTTATAGAAAAGGAAGGAAATATGTTTTCTTCCAGTAGTCGTATTTTGGTAAAAAAACTTATATCAGAAACATCCGCAGTGCTTTTGCCTTGATGTACTTTAATAAAACGCATCATATCCCAATCGATTTCAAATTCACTCCCCGGTCCTAGTCCTAGAGTGAGGTATGCAGAAGGACCGTAAATGACATGATCTGCTGAGTGTATATAATCTGGTGCAATCGTATTTTTAAGGAAGGAACTTTTTAACGTAGCTGACATATTTCCTCGCTTTAAAATCTGATCAGAGGTGGTGTTTAAAAATGCCTGAGCCAGGGCCAGGTGAGGCCAACATAGGATAACTCCTAGAAGTATTTTGATACCTTTCATGATGCAAAGTATTATTATGGTGAAACTATCTTGAATTTGCAAATAATAAGTAAATAGCGTATAAAACCTCCATGCGAAAAAAGATATTTTTGGGGATTGCTTTTTTTAATCTGATGGGCGTTTTAGCAATAGCCCAAACTCCTGAGTCTATTGGAAATTTTGGAATGGTTGTGGAACATGTGTATCGAGGGGCGCGGTTGAACGAGGAAGCTGATTATAAAGCATTAGCGGATTTAGGGGTCAATACTGTTATTAGTTTAGAGAAAATTCGTTCGGACAGTCAAAAACTGTGTAAAAAATATGGATTGACCTGTAAAAAATTTCCTATTTTGCTTCCGGGTTTACCCGATGTGGATAAATATTTTGATTATGAGATGTTAAAACGGGCTTTTCAATTTTTAGTCCAAGAAGTATCTGAAGGGGAAACCGTGTATATTCATTGTTTTTATGGAAGCGATAGAACCGGTGCTTTGGCATCTGCCGTAACGGTTCGATCCTATGCCTGTGGAGAAAAACAAAAAGACTATGATCCTGATGCCATTTGGGAACTTGTGGAAAGTGATCTTACGTTCTATGGATTTCATGACGCTTTATATCAAGATTTAAAAAACAATATTCGATCCTGGGTGTACACTCCTCCCGAGTGGATCTGCCAATAATTTTATGTCATTACAATTTCGTGTTTTAAAAGAAGATAAATCCTCTCGTGCGCGTTTAGGGGAATTAACGATTGGGGAAAAAACTATTCCTACGCCTGTTTTCATGCCGGTGGGGACAGCAGGAACGGTTAAAGCCATGACCCCTTTGGAACTTAAAAAAACAGGGGCGTCCTTAATTTTAGCCAATACTTATCATTTAAGCATTCGGCCCGGTGAAAAACTCATTGAAAAAGCCGGCGGTCTACACAAATTTATGGGATGGGATGGGTTAATCTTGACCGATAGCGGGGGATTTCAAGTATTTTCCCTGCCCAAAATCAAAGTGGCCGATGAAGGCGTTTCCTTTCAGTATGAAGTAGATGGTAGGGCTGTTTCTTTAACTCCTGAACGGGTGATTGAGATTCAAAAGGCTCTGGGATCCAATATCATCATGCCTTTAGATGAATGTGTGCCCTATCCCTGTGAATATGATCGAGCTAAAAAAGCCGTTAAAAGAACAACAGCCTGGGCAAAACGATGTAAAAAAGCCCACGTGGCGAAAGAAGAACTTCAAACTCTTTTTGGAATTATTCAAGGATCTACCTATCCAGATCTTCGAAAACAGTCTACGGATTCTCTATTAGAAATAGGATTTGATGGATATGCAGTAGGAGGAATGAGTGTTGGAGAAGGACTGGAAATGACCAAAGAAACCTTGGAAGAAACTATTCCCTTTATCCCTCCTCAATATCCCCGATATTTAATGGGGGTGGGACTTCCTCAAGATATTATTTTTTCAGTCGAGCGTGGAATAGATATGTTTGATTGTGTCATTCCTACCCGTTATGCTCGAAGTGCCACTGTTTTTACGAATCGAGGGAAAATTAGGCTTACTCATAAAGATTATAAAAGGGATTTTTATCCCATTGAGCCTAATTGCCATTGTTATACGTGTCAAAATTTTACCCGTGCTTATATGCGACATTTATTTTCAGCCAATGAAATTTTGGGTCAGATGCTGGCTTCTATTCACAATCTTCATTTTTATCAACAGTTGATGAGCCAAATTAGGCAAGCTATTTTGGAACATCGTTTTTTACCATTTAAAAAAGAATTTTTGAAAAATTATCTTGCTTCTTTAGACACCAACTGATTACACTTTCCTTCCATGGATCCATTGCTTCAAAAAGATCTCCAAAAATTATATGAATGTCCGCGAATAAATGAGTTTATGACGCTTCTTTCCCAATGGGTTAAAAAATATTCTTTAAAAGAAATTGTAGAAACGGTGGCTTTAAGCAGTGCCTCTCGAAAAACGAGTATCATGGGGTTAGAAACTGCGTGGCTGTTATCTCAGTTTTTTCATTCTCAAAATCGTCTTTTGCCCATTGCTCAAATGATGTGGATAAATTTGTGTGAGGCAGCACGATCCTCTGAAATAGATAATATTAAAGAACAGTTTGGAACGCCTCCCAGGGCTTCTGAGCTCAATATGGATGTTTTTAAAAAAGCCTATCGAGAGCGTGATTTTCAAAAAACATTTCGATGGTTTGTGTTTTTAGCGAGAGAAGAAAAACATAGAAAAGAAATGATGTCTTTTCTTGTCTCTCAAGTATTTTCAGATGAGGCCGATGCGGGATATAAAATAGGCTATCTTATTCAAACCCAGAAATTTTGTGAGTTTTTCCAGTGGAAAGATTTTTATGTTTATTGGTTTTCAACTCTACATGACCTTTTGTATACGCCTTCCAAAGTAGAATTGTTTCATGAAGTTGAAGCTTACTGTAAAGAGGTAACTCCTGTTCTCTCAAACTCTGGATTTTTTAATGAAGTGATCTATTCAGACATTAAGGACTCTGTGTTTAATGATGAAAAATCGGTAACATTAGAAAAAATATCTGATGCTTTAAATACACAAAAACAATCTTTATCGTCGCTATGGGAACTTTTAAAGTTAATTTCTGGTGAAACGTCTTTAGAAGCATTTCACTACACTTCTTATCTTTTTGAAGCAGTGCCCTTTTTAAAACTTGAAGATCAATTTAAGGCTTTGCTTCAAGCCTCATTATTTATTAAGAAAATGGCTATTTTAGCTAAACCTTTTAAGGTTATTGTCGAAGAACCGTTAGGAACAGTTGAAGAAAAAAAAGTGCCTTCTTTTTTTCTAGAATATGCCATTCGTCGAGGGCAGGTGGGTAAAGCCTTAGGGGCTTTAAACACTCTCGTGGAACATCCAGAAGAAATGAATCAAGTTACTTTAGAGCTTTTGGCCTTTTTAGCCTCTCAAAATAGTAATATTCTAATGGCAAAGAAAAATATTTCCTGTGCTACTCTTTCCATTAAAAATTATGTTCAGGTTTCCCATCCATTTAGGCACCTCTATTTAAAAGTGTTAGTAAAATTTCTAGCCGAACAACCCAAAGACAATACAATTTATCATGCTTTGTCTAATACTCAAAAAATCAAGTTAGGATATTATTCTTTAGAGGGTGATTTTGGGTTTTGAAGGTTGGAACGGATTTTTGTGAGAATTTCTTCGTAATGATACGCTGGCGGAGCATCGGCATCTTGGATGTGATCTGCTCTTAAGACAAGATCTCCAGTTTTAAGAAGTAAGTCTTTTGTTTTTGGATTTTGATCAATCTTGGCTTGAATGGCTCTGAAAATAAGTTTGTAATGGTCTTCTTTATTTTTGCCTTTGTATTCCATGCGTTTGCCTTGATAAGAAATCCATGTAATTCCTAATTTTTTATAATTTTCTTTGGTAGCGTCTCCCGCCTCTTTAGCTTCAAAGCCTGAAAGCTGAGCCACTTCTGCACGTGTGTATTTCCACACTAAATCGTTTCGAAATCTGGGATCGTCTTTGTCTTCTGGGTCTGGATATTTCATCATTTGCCAAAATCCTTCCACACTGGCGTAGCTTTTTTCATCGAGCGTAAAGGGAGTTGCAGCAAAGTTAGAAAAAATGCCAAGTTCAGTACGTTTGGAAAGGATCACTTCTTCTCCAAATTTGGCATCTTGAGGCAATATTTCCCACGGCTTTGCTTCTTCTCTGGGAACAGGCTTCCACCATTCTGAAGGATAGGGAGTATGATCAGCAAAGAGAGAAGGGGAAAGTAAACACAGCAAAAAGATAATTTTTTTCATGCTTTAAAGAAGCTCTTTCATGAGAGCGTCAAATTCTTCCTTTGTTGGGATAAGATCTTTTTCTGTTAAATCTCGAAGAGGGACATCTACTAAATTTAAAAGCTCATGATGGGGTTTGGCATCTTTTTTATAGTAGATGAGTCCTGTAATAATTTTTTGTTCTTTAAACCCTTTTTCCAAAACATTTAAAGCATTCATTCGATCTGCTGGATCGTATTCGTTGTGGAGTTTTTTAAGTATGAGCTTTGAGCCATCGTGAAGCATGATTTCTGTAGCTTCACCAGGCTTATAATCCACCGTAATTTCTTCAAACGAAGGAACAAATCCCAATTCATGAAGAGGGATATCATGTTCTTTAACATAGGGATAACTTTTGGTAGAGGTTTCATGGTTATTAAAGGTGACGCACGGGCTAATGACATCTAAAATAGCGCAGCCTTTGTGTGCGAGGCCGGCTTTAATAAGGGAGGTGAGTTGTGTTTTATCCCCTGCAAAGCTTCGAGCCACAAAAGGTGCTCCCAGTTCAATGGCCAGCTGCACCAGATCCAGCGGTTGGTATTCATTCACATCACCATAATGTGACTGGGCATGAAAATCTGCGGTGGCGGAGAACTGTCCTTTCGTAAGGCCATAGGTGCCATTATTTTCAATAATATAGAGCATGTCTGTATTTCGACGAACAGCATGCATGAATTGTCCAATGCCAATATTAGCACTATCTCCATCCCCGCTAACGCCAATATATTTTAAGGTATGATTGGCTGCTTCGGCACCCGTGGCTAAAGAGGGCATCCGACCATGGACCGCATTAAATCCATGTGAGTGCGATAAAAGATAGGTAATGGATTTACTGGAACATCCAATACCGCTGAGTTTTGCAAGTTTATGAGGGGGCAGTCCCATCTCATAACAGGCATTGATGATACAACTTGTGATAGAATCATGCCCACATCCCTTACACAAAGTAGAGGGAGGTCCTTGATAATCTTGTTTTGAAAAACCAGAACGATTGGTCATATCAGCCATGAGCGATTGCCTCCTCAATTTTATGAGAGATGAAATCAGGATCTAAGGGTAATCCATCGGAATAGGCTATCGGAAAAATTTTAGGGGCAATGTCACAAAATTGTAATTTTATAAGAGTGGCCAATTGACTGTCTCGATTGTGATCAATGACAATGACTTTATCACAGGTTTTAATGAAATCTTTTACTTCTTTATGGAAAGGGTAAGCTAAAACTCTAAGATATTTAAGAGATGTTTTCTTTATTTTTAAGTCATCCAGTGCTTCTTGAATGGCATGGTCATTGGTTCCTGCGCTAATAATTCCTATTTTAGCTTTGGCATCTCCTAAAACGATAGGTTTGGGTAAATATTGAGGGGCCGTATGAAATTTCTTTTCTAACCGAAGCATATTGGTTCTGTAAACGGTTGGATCTTCGGAATACCCTGCTATTTCTGTGTGTCCTGTCCCCCGTGTAAAATAAGCAGCCAGAGGATGTGGAGTGCCGGGTAGTGTTCGATAAGGGATTCCATCTTTATCAATATCTGCATATCGACCAAAGGATTTAATATTTTCTAAATCTTTAAGAGTGAGTACTTTTCCTCGATCAAATGGACCTTTTAAATAATTAAAAGGTTCACTGGCCCAATAGTTCATTCCCAATTCTAAATCTGTCATGACAATAACGGGAGTTTGTAAACGATCAGCAATGTCGAATGATTTTGCTCCCAGCTCAAAGGCTTCTTTGACGGTGGCTGGGAATAAGAGAATATGTCTATTATCTCCATGAGAAGCAAAAGCACATTTTAAAATATCGGCTTGTTGGGTTCGTGTGGGCATCCCTGTAGAAGGTCCTACCCGTTGTACATTAACGATGACCACAGGAACTTCTGCATAATAGGCCAGTCCTAAAAATTCACTCATGAGTGAAATTCCAGGACCGGAGCTAGCCGTCATGGCACGCGCACCCATCCATCCTGCTCCAATGGCAGCACCAATGGCACAGAGCTCATCTTCTACTTGAATGACGGCTATTTTTTTCTTTTTTGTTTCAGGATCTGTTCGCAATCTTTGTCCATAGCTATCCATCGCTTCATTTAAAGAACTGGCCGGAGTAATGGGGTACCAAGCATCTACCGTACACCCTCCCATAATACACCCTAAAGCGGTGGCGGCATTGCCTTCGATGACAATCTGGGGTTTGGCGTTTTTGATTTTTTCATAAGAATAAGGATCTTTTTTGGGTAAATGTTCTTTGGCATATTGAATCCCCAGATCAATGGCTTTTAAATTGACATCAATGGCTTTTTGTTTTTTCTTAAAACTGTCTTCAATAACACTTCGTAAAATGTTTTTATCAAGGCCAAAAATTTCTGCCATCACTCCCACATAGAGCGTATTGGTGAGAAGCGATCTGAGTCTGGGGGTATCAAACGTATTTTTGGCAATCTTTGTAAGAGGAACAGGATAATAGGTAACGTTTTCTTTAGGAGTTCCAATGTTAAGAGTGGTTTCATCATAGATCACGACATCTCCTGGATGAACTTCTGCCAAGTCTTGACCCATAGAGGCAGGATTGACAGCTATGAGAACTTCTGAATGTCGTTTCATCGATTGATAGCCTTTGGGATTGGTCCGAATATAAAACCAGGTGGGAAGTCCTTGGATATTAGAAGGAAAAAGATTTTTAGCAGAGGTTGGAATACCCATTCTGACCAAGGTTTTAAAAAGAATATTGTTTGCCGATTGGCTTCCCGTACCATTAATGGTTGCAATTTTAATGGTGAAGTTATTGACAATTTTTTGAGGCGTACTCATGATTTAGAATCCTTGACTTTGCTATAGCATAGTTAATTTTTTTTATGCAATATATTTATGAATTAACTTTTGAGATCACTCCTCCTTGTAAAGCAGGTCGGTTACTTAAATATTCTTTGTCCATAATGAAGCTTGATTCTGAGTAATCTGCCCATTCATATTCTTGGCCCATGCGTATAGCATCCACGGGGCAGGCTTCTTCACAATAGCCACACATAACACACCTTAAAAGATCAATTTGAAAAGAAATGGGGAATTTTTCTACCTTGGGATCCGGATGTTCTGAAGGTGTAATCTTAATACACCGAGCTGGGCATGCGGTTTGGCAAAGAAGGCAAGATGTACATCGAATGGATCCATCTAATTTTTTGGTTAAAATGTGTTTTCCTTTAAACCGAGCGGATCGTTCGCGTTTTTTTTCTGGGTATTGAATGGTAGGGATTTTTCGAATTCTAAGAAGATTTAAAATAAAATGTTTTAAGGTAACGGTCATTCCTAAAAGCATGCCTCGAAAGAAAAAGAGTTTGTGATAGGAGGGGGGACGTTTAATTAACATAAAATCTCACAAATGGGTTTTGCTTCGGGAATAAGTTTTACACCTCGAGAGAGTTTTTGGGACAATCCTTTAAAGTTTACAAAAGTTCCTTCTGTTTCGATAAAGGTAAGGGTGGGTAACAGGAGATCAAAAAGAGGGATTTGGTGCTTTACTTGGGTGCCAATATAAATTTTTGTTTTAAGGGAATTATTCTCTTTAAACCAGGATAAAAATTCTGGATAGGCTTCTAAATCATGGGGGCCAAAAATAAATAATATTGTCCAAGGATCTGATTTTAATTTTTGTTGAAAAAGAGAGAGATTTTGTTCTTGAAGCTTATAGTGGGCGCTGATTTTAAGTAAGCCCTGTGAGTTTGGATTTTTATCTCGACGGAAAAGAAGCTCATCTGTAACGGTAGAGTCAGATGCAAGATGGGAATCTGCGCAATGAAAAATATTTTGGGTGCCAATGGTTTTGGTAAAAAAATCATATATGTGGGTGATGTCTTCTGATGTGTATTGAGGGGTAATGAGGACAGAAATTTGCGAAGCTGGTGTTTTAAAAATAGTAAATAATTCATGTTTTGTTTCATCCCATTCCGTAGGAATAAGCGTGGCTGCTTTTTTGATGAGAGGGGTAGAGATTCTTGATTCTCTGTGGGTATGTTTATACCGCATGCGTCCATAGTCACACATCCAATAGCCATTGACTTCTTCGTTAAAACGCGGGCGCATTCGATAGGTTCGTTTTTCAATGGGATCTTGTGAGATAGTAACATTGCATCCAGTAGAACATCCCGGGCAAATAGATGGGATATCTTTTAAAAACCATACTCGCCTTTTAAATCGAAAATCACGACTGGTGAGAGCACCGACAGGGCAAATATCGACACTATTTAAGGTGTAATTATTGTTCAAAGCTTTGTCTTCGTAGGTGCCAATTTCACTTCGGTCTCCTCGGTTAAAAATAGCCATTTCACTGGTTTTAGGAACTTCATCAAAAAAACGTACACACCGAGAGCATAGAATACATCGCTCGGTATCTAACATTACATGATCCCCAATGGGGATAACTTTTCGTTTTTTTACTTTTTCTTCTTCCATGCGGCTCTCATATTTTCCAAATTGCATGTAATAATTTTGAAGACCGCATTCGCCGGCTTGATCGCAAATAGGACAATCAAGGGGATGATTGATAAGATGAAACGCAAGATTCCACTTTTGAATATTTTTAACAGTTTCAGTTTGAGTTTTAACCACCATATTTTCAGTGACGGTGGCATTACATGAAATCAAAGGGCGGGGTTGGCCTTCGACTTCAACAAAGCACATGCGGCAACAGCCTGCGACGGATAATCCAGGGTGGTAGCAGTAGTGAGGAACGGAAACGCCATTATCCAAAAGGGCTTTTAAGAGATTTCCGCCCTTTGGAGCTTCGATGACTTTTCCGTCAGCCGTAATTTTTACCATGGGATTCTTCGCTTTTGGCTCAGAATGACTTGTCATAAATGACACCTTTTATTTTTAATATGGTACTCGAATTCCTGCTTAAACTTTGTCACAAAACTTTTTACCGGCATCGCAGCGGCATCTGAAAGGGCACAAATGGTTCTTCCCCCCATCATATTGGTACTAATGTCTTGAAGGAGAGGAATATCTTCAGCTCTTCCTCGTTGATGAAGAATGCTATCCACTACTTTTTTCATCCATCCCGTTCCTTCTCGGCACGGAGTGCATTGACCACAGGATTCATGTTTATAAAAATACGTAATGACACTTAAAAGATCCACCATGCATTGGTCATTGGCAATGACAATCACGCCCCCAGATCCCAGCATGCTGCCTACTTTAGCTAAAGATTCAAAATCCATCGTCATCGTCATGGTTTCTTCAGCCGTTAACACAGGGGCTGAGAGTCCTCCGGGGATGACCGCTTTTAACTTTAAATTACCGGTGAGCCCTCCGCCGATATCGTAAATTAAATCTTTCAACGGAAAACCAAGGGGAAGTTCATAGGTTCCTGGATTTTTAACAGGGCCTGACAAGCAAAAAAGTTTTGTGCCGGGGCTTTTTTCTGTGCCTATTTTTTTATAATTGTCTGCTCCATTTAAAATAATCCAAGGAAGAACAGCCAGCGTTTCAACGTTATTAATGACGGTGGGTTTTTTGTTAAATCCACTAATGGCAGGAAAAGGTGGTTTTACTTTAGGTTGCCCTTTGGCTCCTTCCATAGAGGTGACAAGTCCTGTTTCTTCTCCACAGATGTAAGCTCCCGCGCCTTTAAAAACATGAATATCAAGAGAAAACGGTGTGCCAAAGATATTTTTTCCTAAAAAATTATTTTTAGTGCATTCTTGAATGGCTGCTTCTAAAGCTTCGATCGATTCTGTATATTCTCCCCGAACATAAATATAGGCTCTGGGGCATTGGATAGCATAGCAGGCAATAATCATTCCTTCCAAAGTAGAATGCGGAATTTGCTCCATGAGAATTCTATCTTTAAAGGTTCCCGGTTCTCCCTCGTCTGCATTGCAGAGAAGGTATTTCAGGGGAGCATCTTTAGGAACGAAAGACCATTTCATTCCCGTGCCAAAACCTGCGCCTCCTCGTCCTCGAAGGCCAGAGTTTTTAACAAGCGTAATAATGTCTTCTGGTTTTGTTTCTTTTAAAACTTTTTGGGCGGCTGTATATCCACCGTGCTCCCGGTAAACAGCGAGTTTTTTAATATTGGGGATATGTAGATTTTGAAAAACAATTTTTGGCGTAGGTGTCATGGGAGTTCTTTCAGTAATTGCTCCATTTTTTCTGGGGTGACTTGATAGTAATAGGTGTCGTTAATTCGAAGGGTGGGAGCTTTGTCGCATCCCCCTAAACATTCAGCTGTGCTCAACGTAAATTTTTTATCTTGAGTGGTTTCTCCTGCTTCAATCTTTAATTTCTTTTTAAGGTGAGAAAAAAGTTCTCGGCTTTTCATCATTGTACAAGAAATGTTGGTGCAGATTTGAATATGGTATTTCCCGACGGGTTTTTTATGTAGCATTGTATAAAAAGAAGCGACTTCTTTGACTTTGGCAGGGGAAAGTTCTGTGAGTGTAGCAACATATTCAATAACCTCTGGGCTTAAATATCCAAATTCTTTTTGTGCCAAATGGAGAGTGGGAAGAAGTTTGGATTTGGGATTATCATATAAAGTGTCAAAGCTTTTAAATTCTTTGAGTGCGTTGGGTGAAAATTGAATATTCATCGGTCCAATTCTCCTGCAATAATGTTTAAGCTCCCAATCGTTGCAATAGCGTCGGCAATCATTAATCCTTCAATCATCTTGGGATAAGCTTGGTAATGAGCAAAAGAAGGGGCTCGGCAATGGATGCGATGGGGAAGCCCTGTGCCATTGCTTACAATATAAAATCCAATTTCTCCATTGGCAGATTCAATATAATTATAAATTTCTCCTTTGGGAGGCTTAATACCTTCGATAACCAGCATAAAATGATTCATCAATCCTTCGATATTATTATAAACATCTTCTTTTTGAGGAAGGACAATGGATTTGTCGTCAATTTCAATGGGGCCATCGGGGAGTTTGTCGATAGCTTGTTCGATAATACGACAACTTTGTCTTATCTCTTCCATCCTTACTAAATATCGATCATATACGTCACCTTGAGTTGAGATAGGAACCTCAAAATCATAGTTTTCGTAGCCGCTATAGGGGGTTAATTTTCTAAAATCAAGTTCTACTCCGCAGGCGCGAAGAAGAGGGCCAGTGAGACCATAATCTATGGCGTCTTCCTTAGAGATTCGTCCGACATCTTTACATCGGTTAATAAAAATTCGGTTATTGGTAAGGAGCCGGTCGATATCTTGGATGGCCGCGCGGATAGATTTTATGGTTTTCTTGGCTTCATCCACCCACCCCTCAGGGAAATCATACATCACTCCCCCAATCATCATTCCTCGGGGGAACATTCTTCCCCCTCCCCATTTTTCAAAAAGGGTGTAGACTTTTTCCCGTTCAGCAAATGCAAACCAAAAGTTAGTCAAAGCACCCAGATCAACAGCACCGGTGCCGATGACGACCAAGTGATCAATGATTCTTGAAAATTCTCCAATAATGACGCGAATAGCTTGTGCCCGAGGAGGAGCAATAACCCCCAATAGTTTTTCCATGGCTAAACAAAAACCAAAATTATTCATGGGGCCAGAGGTGTAGTTAAGCCGTTCGGTGTACGGAATTACTTGATGATAGAGATGGGTTTCGGCCATTTTTTCAAAACAGCGGTGAAGATAACCTATCTCTACATCGGCTTTAATAATTTTTTCTCCTTCGAGAAGGGCCATGGTTCGAAGGGTTCCATGGGAAGCTGGATGTGAAGGGCCTAAATTTAAAAGCATTCTTTTTTCAAATTGATTTCCATAAAGGTCTTCTTGGGTAATGTCCATTAACTCTTCAATGGCTGGAGCTTCATCTAAAGATTGTCTATTTTCAGGATCAAAATCTTTTCTTAAGGGATGACCTATAAATTTTTGATGGCATAAAATCCGTTTTAAATTGGGATGCCCCGAGAATTTAACTCCAAACATGTCATAGGTTTCTCGTTCATACCAATTGGCTGATTTCCAAAGAGGGGTTATAGAAGTGATCTCTTCATTTTCGGCTACTTTTGTTTTAATACGGATTCTTTTTTTAGAGGCTAAGGAAAAAAGGTGGTAGATCACTTCAAATCGTTCTTTTTGGGTAGGAGTGTCAGCACCACAGATATCCATCAAAAATTCAAATTTTTGTTCTTCTTTAAG
Organism: Deltaproteobacteria bacterium GWA2_38_16; assembly: GCA_001797335.1. Classification (GTDB taxonomy): domain Bacteria; phylum Bdellovibrionota; class JACOXK01; order 2-02-FULL-40-11; family 2-02-FULL-40-11; genus 2-02-FULL-38-15-A. The sequence goes on from MGPE01000005.1 coordinate 163,554, forward strand.
ATATTTTAAAAGAGCAGGGATGCCTTCTTTCTTAACATATAAAGAGAGGTCTCCGCGGTAGTCACCATATGACTCAATATGGGAAGGAAAACGAGCCTTTAGCGTTTCTAATAGAGCAGTCATGGATGTAAAAGAATCTAATCAGTTTAGCCTGCCCTGTCAATAAAACTCGTTGTAATCAATAGAGAGTTTTTGATACACTAAAAGTATGTTTGACTGGTTTCGAAACACGAGCAGTCAAAAGCAGTCTCCAGAAAAAGTTCTTACCTTAAAAGATCAGGTTCGCCAGCAATATGATGCTTATTATATTGGAAAAATTACTCATTTTTATGCCCGCATGGGAGTAGCCATTTTAGTGGTTGAAAAAGGAGAAATCACGTTAGGGGATACGATTTATATTCAGGGTGCCAATACGCGATTTAAACAGCACGTGACTTCTATTGAATACCAACACCGAAAAGTAAGACGCGTAGGCCCTGGCTATGAAGTTGGAATTCAACTCTCCGTCCGCGCCCGCATTGGCGATGATGTGTATCGTCTATGAGCAGCTTTTCAGACTGGTATATGTATCTTGTTGTGGCAGTCATTTTTATAGCTTTTTTTATAGTTGTAAGAAGAAAAGAAAAGAAGCGTACCGAGGCTTTATCTCAATGGGCAAGATCTCGAGGGTATTCATTCTTAGAGCAAGATTCAAATATGGTTGGGGCTCAATTTACCCGTTATTTAGAGTTATTTAATTGTGGTCGTTCTATCAAGTTTAGAAATGTTATCCGTGCAACTATAGAGGGAAAAGAAAGTCAGTTTTTTGATTATGAATATGTAACGGGAAGTGGAAAACACTCAACAACACATCGTCAAACGGTAGCGGCTTTTTCTCTTGTGAGTACAATGTTTCCTGAGTTTACTTTATCTCCTGAAAGTTTTTTTCATAAAATAGGTTCTTTAGTTGGATATGATGATATTGATTTTCCAGAAGACGAAATGTTTTCAAAAACATGTTTTCTAAGGGCAAAAGACATGAATGCTGTGAAAAATATTTTTAACCCCCAGGTAAGAAGTGCTTTGTTGCTCAACAAGGGTTGGTCAATTGAAAGCGGTGCACATTGGTTAATTGTTTATAAAGCTGATGATCGTATCAACGTAGAAGATTTTTCTGATTTTGTTCAAGAAACAACTCATCTTTTTCATCTTTTCGAATAGTTGTTATGTTATCCCCGCGAAAGCGGGGATCCAATGGCATCTCTACCTGGGTGATATCTACACTTTCCCCTCCCTTGATGGGAGGGGATTAAGGGGAGGGTGAAATAAATTTAATGACACTCTCTTTCAGGATGTAGTGGCAAAAGTCGTTTTGATGCCGCTAGTCTGGTTCAATGGTTCTAAAGCAATAGTTCCAATAGGTGGGACTCTTCTGCTTTTTCCAAACTACTTTTTATCTTATTTTGCCACTTCTTAGGTATTGAATTGAAGACTTTCTTAACTTCATCAATTTCATCATTATGTATGAGAGCATTTAAAATATCTATCCCGCTTTGGCGATCTTTTATGGCTTTATCTTCTTTCTGCCTTCGGTGCACTATAATGAGCTTATGCAAAGCATAGTAGATAGGATGAGGGAGTGTTATTACGAAGTTTTCTATTTCAACCTCAATCGTATGTTGAGCCAAAAAATCAAGAAATCGCAACGGCGTTGCATTAAGTCCTAACATGGGTAAAGGATGGGGTTTGTCACTTCCTCTCCCTTTTTCTGGCACCAAAAATTCAAGCATGAGGTCTGGATGGTTTAATCTGATATATCCTTTTTCGCCTTGAAAACTTACAACAAATCCCAAATCTTTTAAGAGTAAAGGAATATCTACTTTTTCTTTTATCTTATTTGGTGCATTAATTAGAAAATCAATATCTCGAGTTCGTAATGTGGTAAAACTCTTCTTTGAATGAAAATAATCTTTGTAAAAAGGAGCACACCAGCTTCCCACTAAAGTTAAATAATCCAAAATGCCGGTTTTGTGAAATCGCCTTAAAATTTCAAGGCATAATTCATATTGCTTCTTTTCCACGTAAAGTTCCTTTTAAAAACTTGATTTGTTTTTTGACTTGAGAAAGAAGATTTCTATATTTGGCTCTTAGTTTTTTAGCTTCTGCATACCTTTCAATTTCTTTTCTAGCTACTTTTCCTCTATAGACATATTTTACTTTTTTGCCGTAACGCTGAACCAGGTAATAATAATCATGCCCCCCTATCTTTCGAAGAGCTAAAGAACCCTTGGGGAGCTTTTTTAAGACACTCTCATATTGTCTCTTCATACGAAGAGAATTTCCAAGCTCTTCTTTTAAAACACCTTTAATAGGGCCTTTCATAAGAATTACCTAACAAATATAGATATATTGTATATTGTTGGGTAATAAATGACAAGAAGTTTAATCTATGAAAAATAACTTTCTACCGCTTATACCACGCAACGCATAAAGTGGGATGATTAACGCTTCGTGCGGAGATGCCGATACGGCCATTACTACCATTGAAAGTAAAGGCACTACTATAGGATTTAGTCGGATCAATTAATGTCGAGGTCCAATAGGCAACATCACTTGTTATATTGGGTAATACTTCACGAAAACCATTGACTTCCCCTCTTTCAAAATGTTGTCTTGTCGGAACTATTCTTCCCAAGCCACCGCAGGTCATTACCGAAACATCGTAATCAAACCTTCCAATGTTATCGCTCCAAATGAGGCCAGTAGTTAGATCCTTCCATGCTTCTCCAAAGTCTGCGCGTTCTACTCGCTCAAAAATTCCACCTTTTGAAGTTTGGCATCTAAATCCAATGGGAACAGTTCTAAGATTAATAAAAGGATCTGTACAAGATCTGATAGGAAAAGCAGGTGGACAAGGTGGTTCAATAATAATAGGTGGATATGGCGGCACAATGACTGGGGGCTGATTTACATTTGATATTTGTACAATCCCTGCTGCAATTTCATTTAAATTTTCTTCATATTCAAAATCAAACCCAATCATATGTCCTACTTCATGGAGAAGAAGTGTTGCTAATTTTAAATGAGAATAGGGATCTGTTAAGTCTTGATCTATTTTTAATTGTCTTTTTGAATAATCATAAAGCGCTTCCATTCGAACCAATTTTCCATCTCTCTCAGCCATCAAGGGCTGATCTCCAGAGCTGGGAGATACAATCACAAATCTCATGGCTTTGGCTTTTCGTACCCAATCGTTATAGTTATCTAAGAGCATTTCTTTGGAGAGAGGGGCAATATCTAATTGACTAAAGGCTGCTTGATTTAGATTTTCTAAATATCCAATGGTTTGAAGTTTTGCTTCTTGAAGTAAAATTTCATAAGTGGATCCCCCATTCCCCACAGAATCTGCCTGTGAATAAAGTGGATTTAAAAATCCTACGAGGATCAAAAAAAGAAAAATATGTATATGCTTCATACTGCTCACTCCTTTGTTTGTTTTGATACAGGGAATAATTGGATTGAAAGCGTGTAAACACGTTTTTTCTCTCCAGATTCTAAAAATCGAGCCAATTTCTTCTTAAAATGAGTAATCATCTTTTCTGCTTCTCCTAATTTCTTAGGATCAAGGGCCATCGTAACAGAAGAAAACTTCCTATGCTCTAAGGATTCTACTTCCATGGCTTTTTCAGCGAGTTTAAAATTTTGTTTATGATATTTTTGAATGGCAGAAGAGGTAACACCTGGCTCTATATTAAGGGCGGTATTTAAAGCTCTCACTAATCGTCCACTTTCTTCTTTAATGAAATTAAGTCTTTTTAAACGTAAAAGAGCGTCTCTTGCCTCTAAAACAGAAATCCCTAATTGATCTGAAATCCATTTGAGATCGGCTTTGTTTTGTTTAAGTTTAGCCAAGCTTAAAATAGCCAAATGGTACCAATCTGAGATTATAAGAAATTCATCATTTTTTAGCTGAAGCTCATTAAAAGTATCTTTCTCCTCTAAACCATCATTATGAACCGATTTTATGAGTTCCTTTGTTTCAATAGGGCTTAAGGAGAAGCGTTTTGCAACTTTAAGTGTATTTATTCTTGAAAACTTTCTTTTCCCAGAAAGAACTTGGGATAAGGCAGGTGGGCTGATCTCTAAAAACTTAGCGAAAGCTCTTAAAGAATAGCTACTATTGGTTTCTTTTTTCTTTCGATATTCTGATAAGAGCCATCCTCGAAAATCGCTACTATATTGATTTATCTCGTACATAAAGCACGGCATAAATAGCACAAGGTACTTTGAACTTCAATAGCTTATTTCATAAAGTGTTTCGACTTATCGAAACGTTATTCCGATGAACATTCTGAAAAAGGCATCGCTTACGACCATCAAACTCGGACTAAGGATAAGCAGGCTTTATCCTGACTAAAAGTTTCTGGATTCCGGGTCTCGCTATGCTCACCCGGGATGACACGGTGTCAATACCAGCATGACTTAGAGTATTTTATATCCCATCCAAACACTGCTTGAATCTTAATTATGTCTGACGGAAAATCGTCCGTATCATTCTAAGTCCGTCCGGAAAATCATTAAATTATTCAATGTTTTCAAGGAAGCACGTTGGCATGTGTTTTGTATGTAAAGGCTCTGTTAAGTGTCATTGACGATTCGTCGTATATATGCGACAATGGAGGTGTTTGAATGGATGAGGCTAAAGTTGCGGTTCGATATGCGTTAGCCAATGGAAAAGGAGTTTTGGAATGACTACAAGAAAACTAAGAAGCAATGAAGAAGCCCTTATAGGGGAGTTAAAAAATTCTCAAGAGGCAGCTGCATATCTTTCTGCAGCTTTAGAGGAGAACGATTTAGATATTTTTTTACTTGCTCTGAGAAGAGTGGCACAAGCTCAAGGAGTTACAAAGATCTCCACAGAAACATCTTTAAATCGGCAACATATTTATCGAGCTTTAAGTCGAAATGGAAATCCAACATTAAAAAATCTCATGGCTATTCTCTCAGCTCTCGATTTTGAATTAGAAGTTAAACCAAGAAAAAAGGCTGTTAATGACTAAGGGTGATTGGTATCATTCGCTAACGGTAACACAAACAGAAAAAGGTTTTTCGGCTTTTTCTCTGAGGCCTAAAACGGGTGTTGATATAGAACCCATTGTGGTCATGGGATAGGTAGTGCCTGCAGTTCCGATAATTTGTCTGGCACGTAGCATTCCATTAAGTTCTCTAGAAGCCATTTCCCACCCATCACTACTTTCTGCACACATAACGCCCCAGGACTTAAAGCTACCTGCAATTTTTCGATTTTCTTTTTTTTCCGCTGCGTAAGTGTTTGTAAAAACAAAAGATAACATCAATAGCAAAAAACTTATTTTATATTTCATAGTAGTCTCTCCCCTTTATTTGTCTTTTCGGAAAATGGGTGGAATTCTTTAGGGTAAATTATTTACCCGCTGCCTGTTAAGTGCTCCTATCTTCAAGAACGTCGGACGGTTTTCCGTCCGCATTTTTTTCCATTTAAGCTCAAAACCCATGGCACGTGCTTTGCATGTATAAGGTTTGGAGGAAAATTTTATGCCGTCAAAAAGAACTTTAGAATGGAGAGATAAACAAAAGGGATATATTGAACGGTGGAAAAAGACGATTTTAGAATTGCGTTCACGCTCTTTTTTGGAAAGATGGAATGAAGATAAATATGAAATGGAGCTTCTTCAATGTCTTGAAAATCAAACTTTAAAAGATGTTTTTATTTTCGCTAAGAATTATGTTATGAGAGTTAAAAGTGGGAAATTTAGAACTCTAATGACAGAGGTTAATAGAGAAATTAAAGAATGTGGGACTGTTGAACCCAGTAGGTTAAATTTCTTGAAACATAGAATTGAAATAGTGAAGGAGAAGATGAAATGAGTACAAAAAAGAAAAATGCTTTTGATGTTGATCAATATTGGAAAAGAATAACGGATGGAGCAAAAATGGATTCTGATGTAGATGAAGAGATGCAACAAATTTTCCAAGAATTTGAACGCAGCGTGGATAATATGGGCGAAGAAGAAAAAGAAAAATTAAGACAAGTTTTTGTAAAATGCGATGAAGATGCCAAGGCAGATCGAGCCCATCAAAAAAGAAAATCCAAGAAAAAGATTAATACTGAGATTTTTCCTCTTCGTTGACAAAGTGGGGTTTCTCTCGTATATTGGCCCTCTTTTATGAGTAGATTTTGGGCAATTTTTCTTCTCCCTGTTTTTTTATTTTCATTAATAATTTCAACGGGTTGTGTTAATCCAGACGAAAAAACAGAAATTAATATTGAAAGCCTCTTGGGAGGGCTGGGACTTACTTCTAGTATATTTGAAGAGGAGCCCCAAACACAATTAGGCACATTGGTTTTTTATCGTTCAGAGCGGGTAGTAAAAGAGCTCTGTGAGCGATTTCAATTTAAAGGAACGTCAGACTATGCCATTCAAATTTCAGGAAAACTGGCCCAAGATATTTTAGATCACCTGGCTTATTTTTCAAAAGGCACTCTTAAAAGTGATGAAGCAGGGGTGGTCTATCTCTTTGGAGAAATTGCTCAGGATTTGTATCAGGAATTACACTCCATATTTACGATTGATGATATTTTTTATTTTGAAGGAAAAGAAATGGTGGTGGTGAGTGGTGCAGAAGCACTTTCTCTCTTAGGATTCGCAAAAGAAAAATTAGCAATATATTATGCCCAAACTCCTCAAAAAGTAGAAAGAGTTTTTGTGGCTTCTTATGAAGATGCCAGACAATGGACCAAAAATTTTCTGTTAGAATTTTATGAAGATTTAAGTATTGGATTTTCAACAAACCCCGTTAAAGTGGTCGATGCTTTGGCCGATGTAGGACATTTTGGATTGGGAGGTATTGGGCGAGTTATTTTATTAACGGGAGAAATCTGGGTGATTTCTTTTGATTCCGTCAGTAAATTAGGGGCTTTTCTAACGGGGGGAGAGTTGATACCCGAAAGTATTCTTATTCGAAAAACAGTAAAAGGAGCTGCAGAAATAGGGTATCTCGTAGCTTCTGATGTTTCCGAGATTTTTAGGATGGCCAGTGGAGAAAAGCGTCATGGTTTTATAGAAACCGAAAATGGAGGGATATTAACCAATCCCCTCATTACGATTGATATTGCTAGCCAAACGTTGAGAAATGCTACGTTTACATCAGATGCTGTAGTGCACTATGCCTCAGAAATGACGATTGGATATATTTCAGATAATTTAGAACTTTTAGGAGAGTTTTTAAATTTAGCTCATGAAAATATTGTGGGAGATTTGTTGATTTTTGTAGGGGATAGCTTGTCTCGAGGGATTCATATTACCAGTCTTGGTTTAAGAGCGATTATTCATTTGGGAGGAAATAGTGTGAGTGCTTTGGTGGGTGCTTTTTCTTTTGAGAAACCTCTGGATGCAAAACTGACTCATTGTAAAAACATTTGGGACGTATTTCGAGATGATATGATTGGGTTGTGGCATGAACTCATGAAGTTCTTACGGCTGCGGTGAAGGGGAAGTTTGGGTTTCTGGAGGAGCTGGAGTGGGAGTTGGAGTAGGTTCAATGGGAGCTGGGGGTGGAGTGGGAAGTAGTTTTGGTTTGGGTTTTGGTTTTTGAGTTTTAGGCTTAGGAGTAATAATGGGTTTTGGGGGTGTTGAAATGACAGACTCTAGGGTAGAGGTTCCGCGCACAATTCCTAGAGTATAATTTTCAAGATTAAAATATTTTCCAGCGACCGTATTAATATCTGCAGAGCTCACGCTATTTATTTTATCCATAAATTCTTGAACAAAAGAGGTAGGCCTTCCCTCCATTTCATTTTTGGCATAAAGATGGGCCTGAAACTGTCTTGATTCTAACTTGAGCGATAATTCTCCCAGAAGGATATTTTTGGCGGCTAAAAGTTCTTTGCTTTCAATCGCTTCATCTTTTAATTTTTTATATTCTTCGAGTAAAAAACGGAGTGCTTTTTTTTCATCTTCGGGAGAAGTGGTGATAAAAGTAGTAAAAACACCGCCATGTTCGTATCCATAAAAATGGCTATTAATCGTATAGGCCAATTTTTCTTTGGAGCGCAGTCTTAGTCCAAATCGACCCGAGGCTTCGCCCGTTAAATTTTCTAAAACCTGGAGTGTAAACTGATCTGGATGGGAGAGGGGAATGGTTTCAAATCCAATTAAAAGGGCGGTTTGCTCTCGGTTTCGGTCTTTAAAATTTTCACTGATGAATGTGGGTAGTTTAATTTCTTCAGTTTCTGAAAATTCATGTCTTCGGGGAGGAGTAGTTTTAAAATAATTTTCCATGCTGGTTCTTAAATCTAGGGTATTAAAATCTCCCACAGCGCTGATGACCATATCAGTGCTATTAATGTGATCTCCCTGCCACTGAATGAGTTTATCTGCAGTAATTTTTGAGATCGAAGAACTAAACCCAAAGGTGGGAAAACTGTAAGGGTGTGCTTTAAATGCAGCTTCTCTAAAAAGCGCATACGTATAAAGTTTGGGGATATCTTGTTCTTCTTCTTGAAGAGAAATGAGATTGTCTTTTTCTTGACTGAGAATCGAAGGAGGAAAAGAAGGATGAAGAATAATGTCAGATACAATTTTTAATCCTTCATCAAAATTTTGGGTAGGGATAGTCAGTTGATACCCAAAATAATCAGGTTCACAAACCGTTGTAACCTGTGCCCCCAATGTATTTAATCCTTCGGCGATGGCTTCTTCAGAACGAGTTGTCGTGCCCCTTAGGCTTGTTTTTAAGAGAAGTTGTGTAATGCCACTTAAAGATTTTGGTTCATGAACCCGTCCTCCCTTAAAATAAATGTGGAAGACGATAAAAGGAAAACTATGGTCTTCTTTCAACAGTAAAATGGCATTATTACTGAGCTGATATTTCTTTAAGGCAGAAAGGGCGTTTGGAGAAGTTTTGGTTTTTTTAAAAAAAGGTAATTCTTGAAAATCGGCAAAATCGGCAGGTGAAGTTCCTTCTATAGGAGTAGTTTTAAATCCCACAGTTGAGGACGCCAATAATTTTTTTTCTAATTCTCGTTCTGAGTAATAAGGGACATTTTTTTCTTTAGGCAGATATTCTACAATAGAAAATTTTTCGATTGAAAAATATTTTTTAGCCACTTCTTGGAGAAGTTGAGGAGTTAAAGAGTGAAGTTTTTCAAGATGATGATTAAATAACGTATAGTCTCCGGTATGCTCAAAAAAAGCCAATGTTTGAGCAAGCTCTAAGGATGTTTCTTGAGTTAAGAAAGTGTGGGTCTTTATTTGATTTAAAATGATTTTCAGTTCTGCATCAGAAAGAAGTTTATGTTTTAAGCGTTCTATTTCTGAAAATAAAGACACTTCTGTATCTAATATTTTTTTGATATCAACCCTGGCATTTAAAGAAAAAAAGCCCATGTCTTTATAAAATTCTGTTGAAAGAGAAGCATCGTATACTAAAGCATGCTTTTTTATTTTTGAATTGAGTAAAAAAGAAAGAAATATCAAGGCATCTTTATCTTCATGTGAAAAAGAGGGAAGGGGAAAGCCCATAAAAATATAGGCATTCCGAATATCAGATTTGATGCGTTTAAATCGAAAAGCGGTCTGTTCTGGTTCAGGTTCTCCTGGAGTAACCGTTTGGCTTTGTTGAACGGCGGGTGGCTCTTCTCCGTAATAACGTTTGATAGATTTTAAAGCTTCCTTGGCATTCACATCTCCCACAAGGATGAGAACGGTGTTATCTGTTTTGTAATATCGGCTAAAGAAATCTAAAAGATCATTTCGGGTGAGGTGCCTTAAATTTTCTTCGCTTCCCAAATGAGAACGGTGCAGAGGATGTTTTAAAAAAGTGAGTTTCTTAAGAGATTCTTTTCCCATCTCTTTTGGATTATCTTTGAGTGATTTAAGTTCTTGAATAACAATTTCAGTTTCTTTTGAAAGTTCTGTTGGATCTATCTTCATTTGAAAAATGGCATCAGACATAAGTTCTATGCCTTGTTCAAAATATCGATTGGGAAGGGTCATTTGATAGCGGGTGTAATCGTTTTGTGTTTGGGTGGTCAGTGTTGCTCCATAAACATGGGCTTCTTTTAAAATATCATCGGGGCCTGGACGTTTGGTCGTGCCTTTCATGGCCATGTGTTCTAAAAGGTGTGAAACGCCTTCTTTTTTGTCGGATTCATGAAAATATCCTGCTTGAATATCGGTGACCAAAGAGACAAGAGCAGTAGAGTGATCTTCTTTAATAATGACGGTAAGTCCATTTTTAAGTTTAGTTTTGACAATGCCCCACGGATCTTGAATAATTTTTTCTTGTTGGCAGGAAGTGTGCAAAGAACCAAAAACAATTAATAAAATCCACGTCAGATAACTTTTAAGCATCTCTTTTAGCTATAGAAAAAATCCTTATTTTTGTAAAGCGTAAAGCACTTTCGTACTTTCATGGAATTCTCATGATTTTTTAATCTTTGAAAAAAAATTTAGACAATCCCAAAAGAGTTTTATATAATAAAGATATATTGTACGTAAGCTGGAATTCTAAATGTCATGAAAAAGCCGAGACGCGCATTTATTTTATTTATTTTAATGGGAATAGGAGTTGGGTGTATGGGGCCACCTCCTACCGACACTCCCACTCGTGTTTCTATTACCGATAGCGAAGGGGCAGAAGAAGAGACTATCTCTTTGGCTCAAGGCATGACGCATCGATTATATTCCGGGGTGTATGTAGCAGATGTGGTTGGGGAGCGATATATTGGTGTAGCCGATGGAAAAGATTTTTTATCCGATAATGAGTTTAGTGTAGTTAAAAATGATCCCACCTCAGATCCAACCGTCATTGATTTAAAACCCAATGGATGTGTTGTGGCCAAAAAAAGTGGAATAGCCAAAGTTCGTTTTTCTACCTTTTCTCTGAAAGCAGGGATGTTAAAAACCATTGCTACTATTCAGGTGAAAGATGCAGTTGTTCAGCCAATAGGTTTAAAAACCGGGGTTAAAGATTTTTCAGTATCAGAACTGCGAGATGCAGTGGGGATAAAATATGGCATGGCTTTGGATAATAAGTTTTTTTTGGTGCCAGAGACGGTTTCTCAGACGTTGGCAGATAGTGAAGGGATTGCCATTGAAAGTAGCGGCACGGCTAAGCTTCCAACCCTATGGGCGGATCAGTTACGGGGAGGATTTTTTGTGGGATATGGAAAGGATGTGTCGGGTAAAGATCGGCTGTCCTATATGATGGTGGATAGCAAAGGAACTCGAGTCCCCGGGGCTTTTAGTGCTTTAACAGATGTAGATTTAAAAAGGATTTATGGGGGACAGCTTAGAAATTCTGTTCCTGTGACACTGGCTCTTTCAAAACTGAAAGATAAAGAGGAGTTAGGAATGTTTGGATTTATTGGAAGTCTGACACCTTCTCAAAGTATAAATGCAGGATTTTTGGGAGGAATCGAATTTCCTTTATTTCCAGACAGTGAGTTAGATCGATCGGTTCAGTTTTCAAAGGATCCATACGGGGGAATGCATTTTGCTGCCGGAGCGTTTATTAACCATCCAGATTCGACAGATGCCAATAAAATAGAGACCGTTAATCAACTTAAAATAATTTACTATGGTGATGCAGGTCTTAAAATAGAAACTCCTGCCGAAATGACGGTGGATAGGGCCTTTGCCTTTGCCTTTGATGCTTCCGGAGAATATCCCAGGGTTATTTTTATTCAAAGTAAAAACCTTTTATTTTCCCAACGATTGGGAGGATGGGTTCTTGCTTTTAGAGTGGTGGATTTTGATGTGGATGAAACTTTTTCACCCAGACTTTTATCTAATAGCGAAGATGGAACGCTTGTTGCCTTATGGAAAAATGGAGGAATATTAAAAGTCAAAATGTCTTTAGATGGTGGGGCAACATGGTCAGAGGCTATGTCTTTGGTCAATGTGGCAGTATTAGATGCAGAACTTATTCCTTTACCGTGCGGAGGGACAGGACTTTTAACCGTGGAATCGAGTGGCGTTAATCTTCGATTTATCGATAGCACTCAAAAACAATTTTCAGCGCCGGTTAGTATTTCTAGTACAGCTGTTAAAAAAATAAAAATGTTTCGTCATGGAAGAAATATTCGGATTTTTTACTTGAATCAAAATGGAGGACTTCATTTGGTACGTATTTTGTAAGGGAGGATATATCTATGTTAAAAAGAGTATTCATTATCGTCATTATTTTAGAGGTGGCTTATCTTTTAGGGTGCAGTGACAAGGGAACAGGAAAAGGAACCTTTTCTTCTTCATCAGGAGGACAGGCAATAACAAGCCAAGATTTTTTAGATGAAACGGGAGTGGTTGCAGCCGGTTCTGTGGTGGATTTATCTTCTGATCCCAATATCGAAGAGGTAGAACCCATCGCTGCTGTATTTATTCACTGTGGTATGGATGCAGGGGATATGGAGTGTTCTTCAGAAACAGAAGATATTTCTTCTGAAGAGATGGAAATTAAAAATGGAAAACTTTTTATTAAAAAAGAAGGAGAATATTTATTACGAGTAAAAGAGATGGGAAAAGAAGAAAGGGTAATTAAATTATCCGTTGGCGATCCCAAAAAAGAGGCAGTTTCCTTCCCTGCTTTTCAACATGTTAAACTGCATTCCTTTCATTCTCTTAAAGAGGGCGATGACCCAAAGATATATTATTTTAGATTAACCCCTGTTTTTGAAAAATTAGAAGAATTTTTTAAGGCTTTCCCCATGCTTTCTGTAAAATGGGAAGTAAAAGCCGAAAAGGGTGGACAATTTAAAATTTTAGATGAAGACTTTTATGTCTTAAATAAAATTCGGCATTTCCAAAAAAGTATTTATTTTAAAGATCTAGATCAATACACGATTACAGCTACACTTTTATTGTCTGATGGTCGAAGTGTTTCAGACAGTGTGGTTGTGACGGTGTCAGAAGAAGGGGGAGTGGATGTCGGAGAAGGGATCTCGGCAGCCATAAGGCTTTCTTCTACTTCTGCTGGTTATGAGATTGATCAAAAAATTTCATTAAATGCAGACGTGACTTCCTTAGAAGGGTTAGCGCTAGATCCAGCCAAGCTAAGTTATCGCTGGAGTGTAAAAAGAACGAAGATGTGGTCATGCCCTTCTATGGTGATGCGGTGGCAAAAAATGCCTTCCGATCAGTCTTCAAATTCTGACTCAAATAGAATGAGCAAAGTGTGTGGAGCTGAACATGAGACTGATGCTAAAGAGCATCAAGATTATGAATTTACCAAAGATGCAACGGCTAAAGAGTCTGAGATTCAGTTTAAAAAAGGAGGCAACTATGAGATTCAACTCTTAGCTTCCTATCCTGCATCCACTGATGAACAATATACTTCTACGGCTAGAGAAAGAATCTATATTCGTTATGCAGATGTTGTTCCTACTCCCATTGATCCTCAAAAATATCGATTACGAACCTGGATAGAGGATGTAGAAGAAAAAGAGGGGGGAAAACTTTTGGCTCAAGTGAGAGGACAGATTGAGATGGTGAGACGGTTCTATATGACAGGATCAGGAGCTTCAGGAGGAGGAATGCCGAATTTTCGTCTTGAATGGGCATTTGAAGATTCAGATGTGGTTATAGAGAATACACAAGAAATGATTTCTGTGACTTTTCCTAAAGAAGGGCAATACAAAGCCAAAGTGAGTGCCTATGCCAAAAATCATGTATGTAATCCTTCGACGACTCGAAGCTCAACTGTTGTAAACCCAGATGAGGAAGTACTCCTGTTTAAGGATAAGGAAGTGACATTAGATATTCAAAAAACAACGTATACCTTAAACATTTCTGTAGCTCATGCAGGAGTAACAAATAATGAACTAGTCGGAGAACTTTATGCTCAACTTTCTCGGTCTAATGATACGTGTTCTGTGATGATCTATCGAAAGGCAGGTGCCTCCCATAATCAAATGTCTGGATCTTCCTGTTGTGGGGGAGGGCATATGTCTCAAAGTTATACCTTTGAATGGCAATTTACAGATGAACGTGTGAAAGAAACCTCTGCAAGCATGGGTTCATCTCATGATCATGGCATGTTTATTTTCCCTCAAGAAGGATCCTATGAGGTTTTAGTGAAAGTGTATCGGTGGAAAGCTGCAGATAAAATTTTGATGATGGAAAAAACAGAAACCGTTGTGGTTATTAAAACGATGTAAATAGTTATGAAGTATATAAGACTCGTGAAGGGGAGTATTCTCTTCACAATGTCTTTACTTTTGGTGACGGCCAACGCTCAAGAGATGTCCGTTATTAAAAATAAAAACATTGTCATTATAAAAAAGCTCATTGAGGAACAAAGTCAGGGAAGAATTCAAAAGCCCTTGGCCCTGGCTCGTGTTATTTTTCGAGAGTGCCAAAAACATCGCCTTGATCCTCTCTTGGTATTGGCGGTCATGGAGAGAGAATCCAGTTTTCGAGTAAAGGCGGTTTCACAAAAAGGGGCTATTGGGCTTATGCAAATTATGCCTCCGACAGGAAGAATGATTGCCAAATCTGCAAATTTATTCGACCCTCTTCAAAATACCAAAATAGGGATTTATTATCTTAAAATATTAAAAAAACGATTTAAGCAAAATAAAATTTTATATTTAACCGCCTATAATATGGGCCCCAATCGTTTAAATTCTTTAAGAAATGAATTTGCAACTCTTCAGTTTCGATATGCAAAATCAGTATTAAAATCACACCGAAAATTTAAAGCCCGCCAGGCACATTTAATGAAATATTTTGTTGCAGAGATTTCTCATTAGAGTTAATACTCATCACCTTTATGGATATTAAAATTGATGTTAAAGAAACGTCTTTATGTGAGAGAAAAATCAGTGTAGAAATTCCTGTTTCTCTCATTGAAGAAGAAATGCAGCGGTATTTTTCTTCTCTTTCTCGTGAGGTAAGGCTCAAAGGATTTCGAGAAGGAAAAGCTCCCATGGAAATTATTAAAGTGCAATTTCAAGGGGAGGTGTCCCGAAAAACCATTAGTCATTTAATTGAAAAAACGTATGAAAAGGTCCTCATGGATTATAAATTATTTCCGGTGACTCAACCTAAAATTAAAGCCGATACTTGGAAGGAGGGAACGCCCTTTCAATATACAGCCATCGTTGAAGTAAAGCCAGAGCTTGAAGTGAAAGACTATCAAGGAATTCCTCTCCAAAAAGAAAAAATTAAAATCGACCCTAAAAAAATTCAAGATTCTTTAGAAGAATTACGTCAGAGCAAAAGTCAACTTAAGCTCATCGCTTCTCCTCGTGCTGCTCAAGAAAAAGATTTTGTTGTCATTGATTTTGAAGGAACCGTAGATGGAAAATCCTTTCCCGGAGGGAGTGCTAAAAATTTGTTATATGAAATTGGGAGTCATCAATTTGTTCCTGATTTTGAAGAAGGGCTAAAAAACATGAAACCTTCGGAAGAAAAAGAAATTAATGTTCAATTTCCTTCTGATTTTCATGAAAAGAAATTGGCGGATAAAAAAACACTCTTTAAGGTAAAATTATTAGAAATTAAAGAAAAAGAAACTCCAGCGTTAGATGATGCGTTGGCTAAACAATTTGATGGCTGTCAAACGCTTCATGATTTAAAAGAAAAAGTTAAAAAAGATTTAACGACCTATGAAGAGCGTCGCATTCAAAAATTGGCAGAAGAAAACGCCTTAAAATATGTGGTTGAGAAAAATAAATTTACTCCTCCTTCCTCTATGGTGACCCGCCAGTATGATTTTTTAATGGATGATAGTAAAAAAAGGTTGGAACACATGGGGGCACCTAAAGAAAAATTAGAAGAAGAACTTCAAAAATGGGCTCAAAATCTTAAAGAAAAAGCCCAGTTTGATGTGTGTGTAGCGCTTTTATTGGAAGCCATTGCGAAGAAAGAAAAATTAGAAATTAATGAAAAAGAGCTAGACGAAGCGCTCGAAAAGCTAGCTAAGCAGAGTGGCGGGACGTTGACTCAGATTAAGGCCTATTATAAGGATAAGGGGTATTTATCTCAGATCCGATGGCAGCTTTTGCAGGAAAAAACCATTGCGGTATTGATTTCTAAGGCCAAAATTAAAGAAATTGATTGAGCTTCCCCTTCTTTTCACCTATAATATCCTTATATTCATGTCTCTAACTCAAGGGGGAATTCCATGACACTGATACCGATGGTTATTGAACAAACGGGTAGAGGAGAGCGAGCCTATGACATTTATTCTAGGCTTTTAAAGGATCGGATTTTATTTTTGGGTTCTCAGGTGAATGACGATATTGCCAGCCTTATTATTGCTCAGCTCTTATTTTTGGAAGCCGAAGATCCAGAAAAAGACATTAGTTTTTATATTAATTCTCCAGGAGGAAGTGTTACAGCCGGAATGGCTATTTACGATACCATGCAATACATTAAGCCAAATGTAGCCACCTATTGTTTAGGGATGGCAGCCAGCATGGGAGCGCTCCTTTTAGCCGCCGGACATCCTGAGAAACGCTTTATGATGCCACATGCAAGAGTGATGATTCATCAACCGATGGGGGGATTTCAGGGACAGGCCACAGATATTGATATTCAAGCCAAAGAAATTTTATTATTAAAGAGAAAACTCAATGAAGTGTTGGTGCGCCATACGGGTCAAAGTCAAGAGACCATTGAAAAAGATACAGAACGTGATTATTACATGTCGGCTGAGCAAGCCAAAAAGTATGGTTTGGTGGACCATGTTATTGAGCATAGAAAAATGATGAAGGTAAAATAAACACGTAAAGGAGACTGTATGTCAATACCGGGGGGAAGACGGGGAGATGAATTTGGAAATCTCTACTGCTCTTTTTGCGGAAAAAGTCAAAAAGAAGTTAAAAAATTGATTGCAGGTCCTACGGTTTATATTTGCGATGAGTGTATTGATTTATGTAACGATATTATTCGAGAAGAGGGAACCAAAGAAGCTACTCAGGTTTCTGTGACCTCGCTTCCTAAGCCGGCAGAGATCAAAGCCATTCTGGATGAATACGTCATTGGGCAAGAATTGGCTAAAAAGATTTTGTCTGTGGCCGTGTATAATCATTATAAAAGAATTCAAAATAAGAAACTCCCTCCGAGTGATGGATCTATAGAACTTCAAAAGAGCAATATTTTACTTTTGGGACCGACTGGAAGTGGGAAAACCTTGCTGGCACAGACCTTGGCAAAAATTTTAAAAGTCCCTTTTGCTATTGTGGATGCCACAACCCTTACCGAGGCAGGATATGTGGGAGAAGATGTTGAAAATATCATTCTTTATCTTTTGCAGCATGCAGAATTTGATATTGAAAAAGCATCCCGAGGGATTGTGTATATCGATGAAATCGATAAAATTGCCCGTAAGGGAGATAATCCTTCTATAACGCGTGATGTGTCTGGAGAAGGAGTCCAGCAGGCCCTCTTAAAACTCATGGAAGGGACCATTGCCAATATTCCTCCCAAAGGGGGGAGAAAGCATCCTCAGCAAGAATTTTTACAGGTGGATACAACCAATATTTTATTTATCTGTGGAGGAGCCTTTGTTGGATTAGACAGTATTATTGATCGACGGGTTGAAAATCGATCTATGGGAATTGGCGCTCACATTAAAGTAAAATCACAAAAATCTCTTTCAGAAAGCCTTCTCAAAGTTCAACCTGAGGATCTTTTAAGATTTGGGATGATTCCAGAGTTTGTAGGACGTCTTCCCATTATTGCAACCCTTCATGAGTTGAGCCATCAAGCACTGATTGATATTTTAGTAAAACCAAAAAATGCGTTGAGTAAGCAATATATGAAGTTATTTGAAATGGAAAATGTAAAACTTAAATTTACAGAAAGCGCTTTAACGGCTACAGCCGAAGAAGCGCGGAAACGGAAAACGGGAGCCAGAGGGCTAAGGGCTATTTTAGAACAAGCCATGATTGATGTGATGTATGAGCTTCCCTCTCTTAAAAATGTGAGAGAATGTATTATCAATGAAGATGTTATTGTCAAAGGGGCAAAACCTGTATATATTTATGGATCTGAAAAAAAGGAGATAAAACTTTCAACGAAAGAAGAAGATGATACAGAAGTAGAAAGTGCATAAAAAATAGAAAGCCTCATGACAGATAAAATAGATAAAAAAACACTCATTGTTCCTCTGCTTCCTCTCAGAGATATTATTGTTTTTCCTCACATGGTTGTTCCACTCTTTGTGGGAAGAGAAAAATCCATTCAAGCTCTTGAAAATGCTTTGGCTCAGAAAAAAGATATTCTTTTAGTAGCGCAAAGAAAGGCTAAAACCAATGATCCTACCGAAGAAGAAATTTATAAAGTAGGAACCGCGGGGGCCATTATACAGCTCTTAAGACTTCCCGATGGGACTGTGAAAGTACTCATTGAAGGAAGACAGCGGGTGAGAATTCTTCGATATGTAGCACGAGATAAATTTTATGAAGTAGAAGTGGAAGAAATTCATGAGCGCGAAGAAAAAGGTCCTCAAGTGGAAGCCTTAATCCGAAGTGTAAAAGAAACCTTTGAAAGCTATGTAAAGCTCAATAAAAGAATTCCTCCTGAAATGCTCATGACCATTGCTGCTATTGAAGGGGCTTCCAAACTGGCCGATACGGTGGTTTCTCATTTAAATCTTAAAATTGAAGAAAAACAAAATATCTTAGAAGTTGAAAATCCAAAAGAACGTTTAGAAAAATTATTGTCTTTAATTGAAGGTGAAATTGAGATTCTCCAAATTGAAAAGAAAATTAAAACCCGAGTTAAAAAGCAAATGGAGAAGTCTCAGAAGGAATATTATCTCAATGAGCAAATGCATGCGATCCAAAAGGAATTGGGTGAACGAGATGAGTTTAAAGCGGAGATCGCAGAAATTGAAAAGGCCTTAAAAGAAAAGAAACTTTCTGAAGAAGCCAGTAAAAAAGTTAAAAAAGAACTCCGAAAATTAAAAATGATGTCCCCCATGTCGGCAGAAGCAACGGTGGTGAGAAACTATATCGATTGGATTATTACCCTTCCCTGGGGATTTTACACTAAAGACAAAGATGATTTAAAAGCAGCACATCAAATTTTAGAAGAAGATCATTATGGGTTAAAGAAAATTAAAAATAGAATTTTAGAACATCTGGCCGTTCAATCTTTAGCCAATAAAGTCCAAGGACCGCTTTTATGTTTGGTGGGGCCACCAGGAGTTGGAAAAACGTCTTTAGCCCGTTCTATTGCTCGGGCTCTAGGGCGAAAATTTGTCAGGGCTTCTTTGGGGGGAGTTCGAGATGAAGCCGAAATTCGAGGGCACCGGCGCACCTATATTGGAGCACTCCCTGGAAAGATTATACAATCGATGAAAAAAGCAGGGTCTCAAAATCCTGTATTTTTGTTAGATGAAATTGATAAAATGGCCATGGATTTTAGGGGAGATCCTGCCGCAGCGCTCTTAGAAGTATTAGACCCAGAACAAAATGTTGCATTTAATGATCATTATTTAGAAATAGACTATGATTTATCTAAAATACTCTTCATTGCGACAGCCAATTCTATTCACAATATTCCTCGGCCTCTTTTAGATAGGATGGAAATGATTTTTGTGGCCGGTTATACTGATGAAGAAAAACTGCATATTGCGCAAAAATTTTTAGTGCCAAAACAAAAAGAACTCAATGGTCTCAAAGAATATTCTATTAAGTTTTATGAAAAAGCAGTGCTTACCATTATTCATAAATACACTAAAGAAGCAGGAGTCAGAAATTTAGAAAGAGAAATTGCCAATATTTATCGAAAAATGGCTAAAAAGATTGTTGAAAAAGGAAAAAATAAAAAGGTGATGTTATCTGTTACTTCTAAAACGGTAGAAGAGCTTTTAGGGACAGAGCGGTATCATTCTACTCAAACTGAAAATAAAGATGAGGTGGGGTTAACCAATGGATTGGCGTGGACAGAGATGGGGGGAGAACTTTTAGCGGTAGAGTGTACGATTATGCCTGGAAAGGGAGCTGTCACTATTACTGGCCAATTGGGAGAGGTAATGCAAGAGTCTGCCCGGGCGGCTTTGAGTTATGTGCGAAGTCGAGGGGAATCTTTAGGATTATCCCCTGATTTTAATCAAAAAGTAGATCTTCATCTTCATGTTCCTGAAGGGGCTATTCCTAAGGATGGTCCTTCGGCAGGGATTACTATGGCGACCTGCCTTGTGTCTGCGCTTCTTCGCGTGCCGGTTCGAAAAGAAGTAGCTATGACGGGAGAAATTACACTTCGGGGAAGGGTGCTTCCCATTGGCGGGCTTAAGGAAAAATTATTAGCAGCTTATCGAGCGGGGATTAAAACCGTATTAGTTCCCAAAGAAAATGAACGGGATTTAAAAGATGTGCCCAAAAAGGTTTTAAGTTCTCTTAAAATTGTTTTAGTGTCTCATATGGATGAAGTGTTGAAGAAAGCGCTTTTAGTTAAAAATCCAGAACATATTTTCCAAGGCCCTGGTAATAAAAGTAAAAAAGAATTAAAATCTTCTTTTTATTTTAGGAAAAAGCCTACCTATATGACCCGTGCGCCACTCGTAGGAACTGCCTAGTCATTCTGAGCGAAGCGAAGAATCTAATATCTTATTTTCTTTATTTACTTTGATGACTTTTGGAGTAAATGCCTTATATTCTTCCAAAGTTAAATCTGAAAAACTTGCTATAATGACAATATCTCCCGGGCTGGCTTTTCGTGCAGCTGCACCATTAATACAGAGAGTGCCACTTAAGGGCGCAGCAGGAATAGCATACGTAGAAAATCGTTCACCATTGGTGACGTTATAAATTTCAATCCGCTCAAAAGGGACAATATCGGCCATTTCCATAAGATGGCTATCAATGGAAGCAGATCCTTCATAATTTAAATTACTATCGGTTACAGTCATGCGATGAATCTTAGATTTTAAAATTTGTCGGTACATGAAAAAGAGCTATACCACTCTGTAAAATTCTTGACAAGAGGAGCCAAAGTCGTGTTAGCTCAAAAAGATCTCAAGGAGAAATTTGAATGAATAAAGCAGATATTGTGATGAAATTGGCAGAAGGTACTGATTTTAGTAAGGCTCAAGCACAAAAAATGCTGGATAGCTTAAATCAAATTGTTACCAATAGCTTAAAGCGAGGGGAAAAAGTGGTTCTTCCTGGTTTTGGGACTTTTTTAGTGAGTCAACGTGTCAGTCGGAAAGGAAGAAATCCTCATACCGGAGAAGCCATTCTTCTTAAAGCATCTAAGACACCTCGTTTTCGCGCTGGGAAAAACTTTAAAAATCTTTTAAATAATCAAAACTATACAATTTTTAGAGAAGACAAGGCCGCAGTGAGCGAAAAATCGAGGCGTACTTAATGTACGTTGAGATTTTGAGCGAGCGAGAACGCCGTATTCTCTAAAAAGGGGATGGTTTTATAGGCGGATAGCTCAGTTGGTAGAGCATCGCCCTTACAAGGCGAGGGTCGCAGGTTCGAGCCCTGTTCCGCCTACCAACTTCAGATACGATTTGCTCTACATCGTCAGACTCCTTCTTCCTCCCGCAGCGTACATGGAGTACGCCTTGGTCGGGCGTCGTCGTCTTCCTTGTATAGCTTGCGTCTCTTTGTTGGTTTGTGTTTGAGCCCTGTTCCGCCTGCCTCTAACTTTACTTTCTAACTTCTTTTAATCCTTCGGAGATAAGTATGCGGGTCATTTCAGATAGTTTGTCTATAACGGAAACTCTACCTTTTTGCATTTCATAAACGAGGGTTTTAAATGCAGGAGAATTTGTGTCTATTCTTATTGTTTCATTTAAGTCTGCCAGAGCGAGGCGATATCGTAAATAGTGGGTGATCGTAGTAGGAGTCACATGATCCGTGCGCATTAAAATATCTTCAACTAATCCTCTTGCTATATCGTTAGAGAACCATGTGAGATTTATTTGTTTTTCTCTAAAAATATGCCCAAATTTCTCAATGGCTCTTTGAAGAGAAGCCGGGACTTCGTCAGGTACTACTTCTAGCTGAAATAACTCTGTGGGTTCGACTGTTTGTACATCTAGACGGTTTCTTACAATAATGACTCTCGCCCCATCTTTAAGGACATAGGATTCATTAGGTTTTTTTTCTAATGTTCTTGCCAGAGGGCCATCCGAATGAGTATAAAAATGTTCAATAGCTTGATATAAAATAGAAGAAACCGCTGTGTTGCTTTCCCAAGCAGAAATGGATTCTTTTAAATTAAATGTTACTCGAAATATTTTCTGACCTGCCCTGCCACTGTTTCTAACTTCACATAAAATAGAATTATTTTCATCAGCTATGAGGATATCTGTACCATCTGGTTTTTCAGTAATTTGGATGGCCGATCGTAAGGATGTGCCATGATTAACGGCAGTAGCTCCAACTCCCCAGGTTTTAAAGGCGCTTAAAGAGTGAAAAAATACTCCCTGAATGGATGTATTATCTGGTGTCCAATCTAATACTATTGAGGCTGGAATGGCCTGTGTCCAAGCAGTGGTGGTGATAAGTAGGATCAGAGAACTTAAAATAATTTTTCTCATAAAGTGTTCTTTCTTAACAAGGATACTGGGCTCTGTCAATCGGGGGGGCTTATAAAAATATATTGAAGCCTCTTTAAATTCTGTGTATCAATAACTTTTTAGGCATGTGACTATAGGTATGATTTTTTGTGGGACCGTAGTTCAGCTGGCCAAAGGTCACAAGCGTGTGACCATTCAAATCTGTAATAACCAGCTGGAAACGAAGTTTGTAGATATTTGGAAATTTAGTAAGTTAGGTATAAGTTTTTTGGGACCGTAGTTCAGCTGGTTAGAACGCCTGCCTGTCACGCAGGAGGTCGCGAGTTCGAGTCTCGTCGGTCCCGCCAGATAATTTCATTCAAAAAAAACGAGCTCTAGATTTCAGAGCTCGTTTTTTCGTGGTCAGACTTGTATACTTCGAATGTAAATGAGGTTTCGACTTTTCTTTTTTAATACGGCCCTACTCTACGCGCTTTTTGTTTACAGGGAATATGATTTGTGTCATATTTTCAGCACATGATTTATGTCATTTTTCTGCCATCAAGGAGGAAATAATGAAAAAAATATTTTTGATCATTATCGGTATCGGATGTTTTGGAAATCTTTTATCGTGTAAGTCATCTTTGCCTATTGAAAAAGCTGTTCTAACTTTTGCTCCAGAAGTGCCGCCGGTGATTACGCGGACATCTCCAGCAAAAGTGATTGTTGATCTAGAGGTTCAAGAAGTGGTCAATCAACTGGCCGATGGTGTTGAATATACGTTTTGGACATTTGGGGGGAAAGTTCCTGGGAAATTTATTCGAGTTCGAGAAGGAGATATCGTAGAGTTTCATTTGGCCAACCATCCTGCCAATAAGCTTCCTCATAATATTGATCTTCATGCAGTGACAGGGCCTGGTGGGGGCGCCACCAGTTCCTTTACAGCGCCTGGACATAAATCCCAATTTACATTTACAGCGTTAAACGCGGGTCTCTATGTATATCACTGTGCCACGGCTCCTGTAGGGATGCATGTGGCTAATGGCATGTATGGGCTTATTTATGTGCAACCCAAAAAAGCGCTGCCTAAGGTGGATCGTGAATATTATGTTATGCAAGGAGATTTTTATACCAAGGGTGTTTTTAGTGAAAAAGGGCTTCAGCCCTTTTCCATGGAAAAGGCTATCGATGAAAAACCAAGCTATGTGGTGTTTAATGGGGCGGTGAATTCATTGGTGGGGGATAATGCACTGAAAGCCAAAGTAGGAGAAACCATTCGTTTATTTGTGGGAAATGGGGGGCCGAATTTGGTTTCGTCATTTCATGTTATTGGAGAAATTTTTGATAAAGTGTATCAAGAAGGAGGGACTTCCACTGTTCAGGAAAATGTTCAAACTACTTTAGTTCCCGCTGGAGGATCAGCCATTGTTGAATTTAGGATGGATGTTCCTGGAACTTTTATTTTAGTTGATCACAGTATCTTTAGAGCATTTAATAAAGGAGCTTTGGGAATGCTTAAAGCGGAAGGGCCAGAAAATAAAGTCATTTATTCTGGAAAAGAGGTGGATGAAAATTATATTGAGAGCCAAGCACATCCCCAAGCAGGGTTAAAATCAGAACCGTCCCCTTTAAAAGCCGGGCGGAGTGGGGCTACTATTTTTGAAAATGTATGCGCCATGTGTCATCAACAAGAAGGACAAGGCCTTTCTGGCGTATTTCCTCCTTTGGCAAAATCAGACTATCTTTCTCATTTAGCCGTTAGAGATCGAGAGAAATTAGTATCTATTATTCTAAAAGGGTTATCGGGAAAAATTACCGTGAATGGAAAAGAGTATAATAATGTGATGACGCCTGTTTCAGGACTTTCTGATGAAGAATTAGTAACCATCTTAAATTATATTATCAGTTCCTGGGGAAATTCTGGAAAACCATTTACTTTAGAGGAAGTGAAAAAAGCGAAAGAAAAAATTGAATCGAGATGAAAAAAAATATTTTCAGCCATTTTTTCTTGGCTGCTATTTTCATAGAGGGGGGAACATTTACCCCCTTCTATGGTTTGAATAAAGATCAAAAAAGTGTATCCGTAAAATCTTTTCGTATAGATGATGCTCCTGTAACCAAGCAGCAATTTTTTAATCATGTCTCTAAGCGGGGGAATGTGCCGGTAACCTATGTGTCGTGGGATGATGCACAAGCGTATTGCAAGGCTCGGGGAGGCAGACTCCCCACTGTTTTTGAGTGGGAATATGTAGGCAGTGCCAGTGAGACTCAAAAAGATGCTTCGAAGGATCCAAAATTTATTCAAAAACTTTTAGAGTGGTATTCAAAGCCCGTTGATGAAGCTAAAATTCCAGAGGTTAAGCAGGGAAAACCCAATGTTTGGGGAGTGTACGACATGCATGGAGTGGTGTGGGAATGGGTCTATGATTTTAATAGTAGCTTTGTCACCGGAGATAATCGTCAGGATAAAGATAAACTCAAAGATTTGTTTTGTGGAGCAGGAGGAGAAGGTGCTCAAGACCGAATTAATTACGCAGCCTTTATGCGATATGCATTGAGAAGTAGTTTAAAAGCATCTTATAAACTTATGAATCTAGGATTTCGGTGTGCTTATGATGAAAAAAATCAGGACGAGAATATTCAAACGTCTCTTGATTTATCTCCCTATCGCTCTCATTTTGTGGTGATCACGATGACGTATACGAGCTGCCAATCGGCTTGTCCTTTGATTATAAAAAAATTAAAAACCATTTTAAAAGCATTAGGGGGAGATATCCAAAATATTGAATTTGTGGTGGTGACGTTTGATCCAACTATTGACACAGCTTCTCATCTTTTAGAATACCAAAAAAAACAAGGTCTTGATTTTCAAAATTGGCATTTTTTAAGCGGTTCCGAAGAAGAAACCCGAAAGATGTCTTTATTTTTAGATATTTCTTATCAAAAAGATGCTACGACGGGGCACTTTATGCACAGCAATAAAATTATTCTTTTAAATCCTGAGGGTCAAAAGGTAGTAACCCTAGATGGTTTGGATTCTGATATTGAGCCACTTTTAAAAGCCATGGGTAAAACACCCAAAGCTTCTTTTTTCAAAAAACTTAAAAATTATTTTACCTTTTAAATTGTGTATTGCTCGGTTCGTCTACGCAGGAAGAACAGCAGGGCATGGATTTTAAAAATTTAGTGGGGCCAAACTTAAGAGCGAGAAGCATATTTTTTACAAAGATCAAAATTCCTAAAAATTGTAAAAGCCCAAAAACAAAAAAAAGAAGGTTCCAAGGAAGAGAGGAATCATAAAAAATATTTTGTAAGAGCGGTACGGTGATCATTCCCATCATTCCAATATTAGCCAGCCATAAGTGAAGCCTTTGATAATGATCGGGGACAAGAGGACTTGATGCAAAGCGGGGGATGACATGATACGCCAGACCAAAAATCATCATCGAAATCCACCCAATGGCCATCGTATGGGCATGGGGAAAATGAATGATTGTTTTCCAAGTAGGAAAAGAAGCCATTACTGTGCCCATAAGGGCACCTACCAATAAATAAAGAAGACTTGAAATGACAAATAATCTAGAATAGGGAGACATCATTAAGTTTTATTTTTAACATAGGGAGTCCATAAAAACATGATCAATGTCATATTTTTGCCAGTTTTTTTCTTTGTGGCTGCTCTTATTTACTCAATGGTAGGGCATGCAGGTGCTTCAGCCTATTTGGCCATCATGGCTCTTTTTGGAATATCAACAGAGGTAATGAAACCCGTAGCCTTGGTTTTAAATATTTTAGTGGCAGCGATTGCCAGTTTTAAATTTTATCGATCAGGGCATTTTTCATGGTCTTTATTTTGGCCTTTTGCATTGACCTCCATTCCTTTTTCTTTTTTAGGAGGATTTTTAATACTGTCTCCTCTATTTTATAAGCCCATCGTTGGGATTATTCTCTTATATGCGGCGTATCATCTCTTTTTCTTTTCTGCGCTCTCCGCTTCTTTAGAAATAGCCCAACCCTTACGACGGTGGTTACTATTGTTTTTGGGATCAGGCATTGGATTTTTGTCTGGGTTAATTGGGGTAGGGGGAGGGATTTTTTTAAGTCCCCTTCTTTTATGGAGGAGGTGGGCTACGGTTCGGCAAACAGCAGCGATATCTTCTCTTTTTATTCTCGTGAATTCTATTTCCGGTTTAGGGGGGCATCTGTTTCGGGTGAATTCTTTGCCTTCTCAATTGCCGCTGTGGTTAGTGAGCGTTGCTCTGGGAGGATGGATAGGAGCAGAATATGGAAGCCGTCATCTGTCCCCCCTTTTTTTAAAGCGATGTTTGGCTTTGGTTTTATTAATAGCAGGACTTAAATGCCTCTTTTTTGTCTAAATCTGATCAGTATCATTTTTATCTCTACCGAAATTGTGTAAATCTGCCACTTTAAGGCTTAAAAAATATGGAGGAAATATGACATATATCAGCCGAAGAAAGTTTTTAAAAGGTTTGGGGGCAGTAGGGACGTTATTAACCTCAGAAACTGTCTTTGGATCTCCTCTTCGATATTTTAAGCCTACCCATGTAGAAAATCCCTTAGCATTTTATCCCAACCGGGATTGGGAAAAAGTATATCGAAATATTTTTAAACCTGATTCCACGTTTGTATTTTTGTGTGCTCCCAATGATACCCATAACTGTCTTTTAAAAGCGTATGTCAAAAATAATGTGGCGGTTCGAATAGGTCCTACTTATGGATATGGAAAAGCACAAGATCTCTATGGGAATCAATCGTCTCATCGGTGGGATCCCAGGCTCTGTCAAAAAGGATTGGGATTAGTACGTAGGGTCTATGGGGATCGTCGTTTAAAATCCTCAATGATTCGACAAGGATTTAAACAATGGGTAGAGGCTGGATTTCCCAGAGATCCCAAAACTGGAAAGCCGGATTTAAAATATTTTAATCGGGGACGAGATAAGTGGCTCAGAATTTCTTGGGATGAAGCATTTCAATTATCTGCCAAAGCTTTTTATAATATTGCACAAACCTATTCAGGCAAAGAAGGAGAAAAACGTTTAAAACTTCAAGGTTATGATTCTGCGATGATTGAAGCGTTAGAAGGAGCAGGAACACAAACAATTAAAATCAGAGGGGGAATGGCATTTTTAGGATCTACACGAATTTTTGGAATGTATCGATTTGCCAATATGCTTGCGCTTTTAGATAGCAAAATTCGAGGAGTTGGGCCAGATCACGCCGTAGGAGCCAGAGGGTGGGATAGTTATAGTTGGCATACAGATCTTCCACCAGGGCATCCCATGGTGACGGGTACTCAAACCAATGATTTTGATTTATTTGCCGTAGAACATTCAAAGCTTGCTATTGCCTGGGGGATGAATTGGATTACGACAAAAATGCCAGATTCCCATTGGTTGACGGAAGCCAGGCTCAAGGGAACTAAAACCGTGTCCATCACGGTTGAATACAGTGCAACGGCTTCTAAAACCGATGACGTGATTGTTATTCGTCCAGGAACAGATCCAGCCTTTGCATTGGGATTGGCCCAAGTGATTATATCTGAAAAACTCTATGATTTGGAGTTTGTATCCAAAAATACGGATCTTCCTTTTCTTATTCGATTAGATACCTTGGAGCCTCTTCGTCCCCAAGATATTATTCCGGGATATGTAGAGCCTCCTTTAAAAAATATTGTCTTTCTTAAAAAAGGAGAAAAACCCCCGGCAACCTCTACCCATCGCATTCAATATGCCACGGAAGAAATGAAGGATTCTTTTAAACCGTTTGTGATTGTTGATCAAAAAACCAAAAAATTAACACCGGTGACGAGAGACTCGTTCAGATCGGCAGATTTGTTTTCCAGTCGAACGGTGAAACTTTTAAATGGGAAGGAAATAAAAGTACAAACCGTGTTTGGGTTAATGAGAGACTATGTAAATCAAAATTTTACGCCTAAACAAACCGAACTTATTACTGGTGCTCCTGAAAAAGCAATTATCTTATTAGCCAAACAAATTGCGGCTAATCCAGAAAAAACACTTTTTGTGACGGGTATGGGTCCAAACCAATTTTTTAATTCTGATTTAAAAGATCGGGCCATCTTTTTTGTGGCAGCCTTAACGCGAAATATTGGATTTCCAGGGGGTAATGTAGGAAGTTATGCTGGAAATTATAGAGCAGCATTGATTGGGGGAGAGCCCGTATTTGCTGCCGAAGATCCCTTTCATGTGCAACTCGATCCCAAAGGTAAGGTCATTGTTAAAAAATATACGCATTATGAATCACTTCATTACTTTAATTATGGTGAGAGGCCGCTTAGGGGAGGGAAAACATTATTTACAGGGAAAAGTCATCTTCCAACTCCTACCAAAGCCATGTGGCTCAATAATTCTAACTCTGTCATCGGAAATATTAAGTGGCATTTTGATGTGGTGAATAACACGCTTCCAAAGCTAGAGTTTATTGCATTTGCAGATTGGTGGTGGACGGGTTCTTGTGAGTATGCTGATATTGTTTTTGGCGTCGACAGTTGGGCGGAGTTTAAAGTGCCTGATATGTGTGCTTCCTGTACCAATCCTTTCCTTCATGTTTATCCCAGAACTCCTCTTCCCAGAATTTTTGATACGAAATCTGATATCGAAGTGATTGCAGGAGTATCAAAAGCGTTAGCCGAAGTAACCAATGATGCTCGAATGGTTGACATGTGGAAATTTGTTCATGAAGGGAATGTGCAAACATATCTTCAACGGATTATGGATCACTCTTTTACGCTCAAAGGGTATGATATTGATGATCTAGAGAAAAAAGCCCAAGAAGGAATTCCAACGCTCATGAATAATCGAACCTATCCTAGAATCTCTTCTTTTGAGCAGGCCACAGAAAAAGAACTTTGGTTTACGAAATCAGGTCGATTGGAATTTTATCGTCCTGAAAAAGAATTTATTGAGCATGGTGAAAATATGGTGGTGTATAGAGAACCTGTTGATTCAACGCCCTATGAACCCAATGTCATTGTAGCACATCCTCATGTGGCCATTCGTCCTAAAGGGCCCGAAGCACATGGGATGCAGTCGAGTGATCTTTCGTGTGAAAGTCGCCAAGTGCGAAATGTGATCAAAACGCCAGAAGAAGTAGTCAAAACAGAGCATCCTCTGCGTTCCAAAAAATTTACTCACATTTATCATACGCCCAAATATCGACATGGAGCACACACGACTCCTGTTGATACTGATTTTACGGGAGTATGGTTTGGCCCTTTTGGTGATATTTATCGGCACGACAAACGTCAAGCCTCCGTGACCGAAGGATATGTAGATATAAATCCTTTAGATGCCAAAGAACTGGGGATTGAAGATGGGGATTATGTGCATATAGATGCTGATCCCCAAGATCGTCCTTATAGAGGATGGAAAAAAGGGACTGAGTCTTATCATGTGGGGAGACTCCTTCTCAGGGCTCGTTATTATCCAGGGACTCCCAGGGGAGTAGCTCGGACTTGGCACAATATGTATGGAGCTACTTTTGGAAGTGTGAAAGCTCATGAAACCCGGCCCGATGGACTCGCTAAAAATCCAGAGACAAATTACCAATCCATGTATCGCTATGGCAGTCATCAAAGTGCCACCCGGGCATGGCTACGGCCAACACTTATGACAGAAACATTGGTGAGAAAAGAAATGTTTGGAAATCAAATGGGCAAAGGATTTGCTGCAGATATTCATTGTCCCGTCGGAGCGCCTCGGGAAGCGTTTGTTAAAATTTCTAAAGCTGAGAACGGGGGATTGGGAGGAAAAGGAAAGTGGGGGCCGGCACAGCTTGGATTTCGTCCCACCTATGAAAATGTAGCGATGAAGGAATATCTTAAAGGAAAATTTATGAAACGAAAGAAGGAGATGTAAAGCATGGCAACAGTAAAAAATTGGCAACTGGATCGCCAAATGGATTATCCCTATGAAGAGCACCGACCTAAAAAACAATGGGCCATTGTTTTTGATTTAAATAAATGCATTGGATGTCAAACCTGTTCCTTGGCCTGTAAAACCACTTGGACCAGTGGCAAAGGCCAAGAATATATGTTTTGGAATAATGTGGAAACAAAACCTTGGGGCAGCTATCCCCTGGCGTGGGATGTCCGAGTACTTGAAAAATTGGGATATCAACACTGGGATAAAAATAAACCCTATTCCGGAAAAACCGTTTTTGAAGCTGCTGATCCAGCAGAAAAAGCGGTTCATTTTAATCCTCAAGATGAAGATTGGATGTATCCAAACCGAGGAGAAGATGATTGTACAGGAAATGTCTCGGGTGGAAAATATTTGACATTACCCCACGACAATTGGTTTTTTTATCTTCCCAGAACCTGTGCACATTGTACCTATCCTGCCTGTTTAGCAGCCTGCCCCAGAAAAGCGATTTATAAACGAGAAGAAGATGGTATTGTTCTGATCGATCAATCACGATGCAAAGGATACCAAGAATGTGTCAGGGCCTGTCCCTATAAAAAGTCTATGTATAATCCCTATACCCGAGTGAGTGAAAAATGTGTGGGGTGTTATCCGGCGGTAGAAGAGGGAAAGCAACCCATGTGTGTTCAAAATTGCATTGGGAAAATTCGTATTATGGGATTTATTAATCCTCCCTGGAATGCCAGAGAAGATAATCCTGTTGATTATCTGGTTCACAAAAAAGAATTAGCACTCCCGTATTATCCTCAGTTGGGACTTGAGCCGAATATTTATTATGTTCCTCCCATTCATGCCAATCGGGAGTATTTAATTCAGATGTTTGGCCCAAAAGTAGAGGAGGTCATTGAAAATTATAAAAAAATTAAAAATGATCCTATTACCCAGGGACTTTTAGTGCTGATGGGATCTACGGATAATATTATTCATCGTTTTAAAGTTTCTGAGGGATCAGCATATGCTTTTGATGAAAAAGGGGATCAAATTGTGAGAGTTCCAGTCACAGAGCCTTTATTTATTCGAACCCCTTGGGATGAAAAACTGGGCGTTATTCGAAATAATACGCCCTAAGAAAGAAGGTGTGAGGGGAATGATGAAGAAAATTTATGCTTTAATGGTTGTAAGTTATCTTTTATGGGGCCAGGGACTTTGGGCCGAAGGACTTATTGCAAAATATGTTAAAGAGGATCTCTCTAAACTAAATCTTGAAGCACTGTTTTGGAAAGAGGTTACTCCAGAGACCATTCAGCTGATAGCTCAGCCCATGGTGGCCCCACGTCCTCAAAAAACATTGACGGAAAAACTTTGGGTACAAGTGGTTCATAATGGAGAGTGGATGGCGTTTCGATTTAAATGGAAAGACAAAGAGAAGAGCGAAGCAGGACCTTTGGGTAAATTTTCGGATGCAGTGGCCATTCAATTTCCAGTGAAAGAAAAAGAAGTGCCCCCGATTTTTATGGGAGCCAAGGATAGCCCCGTTCATATTTTGCATTGGAGAGCACAGTATCAAAAAGACAAAGAAAAAGGATTCCAAACGATGAAAGATATTTATCCCAATATGAATATGGATATGTATCCTTTAGAATTTGCCAATCAATATTCTCATGATGAGATGTTGAAAAAAATCACTGAGGAACAAAGAGAAGTGTTTGTGTCTGGAAAATCTGCTGGAAACCCTCAATCATTTCAAAAAATAAAAGGGGTGGATGAGATGATGGCCGAAGGTTTTGGTTCCAGTTCTGTCATTGAAAATACGAGAGCAGAAGCTCAGGGGATATGGCAAAAAAAAGGAAAAGAAGGAGAATGGGTAGTGCAAATTTCTCGGCCCTTAGCTTTAGAAGGGGGATCTATCTTGAAAGCAGGGCAAAAAAGTTTTATGGCCTTTGCTGTGTGGCAGGGCGGAGAAGGGGAAGTGGGATGTCGAAAATCTGTGACGATGACCTGGGTACCCTTAATAATTGAGGATAAAAAATGATGCCTAAACCTACGGATTTTATCGTTGCTTCTTTTTTGACCGCATATCCAGATAACTATTTTTGCGATAGCTTAAAGGACATCTTAAATTGTCAAAAACCCAAAGGTATTGATTCTTTCTATTTGGAGCTGAAATCTTATATAGAAACACCTCAAAAACTAAATAATTTGCGTTCTGATTATATTGATATTTTTGATCATGGAAAAGAAATCAACTCTCCGTATGAAACGTCTTATGGGCCTTATAAGGGGATGAATAAGACCATCGATCTTTCAGATTTGATGGGATTTTACAAAGCGTTTGGATTTGAATTGGGAGTGGATGATAAAAGGCGAGATATGGCAGATCATGTTTCTGTTGAGCTTGAATTTTATGCGCTGTTGCTCATGAAAGAAGCCTATTTGAAAAAACACAATGATAAAGAAGGAACTGAAATTGTTTTAGATGCGTGTAAGAAATTTTTAAAAGATCATTTAGGAAGATTTATTTCAGCTATTGGCAATAGGCCCGCTGTTTTACAACATTCTTTTTATTCGAAAGTATTTGAGTGGAGTG
Source organism: Deltaproteobacteria bacterium GWA2_38_16 (assembly GCA_001797335.1). Taxonomy (GTDB): domain Bacteria; phylum Bdellovibrionota; class JACOXK01; order 2-02-FULL-40-11; family 2-02-FULL-40-11; genus 2-02-FULL-38-15-A. Next base: position 196,530 of record MGPE01000005.1, read on the forward strand.
CTGTTCTTGTTGCCGAAGAATGCAAAAGATTAAATGTTACGCCTACGCCTTTGTCTTACGATTCTCTGATATCCGAATCTGAAGATTTTAACTGTCGTTTTAAATAATTGGCTAGGCGTAGGGCGAATGCCATAATCGTAATTTGAGGATTGACGCCTAAAGAGGATGGAACCACAGAACCATCTGCAATAAAAATTCGGTCAGAACCATAGACTTTTAAATTTTCATCGACGACTCTTTTAATTCCGCAGCTTCCTAACGGATGAAATCCCATGGCGTAGAGTTGAGAGGGTTTTAAACTTCCAAAATCATATTCTTTTAAATCATTAAAATCTAAAAATTCATTTTGAGATCCACTAAAAGGGAGCACTACTTTTTGTGCGCCTGCTTTTAAATAGGCAAGTCCAATGAATCGGGCTCCTTCGACTAAATCTAAAAAATCTTTAGGATGCAAAGGGTAGTGAATAAAAAGTCCTAGCCCAGGATAGTGTCGAACCGTTCCACGACCTCGATCTTTTACAAGGACTCCAAACGAGGCCACATGGTCATACTGTAAAAGCCAGTCATCCAAACTTTTTCCATCCAAAGGCAAAACAAGGCTGGCCAGTTGAGGGGGAGTAAAAACCCCTTCAAAAGAAAGATAGGGAAAACTGGGGTGTTTAAATCCAATAGCTTGAGGAACACCTTTACTACTATATAAAGGATTTTTAAACTGGGCTAAAACTTTAACAGCTGGATGGACGGTGAGTCCATTGCCTGCTTTTTTCCACTCTGTTCCTAATTTATTTTTACGAATCAGGATAGGAGTTGAGAGACTTCCCGCAGAGATAATAAGTTTTTTACATTCTACCGTTAAAGATTTTTTTTGAGCGTCTTTACAAAAGAGCAAAACTTTATTTTTTTCTTCTTGGATATGAGTAACGGTAGTTTGGGTAAGAAGGGTGCCGCCTTTTTTTAAAAAAAGAGGAAGAATGGCAACATCGGTGGATTGCTTGGCTTCGTTCGGGCAGACAAAGGGACATCGTCCGGATCCATCGCAGTTTTTTTCATCTCGATTGAGAGGGGAAGGAGAAGTAAACCCCAGAGCTTCTACTCCGTTTCGAAAGAGTTTATTGCCAATAGAAATTTTTTCTTCGGGAACCGGATGAATCGAAAGCAATGTTTTTAGTGTTTCAAAATGAGGTTCTAGCTCAGAGCGTTCAATGGATATGTGAAGTTGGTCTTTCCATTCTTGAATGACAGACTCTGGAGTTTCAAAACACGTTCCAGAATTAATCGTGGTGGTTCCTCCCACCACTTCTCCCGTTGGGATTCCAATAAATCCTTTTCCAAGACCTCCGATAAATCCCTGATCTCTATAGTAGTGTTGAAGAGAAAAGAGAGGATCTTGATTTCTTTTGGCCCAATCCCCTTTTTCAATGATGGCAATGTTTCCTAGGGTATTTTGTAATCCATAGGCCGCCAACGCTCCCCCTGCACCGGATCCAATAATGCATACATCAAATTTCATAGAGATCCCTTGAGATATTCTTTTTTAAGAGAGAGGAGTACTGGAATTTTTAAAAGGCTAATAAAAATTCTTCCCGGGAGATGAGAGGCCTGTTGAAGACGAAGAATAAGGGCCAAGGCTTTTTTTTCAGACAGGGTTGAAAAACGATAAAAAAATTCTGTGATAAAAAAAATAAAATAAGTAAGTAGACGATATTGAATAGGAAAAGACCGAATACGAGAGAGTGATTGATCGATGACTGTTGAAAGATAAGGGGGTTGAACATGGAGCCTGGCATAAGAAAAGAGAACTTTTTTTAAAATAGAGTTCACAGAAGGATATCCCCAGAAGGTTCTTCTCGGGTGACCCACTCTAATGCGGCACTTTCTGAAACCAATGATTTTTTTTCTTTGGTTTTGTGGTCTATAAGAGAGAGTTCCAGAGTGGCTAATTTTGAATTGTGGCAATAAAGATGAGAATTATCTGTATCTGTATAGGTAACAACGGCTATTTTTTGAGGGATGCTTTGAACAGTACCTTTGATCGATATATCTTTGTGATGAGCTGAGAAATGCCAAAAGGTATATCCAAATCGTGTGTGGGTTTTAAAAAGATCAATCGCTGAATTAAAAAAATACTCTTTTCCATTATATTTTAAATATAAAGACGTTAAGGGTTTTAGATGGTGGTGGATACGAGCTGAGAGTCCTTCAAAAATAACGCCTTCTTCTGGAAAGGTATTACAATGAGCCCAGGTCCATTCTTGTGCTTGTTTTTTTCCCCACACATGCCCCATCATTCCCCGCACATTATAGAGAGAGTGACTTTTTCCATCGATGGTGAGTGTCCCATTAAAGTGAGCATTCGAAGCAACTGTTTTTGTGGAAGACTGCGAGAGATGCAAAAATTTAAAGAGAAAAGGAACCGGATCAAAACTTCCTCCTTTATTCTCATAGATAAAGTTCCACTGGAGGCGGTCTAAAGAGCCTTGTGTTTTTGTATCATTTAAAAGCCCAGAGGGGAGTCTTACGTCTTGAGTAAAGGAAAGATCAGAAAGGGCATAAACTTTTTTTTGAGCAATGATTTTTTCGGGATGAAAATAAATCGCCCACAGAGCTGCTTCTTTTGTTTTTCCATTGAGAAGGGTGTAGCGAAACCAAAAGGCTTCTTTAGGGGAAATAACACACTTTCCATACCAGATTTCATAAAAAGGGGATTGACTATGAAAATAAATGTCCATAAATCCGTCATTCCCGACTCGATCGGGAATCCAGTCTCCTTACCTTAAAATAAGAAAGTAAAATAATAAAGAAAATTGGAAAATCAATAGCAGCTCCTAATCCATAGAGAAGATTTTCGGTTCGAAAAAGCGCACCCATAAAAAAAATACTGCTGCTGATTTTTGCGATTAATACCCCTCTGATAGCACTATGGTTTAAAGGAAATTTTGAACCTTCATAAGAAAGGTAGGAAATGGTCATCATCATCGATCCGGCCAGTGCCACCCAAAAGTATTCACTATTTAAAGGAAGTCCCAAAAGGCGCAACGTCATATCAGGGCGGATGACAAAAAAAAGGCCAACACCTAGAAAGCAAATAGACCAAAAAAGCATTTCTTTTTGAAATATTTTTAAAGTCACAGAAAGTACTATGAACTTAAAATCGTAAAGATGCAACGAGAGATAATAAAACCTACCCATGCTTCGTTTCATAAAAAGTAATAATATATTGCTTTTAATGTAATATTATGTTACATTTTAAGTAATGATTATGAGGACATTTTACGTCAGTGTTCTTGAGTTAGCACTTTTGGAGAAGCTTATCGTTTTTGGGCGCTCTTATACACATGAGTTGTCTAAAAATCTAACTATTTCGCCTGCCCATGTGAATCGACTGTGCCATGCGCTGAGAAAGCGGCAGATATTGAATGTTTCTTCTCAGGAGAATCGAAAATTTTTTGAGTTGAATTATCAGTGTTTGTTAACAAGAGAATTGCTACGGTTTATAACCGTAATTAAAATAAAAAATTCTAAATATTTTCGAAAATTAGGAGAAATATGCCCTTTTGGAGTTTTTGGAAGTTTTTCGGAAGGGATGCAAACAAAAGAAAGCGATTTGGATCTATGGGTATTTTCTGACCGTTCTTTTGAAAAAAAAATCCGTTTAATTATAAATGATATTGAAAAAGAATGGGAACATATCATTAATATTGTTTATCTGGATAAAAATAAGCTTGAAATAATGAAAAAAAATGATCCAGAATTTTATTATCGCCTTCGATCCCAATCGCTTACAGAAAGGGGAGATATTTTTGAATAAACTTAAAGATTGTTTTGAAAAGAAGTTTTTAGTCAGAACGCGCCCTGAACCTGAATTAGCTAAAAAATCTTTAAAACGTGGTTTAGCAACGATTGAGGATGTACCCAAAGCTTTAAAAGCAGATTTAGATGAGCTGGCTGAACAAAGGCTGTATCAAAGTGTGTTCCATGGAGTAAAAGCATTACTCTATAAAGATGGCATTAAAGAAAGATCACATATTTGCGTCAGTTTATATTTTAAAGAAACGTATCAGAAGTTTTTTTCTAAAGATCTTTTAACCTTATTGGATCGATTAAGGGATGTTCGCCATGAATCTCAATATGGTCTTGATGCCGTTGCCATGAATTCAGAACAAATTCAAAATTGGTTAGCAGAGGCAGAACAACTTTTAAAAGTAATTTCTCAGCTTTTAAAATCGTAAAGATGCAACGAGAGATAATAAATTATCAGCAGTGTCGTTAATGCCTGATCCCTTGGTATAATTAATATCGTATCCTAATTTGAGGAGCATATTATCAGAGCATCGATATCCCCCACCAAAAGAATATCGGGAGTAAACGTTGGCCGTAACACTATTTAAAGAAGCGGTGGTAGAAGCCCCTCTTAGTTTAATGGTACTAACGCGACCGGCCAGATAAAAATGAGACAAGACGTTCCATACATCCGGTAAATTCCATAATGATTCTACAAAACCAAAATGAGCTTGTCTTTTTTGAGCATTCCCGCCGGTAGATCCATCTTTAAAAGCACCCAAAGAAAATCTAAAAAATGCCTGGCTATCAGAATATGCAGGAGGATTTAAAGGTTTTTTGCCTTTGCCTAAATCATATCTAAAATCTATTTCTGCCACCTGCCTTGTCCAATTTGTTGCACCGCTAGCAGGAGCTGTAATTCCTGCAATAGACATGTCTGCTGAAGATGCTTTTAATTTTCCAGAATGGTAGTAACTGGTGCTGATAAAGAGAGGATCTATCGGAGTGTAAAATAATCTTCCTAAAAAAGATTTTCCTTGGCCAGAATCCGATCCTACAACACTATTTCCATTTCCGACGGCTACAACCCATATTTTCCCTGATAGCTCTATCCCCTCATCGGTGACGCCTACGTTTGCAGCTGAGTTAGAAGGAAGGATGCCTTCAACGACGTTATTGGTTTGGGTTTCTTCTCCAAAGGGCTGTTTAAATCTTCCCAGTCTGCCGCTTACATTAAACCACGTATTTCTTAAAGCGGGAATAAAATCTTTGGCTTGTAAAAATAAATAATCGACTAAAGGAGTGTTGTTCCCCCCATTATTTAAATTAAATCGAAAAGTAGCAGAATTGAAATCATCTGCCTGGAACATAAACACCAATTTTGCTTCAGGTACTTCAAAAGAACCACTTCTAAAGCTAGAGGTTTGTCCTTGGGAATTATAAAAAGCACTTGCAGCTCTTCCGCTGAGCTTTAATTTAGAAAGCAGATTTGAAAGATCAACTTTGGGAGATTCTTCCCCATAGGCAAATGGGGATATGAATAAAGAAATTAAAATAATTGTTATGATGGAGTGTGGCTTCATAGAGTAATCCTTTCTTCTTTCCAGATGGGAGCTTGTTTTTTTAATTCGGCAATGACGTATTCGCAGGCTTTGAAACACTCTTTTCGATGTTCACCGGTAACGCCCATCCAAACCGCAATTTCTCCGAGTTGTAAGGTTCCTGTTCGATGATGAACATGAATGTCTAAAACAGAAAATTCTTTTTTGGCTTTATCAATTATTTTTTTTATTTCTTTAATCGCCATGGGCGTATAAGCTTCGTAATGGAGTTCTTTTACTTTTTTTCCTTTGTTCCATTGCCGAACCCAGCCTTCAAAGCTGACATAAGCGCCTGCCATGATATTTTTTCTTAATTTTTTAGAATGTATTGTGGGATTTAAAGGTTTGGTCCAAATTTTAACGATGGACATAGTGTTTTATCCTCCTGCAACCGGAGGAATAAAACACACGGTATCCCCTTCTTTAAGAGAGGTATTAAAATGAGTATATGCTTCATTAATGGCAGCGGAAAGATAGGGAGTATCCAAAAAATGAGGATATTTTTTCTTAAGTTCCTGATGGAGTTCTAAAAGAGTGCTTTGATTGGGAAGGTCTATTTTTTCTTCTTTTTTTTGAGTGATGGTTTTTAAATGAGCAAAATATAATACATTTACTTTCATGAGCTTTCGATTAACATGGGACAATTCTTTAAGAGTATGACATAGATCATATTTTTACCCAAAAGTCTATATAGAATACCTTTTTGTTTCAAGATGAGCCATCATATAACATTAGCTATTTTAGTGGGGGGGGCTTCTCGTCGAATGGGGACTTCTCAAGACAAAGGGCTTTTATCTGTCCATGGGGAGGCTTTAGTTTATCGTCTCATTAGAAAACTTTCTTTTTTATTTCAAGAAATCTTAATTATTTGTTCTTCGGAAACTCAAAAACAAAAATATGATTTCGTGCTCGGAATGACACCTCAGATTATTGTGGATGAAAGTGGGAGTGATCGAGCGGCGTATTATGGACTGTGTGCAGCGCTTAAACAGAGTTCCACAGAAAAAGTGTTGGTGATTCCGGTAGATGCTCAAGGGGTGGATCCAGGTGTTATTAAAAAACTTCTATTGTCTCCCTCATTTCCTGTTGCCTATGAAAATACACCTTTCCCATCGGTGTGGCTCAAACAACATTTATCTTTTGTCATTCCGAGCACGAAGTGCGAGGAATCCCTAAGTATTTTAGATCTTTTGAAAAAACTTTCTACGACCTGGATACGTCCCACAGAGTGTGAAGACATACTTTTAAAAATGAATTTAAATACGAGAGAAGATGTTCGAAACTATTTTGGAGAGCCTCTGTGCGATTCTTGGGGGAGACAATTAAATTACTTAAGACTTTCTCTAACTGAATCGTGCAACATGGCATGCCAATATTGCTTGCCCAAAGGTTTTCATCAATCAACCCATGAACAGATGCTGACTCAAACCGCCCAGGTTATTTTAAAAGCGTTTCGAAAGTTAGGGTTTGAAAAAGTGCGTTTTACTGGCGGTGAGCCTACGCTTCATCCGGGACTTTTGTATCTTATTTCGGATGCTCGGTCCTTGGGATACGAAACTATTTCTCTCACTACCAATGGAAGTTTTATTCAAGATCTTACGTCTTTAATAGAGGCTGGGCTTACCCATATCAATATCAGTTTAGATACCCTAGATCCTACGACATTTCAAAAACTTACAGGGAGTCATTATCTATCTAAAATTTTGGGTCTTATTGATGAGGCCTTAGAGAAGGGATTAAATGTAAAATTGAATACGGTTCTTCTTCGGGAGATTAATTTAAATCACATAGAACCATTACTCCATTGGGCGAAAGATCGCCCCTTAACCCTTCGGTTTATTGAACTTATGCCAATTCAAAATCACACAGAGTTTTTTAACAGAAATTTTGTTTCAAATACCGAAATTCAGTCTTTGGTTCGATCGTTGGGGTATGCGCCTATCTGTCATCCCCGACTTGATCGGGGATCCATGGAACCTTTAGGCCCCGCGGTTTTGTGGTCTCATCCAGAGTTTTTGGCCAAAGTAGGTTTTATCAGTCCTTGGTCGTGTAATTTCTGTGATCGCTGCAATCGATTGCGGGTGACTGCCAGAGCACATCTTCGTTTATGTTTATTTGGAAAAGAAGAGATAAAACTTCCGGCAGAACAAGGAGATGAAGTGGTGAGTCAATTTATTCGATCGGTTCTTCATCAAAAGCCCCTCTCGCATGATTTAGAAAAAGGGGATAGAGGAAGTTTAAGTTATTTTAAAGTAGTGGGAGGATAAAAAATGGGAGATTTTACTCATTTAAAAAAGGGAAAAGCCGTGATGGTGGATGTGACACAAAAAACTCCATCTGAGAGGATTGCAAAAAGTAAAGCTCATGTACAAACAGGATCTATCAATCTTAAAAAAGAATTATCTCAAAAAGCACAGCAAGAATTGGCCTTAACTATTCGACTTTCGGCGATTCAAGCGGCTAAAAAAACATCTGAACTTATTCCTCTATGTCATCCTTTGTCTTTAAGTTTTGTAGAGTGTGAGGTGGAATTTAAGGAAAATAAAATTTTAATAATCTGTACGGCTAAAACAAAAAATACAACGGGGGTTGAAATGGAAGCTATGGTGGGAGCCTCGATCGGAGCATTAACGGCCTATGACATGATTAAGTCCAAGTGTCGTGATACATCGATTGAAAAAATTGAGTTAGTCTATAAAGAAGGAGGAAAATCAGGCGTATGGAAAAGAACATAACATCCTATGTTATTGTGAGTTCTGATCGAGCATCCCAGGGAACCTATGAAGATAAGGCAGGCCCTGCTGCCCAAAATTGGCTGTGTAGCAATGGGTATAAAAATAAAGGAGTTGTCATTATCCCTGATAATCCAAAAATTCTTCGAGATAAACTTTTGGAGATATTAGAGACGGTAGACGTTGTGGTGGTGAGCGGAGGAACGGGTTTAGGCCCTCGGGATATTACTCCTCAAACATTACGTGATCTCTCAGACTATGAAATTCCAGGATTTGGAGAAAGATTAAGACAAGAAAGTTTAAAATATTCTTTGAATAGTTATTTATCCCGGTGTGGAGGGTATGTGAAAAATGATAAACTTATTTTAGCCCTGCCAGGAAATCCAAAAGCGGTGACAGAGCAACTTGATATTCTTTCAGAACTTCTTCCCAATGCGGTGTGTGCGCTTCGAGGGGAATGTAAACATAGGAATCGAACATCCTCATGATTACCTACGAAGAAGCCTTAGCTTTATTTTCACGCCTTCCGTCGATAAAAGAGGTTACTACAGTACCTCTTCAAAAATCATTGGGATGTGTATTGGCCAAAGATCTTTTGGCTCCTTGTTCACTCCCACTTTTTAACAATAGTGCGATGGATGGGGTGGCGCTTCGATTATCAGATCTTCGATCTGAAATCAGGATAGCAGGAACGAGATTGGCTCAAAGGGTGAAAGATTCATTAGATCATCCTCGCACGAAAGCCATTCGAATCATGACGGGAGCCAAAGTGCCTTCCTGGGCAGAACTGGTGGTTCCGATAGAGAAGATTGAAGGGATCAAAGAAAATGTTATTCGAGTGGCAGCCGGTTTATTTAATAAAGGAGAGAACATTCGTTTTTCTGGAGAAGATTATCAAAAAGGAGAGCTTATTTTTAAAAAAGGGCACTTCTTAAATGCAGAGGCGTTGATGGTATTGGCCAATTTTGGAATTCAAAAAGTAGAGGTATTTAAAAAGCCGGCTCTCTGGCTTTTAACGACGGGAAATGAAGTAAAGCGTGTAGGCTCCAAGCTTTTTGATGGGGAAATTTATAATTCTTCTCAAATTTATTTAAAGACAAAAATAAGAGAATTAGAACTGCCTCTTAAAAAATATATTCATATGAAGGATCAAAAAGAAAAACTAAAGTCTTTTTTAAAAACATGGCTAAAGTCCAAAGGTCCCTCCCTTTTGGTGACAACCGGAGCCGTATCGATGGGAGATAAAGATGATTTTCCAAAACTGGCCCAGGAACTGGGGCTTCATCTTTATTTTCATAAAGTAGCTATTCGCCCTGGAAAGCCCGTTTTATTTTGCTCGGATGAAAAAGATCACTATTGGATTGGAGCGCCAGGGAATGCTATTGCCACAGCTGTTGCCTGGACATTTTTTGTAAGGCCTTTTTTACACAGCTGGGGGAAGTTTCCTTTGCCCCACACTACTCAAGTGACTCTTGCCGAGGATTTTAAAAAGCCCCTTGGGATTAAAACTTTTTTTAGAGGATATTGTGATGGAGAAAAAGTTATCTTAGCCAAAGATCAAGGCTCTCAGCGGATGAAAGCATCTGCCACAAGTAATGTGTTTGTGGAGCTTCGCCAAGATCAGGAGGTGGTGATTCAGGGTAGCAAAGTCACCTGTACATGGTTATGTTAAAACGATATCGACCTCATCTTTTACTCTCTGGTTTTGGACTAGAAGAGCAAAAAAAATTACACTCAGCCAAGGTTTTGGTTATTGGAGCTGGAGGATTAGGATGCCCTTTGCTTTTATATTTAACGGCAGCAGGAGTGGGAACCATCGGCATTGTCGATAGTGATTCTGTAGAAGAAAGTAATCTCCAACGCCAAATTTTATATACGGAAGCAGATCTTGGAAAATTAAAGGTCGATGTTGCTCGAAAAAGACTTTCTTTGTTAAATTCCAAGACGGAATTTGTACTCTATCCCCATCGGTTTACAGTACAGAATGCTTTAGAAATCATAAAACCCTATGATGTTATTTGCGATGGCACGGATAATTTTCAAACTCGTTATATGATTAATGATGCCTGTGTCCTTCTTAATAAACCGGATGTCTATGCTTCTATTTTTCAATTTGAAGGGCAGGTGACGGTATTTAATTATGTTAATAAAGAGGGAGTAAGAGGCCCTCATTACAGGGATCTTTTTCCCGTATTTCCTCCTCAAGATCTTCTCCCTAATTGTGAAGCAGCAGGGGTGCTCGGAGTTTTGCCAGGAATCATGGGGACGATTCAAGCCAATGAAGTGATTAAAATCATTACAGGAATAGGAGAAGTACTTTCCGGTAGACTTTTAACGATGAATACCCTAAACTTTGAAACTCATATTTTAACGTTACCCAACGCTAAAGGAGGACAAACGATGGTGACTAAATTAGAAGAAAATCCACAAGCTTCATGTTGCGAAATTGGGAAAGGGAAAAAAGAGGTTCCTGAAGTGACGGTTCAAGAATTAAAAGCCAAAAGAGATCATCATGAAAATTTTCAATTGATCGATGTCAGAGAAAAAAATGAATATGAATTTGTGAATATTCAAGGAGATCTTATTCCTCTGGGAGAGCTTGAACGTTCACTTTCTAAAATTTCTAAGGAAAAAACAGTGATTGTGCATTGCCGAAGTGGTGGGAGAAGTTCTCAGGCTGTGAAGCTTTTACGAGAAAAATTTGGGTATACCAATGTCTATAATCTAAAAGGCGGAATTCTAGCCTATATAGATGAAATTGATCCTTCCTTACCTAAATACTAGGTCCAGGTATTCATATAAAATAGTGACATAGGTCATATTTGATCCGAAGGGGATGAGATAATAAGGGCCTTATGACGCCTGAAGTGTTAGCCCCAACCTTTAAATTTAGCCATCCTATTCGTGTCCGGCAAGGCGAGACTGATGCGCAGGGACGTGTATTGTGTCCCATGTTTTGTGTCTATCGGGAGGCAGCTCGGACAGAGTATTTTAGGAACTTGAAGTTTTCCTATCCTGAGCAGTGGAAGAGTAATTTTCACCATGTCATGACGATAGGCTCTTGCCATAATGAAAAACGGCAAGCCCATTTTGATGATGAGCTTTTAATTTTTGCTAAAATTTCTGCCATTCAAAAAACGAATTTTACTTTTTCATTTGAGATCTATCAAAAAGCAGGAGGGCAGCTTATTTCTAAGGCCACCTCGACCCATGCGGTCATTGATCCTAAAAAATGGGCTATTATCCGGGTGCCTGACTTTTTTAGAGAGATTGTAAGTCAATTTGAAAATCAAAAATTTATGATTTGAATCATAATCCGAAGTGTGCTAGGGTTTGGCTCGCTTATGGAAATCAAACGGTCTATCGACTGTAATCAGTGCCATCCCCGCCAGCATAGTATTTTTTGTCAGCTTTCTGATGACAAGCTGCATTATCTCAAAGATTTTAAGATTACTAAAACCTATAAGAAGCGTGAAATTGTATTTCATGAGGGAGATAAACCTCATGGCCTTTTTTGTGTGTTTTCGGGGCTTGTGAAAATCTCAAAAGTATCTTCGGATGGGAAAGAACAAATTGTAAGACTGGCTCAAAGTGGGGATGTGTTGGGGTATCGAGCATTTTTCTCTAGTGAATTTTATTCTGCAACGGCTCAGGCCATTACAGAATCAAATATTTGTTTTATTGAACGCGAAGGAATGGAAAAAATCATTCAGCATTCTCCGGAGCTTATTTATTCATTCTTAAGAAAAGTGTGTTTTGAGTTAAGACAAGCAGAAGAAAAATTTCAAGACCTCATGGAAAAAAGTGTGGAAGAAAGACTGGCTAATTTTTTAAAACTTTTGTTAGGAAAAACGAAGACAAAAACCTTTGATCTACCCTTATCCAGGGAAGAAATTGCTTCCCTTATTGGAGCGCGTCAGGAAACTGTGATTCGGGTATTTTCTTCTTGGAAAGATCAAGGGTACTTAAAAGTCCATGCAAAATCCCTGACACTGCTAGATTCTTCTTTTCTCGTTCACTAAAATCTTTTATACTGAATGACAAATTAGGAGAAAACTTATGTCATTTAATTTTGAACTCATGAAAAAAATGGGCCATGAACAAGTCATTTTTTGCCACAACCCCAATGTAGGACTCAAGGCCATTATCGCGATTCACAATACTGCATTAGGCCCTGCGCTCGGAGGAACCCGCATGTGGCCCTATAAAACAGAAGAAGAAGCCTTTGAAGATGCCTTAAGACTTTCTCGAGGGATGACCTATAAATCCGCCGTGGCCAGTCTTAATTTTGGTGGCGGAAAAGCCGTGATTATTGGAGACCCTAAGAAAGATAAATCTGAAAGCCTATTTCGAGCCTTTGGGGCCTTTGTAGAAAGATTAAAGGGTCAATTTATTACCGGAGAAGACGTAGGGATTGATGTGAATGACATTGAATTTATGTTTATGGAAACCGATTTTGTTACCGGACTTTCCAAAGCTCATGGAGGCAGTGGGGATCCCTCTCCCATGACCGCTTATGGCGTTATTCAGGGGATGCAAGCCTGCATTGAAAAACGATTAAAACAAAAAGGGCTAAAAGGATTAACGGTGGCGGTGCAAGGCTTAGGGCATGTGGGTGAAAAATTGATTGAATACCTCGTTCACGAAGGGGCTAAAGTCATTGGCTGCGATATTGATCCAAAGCTTTGTGAAATGGTGAAATCTAAATTTAATATGACGATTGTAGAATCTGAAAAAATTTATGGAGTAGATTGTGATATTTTTGCCCCCTGTGCTTTAGGGGGTGTTTTAAATGAACAAACCATTCCACAACTAAAGTGCAGTATTGTGGCCGGGAGTGCCAATAATCAACTTCAAAAAGATTCTGACGGAGAACTTCTCCAGAAAAAGGGAATTCTTTATGCCCCTGATTATGTGATTAATGCGGGTGGACTTATTAATGTGGCCTTAGAATTGGAAGGATATTCCGAGAATAGAGCAAAACTTTTAACTCGAAATATTTATTATAATTTAAAACGAGCGTTTGAAATTTCTGAAGAGCAAAAAATATTGCCTCACGTGTCGGCCGATCGCTTAGCCGAAGAACGGATTAAAAAAGTGGGCTTTATTAAACGCTCTCACGTCCTTCACAAATCCCAAATTAGACGAAAAAATTAGCCTAAACTTTCTCATAAATTTTCCGATAAAACATCTAGCAGGTTCATTTCTTATAAAGGGAGGAATTTATGGTAAGACGGCTACTTTTAAGCATGGTTTTAGGATTATTTTTAATACCTATTTTTGGGAATGCTGATGAACCTTTTGTTTGGAAAGATCCACAAACTGTCTATACTTGGGATGATGCGTATTTATTCCAATACGCCCAAAAATTAAGTGAGCTCAAAAAAGATCGGCTTAAAGACCCCAAAAGAGTAAAAGCCCTCCAACTGGTTATCGAAGAACTAGGCATGCGGGGAAGACGATTGGATAAAGATGACACATTTTATGCAAAGGCCATAGAGGCTTCTGGACTCCTCCATGAAAAAGCTGTTAAAGATGAGCCCTACCTTTATACGCATACAGGATCCATTCTTCATAATACGATGGAAAGAATAGCATCCGATATTAAACGTAAGCCACAATTGACCGCAGAAAATAAAGCACCCCTGATCAATTATTACAAAGAATATGGTCAATCTAGAGGACAAAGTCGTGATGTTTTAGAAGCTACCCAGCAACTGGTTACCTTAGGGGATAAATCAGCAGCAGCTCAGATGTTTGAGCGATATGGGGAACATTTTGATATTCCTTCTGATCAGCAAGCTCAACGTGTTGTTCAGGCGATTAAAAAAGATCCCAGACTTTTTGAAATTGCTCAACTGGCCATTGTTGAAGGAGAAGAGGAAGGTCATAAAACCTCTCCTTTAGAATATAGTTTATTTGAGTATACGAAGGCCGCTTCTTCCGACGATAAAAAACTGTTAGCTCCGATTTGGCAAGAAGCTTTGTTGGTTACCAAAAAACCAGCCAATCAATATCAATGGGCTAATTATTTGTTAGAACAAAATGATCCTAAATCCATCGATGTGGTGTTTAATACGCATTTTAGAGACATGTATAGACCTGATCAAATAGATGAAAATAGAACTCGCCAATTTCAAAAAAAAGCTTTGGATAATATGGACCCTCCATCTGTCTTAGCGCTGGCGCAGCAGGACGCTCGAGTGATGACGGGGCCACAGGCGGCGGCTCCTTTTGAACCAAAAGAAGGAACTTTAACGGCAGATCAATTTCAAATGATTGCTCAACATTTACGAGAGAAAGGGAAAAATGAGGTTGCTCGAGAAGCTGCTAAAAAATCGCTTTTAGCAACTCCTCAAGGGGGAGTGATGTATTCTAATAATGCTTCTTTGGGGATTTTAATAGATTTAGCACGTGAAAACGATTTGGAAGCTCAAAGAATTTTAACGGAGAGTTTTTCAAATCCTAAAACAACTTTAAATGATCGTGATCGAATTTTTATGCTTCAAGATATGGGTCAAGCTCAAGACTCTAGATTTAAATCATTCTTTTTAAGGGCATTTACTGATATTGATGCTCCTTTGCCTATAGATCTTACTCGAACGGTCTTGAAAGAGATAAAGTCAGAAGGCACAGTAGATTCTGTCATCCGTCAATTATCAGAAAAACTTTCTCAAGCTAACGATAGAGAAAAAGAAAAAATTTTGGGTGGAAAACTCATGAGTTTAGGAACCTTAGATCTGGAAGGTTATCGAGCAGTACTGAGGCCTGTATTTATGGATATGGCATTGAGGAGAAGTGCTTTTTCTAATCTTATTAGAGAAAGAGAAAAACTTAAAGAGAGTACTGAAGCATTGAAAAACTTTGATAACAGCTATAAGCAAGAATTTAAAGATATTCTTCGAAATCCTAGTAACGAGGAGTTGGCTTTAGATGTTCTTAACTATTTTAAAGGGGAGGGAGATAATTCTATTGTAGAAGATTTAAATGTAGCAGCTCAGACGATGGTTCAAGATTCTCAGATGAGAAAAAAGGCATTAAGTTGTGGAAAAGGATCCTACTCCTATCAGCTGCCCTCGGCACTCATTGAATTAAGCTCTCCCAGTGATGAACAGTCCGCACTGTCTTTAGTATCGTTATTTAAAGAAGGAGCTAAAACATCTTGCCCCAGAGGAGATCTTAATCAATGGCTCTCAGATATTGAAAAAGGATTTGGGCATTTTGAGGAAGGAGTTCAAGCCAAGATCGTGGTACAGTTGGAAGAAGCAACAAAGGATGAAAGTTTAAGCTCCACGGTTCGAGAGAGATTAACTTTGGCCGCCAAAAATCTGAAACCCAAAGAAGAAGTTGCTGAAACATGTCCTGTGAACGCTTCAGAAGAAATGGTTGATATAAGAGTTCCTAAAGCTCTGTTGGGGGATGCACAAAAATTGGCAGAATATATAATAAATCAGGAAAAAAATAAATAATCGAGCTTTGCGCAAGCGTTAAAGATTTTCTACCCAGCGTTGGAAAGAGGCTGAGCAGGCTTCACAATACGTGGAGAACACTTCTGGATTATTCATGAGACAAGATCTGTTTTTTCCAATAGAACCCACGTTAGGAGAAAAAGAGGCGTGGCGTAATTTAAAAGACGGATTTTTTCCCTCGTATTCGTCACATACTCCCAATACTAAATGAGAAAATTCATGAACCAAAATACGGGAAGAAACAGCTTTGCTGATAACGGCATAATTTCCATAGTAAGCTACTCCTGAGGGAGTGTTTGAATTGGTAACCACGATGATGGCATCCATATGAGGACCTGCGGTTTCTAAAATCTTGGATTGATCAAAACTCCAAATCATTCCATTTAATTTAAAAGAATCGTAAGAGGTTTTATTTTCTTCCCAAAAACTGTGAATTCCGGAATGAGTAGAAAACACATCGGATCTAAAAAGTGAAAATTTCTCTCGATGGGGAGAAATAAGGGGATGATTTAAAAATCCTTGAGCAAAAGTAGAAATATGTTGAGTATAATCTTCTTTTTCATCCAAGGTAAAGCCTTCCCCTAAAAAAAGGATATTAAAGTGGGATTGGGTACCTCTAAAAATTTCGGTATGCTGCAAAGAAGAAGGCTCTTCTTCTTCTCCTCCTCCTCCTCCTCCTCCTCCTCCTCTTGGCTGAATATTGTCTAGAGTTTGAGAGTGAACGAGTGAAAATGTTTCAGACTCTTTTTCTCTTTGAAAAAGTGAAAAAGAAACATTTTCCCCTTGCTCTGGAACGTAGAGACTAAATGTTTGAGCTTTAACTCGCGGAGGAAAAGAGAGATTAAAACTAGTGTGAAAATTTCCAAATTCAATTTTAAAATCTCCCAAATCTTCAGTTCCTTTTTGAAGAAGATACGGGGTATTGAGTAAGCGGGTTACTTTTTCTATTGAAAAATGAGCTTTCACGGAATCCTCATCTTCCCACTGGATGAGAAGATTAATTTGAAGTGTATTTTCCCCCCAAGCCATCCCATAAGTCATTAAAGTGAGCAGGGCTAATATTGTAAAAAACTTCTTCGGTTTCATGGGTTTGCCACAATTGCAATAAGAATGCCATTCTAACCTATTGAAATCATTTGTTTTTATAATATTCTTTTTGCCTATTTTTTAGCTATTGTTTAGACCTTGGACAGCCGATAAGTAGAGTAAGATGAAAATCTTTAAGCGCTGCCTATTTATTCTTTTGGATGGTTCTAGACCAGATGTTTTGGGTGAGCTTTTATCAGCCGGTAGAATGCCTAATTTTTTTGATGTTTTTGTAAAGCAGGGAACTTTTACCAGAGCTACTTCTGTATTTCCTTCAACAACGGGACCAGCGTATCTTCCCTATTTAACAGGTTTTTATCCGGGGCATTGCAATGTGCCGGGTATTCGTTGGTTTGACAGAAAAGCCTTTAAAGCCAGAAGTTATGTGGGCTATGAAAGTTACCTTTTTAATCACGATATTTCGCGTGACGTCCAAACGCTTTTTGAGCACGTAAAGCGTCCCATGAATATTTTTAGCCCGGTGAGCCGAGGAGTTGGGTTTTGGGGAAATCGAACCCGAATGATGCGGAGTCTTTATGCTCTCTATGCCCATTTTACTCAAAACTGGAGATTTGTTGATCGATGTATTGGCTATGAAACACGATCGGCCTTAAATGATAATCCCGATTTTTTATTTACTGCTTTTCCAGGGGTGGATGAAATGACTCATCGGACAGATCCTTTTTCTGAAGAAGTCATTAAAACATATTTACAGTTTGATCAAGAACTTGGAAAAATTATGGATCAATTAGAAAAACAAAAAATGGTAGATGATACACTCTGTGTTTTAGCCAGTGATCATGGATTGTCTGCGACACACACGCATTTAGACTTGGTCGAGCTTATGAATGAAGCAGGTTTTGATACCTTTTTCTATCCGAAAGTTTTTTGGCCGAAAGTATTTAAACAAAAATTTGATTTAGCCATTATGCAGTCTGGCAATGCCATGGCACATTTATATCTCAAGAATGGGCATGGATGGGAACGGCGAAATGATAGCCATGAATGTGAAAAACTCATAGAAATTTTGGTACGAAGACCCGAAATATCATGGATAGCTTCTCAAGATTCAGACGGAAAAATTTATGTGAGGAGTAAAGAAGGAGAAGGATGGATCATGGAAGAGCATGGAAAAATACTTTATACCAGTCGGGGGCAGGATCCTTTGCAATTTAAAAAAATAAAAATGGTCATGACCCCTCAAGAAAGTTTAGAATTATCATTTGATCAGCTCTATCCCGATGCTTTTGTTCAGCTCTTGCAGCTTTTTAAATCAGAGCGCACAGGGGATGTGGTGATTAATGCCGCCCCAGGATATGATTTAAGGCTCCATTATGAATGGCCGGAACATTTTTCTTCCCATGGGTCTTTAATTCAAGAGCATATGCATGTGCCGCTGGCATTTTCCTATCCCATAGAACTCAATCGAAAAATTAGATCTGTTGATGTTTTCCCTACCTTGTTAAAGCTATTGGGCTTATCTCAAGAAAAAGAGTGCGATGGATTGGCCCTGGTAGCGTAGGCTCTTTACATTTAAAGACTATTTTTGGTACACTTTAAAAATGAGGATGCGTCCGTGGATTCTAATAGGATATGCCGTTACATTTTTAAGTGTATTATTTTTTGTATATACGGCCAACACGGAACAAAGTGATCCCGCCAAAACTATTTCAGAGCTTGTGTCTCTTATTTCTAAGAATATGGTAAGCGATACTAAAATGAAAGACGTGGCCTCTAAAGATAAAAAAATTTTTGAAGAATATCGGACTGCTAATCAAAAGTTCCATAAAAAAATAGCTGAGTTTATTGATTTTGAAAAATTAGGGACAGATTCAATGCCCAAAAAATGGCAAGATAAATACTGGAGCATTAGCTCAGGCGAGAAAAAGAAATTTTTAGCCTTATTGCAAACGTTAATTGAAGAAATCGTATATCCCAGAGGGAAAGATTTTTTTGAGAATGTAAAAATTGTGTACCACAAACCAAAATATTCTTCTGATCAAAAGCAAGTGGATTTGCGTTGTACCGTTCACGTTGAAAAAAAGGAAGTAGAGCTTCTCTATCGATTGATTCGACGTGGCACACAGTGGAAAATTTTTGATGTGAATATTGAAGGAGAATGGTGGACCGATAGTTTTAAAAATCAATTTAATCATATCATCACGACAAAATCTTATGATGAACTTATTTCTGCCATGAAGAAAAAATTAGGAAACGTTCAAGCCGGTACAAGTTTTTGAATTTTAAGCATAAAAGAATTACCATTTTGGGATATGGCTCGCAAGGACGAGCGCAAGCACTGAATTTAAAAGAAAGTGGCTGTAATGTGGTGGTCGGATTAAGGCTCGAGAGCTCTTCTTTTAAAAAAGCCAAAAAAGATCATATCTCTGCTTTACCCATTTCAGAAGCGATCCAGGATACTCATCTCATTTGTTTTTTAATTTCCGATGAATTTCAAGGGAAGGTATATGACCAATATGTTAAACCAGCGTTAAAGCCTGGAATGACATTGGTTTTTGCGCATGGATTTAGTGTTGTTTTTAAACTTATTCCTAAATTTCCTCCTTTTATCGATATCGTTTTAATAGCACCAAAGGTATCTGGAATGCAGTTGAGAAACTCATATCTTAAAAAAGAAGATGTGACTTCTTTGGCATCAGTTTATCAAAATGCTTCAGGAAAGGCCTGGGAGGTAGCCAAAGCCTATAGTAAGGCCATAGGATGTCAGAACATGATCAAAAGTACGTTTCGAGAAGAAACCATTTCAAACCTTTTTGGAGAGCAAACAGTGAAATGTGGAGGGGTTTTAGATCTCATGAAATTATCCTATGAGACATTGGTAAAAGCAGGGATTTCACCAAAAGTGGCTTTTATTGAATGTATCCAAGGGATGAAATCGATGATTGATCTTGTTGAAACACAGTCCTTTAAAGGGCTTCAAAAATTCATAAGTCCTATTGCCTATTATGGAGGAATAAGCCGGGGCAGACGTTTGGTGAATGAAGCTCAAAAGAAAGAACTTAAAAATATTTTAAAAGAAATTAAATCAGGACAGTTTGCCAAAGAGTGGATGAGTAAGAATTCTTAAAGAATAGCCTCTACATCTTCATAACCGTAAGCGGCATCTTCACCCTCAGAATTTTCGGGTTTAGAATTCTCCATTAAACTTCTTTTGGCAGATTGATACTGCTCTAAAAGCAACAGCGCCTCTTGACGGAGATTGTGATCAGAAATGTATTTATAGAAATATTTAATGACCGATTGGTTTTTAAAATTCTTTATCTGTGTATGACTTAAGGACTGCATGAAGTTTTCTCAATATATGCTATTTTTGCCTAAAAATCAAGCAATTTTTTATTATTCTGCATAGCAGGCTGGATCCATTTGACTTTTTACGCACCTTGTCATAACTTCTTTTTGAAATGACACCTCGTCTTTTTACCCCAGGTCCAGTTCCGATTTTACCCAAAGCATTAGAGGTCATGTCTCATCCCATTATTCATCATAGATCTACTGATTTTATTCAGGTTTTTTCTGAAGTTAGAGAAGGGCTTAAATATCTTTTTGATACCCAAGAAGAGATCCTCATTCTTTCTTCTTCGGGGACTGGAGCCATGGAGGGTACCGTTCTTAATCTTTGTTCCCCAGGAGATGAAGTCATTGTTGTAAGAGCTGGAAAATTTGGAGAACGGTGGGGGCAAATTGCCCAAACGTATGGACTTAAAGTCATCCCTTTAGATATAAGCTGGGGAGAAGCTCCCACAGGTGCTCAAATTGAAGCGCTGATTAAAAAATATCCAACGGTAAAAGCGATTTTTTTACAGGCATGTGAAACATCAACAGGCGTTGATTTCCCCATTGAAGAAATTGCGCGGTTTACGCGTACCCAAGATCTTTTATTGGTGGTCGATGCCATTAGTTATTTGGGTGTGTCTCCCTTAAAAATGGATGAATGGGGAATAGATGTGGTGGTGACGGGTTCTCAAAAGGGGCTCATGCTTCCTCCGGGGCTATCCTTTGTGGCGCTCTCAAAAAGAGCTTGGGCGAGACAAAAAACATCTACACTTCCAAAATATTATTTTAATTTTTCAAAAGAATTAAAAGCGGTTTTAGAAAATCAAACAGCATATACCCCAGCTATTTCTTTGATTTTGGGATTACGAGAAGTTTTAAAATATTATAAGGCAGAAGGGAAAGAAACTATTTTCCGTCGGCATAAAAAATATGCCCAGGCCATGAGAGAAGCTGTGAAAGCGTTGAATTTGGAACTCTTCGCAAAAAATCCCAGCAATAGTTTGGTTTCTATTTGTGTGCCCCAGGGAGTAGATGGGAAAAAAATTATAACGTTATTGAGAGATGAATATCAAATGACAATCATTGGGGGCCAAGATCAATTAAAAGGAAAAATTATTCGCATTGGATGCATGGGATATGTGGGAGCTCAAGATCTTATTTCTGTATTTGAAGCGTTAGAAAAAGTATTAAAAACGTTAGGAGCCAATATTCCTGTTGGCAAAGGGGTTGAAAAATTAAAAGCAGTGTTAGGAAAAGAGCGATGATTCGAATTTTAGTATGTGGAAAATTATCAGAAGCAGGCATGTCCCTTCTTTCTAAAGAAAAAAATCTTAAAGTTGATATAGAATCTGATTTAACGGCAGAGAAACTCAAAGAAATTATTCCTCTCTATGATGCCATGACCGTTCGGTCTGAAACCAAAGTAACCAAAGATGTATTGGACTGTGCCAAAAAATTAAAAGTGGTGGTTCGAGCCGGTATTGGAGTGGATAATATTGATGTCAAAGCGGCTACCCAAAAAGGGGTCATTGTGATGAACACTCCGTCTGGAAATGTAGTGACCACCGCCGAACATGCGATTTCGATGTTACTTGCTTTGTGTCGACACATTCCTCAAGCCACAGCGTCTTTAAAAAAAGGAGAATGGGCTAAGAAAAAATTTACAGGGGTAGAATTTTTTGGAAAGACGTTGGGTGTAGTAGGGCTGGGTAATGTGGGACGCATTGTGGCAGATCGTGCGTTGGGACTAAAAATGAAAGTTATTGCGTATGATCCTTTTATTAGTCAAGAAATAGCCAATAAACTTTCTGTTCAACTGGTGTCTTTAGAAGATCTTTTAAAACAATCTGATTTTGTAACGATTCATGTGCCCCTTACAGAACAAACTAAAAATCTTATCAATAAAAAAACCCTTCAAAAAATGAAAAAAGGAGCGCTTCTCATTCACTGCGCCCGAGGGGGAATTGTGAATGAAGAAGATTTATATGAGGTTTTAAAAGAAGGGAATTTGGGAGGAGCTGCGCTCGATGTATTTGTGAAAGAGCCTCCGGGAAATCATCCTTTATTTATGTTAGATACAGTCATTGGGACGCCTCATTTGGGGGCAGCCACCGACGAAGCCCAAATTAAAGTAGGGATTGAAACAGCAGAGCAACTCATTTCTTATTTTAACAATGGGGCAATTAAAAATGCTGTGAATATGCCTTCTTTAACTCCAGAGCAAGTGTCGCTTTTAAAACCCTATGTGGAATGTGCTGAAAAATTAGGAGCTTTTGAAGGACAGGTGATGGGGCTTGAACGACTTAAATCTATTGAAATTGAATATACTGGAGCTCTCTTAGAGCAAGATGTAAAGCCCGTGACCTTGGCGCTTGTTAAAAGTTTTTTAGAGCAGCATTTAGATAAATCCGTTAATTTTGTAAATGCGTTATTTGTGGCTAAAGAACGAGGGATTGAAATAAAGGTAACGACCTCTCAAAAGTCTTCTGACTTTACAAGCCTTATTTCTGCCCGTGTCAAAGCCAATGGTCATGAAATGTTTGTGGCAGGAACTATTTTTAATAACAGTGAGCCTCGGATTGTTCAGGTGGATAATTTCCGTCTAGAAGCAATTCCTGAGGGGCATATTTTATTTTCGAGAAATCAAGATAAGCCTGGGGTGATTGGTGCCATTGGAACACTCTTGGGGAAAAAGAAGATTAATATTTCTAGATTTCATTTGGGATTAGATAAGCAAAAAAAAGAAGCCTTATCATTGATTAATGTTGACTCTCCTGTGGATGAACATATCATAGAAGAGCTTTCAAAATTGCCTCATGTGATTATGGTAAAACAATTGTCTTTATAGGAGATTTTACAATGAGCTGTCTTGTAGTCGTGGGAGCCCAATGGGGAGATGAAGGAAAAGGAAAAATTGTCGATATTTTAGCAAGTCAAAGTGATTATGTGGTGCGCTATCAGGGCGGAAATAATGCGGGGCACACGGTCGTAGTGAATGGCCAACCTTTTTTTCTTCACTTGATTCCTTCTGGAATCCTTCACGCACACAAAAAATGTTTAATTGGGCATGGTGTGGTGCTCGATCCCAAAATTTGTTTAGATGAAATCGAAGATCTAAAGAAAAAAGGATTTTTAAAAGATGATTCCGATCTTGTGATTAGCCCTAGTACGCATGTCATTATGCCCTATCATCGGTTGATAGATGTAGCCAGAGAGAACAAGAAAGATTCTATTAAAATTGGGACTACCGGACGTGGCATTGGCCCTGCATATGGGGATAAAATCATGCGCCGAGGAATTCGTGTAGAAGATTTGATGGACAAGGAACGGTTTAGACGAAAATTGGTGCCCATTTTAGAAGAACATAATTTTTATTTAACGCAGTTTTTTAAACAACCGGCACTCGATTTAGATCAAGTGGTGGATGAATATCATGATTATGGGGAGCGTCTTAAAAAATATGTGGGAGATACCGCAGAAATTTTAGATCAAGCTATTGAAAAAAATAAAAAAATTCTTTTTGAGGGAGCGCAAGGGGTATTGCTCGATATTGATCATGGGACGTATCCCTATGTGACTTCTTCGAGTACCGTTTCTGGAGGTGTGTGCGGAGGGGCAGGTATTAGCCCGCATGATGTGGGAACTATTTTAGGCATTTCAAAAGCCTATACCACTCGAGTGGGGACAGGGCCTTTCCCGACGGAATTAAAAGATGACATTGGGGATCTTATTCAAAAACAAGGGCATGAGTTTGGAACGACGACAGGACGCCGCCGGCGGTGTGGGTGGTTAGATATTGTTGGGCTAAAATATGCTATTCGGGTGAGTGGATTGACGTCTTTGGCATTGATGAAACTAGATGTGCTGACAGGACTTAAGGAAGTGAAGCTTTGTGTTGGCTATCGCTTCCAGGGGAAAATGCTTTCTACTTATCCATCTGATAGCGAAGTGTTGGAACGGTGTGAACCTGTTTATGAAACTTTAAAAGGGTGGCAGGAAAATCTTTCCGGTGCTCGAAAATTGAATGATTTGCCTAAAAATACGCAACAGTATGTGCATCTCATTGAAGAGATGGTTAAAATTCCCATTGATATGATCTCGGTAGGACCGGATAGAGATCAAATTATTCTCGAGAAAGATCCTTTTCGTTGACACATCTTCACGATTTTACTATAAAATTTGTTTTTTATGGGCCGTTAGCTCAGTTGGTAGAGCATCTCACTTTTAATGAGAGGGTCGATGGTTCGAGTCCATCACGGCTCACATGTGTCCCCATCGTCTAGTCCGGTCTAGGACACCTCCCTTTCACGGAGGTGACCCGGGTTCAAATCCCGGTGGGGACGCTATTTTTCTATTGTGTAGTTAAATAATCCTTCTTCTGAAGTTTCTTGGATCAGCTCTAGCTTGAATGAGAAAATTTTTCTAAAATGCTGGAGCCATTTAAATGTTTTTTGTTTAGTGACGACAACTAAAAGTTGACGTTGGAATAGAAAAGAAAAAATGATAAAAAGAAAAACATATATTTTAAAAAAAAGTGGATTTAAGGGCTTTACAGGGATTTGTGGATTTTGATTAAGAAGATGCCTAAGCTCAGATGATAGGGTGCCTTTTATCACAATAAAAGGGCTATGGCCTTGTTTAAGCAGGTCACCTGCGTATTTTTTAAGCCCAGCCCAACCCACTTCTGACAGTAATAATGCATTAAACATATTCTAAAATAGTATTGAGGCGATTTAAATAAGTATGCTTTTCTAGGACCAATTGTTGGCCTGCCTGTGCAATACTTTTGCGTTCCTCGTCATGTTTTAAATAGTAATCAATAAGATCATATGAATGTTGAATGGAATCATACATCACTAAGTGTTTTTTATTTTCAAACAGAGCAGAAATATTTTCGGGTATATTGGTGTTGGTTAGCGTTAAGCATCCGCCAGCCATGGATTCAAAGATCCTCATTACTAAAATGGGCTGAAAATTAAATCCGAGTTTTGCTTGACCATAGATGGTTGCCATTTTTGTATGATGAGCAGGTCCAATATAGGAGTTTGGATATCGTTCTCTTAAAAGGTCTAAAATAAATTTTCGAGGAATTCCTCCATCTGTTCCAATAAATGCAATATCATATTTTGTGCTTAAAGGGTGAGGGGGGGTGTGAATATCTTCGTCGCATGCGAACGGCAGCCAAAAAATTTTTTTTCTTGGAAATTTATTTTTTAAAGTTGAATACCCCACGTGTGATGCAGCTCCAATGATATCGAATTGTGGAATAAGTTTTAAAATATGTTTATATGCATTTTTTAAATGGGTGTCATGTACGGTTAAAACACTGGGATGTAAACTTGAAGGCATGCGGTATTTCCAATAATCGTCATCAATTTTTAAATATAAGTCATATTGGTTTGGGATGTTTCCAAAATCGGTGGTATTAAAATGGGTGACCAAATGCCCTTGTTTTTTACAGGCTTTTTCATAGTAAATACCCGTGGTATCGGGTCTTGTTTTATTAAAAATAAGAGCAATTTTCATACGGGAGATTTAATCTTTAAAAAGATCTTGATGGGTATAAACCCAGTCGTATAGTTTTCGGATTCCTTGTTGAGGTGAAATTTTGGGTGCCCATTGCAAGTCCTTGTATATTTTTTGAATATTACAAATAAAGATGGGTTGATCCCCTGGTCTTAAAGTAGAAAATTTTAAATTAATATTTTTTTTATTCAAAATTTTAAGTTCTTCAATAAGTTGTAGTAGGGATAAGGTACATTGAGGGCCCCCACCAATATTGTATGCTTTTCCACTGATTTTATCTGGATTTTCCACTGCCCCAACATAGCATGCGATGAGATCATCAATAAACAATATATCTCTGACTTGTTTTCCGTTTCCGTAAATCGTAATGGGTTTATTTAAGACGCTGGCAATGGTAAACCAAGCAACCCATCCTTGATCTTCAATCCCAAATTGTCTGTATCCATAAATACAAGACTGTCTAAAGGAAGATGCTTGAATCCCATAAATTCGAGAATAATCTAAAACATATTGATCTCCGGTTCCCTTTGAACATCCATAGGGAGAATGAAAATCTAAGGGGTGGACTTCAGAAATGGAGTCTATGGGTTGTTGAAAGGCATAATGATCTTTTTCTTCAAGTACTTTTAAATGAGATAAACTTCCATATACCTTGTTGGTGGATGCATAGATTAAAAATGGATTTTTGCCTTTGCTTTTTAAGCTCCGTAATCCCTCTAAGATATTAAAAGTTCCAAGGGCATTGGTTTCAAAATCTTCTCGAGGGGCATCAATAGAGGTAGTAACGGCTACTTGAGCCGCCAGGTGTAAAACAGCCGTAGTGTTGGGATGAGAAAGAAGAAAATCTAAAACCTGTTCGCCATTTCGAATATCCCCTTTTGTGAATTTAAATTTACCTTGTGTTTTAAGCCAATCTAAATTTTTAAGGGTGCCCTGACGCGAAAGATTATCAAAGATATGTACCTGATAGCCTTTTTTAAGAAAAGTTTGAGCTGCATTAATTCCAATAAATCCAGCTCCTCCAAATATGATGATTTCTTTCATGAGATTGAGCCTAAGTTTAGTTGTTGAAAATTTCTATGTCAAGATGATGATGTGATGATATATAACTAAAACAGTGGAGAAGATATGACCCTTTTCGAATTTAATAAAGAAAAAAAGAAAGAGTTGGTTGAACTTGTTAGCCGACGGATATTTGATTCCTATTCTTTAAAAAATGAACCTGATCTGGATCAAACGTTAGAGGAGATGATCTATTGGGAGAAAAAAAGAAGTAAAAAATACAAATATTGGGATCAGTATAAAGAACAATATTTGCAAAGTTCTTTAGAAACTAAAAAAGAACTTTTAAAGGGATCTATTGATCACTATTCCCATCAAATTGTGGGTAATTTTAATCCTACGATCTATCATTTATCGGCGAAACTGATTCCTCCTTTTTTAAATTTATTGCTCGATGCTTTATCTTTAAAACGCCTTTGGCACTTTAGAGCCTCCATCGTGAATGAAAACATTATGATGACCGGGAATCTACCCTTCATTCGTTCTTTGGCGACTCGGGGAACACTGGTATTTGTTCCGACACATTTAAGTAATTTAGATTCGATTTTGATGGGGACAGCACTTTATTATGCGGACTTGCCTCCAGTGATGTATGGGGCAGGGCTTAACCTTTTTAAAAATAAAATCATTGGATTTTTTATGAATAATTTGGGGGCGTATAAAGTCGATCGCCTTCGTATTCATCAACTGTATAAAGATGTATTAAAAGAATATGCGGCTTCATCTATTCAATTGGGCTTTCATAATCTTTTCTTTCCCGGGGGAACTCGAAGCCGTTCTGGAAGTGTAGAGAAAAAGCTAAAGTTGGGATTATTGGGAACGAGTTTAAAAGCCTACATTCGAAATTTGGAAGAATCAAAATTAACTCCCAATATTTATATTATCCCAGTTAATCTCAATGCTCATTTAACCTTAGAAGCAGAAACATTGATTGGTGATTTTTTAGCAGCGACTGGGCAATCTCGATACATCATTGAAAATGATGAATTTTCAAAATTAGGACGATTGTATTCTTATTTTAAAAATCTCATGCATTTAAATTCTAAAACGTTTGTTCATTTTGGAGATCCTTTGGATCCTTTTGGTAATAAAGTCAATTCCGATGGTAAGTCGATCGATTATCATGGCAGGGTGATTGACATTTCACGATATGTAAAGCGAGAGGGTGTTATTGTCCATGATGATGATCGAGATCAAAATTATACGAAAGAATTGGCTAAGATGCTCATGGATGTTTTTCACTGCAATAACCGTGTGCTATCGACAAATCTTGTGGCGTTTACATTGTATGAGATGATTGCCAATCGTTATCCAGATTTTGATATTTATAAACTCTTAAGAACCTATACCTATCATAAAGCAATCCCATTAAAAGATGTGTATGAAAAATTAGAAAGGGTTAGGCAATTTTTGGAACAGCTCTCTGATCAAGGGCGTATTATCTATGCCCATTATCTAAAAAAATTAGATGCTCAGGATATTGTAAATGAAGCTTTAAAAATATTTGCTTCCTATCATCAAAGGAGAACCGTGTATCGAGTGGGAGATGAACTTTGGGTTGGGGATTTGCTTCTTTTGTATTATTACCATAACCGTTTGGTGGGGTATAATTTAGAAGATATGTTAAAGGGAACTTTATGAAAAAAACAATAGGTGTTTTAGGAAGTGGTAACTGGGGAACCACGCTTGCCAATTTAATTGCTCAAAGAGGTCAGTCCGTATTGCTTTGGAGTCGAAATCCTTCGACCGTTCAAGAAATAAATCATTCTAAGACCAATCAAAAATATACTCCGGGATTAAAAATTTTAGATTCTATCCATGCGACTTCTTCTATGAAGGAAGTGGCAGAATCATGTGAACTTATTTTTGTGGTGGTTCCTTCGAAGGTATTTAGAGAGGTAAGTCAGGAGTTGGGTACCTATGTTTCTGGAGATCAGATATTGGTCAGTGGGACTAAAGGGATTGAAAATAAAACATTTAGAATGATGTGCGATATTTTAAAAGAAGAAACGTGTTGCAAAAAAGTAGGAGCATTATCGGGGCCTAATATTGCCACAGAAATTATTCAAGGCGATCCTTCAGGATCTGTCATTGCTTCTCATTATAATGAAGTGATTGAGAGGGTGATGGGGGCTCTTCAGCAACCTTTATTTAAAATGTATGGAAATAAAGATGTTAAAGGGGTTGAAATTGGAGGAGCACTTAAAAATATTATTGCCATTGCTTCAGGAATTGCCACAGGTCTTCATCTTGGGAATAATTCCAAGGCATTTTTAATTAGTCGTGGAATAGTTGAAATCTCTAGATATGGAAAATTTTTTGGAGCAGATCCTAAAACATTTTTTGGGCTCTCGGGTATTGGGGATCTTATGGCTACCTGTTACAGTGAACACAGTCGTAATAATACCTTTGGAAGAAAATTAGCCAGTGGTCAAACCATGGATGACATCTTAAAGGCCTCTAATATGGTGATTGAGGGAATTTATACGGTACAAGCGGTGCAAGCGCTCGCCCAAAAATTTAATATTTTTATGCCAATTTCTGCGGGTATTTATCGAGTCCTCTATGAAAATGCCAATTTAAAAGAAGTAATCCGGGATTTGATGTCGGTTCGTGTGACCTACGAAAGTGAAGATTTTAAAGAAGATGTTTCTCATATTACGCATATGCTGGTGAATAAATACCCCATTCCTGAACATTTTCTATGAAAATTTTTCTCTATCGGAAACTTCCAGAAAACTTCGATCAGGATATTTATATTTGGGATGTCGATAAAACCTATCTTCACACCAACTTTGAATCATTTAAAGGGCTCATGAATATTCTTTTTGAATTTGCTATTGATAAAACAGCTATTCCGGGGGCTAAGGAGCTTTTGCGAGAGTTAAGGCGAGGGAAAGAATCTAAAATTGGGCTGTCTCCTATTTTTTTTATTTCAGCAAGCCCCGTGATGCTTAAAAAAGTATTAGAAGGGAAATTTTTAATTGATGGGGTTCAGCACGATGGCATTGTTCTTAAAGATTATCGGTCGTTGCGCCGATTGTTGGGGAAGGTGAGAATTAAAAATAATTTTCCCTATAAACTCATGTGTCTTTTGACACACCGGCTTTTGATGCCAGAGAAATCTACTGAAATTTTATTTGGAGATGATTTTGAGCGGGATGCCGATATTTATTCTTTATATGCGGATATTTTATCCCACAAGATCGATCGTGAGGGAGTAAAAAAATATTTACTCAAAGAAAAATTAATTAAAAAAGAGATCGAAAAGATTTTAGCCTTGGTCGAGAAAAATCAGAAACGCTCTTCAAAAGAGGTGGTTAAAAAAATCTTTATTCATCAAATTAAACATCAAGATCCAAAGTGGTTTTTAAAATACGGGGATCGTTTAGTGGCGACTCAAGATTATAGACAAACAGCCGAAATTTTGTATACCATGGGCAAGATTTCAAAATCTGGGCTTAAGCGTATTTCGGATTCAGTATGGAAATAAAAGAAATTCAAAAATCTGTATTTTCTGTGCGGTTGGTGAAAGAGGAGGAAGTGATTCAATCTTTCACACAATGGGCGAGCGATCAAAAAATTGGATTTGCATCCTTTCAGGCTATTGGAGCGCTAAAAGAGGTGGAGTTGGGATATTATGATTTACACAAAAAAACATTTTTAAAAAAAATCTTTAAAGATGATTTGGAGCTCTTAAGTGGGCTTGGAAATATTTCTTGGGTAGAGTCTAAGACACCTTTTGTTCACTTTCATGCTTCTTTGGGGCAACGTGACTATGCAGTTATTGGAGGTCATGTATTTTCTGCCAAAGTGGCGGTAGCTTTTGAGTGCTTTGTGACTGTCTATCCCGTGAAAGTATTTAAAAAAGATGACCCAGACATTGGACTCAAAGTATGGAACTTAGAAAACTGTCAAATTTTTTAACTCTTGCAGCAGCTGCCTTTATCTTCTGTGGAATCGGTGCCGCAGCATTTTTTATGAAGCAGACAGTCTAGACCCCATTTTTGGCAGCCTATACAGGCCAGGGCCAAAGAAGCGCCCAGAAGAACAAAGGGGAATTCAAATCCACCTTGGGATGCAAAAAATCCATTTTTTAAGTGCACCGTCACAATGGCCATAAACATGGTAAAAGAAATCAGTGCTGCAAAAATTCGAGTACCTAGCCCTAAGAGGATTCCAATTCCACCCAAAAATTCTGTAAACGCTAAAAGATAACCCATAAGCTCAGGAGCCGGAAATCCCATTTGAGTTAAAAAGCCAATAGTTCCGGGAAGGCCACCTCCACCAAAAGTGCCTAATACTTTTTGGCTTCCATGCATGATAAAGGTGATTCCAATAGTTAGTCTTAAAAATAATGAGCCCAGCTCTGGGCACAGCTTACAACACCATTTTGAATTGAACATGTTTTTTCTCCTTTTAAAAAAGCATAGCAAAAAAAGATCGTATCTTGCAAGAGTTTGCATTTTATGTTTAACTTACCGACTGTATGTCTTACGACGTTATTGTGGTAGGTGCAGGGGCGAGTGGCATTTTTACTTCTCTCTTCTTAATTGAAGAAAATCCAAATCTCCATATTTTGCTTTTAGATAAAGGCAAACCTTTAGAAAAACGCGACCGAAAAGTAGGAACAGATCTTATGGAAGGATGGGGTGGAGCTGGAAGTTTTTCTGATGGAAAACTGGTATTTTCTACAGATCGTGAATATGGCGGAAATCTTCAAGAATATATCCATGATATGAACCTTTTTGGAAGGCTCATGAAAAAAGTAGATGATGTCTACATGCGCTTTTCCGATGAGAAAAATATCCGCATCTATGGGGATGATGAAGAAAAAATTGAAAATATTAAAGTGAGAGCTGCCCGCTGTGGGCTTCACCTGCTCTCAGCCAGAATTCGCCATCTGGGGACAGATCATAACTACGATATTTTGGCCAATATGTATACATATCTGAAAGATAAGATCGATATTCGCTTTCATCAGGAAGTCTCTCGTTGTGAAGTTTTGGATAAGGGATTTGAGGTGCACGTCAAAGATTTAGAAAATATTAAAGAATACTCTGAGAAGTCTCCGTATTTAGTGTTAGGACCTGGACGACGTGGCATGACCTTCTTTAAAAAAGTGGCCGAGCAATTGGGCTTAGAGCTTATTAATAATCAAGTGGACGTGGGAGTAAGAGTAGAGCTTCCCAACTGGGTCATGAAAGAAATTTGTGATGTAGTGTATGAACCAAAGCTTGTGGCTAGAACCCAAAAAACAGATCTAAGAGCTAGAACATTTTGTGTAAATTACGGAGGAGAAGTGGTGCAAGAGGAGGTAGATAAGCTCATCACCTGTAATGGCCACAGCTATGCCGATGATTCTAAAAAAACAGCGAATACGAATTTTGCACTGCTTGTTTCGACCAAATTTACCCATCCTTTTAATGATCCTTATGGGTATGGGAAAGCAGTGGCTCAGCAGTGTAATGTTTTAGGAAATGGAGTGATTGTGCAGCGGTTAAGGGATCTTCGAGAAAACCGACGAACTACCGAAAAAAGACTTCATGAAATGAACATTCAGCCCACGTTAAAATCGGCCACTCCTGGGAATTTAGGCTATGCTTTTCCCTATACGCAGCTTACAGCCATTACAGAGATGCTTGAGCTTTTGGATAAACTTATGCCTGGAGTGTGTGGGGGTGATACGCTTCTCTATGGTCCTGAAATTAAATGGTATTCCAGTCGCACTGTTTTAAAACCCAATTTGGAATCTACAATTAATAATCTCTATTGTATTGGAGATGGAGCAGGGATTTCTCGGGGTATTGTGCAGGCTTCTCAGTGTGGGATGATTGTGGCCAACGATATTTTAGAAAAACAAAAGGGTGTCGCAAAAAGTAAGTTTCATTTGTATTCGCCTTCTGCTCCTCATCATCTTTCCCCATGAAGCAGTGGGGGCCTGTGATTTTGTGGTGTGCTCTTATCTTTTATTCTTCTCATCATCCTGTTCCAGAACCCTTTACAGAAGCGCATACCTTCCCAGGGGTTGATATTCTCTATCATCTCTTTATTTATGGGATGTTGGGATTTTTGTGCTTTCGGGCTTTTAAAAATTTAATATTTTCATTTTTATTTTGTGTGCTGTATGGTTTATCTGATGAGATTCACCAATATTGGATGACATTTCGGAGTTTTGAAATTCATGATTTGTTGATGGATGCGGTGGGGGGAATTTTAGGATCTAAAATATATGAAAAAATCATCCGTTGAAAGAAAAGTGATCGGTACCTCTGTAGAAGGAACATCGATAGAAGCTTGGAAAATTGGACATCAAGGAGAAATTATTCATTTTTATGGGGGATTTCATGGAGATGAGCCTGAAGGGGTTGAAATTGCACTAAAGCTCAAAGATTATTTAATCCAACATGATGCTGATCTTTTTCAAAACAAAATAGTGTTGATTGTCCCTTTGGTAAATCCTGATGGGTATAAAAATAAAACGCGGGTCAATAGCCATAAAGTAGATTTAAACAGAAATTTTCCAACGAAAGATTGGACTAAAGAAGCTCTTGAGCCTAAGTACTATCCGGGACCAAAGCCAGCTTCTGAGCCAGAGGTACGGGCTATACTTGATCTTATGGATCAATTTTACCCTCAAAAAATTATTTCTTTCCATAGTCTTATCCCGCATCAACTCAATTATGATGGACCTGCCAAAAAATTGGCTGAAGCTATGTCTTGCTATAATCACTATCCCGTGACAGATCACATTGGATATCCTACTCCAGGTTCTTTAGGAAATTATGCTGGGCAAGAACGAAATATTGCGCTTATTACTTATGAACTTCCTGAAAAGATTTCAAAAGAAAAAGCCTGGGAAGAATCCAAAGAAGCCCTCTTAGAAGCCATCCGATTTGTGTTGTAGCCTTGGTTTGACAATCAGTAAAAGTTAGTCCAATATAGAGAATATCCCCATGTTACCGTTTTTTTGGGAGGTATCGTGAATGCCAAAGAGGGTGTTTTATGGGTAGGACGAAAATCAACGCTTATAGAATTATCTCACGCATCTCGTTTTAAGGTTTATCAAGCCAAATCGCTTCTGGAAGCTAAAGTTTTTTTAAGAGAAAGACCCATCAAAGTTATTGTTTCAGATGTGGTTCATTTCTTTGATCAGCTTAAAACCCTTTTCCCAGAACCCGTTCGTATTCTTTTAATGGATAAACTGGATGTTTCCTCTACGCAGGCCGCGATTAACCGAGGAGAGGTATTCCGATTTTTACCAGAGACATCTGCTGTATCTGAAATTGAAGATGCCATTGATCAAGGAGTTCGTCATTTTGATCTGGTATCTCAGCATCAAACCCTTCTTTCTAATTTAAAGGTTCAAAATAGAAAATTAGAAAAGCTCATCCAAAAATTAGAAGAACAAGTATCCGTAAGAACAGCGAGGCTTCAAGGCGTTGAAGGAGAACTGAGTAAAACCAAGCGATACCTGGAACAGCTCAATGCCTTGATTGCTTGGATCAATGCTAGCTCATCGGTAGAAGAATTATCCCAGCGGGTAGAAAAAGCCTTAAAAGGGGTATTGCCAGTTGAAAAAATTGTTCTTTCTGAAACCACAACCGAAGAAGTGGTGAAAGAAGTAAAAAAACTGGGGCTTCCTTCCATTGTGATGCCTTTGATTTATCAAAAGGAAGAAAAAAAGAAGTGTGTGGGGCATTTATATTTTTTATGCAAAAATGAGGAAGACATTGTTGCTCTCTATGAAAAAGTAGATTTGATTAAACAAATTTCCGATACCGTAGCGTTGACCTTAGAAAAAATTTATATTTTTAATGCTTCCGTTGAACGGAAAGAAGAATGGCAGAAAACCTTTGATGCCATTTTTGATCCCGTGGCATTAGTGAATAAACATTACGATATTATTCGAGCCAATTTATCCTATAGTCAAATTTCAGGGATTAAGATTCAATCCTTGGTCGGGAAAAAATGTTACGAAGTATTTCAAAAAAGAAAAACTCCCTGCGAGGGATGTTTATTATCGCAAACGCTTCAGAAGAAAAAACCAGCCCAATTTGAATTAAAAAGCACAGCGCAAGATACTTTTTATGCGACCTCTTCTTTTCCTTTGGAAGTAGATAATCAAGAATTGGCTGTATTGTACTATCGAAATCAAGGCGAAGAAAAAAGACTGAGAGATCAACTGCTTCAAGCTGAAAAAATGGCAGAGATTGGGATTCTGGCAGGGAGCGTCGCTCATGAAATTAATAATCCCTTGGGAGGGATTTTAGCCTTCACCCAAATTCTTCTTTCAGAAGTTCCAAAGGATTCAACGTTCTATCAAGATTTAAAAGAAATGGAAGAAGCCACTCTGCGCTCTAAAGAAATTGTGGAAAATTTGCTTTATTTTTCAAGAATTTCTAGAGAAGAGGATTTAGAGGCGATTGATCTTATTTCTGTCATTGAAAAAGCATTGACTTTGGTGAATTTAAAAATTCGCCATAAAAATATTACTATTGAAAAACATTTTCAAAAGACTTCTCCGTCTACAAAAATTTTTGGTGATTTTAACCAACTGGTTCAAGTGTTTTTAAATATATTTCAAAATTCTATTCAGGCTATTTTAGAAAATGGGAAGGCTAAAAAAGAGGGGAAAATTGAACTCTGGGTAGAGCATGAAGAAGACCAAAAACAGGTATTGGTCAAGATTCGTGATAATGGAAAGGGTATTGAAGCTGAACATTTAACCAATATTTTTAATCCTTTCTTTACGACTAAAAATAAAACAGAACATCCGGGCCTTGGACTTTCGGTTAGCTATCAAATTATTAAAAATCATCATGGGAAAATTAGTGTTGAAAGTGAGCCTGACAAAGGAACGACCTTTATTATTTTGCTTCCTTATAGGGCTATTGTTTTGTCACGTTCTTGACACTTTGTTTATGACCATGATAAACTACAACTAGTTTAAGTCTTACCTCATATTAAATAGTCCGCTTGAAGAGTAGCACCAACCTTTGCTAGGAGGAGTATGTATCGTTGTCGGATATTGGTAGTAGAAGATGACGTGTCTTATCAATCTGTGCTCGAGCGATTTTTAAAAAAAGAGTTTAATATCAAGGTAGTAGGGGATTGTTCCCAGGCCATGAAACAGGTGGGAAGCGGGCATTTTGACCTTTTATTGATGGATATTAAGCTTCCTGATGGTAGTGGGCTCGATCTCATGGATAAAATTCGGCATATCTTGCCTTCTGTGCCTGTCATTGTGATGACAGGAGGGGGATCTGCTGAAACCGCTATTCAGGCTATCCAAAGAGGGGCATTTCATTATTTAACCAAGCCTTTTTCGCTGACAGAGTTAAAACACCTAGTCGACAAAGCCATTCATCATCACCGTTTGGAAAAGGAAAATTATTGGTATCACCAGGAACTAAAATCCAAGTATCAGTTTGACAATATTATTGGCAATAGCCCCGCTATTTTGGAGGTTTTTAAGCTTGTTGAAAAAATAGCTCAGTCCGATAGCACGGTTTTAATTCAAGGGGGGAGCGGAACTGGAAAAGAGCTCATTGCTAAAGCCATCCATTACAATAGCCCGAGAAGTGAAAAACCATTAGTAACGGTCAATTGTGGAGCTCTTCCAGAAGAGCTTTTAGAAAGTGAGCTTTTTGGGCATGTGAAGGGAGCATTTACAGGAGCCCATGTATCTCGGCAAGGACGATTTGAACTTGCAGATCAAGGAACCATTTTTTTAGATGAGGTTGGGGATATGAGTCCTAGGCTTCAGGTAAAACTCCTTCGAGTGCTTCAAGAGCAAAAATTTGAGCCGGTGGGGACATCTCAAACCATTCAAGTGAATGTTCGTATTATTGCAGCGACCCATCAGGATTTAGAAGTAGCCTTGAAGGAAAAACGCTTTCGCGAAGATTTATATTATCGGTTGAATGTGATTCCCATAGTCGTTCCCACGTTGGCCAGAAGATCTGGAGATATCCCTCTCTTATTAGTTCATTTTTTGGAAAAATTTAATCGGGAACAAAAAAAGAATGTGACGGGGTTTTCAAAGGAAGTTACTCAAGCTTTGTGTCAGTATGAGTGGCCGGGGAATGTTCGGGAATTGGAAAATTTGGTTGAAAGACTGGTGATTTTAAAGGGAGAGGGTGAAATCCTTTCTCGAGATTTACCGGATAAATATTTTAGCGTGTCGTTAACCAGTCAGCAGTCTTTGTGTTTACCTCCTGAAGGGATGGATTTTAATCAAACGATGGAGACGATTGAAAATGAACTCATTCGACAGGCTCTCATGCGAACAGCAGGCAATAAAAATAAGGCAGCAGGACTCTTAAGATTAAAGCGGACGACGTTGGTTGAAAAACTAAAGAGAAAAAAGGCAATTTTTTGACGCTTTCCTGAAGTACAACGACAAAATAATGGATGTGATTTTAGAATGGCTATTGAAATGATTTAGATTTTTTTTGGCATGCCTTTTGCTTTCATAAAAAGGTATAGGGACACACTATTTACATAATATAACTTAAAGGAGGATAACATGAGTGAACTTCTTGTAAAACTAAAAGAACACCGACGAAAATTTACGTTAGCAGATAAACAAGCGTTGATCTTAGAGTATACGCCACTCATTCGGTATATTGCCCAAAGGATAGCTGTAAAACTTCCTCCCAATGTGGATATAGACGATTTAATTAGCTCAGGGGTCATTGGGCTCATGGATGCCATTGATAAGTATGATCCCAAGCGAGACAATCAATTTAAAACCTATGCTGAATTTAGAATTCGAGGAGCTATTTTGGATGAATTAAGAAGCCAGGATTGGGTTCCCAGATCCATTCGTGAAAAATCCAAGGTATTGGAAAAAGCCTATCGAAGGCTTGAACAAAAACATGGCCGAAAAGTTAGTAATAAAGAAGTGGCCAGAGAATTAAAAATGGATTTGGAAGAGTTTCAAGAAATGGTAACGATGACGCGATCGGTTTCCATGGTCAGTATTGATGAGGCGCAACAATTCCCGTTTAAAGATAGACGAGAACTCATTGGACTCTTTGAGGAGCTCAAAGCCAATAATCCTCATTTTTATACGACTCTGAAAGATATTAAAAAGGTTGTCCAGCAATCTCTCCAGGAACTTCCGGAAAGTGAACGGATGGTTTTGGCACTTTATTATTATGAAGACATGAATTTAAAAGAAATTGGATCAGTGCTGGATGTGACAGAGTCTCGGGTGTCGCAACTTCATTCTCAAGCGATTAAACGTCTTCAGACAAAAATTAAAAAAGTGGCAGAGGGGATTTAGGTATATGACCGTACATTCTTTGAAAGAGCGGCATCTCGAACAAACCCTCGTGTGGTTATTTCAAAGCTACATGAGCCTCGAAAAAAGATTTCAAGGGCTTTTTAGCGAGGCTATTCGAGCCATTGTTTCAGCCTTAGAAGCCAAAGATAAGTATACCCACGGCCATTCCATTCGAGTGTCAGAGTATGCGTTACTTATTGGCCGTGCCCTAAAACTGAGCGATGAAGAATTAATACATTTAGAAGTGGGAGCGCTGCTTCATGATATTGGTAAAATTGGGACGCCGGAGCATATTTTAACAAAACCCGATCGATTGACCAAAGAAGAATTTGAAATCATGAAAGAGCATCCGGTCAAAAGTGCTGAGATTTTATCTCATATTGAACTTTTAAAAGAAGTGGTGCCCATTGTGAAATATCACCAAGAAAGAATGGATGGTTTAGGGTATCCCGATGGACTCAAAGGGAAGCAAATTCCTCTTTTAGCCAGAGCTGTTTTAATTGCCGATGCTTTTGATGCCATGACCTCAGATCGTCCCTATCGAAAAGCGTTGCCCGAAAATACAGCTTATGAAGAACTGATTCGCTGTTCTGGGGATCAATTTGATGAGGAATTGGTTAAAATTTTTATTGCTGAACACAAAAAGAAAAAACACTTGCCTTCCGAATCTCATTTTTTTATAAAAAAGCCAAAGAGAAAAGCTGTTGGTGAATGAAAAAGCACTTCTCGTCAGTCTTGACGGAGATTCTTTAAAAGAAATTCAGGAATTAGCTTATACGGCTGGCGCCGTGGTCTGTGAGCAGGTATCTCAGCATTTAAAGCGCATTACGCCTACCTATTTTATGGGTGAGGGAAAAGCCAAAGAAATTGCACAAAAAGTGTCTGAACAAGGGATTCAAGTCGTATTGATTGATGAAGACCTTTCGCCTGCACAGCAAAATAATTTAGAAGAGCTGTGTGGAGTGAAGGTCATTGATCGAACAGGTCTTATTTTAGATATTTTTGCTCAGCGTGCACAAAGCCAGGCAGGTAAATTACAAGTAGAATTAGCACAGCTCAATTATTTATTGCCTAGGCTCACAGGGCATGGAGTGGCCATGTCTCGGTTGGGAGGAGGTATTGGAACCCGAGGACCAGGGGAAACAAAACTTGAATATGACCGTCGGAAAATTAGGGATCGTATTTCGGTTTTAAAAAAGGAACTTAAAAATTTAAAGATAACCCGAGATATGCACCGGCAAAAACGCCAGGGAGTGCCCTTACCCATCGTGACGATTGTGGGTTACACCAATGCAGGGAAATCTACGCTTCTCAATACCTTAACGGCCTCTCATGTATTGGCAGAAGACAAACTTTTTGCAACGCTCGATCCCACAACCCGAAAGTTAATATTGCCCAATCATCAAAAAATCTTACTTACCGATACAGTTGGATTTATTAAAAAATTGCCCGTACAACTTGTGGAAGCCTTTAAAGCAACCTTAGAAGAAGTCACTGAAGCTGACGTGTTATTGCATGTGATTGACATTTCTCAACCTAATTTTGAAGATCAAGCCAGAGAAGTACTAAAGATTTTGCATGAATTGGGAGTGTCCAAGACTCCCACCCTTCATGTGTATAATAAAATAGATGCATGTCCAAAAGACCAGCATGTGTTTTTAACTCGGCAACGGTTTCATCCGTTTTGTGTAATCTCGGCAGAACAAAAAATAGGATTAGATGTATTGTTAACAAAAGTTCAAGACTTGCTAACCCATTTTACCGAAGTTATTGAGGTCAAACTTCCAATGGAAGATCAAAAAATACTTTCTCAAATCTATTCGGAAGGGCAGGTGTTAGAAAAAAAGTATTTAAAAAACTCCATCCGCATTAAAGCCTCTGTCAGCCACAAGCTCGCCAACCGCTTAAAACAACTTTACTCGTAAACTAACATGTCATATATTTTCGTCCATGTTTCAGCAGATGGTGCTTTCCAGTATCGATCTTAAAAACAGATTTTTTGAAGTTAATTTCTTGCCCGATTTAACAGTCCTAAAAGACTCTATCCAGAGAAAAGGAATTCTCCAGCCGATTATTGTAAAATGTCATTCTGACCCCCGACTTGATCGGGGGGAAGAATCTCTTCAGATAGTCAGTGGCTTTAGGAGGCTTGATTGCGCTCGTGCTTTAGGATTGACTCAAGTGCCTGCCTTGATCGTAGAAGGGGAATTGAGTGATCTAGCGCTCTTCGAAAGAGCGTTAGAAGAAAATCTTTTTAGCCGGCCATTTAACCTGATTGAAAAAACCATCGTACTTCAAAAATTAAAAGTTCAATTTCACGTTCCAGAATCTTTATTAATTGAAAAATACATGCCCATTATTGGTTTAGATCCTGCTGCAACGGTGTATCAGCGTTATCAAGAACTTTTAAATTTAGAAAACTCAATCCAAATCTATATAGTTCAGCAGAATTTGCCCTTGCATGTCATCGAAAGTTTTTTAGCCTATACCCAAAAAGAGCAAAAGATGCTTTCATCTTTCTTGAGTCCCATTCATTTTACGGTTTCTGGTCTAAAAGAGTTTTTAATATGGGTTCGAGAGGTGATGGTGCGAGATAAAGTAGAGCTTAGTGAAATTTTATCTTCTGTGCATTCTTGCTCTCAGTATGAAGAGGTGAAAAAAGTATTAAAATTAAAACGCTATCCCAGGCTTTCAGAGCTAGAGGAGAAATTTAAAGTTTTTAAACAGTCTTTGTCTCTTCCGCTTGAAGCTCCTTTATTTTTTGAAGATAATAAAATCCAGATGAAATTTGGGTTTCGCAATAAAATAGAACTTAAAGAGTGGGCACAAAAAATAGATCGAGCGTTAGATAAGAAAGAACTAGAAGAGATGCTAAAGCTCTTATGATCCACTATCGTCCTCAAAAAATTTATATTGATCGTGCTGTTTGTGATTCGCCCATTACGAAAAATATTTTAGATTCTTTTTCAGATATTCCTCGAGAATATATCGAAGGAAAACCCGAGTTTTTAAATACCCTTCATCAGTATCCAGATCCTATTTTTGAAGGGAAAAAATATTTGTGGGTTACTAAAAATCATGGGAAATTAGTCAAAAAATGTGGGGCTTCGACTTCCAGTCTTCAAAATGTGGTGTGTTGTAATTACACTATTTTAGATTTTTCATTTAATTGCCATTTTGAGTGCATGTATTGTTTTTTACAAGAATACACCAATCTTCCTATGATGGTGGTGTATGCCAATATTAAAGACATGCTTACATCCGTTCAGGAAGTTCTCAATTCAGCTTCTTCAAGAAACATTCGTATTGGAACCGGAGAAATGGCCGATAGTCTTGCCTTAGATGAGGTAACGGGGTTTAGTCAACATTTGGTTCCCTTTTTTGCTAATCAAAAAAAAGCACTTTTAGAATTAAAAACAAAATCTACATGCATTAAAAATTTATTAAACATGGATCCAAAGGGACAAACCGTGATTGCCTGGACCCTAAGCCCTGAGTTATACGCACAAAAGTATGATTTAAAAACCGCTTCCATAAAAGAGCGTTTGGAAGCGGCCCGCTTGTGTCAAAAGGCAGGGTATAAGATTGCTTTTCATTTGGATCCTCTTATTCAAGAGCCTACTTGGAAAGAAGATTATAAGCAGTTGGTTGATGAACTGTTTGATCAATTTAATTTGGAATGGGTAAGCTTAGGGGCGTTAAGATTTAATGCTAATTTAAAAACAATTATTCAAAGGCGTTTCCCTAACAGTTTTTTAATTACAGGAGAATTTGTGTCTACCCCCGATGGCAAAAAACGCTATATTCGTTCCATTCGAGAAGAGATGTATGAAACCCTTCAAGGGTATATTCTTCAGAAAAAGACAAAAACACCCGTGTATTTATGTATGGAGTCGGATTTGGTATGGAAAAATGTGATGGGGTATGCGCCAGAAACTCAAGAGGCACTGGAAAGATATTTAACAGGGAGAGATTCCCCGATCAAGTCGGGGAATGACAGAGGGGTTGCCAAATAAGCGGTTCTAGAGTATATAAAATTTCACCTTAAACATCCCTAAGGAAAGAGGTATTCATGGTAAAAAAATCGTTTCTTATTGTTTTTTTCTTTTTTAATTTTGCACCTGTTTATGCACAAGATGAAGCCCGAGTGTTAGAGCAACCCGCCTATGTTGTGGTGGGGTACGGTGGAACATTTGAAGCACAAAATCCTCTAATGGTAGAACCTGACAAACAAGCTGAGGTTCAAAATCAATTAATTGAAGGAATGAAAAAACGCCTGTTGGAAGCCAATGCAGTTCTTTTAGAATGGCAGGTAAAAACCTCTTTTCATCCTACTGCTATCTCTAATCAAGGAAAAGTGATTCCTGATTTATATTTTCCTTCTGAAAAAGAAGCCCGATTTTTAATGGTTCCTATGGTATTTGAAGGAACTCAGGGAAATCTAAAAGAGGCACTAGAATTTTTAAATCAAAAACAATTGCCGCAGGGGCATTTTAAAGCAGAAGAAGTCAAAGAGGTTCGATATTCTTTAGAGTCATCCTATGGTTTTTATAATAAAGAACAAAAAGATATGGATCCATTCATGTCTACCATTGTTACAAAGGAAAAGGGATTTGCTGATTTATCGGTGGCGTTAAACGATAAGGATAAAACATTGGATAGTCTAGTGAGGTTCTATAAAGGAAATAATGAGTATGAGATCCAAGGCCGTCATTTACTACGGTATGTGGCTGTCTATTTTAGTTTTGTAGACCCCTCCTGGATTCAAGAAGGGTATATTCCTCAGTCTCAAATTCTCGGTCAGGCATTGCCTGATGGACGGCAGATGATGCTGATTGGACTCATTCAAGATGCCAAAGAGCTCGAAGAATTTTTAAAGGGTGAGCCCAAATAGTATTTAAGTTTTCATGGAACTAGAACTTTTTTCACTTCTTAATTTTTTTACCAGGGTATTCATGGGGATTTTTGTTATTTTAGATCCCTTTGGGGCTTCTTCTCATTTTTTGGCACTAACTTCTCATCAAAAAGATATGGTTAAAAAAGACATTGCTAAAAAAGCCTGTACAGTGGCCTTTGGTATTCTAGTATTTTTTAGCTTAGCCGGGGGGGCGCTCTTTAAGTACTTTGGATTAACCCTAGCGGCCCTAAAAATTGCAGGGGGAGTGTTGTTATTTACCGTGGCCTTAAACATGCTTCATGGAAAAAGAGCTGGAGTGAGAACAACCCCCGAAGAAGAAAAAGAACATGAGTCTTTAGAAGATATTGCAGTGATTCCCATGGCCATTCCTTTACTGAGTGGTCCTGGAACCATTACTACCGTCATGGTGTTTGCTGGGGAAGCTCACTCGCTTATCAATTTGGGAATGGTGATTTTAGCCAGTTTTTTAGCTCTTCTTATTTCCTATATTATTTTATCTAATTCTGTGTATCTTTTAAATATTCTTAAAACAACGGGAATTAAGATCTTAACCCGGATTATGGGTCTTATTATGTCTGTCATTGCGGTACAATTTGTGATTAATGGAATTATTGATATTTTACCAACGTTATTAAAAAAGATATGAAGTCTATTTTTAAAATGATTGATCTGGTTGAAAAGGCGATGGCGTCTCACAAAACCGTTACCGTCATTGATAAGAGTGGAAAATTCTTAAAAGGGGAGCTCTACGATCACTATGTACGTTTGTCTGCTGATAAACTTCGAGGGAAAATTAAATTGAGATTGGTGGCAGATCAAAAAGAAGTTGAAGTAGATGTCAATGACATCCTAGACATTCAAATCTAATCGCACACTTTTGAGTTTATACTTCGTTCTCGCATCGCTCAAATCCTCAACGTATATTAAATACGCCTCGGATTTTCGCTCAGCTCGGGGCCTTGTCTAAACTCAAAATTGAGCGATTATTTATGGGAGGGTATCTTTTAAGAGGTCTTCTATTAGGTTTCCCTTAGTTTCTTCTTTTTCTTCTCCTTCAGGTTTTTTAGGTTCTTCCTTTTTCTTGGGAGAAAGAATCTTTTCAAATGCTCCTTGTACCGTATTCTGTAACAATTTCCCAACATCCGGAAGTGGAGTAGGGGAGGAGAGGGTGCCTGTCACC
The DNA here is from genome assembly GCA_001797335.1 of Deltaproteobacteria bacterium GWA2_38_16. Lineage (GTDB taxonomy): Bacteria > Bdellovibrionota > JACOXK01 > 2-02-FULL-40-11 > 2-02-FULL-40-11 > 2-02-FULL-38-15-A. The sequence continues at coordinate 240,471 of MGPE01000005.1, forward strand.
GTAAAAGGAATTTGTTTATTGAGATCTTCAGTTTCTGATAAATAATAGTTTCCCGTGTAATCTAAGCTACCATCAAATCCCAATGCTCCTTGGCATTTTAAGAGGTGGCTTTTTCCTTTTAGGAAAATATCTAGGGTGATGAGTTTTTGATTTTTAATAATTAAAGAGGTTTGTAACACAGAAAAATCATCGCTTAAATTTACATTAGGTGCCACTTGATTTAAAATAGGAATGCCTGCAATGGCTTCTGTTAAATTAAAAATTTTAAAATGGCCATTTTTAATAATGGTTTTTCCTTTACCGGCCATTGATTTTTGAATTTGTTCACCCTCTAGACCAGTCATAGATACATTCATGTCGGCATCTAATGAACCAGAAAGTTTATCCTTAAGTTTACTAGACTGTGCCGTTAGAAATTTTTCCATATTGAGTTTTTGAAGATGCGCTTCAATATCTGTGACAGGATCTTTTTTATTTAAGTTTAAGGTTGTTTTAGCATTAAATTTCCCATCATAAAAATCAAATTGTAGAGGATCAATGGTAAGGAGTTTATCTTTATAGGTCATTTTAGATTCTACATTCCAAAATTTAAAGGTTTTATAAGTGGCTTTGGTTAAAGAAATTTTACCATTGAAGGTGAGTCGTTTTAAGAGAGGATTTTCTGACAAGGGAGGTGAAGATGGTTTCTTTCCTGTTTTTTTTTCTATGGGTTTTTCTTCTTTTTCCTCTTGATCTTTTGAAATGGGAAGATATTCAAGCGCTTGAGAGGAAAGGGTAAAATTGATATTGATCGGTTTTGTGTTATCTAAAAGACTTCCTTTTAGATCTGTTTCAAACCTTAAATTTCCTGTTAGAGGGGCTTTTTTTAAAGAAGGTAAAAATTCCGAAAACTCAGAAAGGGATACCGAAGATGTTTGAAGATGGATGTTATCAGTCGTGGAGCCTTGGATGTCCAGAGCTGTTTCTTTAAGGAGAAGTTTTGTATCCTTGAAGGTTATAGAATCTTCCTGGGACTGGATATTAAGATCTAAGGTGAAAGGGATTTTTTCTGGTTTTATAAAGGTGTTTTTAAGATGAATATCCATATCAGTTAAATTGATTTTTCCTAAAATGTTGAGTTTTTGAATTTTTCTTTTGGAATAGGAAACATCGCTTGTGACATCAACTAAAAAGGGGCCTTTAATTTGAACAGATTTAGATTGGATCAGGGTTTGGGGAATTTCTCCAGAAACTTCATGAAGAGCCAAAGTGCCGTTTAAAGATAAATCTTTAGGTCCATCCAGAGGTAATTGTAATTGGATAGATTTAAATTCAACAGTGCCTAAAAATTTATTTTTAATAGATGGGAAGAATTGATTCCATTCTGAAAGGGAAAAGGGTTTGCTGTCTATGGCTAACTGGCATGTTTTTTTTGTATCAGAAGAAAAATTTGAAACGGTTCCTTTCATATGAGTTTCTAAGTTGTGAAATAATAGGTTTAGTGTGGATAGGGTAAGCTGATTATTCTTTAAACTGGCTTTTAAAGTAAAAGAAAGAGGGATTTGGGCAGGTTTATAAAATTCATTTTTAAATCGAAGAGCGGCTTGGGAGAGATCTGCTTTTGTATCCAGCGAAAGTTCTTTTATCTTTTTTTTTGAAATTAAAAAAGAGGTGGTGGTTGAAAAAAGGATTGGTCCTTCTGAGCTCCACGGTTTTGATTGTGTAAATTTTGGATTAAATTCCAGACGTCCCCCTTCAGAGGTCATGAGTTTTCCACTGATGTCTAAGCTTTCTATTTGGGTGGGATCTCCTTTTATAGTCAAAGAAGGGAGAGAAAGTTTTCCCTTAAAATGGATTGGAAAAGAGGGAGGGGAATATTTTTCCAAGGTATCAGAAGAAAAAGTGTTTGTAGAAAGGGTAAGATCTATGGAGGGTGTAGGAAGAAGGTGAATAAGGCCATTGGTTTTAAGGGCAATATCATCTATGGTTAAGGTGGTAGCTCCCAGAGAAATATTTTTTTCATTTTCTTTTTCTTCATAAATCCCATTTCCTTTAAGGCGTAGGAGTTTTCCCTTGGGTTTAGACCATTTGTTTTCAAAATTTAAAAGTAGTGGGGTTAAATCAAGTTCATAATCTTTTAAATCAATCCGGGTAGGTTTATTATTTTTAATTTGAAAATGGCCTTTGAAGCGAACACTGCCCACTCCCTCCATCATGATTTTTTTATCGGTAAAGAGAGGTTGTAGAAAAGAAGGGATTTCTCCTTGTAGTTTTTGAACGTCAATGTCTCCTTCCCCCTCTTCCATTAAAAAGGGCGTCAAAGTGCCCTTTGAAGAAAGTTTAAGTGATACATCATATTCATTTTGTAACTTTTTAGAATTGCTCTTTTCTTTAGTTTCTTGTTTTGGAGTAGAAGCTTGTAAAGATGTTTCTATATCAAAGCGAGGATTTTTAAAATCTAAAAGCGTGCCTTTGAGCTGTACAGCGCCCATAGGGAGGTCTAAGGACAGATTTTCAAAAACAATGTTTTCTTTACTCAGAATGCCTTTAAATTTAATACGGAGTTTTTCTCCCATTTCTTTTTTAGCAAACGGAGTTTCAATTTTTAAAGAATCAAGTTCAGAAGAAATATTTATAGAGAATGGTTCTTTAGAAATCAGGGGATTTGAAAAAGTCCCCTTCATATTTATGGGGCCTTCAAGGGTAATATTATTTTTAGTAGAAAGAGGAAGAGAGGCTTGAAACTGAAAAGAAAGTGGATCTTTTAAATTTAAAGGGCCTATATTTAAAGCAATAGTTTGGAGTTTTGTGGCCGTACCATTGGACTCAAAATAGGCTATTTCTCCATCAATGATTTCGACATATACACTGCTTCGAAGAATGAGTGCTCCTAAAAATCCTTTGGGCAATTGTTCCTTAAAAGAAACAGAGGGAGACGTTTTTGTGGGTGTCGGGGTTTCAGATGGTTTTTCTTTAAAGAGTTTTGAAGAATTTAGCTCTTTTTTATCATTTTCATAAATTTGAATTTTAGGTTTTGTGAGCGTGATTTGAACATTAGGGGTTCCAAATAAAGATCTTAACGCACCAAAATAAACTTTAGCCTGTTCCACTTCTAAAAGAGGGGTTTGAGGAAAATCTGGGGGATTTAAAATTTTAATACCCTGCACTTCTATGCCAAGGCCTTGGATAATAGAAAGTTCTAATTTTCCTAATTCTACTTTTCCATTAAGTTCTTCTCCAATAGCTTTTTCAATCTGAGGTTTAAGGTAGTTAATGTCGACAAAGAAAGGGATGAGAAATGCTGTAACGACTAAAAGGAAAAGAATGATTCCAAGGCCAATGAGAACTTTTTTCATCTCACCTGTTTATTTTGTAAAAATTCAATGGCCCATTTTTTGCCATTTTCAACAGCCGGTTGGTCAAAAGGATTGATTTCATAGAGAAACCCACTGATGGCTGTAGCCAACTCAAAATGATAAAAAAGCGCCCCTAATGTATAAGCCGATAATTCAGGTAAAGAAATTCGGCAAAATGGATTTTCAAATTCAGTGAGGGATTTTTCAGTGGCTTTTTCTTCAGCTTTTAAAATATTTTCGAGGGGGATATTTTTAAGGTATGAGAAATTTTTTAAAATAGGTGAATTTGGGATATTTAAATGATGTTCATGTTTTTCTAAGGTAATCAGCGTATACCATTTATCCTGAGGTCCTTGTAAAAAAAGTTGAAGAAGTGAATGTTGATCTTGAGTTCCAATGGCCTTTAGAGGGGTAGGGCCTGAAGAATCCGATTTGGCTAAGCTTTCAGCCCAGAGTTGACAAAACCAATCCCCAAGGGTGCTGAGTCTTTCGTCATAGGGAAATAAAACAGTGAGAGGTTTTTTAAGTAGCCGATGAGCTCCATAGGCCAAGGTTCCATAGAAGTAGGCATCATGATTATGTTGATCCACCCATTGAGCACCTTCTAAGAGGTCATCAATTGAAATTCCAGCTACGAGCATGGGGAAAAGTCCAACAGGAGACAAAACAGAATACCGCCCCCCCACATTAAAAGGAATGGGAAACAGGGGAAGGGAATACTCTTTGGCTATGGTATTTAAGAAATTTTCTTTTGGTTCGGTGGTGACAATGACTCGTTCTTTTAGCTCTTTTGGAGAAATGGTATTTTTTAATTTTTCAAAAATAATAAAAAAGATACTTAAGGTTTCCAGGGTAGATCCTGATTTTGAAATAACATTAATGGCTGTCTTTTTTAAATCAATGGTTTCTAGAAGATGGTTTAAGGTATCTGGGTTTGGATTTTCTAAAAAATAAATTTTGGGAGTTTTGGAATTTTTTAAAGCATGAAGTGCGGCCTTAGCCCCAAGACTGGATCCCCCAATTCCAATGACTAAGAGGGTGTCGCAGGTTTGAGATATTTTTTTCGCTACTTTTTTAAGTTCGGATAAATTTTTTTGATAAGGGAGTTTTGAAAAACCAATTTCTCCTAGCTCTATTTTTTGTTTAAAATTTTTCTTAGCCACTTCTCGTTTCTTAAAAAGGGTGTGGAGCTGTACCGTCGAAAATTGATCGGTGAGTTTTGAGAAATCTAGTGTGAGAGGTTCATTCATATTGGGGCTAGTATTAAAGGAGAGAGCACTATTGTCAATTAAAAACTCTTTAAAAATAAAAATTTTATTTTTCAGCCTCTTTGTTTCAATTGACAGTATTTCATAAATTGATTTATGAATGATCACTTATATGAAAACCGTAAAAGAATCCGCTGTTGAAATGACAGAGATTGTCATGCCACAAGATACCAATACCTTAGGGACTATTTTTGGTGGAAAGGTCATGCAGTGGATGGATATTGCGGCGGCTATTTGTGGTTTTCGTCATTGCCGAACTGCGGTCGTAACGGCTTCTGTAGATACATTAAGTTTTCATTACGCAATTAAAACTGGAAATATTGTTTCTATTAAAGCCAGTGTGAATTATACGGCTAATACCTCTATGGAAATTGGGGTGTGTGTTTATGCAGAAGATCCTTTGTCTGGAGAAAAAAAACATGCTTCCAGTGCTTATTTTACTTTTGTAGCGGTAGATGGAAAAGGGCGGCCTATAGCTGTTCCTAAAGTTATTCCGGAAACAAAAGACGAGAAAAGAAGATACCGGGAAGCTCAGGAACGAAGAAAAATTAGACTTCAAATGAGGAAAAAAAGCACATGAGACCTGGGAATAGAAAAAATGATGAACATCGTCCTTTTAAAATTACCCATAACTTTCTTTTATATCCTCAAGGTTCGGTACTGGTAGAGTGTGGTAATACGAAAGTGATTTGTACGGCCATTGTAGAAGAAGAGGTCCCTCCTTTTTTAAAGAAAACGGGAACAGGGTGGATAACAGCAGAATATTCGATGCTTCCTGGGGCAACCTCTGTTCGTTCTAAACGAGAACGTTATAAGGTGGGTGGCCGGACGGCTGAGATTCAGCGACTCATTGGTAGATCTTTAAGGGCAGTGGTGGATACCAAGCTTTTAGGAGAACGATCTGTTTTGATTGATTGCGATGTAATTCAGGCCGATGGGGGAACTCGGACGGCATCTATTACAGGAGCTTTTGTGGCGTTAACGCAAGCACTTCTTAAATTAAAAGAAGCTGGAAAAATTTCAAAATTTCCTATTCAAGATTTTTTGGCTGCCACCAGTTTGGGAATAGTTGATGGAGAGATGAGATTAGACTTAGAATATACAGAAGATTCTAAAGCCGATGTGGACATGAATTTAGTGATGACCAGTTCTGGAAAAATTGTTGAGATTCAAAATACAGCTGAAAAAGTTCCTTTTTCTAAGGATACTTTAGATGGCATGTTTGAATTGGGTTGGAAAGGGATTCAATCTCTAATTCAAATTCAAAAAAGTATTATTCGCCTGCCTTAAGCTATTTAAAGAAGATCATTTTTAAAGAGATTAAAAACAAAACAACTCCAAAAATTTTTTCCAAGACAACGCTTGAAAGTGAGGTGGCACATTTTGCTCCCAGCCATCCGCCCAGAAAAAATCCAATACACACAAAGGCTGCAATTTTTAAATTTACATGTCCTTGTTGATAATACTGAAGGGCCGCCAGAAGTCCAATGGGAGGGACCATCAGGGCCAATGTTGTTCCTTGTGCTTCATGCTGTGATAGGCCAAATAAAAAAATAAGGGCTGGAATAATAATAATTCCCCCTCCAATACCAATGAGCCCACTTAAAGTCCCTGCCACAATTCCTAAGAGTGAATACCACAGTATCATCATCTATTTTTTCCTCCCTGTCATCCCCGATCAGATCGGGGATCTAGTTTTATAGACATTATATGCTGGGGAGTGTAAATTTTAAATGACTATTTTTTAAAAAAATATTAACATTTTTTGTCATTCCCGCGAAAGCGGGAATCTATAAGAATGGATCCCCCGGTCAAGCCGGGGGATGACAACGTAGTATTCGCCAAAATTGGAGTGATTATAACGGGGTGTGGCTCAGCCTGGCTAGAGCACCTGCTTTGGGAGCAGGGAGTCGCCGGTTCAAATCCGGCCACCCCGAAATTTTAGGTGATTTCCTTAGAAAAGCAAAAAGTATTAGAAGAGAGGATGCGAAAACTGGGGATCTTGGAACAAGATCTCGAAGAGTCTTTTGTCCGGTCTCAAGGAGCGGGAGGACAGAAGGTTAATAAAAGTTCTAGCTGCGTTCGACTAGTGCATCGCCCAACAGGGATTGAGGTAAAATGCCAGATCTCAAGACACCAGACAGAAAATCGTTTTTTAGCCCTCCGGATTTTATGTGATAAATACGAAACCCAGATACTAAAGGTCCAGTCTGAGAAAGATCGCGAAATCTATCGAATCCGAAAGCAAAAAAAACGTCGTTCCCGCCGATCTAAAGAAAAGATGCTGGCCGATAAAAAAGCGCATGCCCAGAAAAAACAACTCAGAAAAGTGATCAAATATCCTTGAGTTTATTATGGGTTCTGGTAATGGTTTGAACTGCGGAGGGTCTCATATGACACTATCAAAAAAAAACAAAAACTTAGAAAAATTAGGAAAAGATTATTGGGAGTTCCTAATGAAAGAAAATCCCACGTGGGCCACTTTCTTGGGAGACAAACGATATAATGATCGATTAGAAGAGATAGGCCCCAAGGCTCGCGCCAGATGTGTTGCCCAGCATAAAAAATTTTTAAAGCGTCTTAAAAAAATTAAACCTACTCAGCTGTCTTATGCAGAAAAAATCTCATATTCCATCTTAAAATTAAAACTTAAAGAATATATTGATGCGCAAAAATATAAGGATTGGGAATGGAATATGGATCATTTATTTGGTCTTCATATTCAACTTATGGATCTTTTAGAAATTCATCCTTTAAAGACCAAGAAAAATTATCAAGATCTCTTAAGCCGTTATAAACAAATTCCAAAAGCATTTGACCAGTTTTTAGGAGACTTAAGAGTAGGGCTAAAGTCGGGAAGGGTGGCTCCTTATGTTGCTTATGATAGAACACTAAAACAACTGGAACAATTTTTGGCTCAAAAGCCCATGGAGTGCCGTTTTTCAGATGCAGTCAAAAATTTTCCAAAAACCTTTTTAGAAAAAGATAAGCAAAAATTAAGAGGCGATTTTGAAAAAGTGATTACCACATCTGTGGTTCCTGCTTATCAAAAATTTCATCAATTCCTAAAGGAGGAATATCAGGGAAAAGCCCGGCGAGAAGTGGGGGTTTCTGCTATTCCTGGAGGGAGAGAAAATTATTGTTTTAGAGTTAAAGTCAATACGACTACTGATAAGACTCCAGAAGAATTGCATCAGTTGGGTTTAGAGGAGCTCGAGAAAAATAAGGAAGAAATTTTAGCCATTTCTCGAAAATTAGGGCATTCGGGGGACTTAAAAAGTTTTCTAGAACAAATTAAGGGAGATCGTGCCAATTATTTTACCTCTCGAGAAGCACTGATGAATAAGCATCAAACAACTCTAGAGGGAATGAAGACACTGCTTCCAAAATATTTTGGAAAGCTTCCTTCTATTCCTTTTGAAATTAAGGAAATGGAAGCGTATAAAGCTCCGTCTGCTCCGGCTGCGTATTATTATCCTCCCGCGGAAGATGGATCTAGACCTGGTATTTTTTGGATGAATACGCATAAACCAGAAGACTGGGCCAATTATTCTATGGAAACCTTGGCCTTTCATGAGGCTATCCCTGGGCATCACTTACAAATTTCCCTAGCAACCGAACAAAAAAATATTCCTCAGTTTCAGCGCCATATTGGATTTACCGCCTATGTAGAAGGATGGGCTCATTATACGGAACGGTTGGCCGATGAAATGGGAGCATATTCTTCTGATCTGCAACGGGTGGGAATGCTCATGGATCAAGCCTGGAGAGCGATTCGGCTCGTCGTAGATACGGGAATTCATTACTTGGGATGGTCTAGAGAAAAAGCTCTGAACTTTATGCGGGAAACCAGAACTGCTAACGACATGGAAATGAATAATGAAATTGATCGTTATATCGTATGGCCAGGACAAGCCCTGGCTTATAAAGTAGGACAGCGAACCATTTATGATTTAAGAGAGTGGGCCAAGGGGCAATTGAAGGATAAATTTGATATCCGCGGATTTCACGATGTGGTTCTCTTAAGTGGTCCTGTTCCCTTGACGACCCTAAAGGACATGATAGAAGACTGGGTGGAGACAAAACAAAAGAATGTCTAAACCTATTTTAGTGACTGGAGCCGCAGGATTTATTGGAAGCGCTTTTGTAGAATCCTGTAATCGATTGAATATTCCTGTTATTTCTGTAGATGAGCCCACTTATTTTACGTCTCGATCAGAGCATAAAGCATTGCAATTTGGACAGATTATTGATCGAGAGAGATTATTTGAGTGGTTAGAAAGCAAACGTCCTGTGCTTTCAGCCATTGTTCATATAGGGGCTTGCACAGATACAACCGAAATGGACGAAGCCTACCTTTCTAAAATGAATTTAGAGTATACAAAAAAAATATGGGAGTATGCAACAAAGCATGCCCTTCCTTTAGTCTATGCGAGCAGTGCAGCAACCTATGGAGATGGAGCTTTAGGATATGATGATGATGAGCGTTTGATTCCAAAACTAAAACCCATGAATCCTTATGGGGAATCTAAACAACAGTTTGATCTCTGGGCATTGGAACAAGAAAAACAAGGAAAGCATCCCCCCAGTTGGAGTGGGTTTAAATTTTTTAATGTGTATGGATTTGGTGAACGGCATAAAGAAAAAATGTCTTCTGTCGTGATTCAGGCGTTTGATCAAATTAATCAAAAAGGATTTATTAAACTTTTTAAAAGCCATCGTGAGGGAATTCCTCATGGCCATCAGGAAAGAGATTTTGTGTATGTGGGAGATGTGATCCAAGTCCTTCACTTTGCTCTTCAAAAACCCATCCAACGAGGGATTTATAATTTAGGGACAGGAAAAGCCCGAACTTTTTTAGATTTGGCCCGAGCCGTTTTTAAAGAGCTTCACAAACCAGAAAAGATTGAGTTTATGGATACGCCCATTCAAATTCGTGGGCGGTATCAGTATTTTACCCAAGCCAAAATGGATCGATTAAAAGCGCAAGGATACCACACGCCTTTTACCAGCCTGGAAGAGGGTATTCATCAGTATATTCAAAAGTTACACAAATTTTATTAAAGGAGGTACTCATGTTAGAAAAAATTATGCCTAGGGAAGGTCGATTTTTCGATCTTTTTGAGCAAATTTCTGCTTTAATTGTTGAGGGGGCCATTGAGTTTCGAGAAATGCTCAATCATCTTCCTCAAGCTGAAAAACATTCTCAAAACATTAAAGATATAGAACATAAGGCAGACGAAATTACACATAAAACAGTAGAGATGCTTCATAAAACATTTATTACCCCTCTCGATCGGGACGATATTCATAAACTCATTACGGGATTAGATGATATTTTAGATTATATTGAGGCCTGTTCTCAGCGTATGTTTTTGTATGGAGTGACTAAGGTGACGCCTGAGGCTTTTCAACTGGCTGATGTGTGTGTTCGCTCGGCTGAGTGTATTCAGAAAGCAGTTTCAGGATTAAAAAATTTAAAACATCCAGAAGGAGTGATTAAGGACTGTGTGGAGATTAATCGATTAGAAAATGAGGCAGATTATCTTTTAAGAATTGCGATTGCCAAACTCTTTAAAGAAGAACCAGATGTGAGGCAAGTCATTATGCTTAAAGAAGTGTATGATTTTTTAGAGACCGCAACCGATCGATGTGAAGATGTGGCCAATACTATTGAAGGGATCGTCCTCGAATATGCATGAGCTTTGGTTTATTATCATCATTATTGCTGTTGCTTTGATCTTTGATTTTATCAATGGTTTTCATGATGCGGCTAATTCCATTGCCACCATTGTTTCTACCCGTGTGCTTCGTCCTCACCAGGCAGTTATCTGGGCTGCTTTTTTTAATTTTGTTGCTTTTTTATTTTTTGGACTTCATGTGGCCAATACTATTGGAAAGGGGGTGGTAGATCCTACCATTATTGATCCTGTGGTTGTTGTAGCTGCATTGGTTGGTGCCATCGCCTGGGATTTGATTACTTGGTATTATGGAATTCCATCCAGTTCTTCCCATGCCTTAATTGGAGGATTAGCAGGCGCAGCCGTAGCAAAATCTGGGATTTCTGCTTTAAATTCAGCAGGATTTATTAAAATTAGCGTCTCTATTGTGCTCTCTCCTCTTATTGGATTTATGCTGGCATTTATTTTTATGTTTTTAGTTTCTTTGATTTTTTTTAGAACTATCCCTCGTAAGATTGATCAATGGTTTAGGCTCTTACAATTTTTTTCCGCCTCATTATATAGCTTAGGGCACGGAGGCAATGATGCTCAAAAAACCATGGGTATTATTGCGGTTCTTCTTTTCTCAGCAGGTTTTTTAGGGCCCACATTTCATATTCCCTTGTGGATTGTGCTTTCCTGTCATGCTGCGATGGGGTTAGGAACCCTTTTTGGAGGATGGAGAATTGTTAAAACCATGGGAATGAAGATTACAAAATTGAAACCTATCGGAGGGTTTTGTGCGGAAACCGCCGGTGCTTGTACACTCTTTTTTGCAACAGGTTTAGGAATTCCAGTTTCAACCACTCATACCATTACAGGTTCTATTATGGGAGTAGGGGCAGTTACCAAATTCTCTGCGGTTCGATGGGGAGTTGCAGAACGGATTATCTGGGCGTGGATTTTTACCATTCCAGCCTCTGCTTTTATTGCTGCTGTAACGTGGTCTTTAACGCATATTTGGTTTTAACACTGAAAAAATTCTTTGTGTAAAACCGTTAAAGCATTTTTGGTCTGACTTTCTTTCAATAGGAAACTTAAATTAATTTTAGAGGCTCCCAACGAAACCATTCTGACTGGAATTTCATGTTGGCTTAATATAGAAAAGATACGAGCAGGAACCGTGTGGTCTTGTCTTAATCCTTCCCCCACAACACTCATAATAGACTGATGCTTTTCAACCGATACTTCGGAAAATGTTTCAAGCTCTGATACGATGGAGGAAAGATGCTGTTCATTATCGATAGTGAGTGAGACAGATACTTCAGAAGTTGAGACCATATCTACAGAGGTTTTGTGTCTTGAAAATATTTCAAAAATGCGTGCTAGAAAACCGTATTGATCGAGCATTCGGGTGGAAGTGATATTAATAACAATTAACCCATTTCGGTGAGCAATGGCTTTGACCGTCCCTTGAGTTTTTGGAGTATGTTTGTAAACCGTCGTTCCAGGATGAGAAGGATCATTGGTATTTAAAATTCGAACTGGGATATTTTTTTCCATGGCTGGAAGCATCGTGGCAGGATGAATGACTTTAGCTCCATAGTATGCCAGTTCTGAGGCTTCCTCAAAACTCATTTCTCGAATGGGTTTTGCATCGGGGACCATTCTAGGATCTGTGGTCATGATGCCACTGACATCTGTCCAAATTTGAATTTCTGTTGCATGAAGTGCTGCCCCAAAAAGAGATGCAGAATAATCACTGCCCCCCCTACCCAGAGTGGTGATGTTTCCCTCTGGATCTTTAGCGATAAATCCTGTAGTGACAATAATTTTATCTTTATAAGAAAGAACAGCTTTTTGGATATCTTGATAAGATTCTTTAAGGGGTGTGGCGTGTCCAAAATTTGAATTGGTTTTAAGTCCTAAATCATAAGAAGGAACATAAAGAGAAGAGGTAAAGTAATTTCCAATAATTTTTGCTGAGCAGCGTTCTCCAAAAGAAAGAATCCGATCTTTAGTTCTCAAACTACATTCTTGAAGAAGATGAATGCCTTGAAGAAGTTGAGTAAGTTCTTGAAATTCCTCATTCAATAGATCTTTTGAAAGTCCTAACTCGTGTAAAACGGTGAGATGCCTTTCTTGAAATTCAGCGATGTTATAGTCCGTCATTCCAGAACAAAGATCAGTGAGGTGATGGGTGATACCACTTAAGGCTGAGACAACAACCAAAGGGTTTCGTGAACGTTGAGAGGAAACAATGTCATGTACTTTTTTAATTTGTGAAGCGTTTCCAACCGATGTGCCTCCAAACTTCATAATGATCATAGGGTTTCACCTCGAATTAAATCTTCGAAAGATTCGCGACGGCGGCAAATTTTAAATTTCCCCCCACTGACCAAAACCTCTGCGGCTCGGGGGCGGGAATTATAATTTGAGGACATCGAAAATCCATAAGCTCCTGCACTCATAATAGCCAAACAATCTCCTGGATGTAAGGGGATGAGTTTTCTATTTTTTCCTAAGAAATCTCCAGATTCGCAAATAGGTCCCACAATATCTACGGACGTCATCCCGAGCGAAGCGAGGGATCTTTGCACGGGCCAAATGTCTTGATAGGCTCCGTAGAGAGTAGGGCGAATCAAATCATTCATGGCGCCATCCACAATTACAAAGTTTTTCTGAGGCATGTTTTTGGTATACAGAACTTTTGTGAGCAATATCCCTGCATTTCCCACAATAGCTCTTCCTGGCTCAATCAGAAGTTTTAGTTTCAGGTCTTTTAATTCTTTTAGGGCTGAGGTGATATATTGTTGAGGAGAGGGAGGTTCTTCATGGGTGTAGGGGATTCCTAGTCCACCTCCTAAATTGATATGTTCCAGAGATAAACCAAATGATTTTATTTTTAGAATAATTTTTTTAAGTTCTTTAATGGTTTCAAGAATGGGAGAAAGGCTAAGCATTTGAGATCCAATATGGCAATCAAGCCCTGTAAAATGAATGTGGGTATAATTTTTATGATGTTTATATAAGTCAATGGCTTCACGAATAGGAATTCCAAATTTATTTTCTTTAAGGCCCGTAGCAATGTAGGGATGGGTTTTGGGATTGATGTTTGGGTTTACTCGTAAAGACACGGGGGCTTTTTTTCGAAGTTTTCGAGCCAGGGTGTTTATAGCGTCTAGTTCTTGGGATGATTCTACATTAAAGCAGAGAATATTTTTTTGAAGAGCATATCGTATTTCTTCATCTTTTTTTCCAACACCCGAGAAAACTACTTTTTTAGGATCTCCACCGGATTTGATAACGCGAAAGAGTTCTCCTCCTGAAACAATATCAAACCCAGCTTCTAATTTGGCTAAGAGTTTTAAAATGGATATATTGGAATTGGCTTTAACAGAATAGCACACCAGATGTGGAGAATTTTGAAATGATTTTTGAAATGCTTTAAAATGTCTTTCGATGGTGGCTTGGCTATAGACATAACAAGGCGTTTTGACATGCTCGGCAATGTGGGCCAGAGAAACTTCTTCACAAAAGAGAGTATTTTTTTTATAGTGAAAATAATGCATAAGATTAAAGAATATTAAGTATCAAAAAAACATTGAAAAAACAAATAGTTTGTAGATATTATTCATGTTTAACATTATGCGCCTATAGTTCAATGGATAGAGCGTAAGCCTCCGAAGCTTAAGATGGTGGTTCGACTCCACCTAGGCGCAAATATTTTTTTTCTCTAAGAGAACTGAAGAGTAAAAATGCTAATAGGGTTCCTAACCACCAAAGTACTACTCCATGATCAAATAAAATATTTCGGCTGATGGTTTGTCCAACAAAGGTTTTGGAAGAGAAAGCAAAAAGAACCCAGGTTGCAAGAAGACTTATTTTCCATCCTATCGTGATGGAATCCCGATATATAAAGATAAGAAAAAGGGTAGGCAAAAGGATAATAAGATGGTGTTCCCAAACAATGGGCGTAATAAAAAACATACTTAAAAGAACAATGCTGAGTTCATACCATAGATTTTCAATGGCATTTTCAATCGATTTTCGGCATGAGAAAAGAATAATAAAGCCAAATAAGATAGCCGTTCCTAAAAATAAAATGCTTTGATAATGGGGAAAAGCATTTTGAAAATGGCGCATCAATATCCCCGTGATAGAATGATTATGGGGAGAAAGAAGATGGGGATGGTGGGTTACGAGTGATACATATTGTTTTAGGCTTTCTATATTTTTCTCCCAGCCGATAAACAGTGTTGGAAAAAGGATATAAAAGATTAACCACCCTACGATGGCAAAGCACAGCCTAAATTGTTTTTTTAAAATAAAATAGGGCAAAAGTAAAAGAGGACTTACCTTGGCACTTATAAACAGTGAGAAAAAAAATGCAGATAGAATTTTTCGATGAAAAAAATGAACCGCTAAAATGAGCCCAAAAACGAGAAGAATATTGATTTGCCCATTGAGAAAGGTTTTCGCAATGGGATAAAATAAAAAAACGAGAGGAATAAAAAGTTTTTTGTCTTTAAAAGGATTGAGATGAAATTGTTTTGAAAGAAGAAGAATAGAGCCATACAGTAGAGCACAATTCATTAAGCACCAAAGAATACAAGCCAAGGATGTTCCTAAAAGAGCCCAAGGGACAAAAAATAATGCCCAAATGGGAAGATAGACAAAGGGGAGGTAATCGTTTCTATCATAGATAGAATGTCCATGAATGAAATTGAGAGCCGCATTTAGATAGGTTTTAAAATCTCCACTTTCATTGACAGCGTGTTTTATTAAAAGAATGGCCAAGACAAGGGTGATCGTGGTTAAGAAAAAATATAAAAATATTTTTTTATTAAATTTCATTTAGAATGTCATGCTTTGAATGATGCTGATAACATAAGTGCTAGCCGTAGAAAGTGTTTTTTGAGGTTCGCCTTTGTGGTCTAAATGAAGAGGAGGGGCAACTTCCACAAGATCGCCTCCAATCACTTCAAATTCTTTTCCCACTTTTTGAATGAGTTCAGAGATAAAGCTTGGGGTTAAGCCTTTAGGTTCTGCGGTACCTGTCGAAGCAGCGTATTTCATATCTGTCCCATCGATGTCATTAGAGATATAAACACGGTTTACGTGTAAAGATCGAAGATGAGAAAGAATATGTTCTTGAGCCTGTTTAGGATTTTTTAAGATATCTTTAGCCCAAAATTGTTTAACATGTAGGGTTTTCTCCCAATATGCTTTGGTTTTTCCGGATCGACGAATGCCCACTTGAACCAGTCGCTCCTGTCGTTCAATGAGATCATTGGCATGATAGGCCCAGGTTCCAAAACAATAATCAATCCCAAGGCGAGATTTTAAAAGATCGGTATGCGCATCGAAATGAAGGATGCTAAACGTTTTTTTGAAATGATCGTGATAGGCTTGAATGATGGGCCAGCTGATGGAATGATCCCCTCCTAATGTAATGATTTTAGCTTTTGGATTTAGAGAAAAAATAATTTTTGATACGTCTTTTAAAATAGAAAGAGGGCTAACGGGAAGTTTTTCAGCTTTATTTTTTGGATAAAGATATTTTCGATGTTTTTGAATTTGCTTGGAGCTCAGCATTTCATCATACAAAAGTTGGGGAATGGTAATGACATCTCCTATGTCGATGACTTCTTGGGATTTAATATATTTTAAAAACGTTTTGTTTTGGTAAAGTATTTTTCTTAATTCTAAGGGGCCCATATTGGCACCTCTCAAATACCCAGCGCCACAATCCGAGGGAACGCCCAATAGAATAACTTTAGCTTTTGGGATTTTTGAAAAACTTTTTTTCCAAAGGGACAAAACCTTGAGTGGCAGGGTGGTGGTGGGTCCTGCGGAGACAACATAGATGCCTTTGCCAGGTGGGCGGAGGAAGAGTGCCAGTTTCTGAAAAGAATGCATACAAAGTGAAGATAGCCTATATCTACTATCTTTTTCAATAGGTTATGTTATAGAAAATAAATAATGGAAAAATTAGTAAAACGATTTCCTTCTCTCATTGCTCCCATTCACTACTTCATTACACTTCTTTTATATGTACAGTGCTCTCTTATTATTGGAGTATCGGCCTTTCCTTCAGTCTATGGTGTATATATGTATTGGACAAAGACGGAACTTTGGTTTTTACCCCTGAGACTTTTAGGAATGTCGATTGTTTTAGCTGCTGGATTTTTCTTGTATGCCATGGTTGTTATTTTTGTGGTGGCATTTATTTGTTTTATATTTCGGCTCAAAATTAAAGAAGGGCGATATTATATTTATTCTACCAACGCCATTAAATGGGCCAATTATAATAGCCTTATTTTAATTGTTCGCTATACGTGTATTAATTTTTTAAGGGTAACCCCTTTTATTACTCTTTTTCATCGAATGATGGGAGCTAAAATGGGAAGAAATGTTCAGATTAATACAGCCGTGATTGGAGATTCTTGTTTTTTAGAAGTAGGGGATAATTCCATTATTGGAGGCGATGTAACACTTGTCGCTCATGTGGCAGAACATGATACGCTTGTCATCAAAAAAGTAAAAATTGGAAAAAACGTAACACTTGGAATTATGTCTATCATTATGCCAGGCGTTGAAATTGGTGATCATGTGATGATTGCCGCAAATTCAGTTTTAAAGAAAGATACCAAAGTACCTTCTCATACGGTATGGGGAGGTATCCCTGCCAAACAACTTTCTTCTAAAGTACCTTCCGCATAAATTTCTTTTTAAAAATATCTGTGGCGTCATTTACGGCGCTATAAATGCAGGGAATAATAAATAAGGTTAAAAGGGTTGAGAAGAAAAGCCCCCAGCTAAATGCCAAGGCTGTGGGAGCCAAAATAGGATCACTGCCTCCAATGCCATAAGCTACGGGGCCTAATCCAAAAATAGTGGTAGAAGCTGTAAGAATAATGGGTCTCAAACGTTCTGCACATGCATTGATGATGGTTTGAGTAAGATTATTATTATTTTCCTCTCTTTTTTTATGTGTATTAATAAAATCGATAAGAATAATAGCATTATTAACGACGACACCGGAGAGGCCAATAACGCCAATCAAGGCCATAAAACTAAAGGGTTCTCGATGGAAAAAAAACGCAATGACCACTCCAATGAGGCTCAGAGGAACGGTCATTAAAATAATAAAGGGTTGCAAGAGCGATTTAAAAATAACACACAAGAGAAAAAAGATGGCTAAAAATGCTAGAAGAAAGGCCCGTTTTAAACTGGCCAATGATTTTTGAGAATCTTCTTGTTCCCCTCCATATTTGGCTGAATATCCCACAAATTTTTCACTTAAATCTTTAAATTGATATTGAAGTTTTTTATTTATTTTTAGGGAGGTGGCCAGTTTTTGATCCACCATGGCCGTTACAGAAATAGTTCTCTTATAATCATAATGATTGATGTATGAAATTCCTTGTCCTTCAGTTATTTTGGCTACCTCTTGAAGGGGAATAAGATTTCCTCTTTCATTGGAGACAAAGATATCTTTAAATATATCGGGTTGATTACGATAGGATTCGGCCAATCGAACCCGGATATAGATTTCTTCATTGGCTTTTTTAATGGTAGTGGCAATGGTTCCTTCAAAAGCGGTTCGAATGGTTTGAGCAATTTTACCAACAGAAAGTCCGGCTTGAGAGGCCTTGAGCTCATCTACAACAATTTGAAATTCTTTTTTACCACTTTCAAAGCTATCTTCAACTTCGCTCACTCCTTTTTCTTTTCGAAGTTCATCTTTATAAAGATTGGCAATGTGTTTTAATGTTTCGATATCATCCCCTCTAATTTCAATAGAGACCGGTTTTCCAATCGGGGGGCCTGGAGTGACTTTCATAAAACGTACTTGATCAAATCCTTGGACTCCTTCTCCTTTTTTCTGAAGATCTGAAACAATTTGATCAGCTGTTCTTTTTCGTTTGGATTCAGGTGTTAAAAAAACAGTGATTTGAGCCACATGACTTCCTCGATTCATAAAAGGGTCATGTACATCTTTTTGAATAATTCCTACTTGAGTGGTAAAAGTATCGAGTTCTTGAGAAGAAAGGGTGGTGGCCACTAAATCTTCCAAAACCTTCATTCGCTTATCGGTTTCTTCAATGGGGGTGCCTATGGCTGTTTTAGCTTTGATAAAGAAGAGTTCAATCCCCCTCGCTGGAAAGAGGATAAACCGAATAACCTGGGTTCCTAAAATAATGCAGACGATGAGCGTTAGAACCGTTCCGCCTAGGATCCGATATTTATAGGTTAATGTTTTTTCTAAAAGAAAGGTGTATTTTTCTTTTAGCCAAAGAAACCACGTGGGAGAGATGAGTCGTTCTTTTTGAGGATTTATCCACTCGGCACAATGTCCCGGAAGAATGATCATGGCTTCAAAAAGAGAAGCGGCTAGAGCAATAATCACCACAGCAGGAATTTGCCAAATAAATTTTCCCATAAATCCGGCCATGAATGCTAAGGGTAAAAACGCAATCATGGTGGTTGTGACAGAGCCAATGACGGCTTTATATACTTCATGACTTCCCTGAAGGGCAGCTTCATGGGGAGAATGTCCTCTTTGCATGTGGCTATAAATATTTTCAGCAAAGACAATGGCATCATCTACGACCATTCCAGAGACAATAATGAGACCAAACATGGAGACAAGATTGATGGTTAAGCCAAAAAATTTCATGGCAATAAGAGTGGTAAAAAAGGCAAAAGGGATACCCAAAACGGTAATCATTGCAATACGACGGGATAAAAATAAGAAAATAACAGCTAAAACCAAAACCATTCCAAAAAGTCCATTGCTGGTTAAAACATTGAGCCGTCGTTTTACATAATAAGAACCGTCATTGGCGGTTTCAATTTTAAGTTCTGGAGGAATGGTTTTTTTAAAACGTTCAACTTCTTGTTTAATCGTATTGACAATGGAGATAATATCTCCTTTTTCTTGTTTTAAAACGACAAGCGTAATGGCTCGTTCTCCCCTTAATTTTTCAATTCTATTTTCTTCGGCAAAGGTATCTTTAACGGAAGCAACTTCTTGAATTTTATTGGCATTTCCTAAATCGTTAGAACGAATGATAACATTTGAAATCTGATCTGGAGTTTCAATTTCGCCCAAGGTGCGTA
Organism: Deltaproteobacteria bacterium GWA2_38_16; assembly: GCA_001797335.1. GTDB lineage: Bacteria > Bdellovibrionota > JACOXK01 > 2-02-FULL-40-11 > 2-02-FULL-40-11 > 2-02-FULL-38-15-A. The sequence continues at coordinate 259,863 of MGPE01000005.1, forward strand.
CCATGAATTCTTGAGAATCAAATTTCATGGATCCACCCGGAAGATTAATATTTTGAGCCTCTAGGCTTCCCACAATTTGAGAAAGAGAGAGGTGAAGATTTTTTAAAAGAGTTGGGTTTACTTCTACCCAAAACTCTCTGTCCCTCCATCCTCTTTTAGAAATGGAGCTAACCCCGGGGATGATTTCGAGACGGTCTTCTAAACTTTCTGCATATTTTCGTAGTTCTATTTCAGGGAGCCCAGAGAGATTAATTTCAATGGTGGAGATGTGCCGTGTTCGAATATCTTGTACTTGGGGTTTTTCGGCATCCGCAGGGAGATCATCAATGCGATCAATAGCACGTTGGATATCCGTCTTTACTTGATCTTTTTCTTTTTGGGGGAGATCTTCAAAAAGAGTGGCAATGACCACAGATCGTCCCTCAATAGAGGAGGAGTGAAGTTTTTCAATGCCATCCACTTCTTTTAAAGCTCTCTCAACAGGAATGGTTACTAATTTTTCAACTTCAGGGGGGGAACTCCCCGGATAAGCCGTAGTAACCGTTACTACATCCATGGCCACCAGAGGAAAAGCTTCTTTTTGAATCGTGAAAGCAACATATATCCCGCAAATAAAAATGAAAGCGGTGAGAAGGTTTAAAAATAGCGATTGTTTTAAACAATAGTTAATAAATTTCATAAAATGGCCTTTAAATAATATCCCAATAGAGTTCCTTCGCTCTTTCTAAAATCGATAACCGTTTTTTGATATTCGAGTAATGATTGTATGTGTTGAGTGGCGCTATTTAAATAATCTTCTTGGAACTGAATCACAAAATTAATACTGGAGCGTCCTTGGTTAAACTTTTTTTCTTCTTGAAACATTTTTTGTTTTAGGAGTTTTTTAATTTTCCCTGATGTTTTTGCTTTTTCGGCCTCCGTGCTTAATGTTCTTATTTTTTGGTCAATGTCTAGAGTAATTTCTTGCTCCAATTTTTGAAAGGTATAAAGAGCATTTAATTTTTCTGCTCGGCTTTGAAGGTAAGTGCTTTGGGCAGCATTATTGCCCAAGGGAAATTTGACAGAAACGCCCGCATAGTAGGTGGGGTAATCAAAAGAATTAATATCTGACAAAGCATCATTATAGTGTTTATTGAGCCCATTAGAGGCAATGGTTCCAACTAAATCAATTTGTGGGTAAAGAGCATTGCGGGAGACCTTTAAATCTAAATTTTTAGATTCTATATCTTCTTTTGCTATTAAAAAATCTTTTCTGGCCTGAAAGGCCTTTTTTAAAGCAGTGTTTTTTTCAAATTTTTCTTCTTCAAAAGAGAGTGCATCTTTGGGAGTAAGAATCATGGGTGATTTTTCTTGAAGTGCATTTTTAAATTTTTCATGGATCAACTGCCAGTGGTTTTGGGCTTCCAAAAGGTCATTCTCTCTAGCCAATACGTTGGCATGAGAGGCCAAAAGATCGGTTTCTTCAATGGTCCCAAGTTTTATCTTTTTTTGATTGGCCTGATAGAGTTTTTGAGCATGTTCTAATGCCTGTTGTTTAATTTCTACTGTTTCTTGAGCGGCCGAAAATTCCCAATAAAGTTTTGCCACAGAAGCTAAGGTGGTTGAAATTTTTTGTTCAGCACTTAAATTTTTTATTTTTTCTTTTAAATATCCAATTTTTAAGTTTCTTCGATCATTTAAACCTAAAAAATTTTTTAAAATGGGTTGAGTGATATTGAGTTCAAGCCTGGGATCCCAATAAAGGGGATTGGTAGAAGATGTAGCCGTTGTTTCTTTATATACATTTTTAAATTGGAGGTCGAGCGTGGTTCCAGAGAGCCACAGTTTTTTGGTTAATCCTACATTTACATTGGCGGTTTTGTTTTGAGGACCGCTTAATAAAGCGCTTACAGGTTTGTCTCGATCATCTTTCCAGTCGGTGAGTGCTGTAAAGGTGGTGTCATAAACAGATTCAGCGGTATGGACAAAGGTTTTTCCAAAATCCTTATCAAGATCTGCAATTTTAATGTCTAAGTTGTTTTCAAAAGCAATTTTTAAAGCTTGTGGAAAACTGATAGAACGTGAACTGGCGTTCAGAGGTGATGCCAACAAAAGAACTGCTAATAGACTTAGCAGATATGTCACTGAAATTATCCTTTATGGATGACTCCCACTTTTGGGCACCATTTTTCTATAGAGCATTTAGAACACAAAGGTTTTCGAGCAATGCAAATTTGCCTTCCATGATGGGTGATCACATGAGAAAAAAGTGTCCATTCTGGTTGTGGGATAAGTTTCATCATATCAAACTCTACTTTAACAGGATCTCGATTTTTTGTCAGCCCCATTCGTTGGGTGAGTCTTAGAACGTGAGTATCCACGACAAGGCCAGGGGTATTAAAAGCATTGCCTAAAATAACGTTGGCTGTTTTCCTTCCCACACCAGGAAGTTCTACCAATTCTTCTAAGGTACGAGGGACTTGTCCTTTATGAAGCACTGCTATTTTTTTACAAGCTCCAAGAATACTTTTTGTTTTATTTACAAAAAATCCCGTGGATCGAATGAGTTTTTGAAACTCAAGTGGGTTAGCATTGGCATAGTCTTTAGCCGTTTTATATTTTTTAAATAGGGGAGGAGTGACGATATTCACTCTAATGTCTGTGCACTGTGCAGAAAGTTGAGTCGCCACAATGAGTTCTAGCGGGTTCTTAAAGTTAAGTGCACACTTGGCATTGGGGTAGTTTTTCTTAAGCTGTGTAAAAATTTTTAAGGTTCGTGCTTTTAGATTCATCTATATGACTTCAAAAATTTCATAATGTCTTTCAGGGGCCAGGTGGTTAACACATCTTTAGGTTCTAACCATCCCTTTCGGGCAATGCCCACTCCATATTGAATGTCTTCAATCCCTTCTGTTTTATGGGCATCAGGATTAATGCTGATGGGGACGGACTTTGATTTAGCGTATTTGCACATTCTCCAGTCCACATCAAACCGGTGAGGGTTGGCATTAAGCTCCACCGATTTTCCATAGTCTTTGGCCACATCCACAAGTGTATGGAGATTAACCGGATATCCTTCTCTCATAAAAAAAAGATGACCTGTGGGATGTCCAACCATGGTGACATATTTATTTTTAAGGGCGGTCGTGATGCGTTTGGTCATGTCTTTTTCAGTCATATTAAATTTGGAGTGAACCGAAGCAATGACAAAATCAAATTGAGCCAATAACTCATCTTCAAAATCAAGTGTTCCGTCGGGTAAAATATCAACTTCTGTGCCTTTTAAAATTTTAAAATTTTTAAGTTTACTATTAAGAACATCAATTTCTTTCCATTGTTTTTTCACGCGATCGGGTTTTAAGCCATTGGCATAATAAGCTGCTTTTGAATGGTCTGAAATTCCAATAAACTCAAATCCCATCGATTGAGCCTTATGAACCATTTGTTCAAGAGTAGCTGCCCCATCGCTATACGTTGTGTGGTTGTGAAATGCTCCTCGGATGTCTTTAAATTCAACCAATTTTTTGGGAAGTTTATTTTTTTGTGCAGCATCAATTTCTCCTACATCTTCTCTTAATTCAGGTTCAATATAAGAGAGCCCTAGGGTTTTAAAAAGATCTTCTTCTGTTTTGCAGGGAAGAGATTTTTTACCTTTAAATAATCCATATTCATTGAGTTTTAACCCCTTGTCTTTGGCAATGGATCGAAGGTGGGTATTGTGCTCTTTGCTCCCTGTAAAATAGTGAAGGGCAAAGGGATATTCAGTGTCTGTAACCACTCGTAAATCAACATTAATCCTAGATTTTAAAATAACAGCTGATTTGGTTTCTCCTTCGGCTAAAATGCGATTGACCAAAGGATAGGAAACAAATGTTTTTATGACTTCTTTGGGATTAGAAGAAGAGATGAGTAGATCAATATCGCGAATGGTTTCTTTATGCCGCCTTAAACTTCCAGCGATAGAAATCCTTTGGGTATGAGAAGATTTTGATAAGTAATCCATATATGCATGGGCTTCATCCAATGCCTCTGGGAAGAGGTGGCTATCTTTACTTTTTTTAAGATACTCAATACCCTTTAAAATATTAATTTCAGTTTTTTCTCCAAAACCTTCCACTTTTAAAAGTTTATGCTGTTTGCAGGCTTCTTCTAATTCTTCTACGGTTTTTAATTTTAATTTTTGATAGAGCACTTTTACTTTTTTAGGCCCTAATCCCTGGATAGAGAGCATTTTTAAAACACCTTCTGGAAAAGATTTTTTAAGTTGCTGATGGTCTTTGGAAAAACCTATTTGAATGAGTTCTGTAATGAGAGTTGCCAAATGATTCCCAATGCCTGGAATTTCTGTTAATTTTTTTTGTTCGGATAGTTTTTCTATGTCTTCTTCGATGCCTTCTACAGCACGGGCACCATTTTGAAAGGCCCTAATTTTAAATGGATTTTCATCTTTAAGTTCTAAAAGAACCGCCATTTCTTCTAAAATTTCAGCAATTTCTTTTTTATTCATTTAACGATACCTGCGCCCTCTATCGATAAAGAGGGTATTTCCCGTGATGCCCGTCATCTCTTTTAATAGATATAAAATGGTTTTAGAGATTTCTTGGGGATCAATCGTTATATCGTTTTTTAGTCGTTCTCTGTCTTCTGGAAAATCAATCGGGCCAGGACAAATGGTATTGATTTGAGCGGAATCTCCTAAGACTTTCGCTAAAATTTCTGTCATTGAAATAAGCCCTGTTTTTGAAAGCCAATAGGGGATGTAATTCCCTCGAGTTTTTGGGCCAGAGCTATCGGCGATATTAATGATTTTTTGAATCTTGTGGTGTGTGGCTTCTTGAATCAAGAAAAAGGGACCTTTTAAATTGGCATCTAAAAAATTATCCCAATCTTTTTCTGAAATCTTACCAAAAGGGGTAGGGTAGAATTGCGCAGCATTGTTAATCAATATATCGATGTGCCCCATTTTTTTTACCACATCTCTCACCATGGTCGTAATATCTAAAACCTTGGCCATATCTGCTTTAAAAATTTCTACTGTTATTTTTTTGTCTCTAAGTTCTTTTAAGAGTGAGTGAATTTCTTTTTCAGAAGTGTGATAGTGAAGCGCCAGTGTTGCACCTTCGTGTGCGAGGGATAAGGCAATTTCTCGCCCCAGACGTTTGGCGGCACCGGTAATTAAAATAACTTTGTTTTTTAGGGCCATACGAATAAATTAGTGTATCTGTTTGATTAAATGATTCAAGGTATTTATTGCTGGCGTGTAGTAAGGATTCACCTCTAGCGCCTTATATAAGGAAGAAATAGCTTTATTGAGCATGCCTTTTTTAATCCACACCCGAGAGAGATTATAGTGAGGATAATGATAGGTTGTATAACTTTTAGCTTTGGTTGCTTTTTTAAGATAAAACACGGCTTCATCGTATTGGCCTTTTTCAATAAGATATGCGCCAATATCGTTCCAAGGATTGCCGAATTCTGGATCCATCTCAATCGCTTTTTGACATTCCCCAATGGCTTCGTCGTACCAACCTAAAAAAGAATACGCCCATGCTAAGAAGGTATGTGCTTCGGGTGTTTCTGATTCCTCAAGGGATTTTTTGTAGAATTCAATAGCTTTGTGGATGTCGCCTCGCAGTTGCGATTCGAAGCCAAGTCTGAAATTCTTATCGTCCTTCAGCTTTTGTTCGACATCGGCCATGGGACTTAACTACACTATAGCAAGCTTTGAAACTTTAGGCAAATTTTAAACAGCGGGAATCCAGTATTTTAAATTTTTTAATTTCTTTTTTCCCTGTGACCTGTGGTAAAATAAAAGTATATTTTTGTGGAACGTGGGTTGATTATGCAATTCTCATTAATTTTTAATAAATGTGTTAGATTTGTTTTTTTTGGCTTAATGGCCTTGGGTTTAAGTGTAGGGTGCGGAGGAGGCGGTGGTGGAGGAAGTGGCGGTGGGGCAAGTCCTGTCTCTGATGGAGGAACAAGTCCTGGCGGGAGTACTCCATCAACGCCTGAGTCTCCTGCGCAGCCTTCTCAACCTCAAACACAATCCATAGCTATTCATGCCCAAAATTGGATGGCCTCATCAATGTTTGTGGCGTTATTTGGTTTTAAAGGGGAGTTTTTAACAGAAAAAGAAATTTTTAAAAAACAAAGCTCAGTGGGGCCATTATTCTTCTTTGAAAAATCAGCGTATGCACAAGATGCTATTTCTGATTTTAATTTAGAATTAACTTCTCAAGAGAAAGAAGCAACAGCTTTTGCGGTTATTTCATCTACTTCTATTAAAGATCAAGATAGCGATGGGATAATTGATGCGATTGTTATTACGTTTTCTAAAACGCAAGTAATAGTCGATGAAAAATCTAAAACAGTGGCCCGTGAATTAAAAGAAAGAGGTGGATTTATAATAAGTGAAAGTAATGGATTAGAACTTAATTTCGAAGCCTTAGAGGCTGCTTTGGCACAGATTTCAGATCAAACAACAGCTCATTCTACCATGACTATTGCTGCGGCTATTCATGGGGCCAAGCAAGGATCTCTTAGCCCTGGTACAGCCGTTTTATATACTGAAAACTCTATCATCCAAGAACAGGGTGATGAGTGGGTGGATGAAGTAGCTGGGCTATTATTTAAAGATATCAAGTTTAATATATTCATGGATGAGGCAGCCAATAAAGAAGCGCTTTTGGAAATGAAAATGGGGTTTAATAAACCTTTTGGAATCCCTAATCCTTATATATCTGGTATTACTGCAATACGTAGTGGATGGGGAGATCAACGATTGTATGAGGCTGGATTGGGTCCCATTGTGCAGGGTTTAGATCCTAAGGCACAAAAAATTTGTTTATCCTATAAATCTGATGAAATAAAAAATATAATTTATCCGCGTTTAACTAAAGAGCATTTCGGGCTTTATAAATATTCTGATAGTGGTTCTATAAAAGATACTAATGATTTCGATATAAGCCAAGAAAATGGAAAAACCTGTATAGCCTTTCATGAACCTTTTGATCGTGATACTTTTTATACGCTTCACATCATGTTGAGCAGTTCGCCACTCAATGATCTATTTTCAACATTCAAAACCTGTAATTGTGATCACTTAAATTCAACCTCTGAGTACATCCCGGAAGTTATCTTTAAAACCCAAAAGCAAGATTTTATGAATTATGTTTCTGAGCAGGGTTTAAATCCTAATCAATTTGATTCGATGAGTGGATTTTCAAGCGATGCAAATGATTTATATGTCCGATATCGTTTTTATGATTCCTCTCGTTATTCGAGTGGGCCAAGATTTATGATTTTACCTCGACCTGAAGCCACGAGTGATTTTAAATCCCAATCATTTGCATTGCGATTAATGATTCCGATCATTTCAAATTCTTCTGTATGGACAGATTCAACCATTTTATCACAAAAAGGTATTTATTTATCTTCTGTCGCGGATGGGAATCCCGTAATGTTGGAATACCCAATGCATTTAGAGGGTATGCCCTTTTATTTTACAAGAAATTCTGTGTATCATGAATGTTCAAGGCCTGAGGTTAATATCTCTGGAGGAGCGTTGCCTGGAGTGGGCAGTATTGAAGTATCAGGAATAACACTGACAGATTTAAATTCTAAGGTAACAAGCTATTTAGCAGAGCATAAATATTATGGTTATAATTCTTCATTATATCCCTCTAGTTTGGGTTCTGGAGTTTTTATTGATGGTAATAAATTAAAGCTAACCGTTCAGTATGATTTATATCCTAAAGAAGCTATTTGTAATTTGGTTACTTATGAATCAGACAAAACGTTTTCTGATATGGTGCTAACACTGTTAAGAGGTGAAAAGCTTCAGGAGCCAAAGCCTGAACCAGAGTTTTTCGAAGGTCCTCACTATGAAGATTTTTTAGACCCAGATCCAGGGACGACACTGACGACACATAATGATTTTTGGAAAATGCCTATGCTGATGGCTCAAGCGTATGCTCAAAGTGAGGCATCTGATGAAAACTATGACCCACAAGATCCTTATAGTGTTTTTTGGAATCGAATGGGATTGAGTGGGTTTGAGTTTTCTCCACCTCCTTCCCATATGCCTTCAGTGGCTTTAAAAAGAGCGCAAGCACTTTTAAGTGATTTCGAATATTCGTCGCCAGGTTATATGGCGGTTCGATATACTCCCAGGGTCCAGCAGTTTTTGTGGAATATACAAGACGCTCCGAAAAATGCTTCTACAGTAGAAGAAAAAAATATTTTAAATGGAATTTTTGGGGAATCGTTTATTACTCAAGAATTGAGAGGAGATGAATTTTATGAGCGTGTTTCGGGATACATGAAGCAAAATCCTAAACACTGGGTGGCCATGGAAGCTATTTACACGATACATCATGAAAATATTCTTCAAGGAATTGTAAACAGAGAGTGGGCCTTAGATCGATATTACAATTATGTACCATTTTTTGAAATGACCCCAATCGCACGTAATGCGTGCTCACTTAAAATGAGAAATTTAAGAGATAAGATTTCACAAGCAGCGTCGGAATATTTAAATCGTCCTGCAACAGGGCCAGGTCATGGTGATTTAATCGTAGCCTATTTTGCATATGTAGGGTCTGCAGCTGCCATCGGAGAATTAAAAGGATTAGAAGATGCTTCTTCTCCTATTTCTTTTTTGGCCGAATGGGATAAAGAAAAATTAGATCCATCGTTAAAACCTGAGGATATGATGAGTATTGATGCTGGGCATTGCTTTGATGCTCTGAATGCTGTGGCAAGTGTGGCGCAGCTGGGGTATGCGGTAGGTCCAGCAACCAAATATTTAAAAGGTATGTTAGCTATAGAACGAGAAGCAAAGTTAGTGGGGGCTTTGGAAAAAGCGAATGGGAAATTAGTTGTTCATACAGAGAATCTTCCCTCTCGTCCTCTTTCCGTGTTTAGACAAGAAGCTCCTCCTAGAAAATACTTTAATGAGTTGTTAGAAGTGTCTTCTCAGGGGAGTGATTTAGCAGAGCCTACACCTGTTGTTGTACGTCAAAAAACTTTTGCTCCTCTTCAAAAAAGGGCTATCAGTTCTTTAATAGAGCTTAAAAAGGAAGGATTTTCGTTACGGGCTGCATCAGCGTTGATGGATAAAGCGGCGTATTTACAATACCGATTTCAACAAGCCAAAAGGGCGGATATTCGTTATGTACGTAGAGGTGCACCGCTGAGAGGTACTTTGGGAGCGTGTGTCCATAGTGGGGACGAAGTGACCGCACTCTGTGGAGAGTTCATTCGAGGTTCAAACCGGATTGCTGTTAGAAAGTTGCTCAATAATATAAAAGATTTTCAATACGGATCTTCTGAAATGGCCCAAGAGGCCGGAGCTGAAATTAAAAAAGCAATTTTATCTCTTGTCAAAAATGCACATGATATAGATAAAGAGGATATCTTAACAAGAGTTGTATTATTAATTGACTCTGGAAAAAGTGCTCAATGGGAAAGCATTATTTCTCTTCTTGAGTCCAAAGGTGTGTTAACCACACAAGATCGAGTTCATCATTTGATAGAATTGGCAATTGGAGCAGGGCATGAAGTGGATCACTTCGAGCGTTTTTCTATAGGGAAAAAACTCTACATTCGAAAACAATTGGCTGCTCTTCGCCCAAGGCTTTCTTTGGAACAAATGCAAGAGGTTGAACAATTTGCAAATAGTAATGCATCTTTAGCACAGGTGATTGGTCTTTTTGAGAAAATAAAAAATCCTAATTTAGCTCCAGATCTTGATTCTTTGAATACGTTAGTGACTGTTATTCAACAAAATATTACATTTGTGATGGAAAAATCAGCCTATCGTGCTGAGCAAAAATTCTTAAAAATGCTTAGAGATGATTCTTTGCTGCAAGATTTAATAGAAGAAACTTCTCAGGGAGGGCTTCGATTATCCCAAAAAGCAAAGGGGGCTATTCAAGGTGAGGAAAGCGAAAAAGATGTTTTAGATTATTTTTCTGGTTGGTTTGATTCTGGCCATGATGATTTGACGTTAGATTTACGAATTACAAATCTTTATAAAACAGGTGAGGCGGCACAAAGAGTGAAAGCAGTTATTGGAAATAAAAACCTGGATGAAATGGAAGATTTTTTAGATGTCGCTGTCCGTGCTGGAGGTTGGTGATATGAACATTCACTGTTTTACGGTTGGGCCGTTTTTGGAACATACCTATATTGTGTCTGATCCCGAGTCAAAAGAAGCCATCGTTATTGATCCGGGCGGTGAGAACGAAAAAATTTTAAAATATTTAAAAGAGAAAGAACTGCATTTAAAAGGTATTTATTCTACCCATGGGCATATTGATCATGTAGCGGGGGCATATGAGTTACATCAATTAACCCAAATTCCTTATCGATTAAATGTGAAAGATAAATTTTTATTAGATGAGCTTCCAACTATTAGTGCGTATTTTGGTTTTTCAGATATTAAAATCCCTGTAATTCATTCAACGATTGAAGAAGGAGAAACGATAGAATTAGGAAAACAAAAAATAAATGTCATTGCGACCCCAGGCCATACGCCTGGGGGCTTATGTTATTTTACGGAAGGAAATATTTTAGTAGGGGATACGTTATTTCAAGGTTCTATTGGTCGGACCGATCTTCCTGGGGGAAATCATGAAGAGCTTCTTCAGTCGATTAAAACAAAACTGTTAACATTAGATGATAAGCTTACTGTTTTTTGCGGCCATGGGCCTAAAACGACGATTGGCCGAGAGAAAGAATTCAACCCCTTCCTCATTAAAGGGCATTCCCGGTTTTTGTAAAATATTTTATTGGCAGAGCATAGACTTTTGAGTAATACTTTTGGCTTAATCTATGAAGCCAAACTGGATTCGAGTAAAGCTGCCTTCTGGGGAAAAATATCACTCTTTAAAAACTTTGAGCGAAGGCTTGCAATTAAATACTGTATGCCAAGAAGCCCGCTGTCCTAATATTGAAGAATGTTGGAATGGGGGAACGGCGACCTTTATGCTCATGGGAGATACTTGTACTCGGGGGTGTCGATTCTGCCATGTGAAAACCGGAAATCCAAAAGGGGTACTCGATCTTGAAGAGCCCCGAAAAATTGCCCAAGCTATCCAAGAACTTCAGTTAAAATATGTGGTGTTAACCTCTGTTGATCGCGATGATTTGCCCGATGGTGGGGCTTCTCATTTTTCAAGAACGGTTCATGAAATTAAAAAAATAAACTCCGAAATTACGGTAGAAGCCTTAATTCCGGATTTTAATGCTGATCCAAAATCTTTAGATACGATGCTCGAAAGTGGTGCAGAAGTCTTAGCTCAAAATATGGAAACGGTTAAGCGGCTTACCAAAAAAGTACGAGATCATAAATCGGGATATGAAAAAACACTGCATGTTTTAGAATACTTTAAAACAAAAAAATCTTCGATTGTAACCAAATCTTCTTTAATGGTGGGATTAGGGGAAACAGAAGCAGAAATTTTTGAAACGATGGATGATTTAAGATCGATTGGAGTTGACATTTTAACTTTGGGTCAATATCTTCAACCTTCAAAGAAACAATTGCCTGTGGAGTGCTATGTGCACCCCAGTTATTTTGAAAAATTAAAAGACGTGGGAATGAAAAAAGGATTTCGTTATGTGGCTGCAGGCCCACTGGTGAGAAGCTCCTATCGGGCTGGAGAATTTTTTAAATGGAAATAGTTCAAATTTTAAAACCAGATGGAACGCTCGTAAATTCTTCTTTAGAACCAAAGCTTAGCCAAGAGCAACTTAAAAAACTTTATCATTATATGGTGCTGACGCGTCTTATGGATGAGCGGGGACTGATGATGCAACGCCAAGGAAAAATTGGATTTTATGTGACGAGCACTGGCCAAGAAGCGATAGTGGGGGGAGCATTGGCGTTAGAAAAAGACGATTGGGTATTCCCCGCTTACAGAGAACATGCTGTTGGATTATTTTTAGGGATGCCCCTTAAGATTTTTATCGCCCAGCTTTTTGGAAATAGTGAAGATGCCAATAAGGGTCGACAGATGCCCAATCATTTTGCCTATGCACCGATACATTATGTGTCCATTTCAAGTCCTATTGCAACTCAAGTAGCACAAGCGGCTGGGGCTGCTATGGCCATGAAACTAAAAAAACAAAAAACAGTGTGTATTACGTATTTTGGAGATGGTGGAACCTCGGAAAACGATTTTCATGCAGGAATGAATTTCGCAGGTGTCTATAAAGCCCCTTGTATTTTTTATTGTTCAAATAACCAATATGCCATTTCTGTCCCGGTTGAAAAACAAACCGCTCAGCAACAGATTTCCGAAAAAGCAAAGGCCTATGGTTTCCCTGGAATTCGGGTCGATGGGAATGATGTTTTAGCCGTCTATAAAGTGGTCAAAGATGCGGTAGATAGAGCAAAGCGAGGAGAAGGGCCAACCCTGGTTGAGTCCTACACCTTTCGAATGGGACCACATAGTTCTTCGGATGACCCTACGCGATATTGTCCAAAATCAAAATTAGACGAATGGGCTAAACAAGATCCTATTAAACGGTTTAAGGCCTATTTAATAAATAAAAAACTATGGTCAGAAAAAGAAGATGCTGCACTTATTGGAAAAATAAAACAAGAAATTTCAGATGTTATTACAGAAGTCACTCAAGCAAAGCCACCAGCACTCTCAACGCTTTTTGAGGATGTCTATAAAGAAATGCCGCTCACACTTCAGTGGCAAAAAGAGGCGCTTTTAGAAGAAGCCAAACAAAAAGGTTCATTCAAAGATTCGTCGGAGGCGTTCCCGCTTTAGGAGAATTATGGCTACGCTAACCCTACTTCAAGCAATTAATGACGCACTTAAAACCGAAATGCGGTTGGATGATCGTGTGGTAACTTTTGGAGAAGATGTGGGATTTGTGGGAGGTGTTTTTAGAACGACCGAAGGCATTCAAAAAGAATTTGGAGAAGGTCGTTGTTTTGATACGCCACTCAGTGAATCTGGAATTATTGGTGCGGCTATTGGGATGGCGCTTTATGGATTAAGGCCCATTGCGGAAATTCAATTTTTAGATTTTATTTATCCCGCGTTTGATCAAATTATTTCAGAAGCGGCTAAAATGCGCTATCGCTCGGGTGCTCAATTTACGTGTCCCATGGTGATTCGTACTCCGTATGGAGGGGGGATTAAAGGAGGACATTATCACTCGCAAAGTACCGAAGCTTTTTTTGCCCATACACCCGGGCTTAAAGTGGTGATTCCATCGAATCCCTATGATGCCAAAGGACTTTTGATTTCGGCCATTCGTGACGAAGATCCTGTGATGTTTTTAGAACCCAAAAGACTCTATCGTGCATTAAAAGGGGAAGTTCCAGAATCTGCCTATACGGTGCCACTTGGAAAAGCGGTGGTTACCAAAGAAGGATCCGATGTCAGTCTTTTTTGTTGGGGGGCCATGGTGCCTGTGTGTATGGAGGCCGCCACAAAAGCTGCTCAAAAGAATTTAAATATAGAAGTGGTGGATCTCAGAACCATTACGCCTCTTGATGTAGAAACCGTACTGGCTTCGGCTCAAAAAACAGGGCGGGTTGTGATTGTACATGAGGCGGTAAAAACAGCGGGATTTGGTGCGGAAATTTCTGCACTCATTTCTGAACGTGCCATGGAGTATATGAAGGCCCCAATTTTAAGAGTGGCAGGATTTGATACCCCATTTCCTTATACGTTAGAGCATGTGTATATGCCAGATCCTGTGCGCGTACTCATGGCCATTGAAAAAGTGACGCAGTATTAATGAGGAGAATATATGGATTTTAAATTACCCGATATTGGTGAAGGCATTCACGAGGGAGAAATTGTAAAATGGCTTGTGAAAGAGGGCGATATCGTCAAAGAAGACCAGCCTCTTGTAGAAGTCATGACAGATAAAGCGACGGTTGAAATTCCTTCGCCTGCCAAAGGAAAAATCCAAAAAATTTATTGTAAAGAAGGGCAAATTGTCAAAGTAGAATCTGTGATTGTGACGATTGCGGAGGAAGGAGTTGCTCAAAGTCATCCTGAGCGGAGCTCGGGATCTCTTGCGACTCCTGCTATTCGAAAACTCGCCAAAGATTTAGGAATAGATCTTTCAACGGTGAAAGGCACAGGCCCCGGCGGAAGAATCATCGAACAAGATCTTAAAACCAGTCATCCAGCCCCTTCCAGTCATACAAGCTCTTCTAGTCATCCCGAGCGGAGCGAGGGATCTCAAGAACGGATTCCTCTTCGTGGCATTCGAAAAACCATTGCTCAGCATCTGCAAAAAGCAAAACAACTGGCTCCTCATTATACCTATGTGGACGAGGTAGACATGACGGATTTGGTAAAACTTCGAGATGAAAAAGACAAAATTTCTTATATTGCATTTATTGCAAAAGCCCTAATTCCAGCGTTAAAAGAATTCCCCTATCTCAATGCTTCATTAGATGAGGTTACTCAAGAAATTATTCTAAAAAAATATTATCATGTGGGTGTGGCCGTAGCGACAGAAGATGGGTTGGTAGTCCCGGTGGTCAAAGATACAGATAAGAAAACTATTGATGATGTTGCCAAAGAAATTGTGCGTTTATCTGAAGATGTGAGACAACACAAAGCCAAGCCAGAGGAACTGAAAGGTGGAACTTTTACCATTACGAGCATTGGATCTATTGGGGGTGTGTTTTCTACTCCCATTATTAACACTCCAGAAGTGGCTATTTTGGGTGTGAATAAAATCGTTGAACGACCGGTGATTCGAGAGGGAAAAGTGGTCCCTCGCCATATGATGTATTTGTCTTTGACGTTGGATCACCGTGTAGTCGATGGTGCCATTGCCGCTCATTTTATGAATAAGTTGATTAGCATTCTTCAAAATCCAAGGACAATTTCATGAGGTACGATGCCGTTGTTATCGGAGGAGGGCCTGGAGGTTATGTGTGTGCCATTCGGCTGGCACAGCTCGGCAAAAAAGTAGCTTTGGTGGAAAAACATAAATTGGGAGGAGAGTGTTTAAATTACGGATGCATCCCCTCGAAAGCTCTTATTTTTGCAAGTAGTCTCTATGATAAAATCCAGCATGCTTCAGATTTTGGAATTGAAGTAGAAAATGTTCACCTCAATATCGATAAGCTCCACTCTTTTAGAACAGCACTGATTACAAAATTAAATACGGGAATTGGTTTTTTATTAAAACATAATAAAGTGGATGTCATCTCTGGCCAGGCTCAATTTATTTCCCCTCAAAAAATAAGCGTAAATGGTTCCCAAGATGTAGAAGCGGATTCTTTTGTGGTCTCTACCGGCAGTGAGCCCATTCAAATTCCTGGGTTTGAATATGATGGAAATTTTATTATGGGTTCTAAAGAAGCCTTAGAGCTTTCCCCCCTACCTAAAAATTTATTGGTGTTGGGAGGCGGTGTTATTGGGTTAGAACTTGGCACATATTTTTCAAAATTGGGATCAAAAGTTTCTATTGTTGAAATGATGGATCAATTGCTTCCTGGTGTGGATAAGGAATTGGTATCGGTTGTAGAGCGGGCACTTAAAAAACGAGGAGTAGAAATTTATACGTCAACCAAAGCCAAAAAAATAGAAAAATCGAATGGTGTTTCGTTAAAGATTGAAGCACCTGATGGTGAAAAAGTATTAACGGCGGATAAACTTTTAGTAACCATTGGTCGAAAGGCATCTGTGGGGACATTAGGATTAGACAAGGCTCAAGTGAAAGTTTCCGAAAAAGGATTTATTGTCGTGGATGAAAATTTAAAGACATCAAATTCTCATATCTATGCCATTGGCGATGTGACAGGGCAGCCACTTTTGGCCCACAAAGCCTCTCATGATGGAATTTCAGTGGCTGAATATATTGTAAAAAATAAAAATAGAAAAAAATCTCCCATGAGTTGGGCTATTTTTACAGATCCAGAAATTGCGGGCGTTGGGCTTAGCCAAGACGAAGCCCAAAAAGGGGGAAAAAATGTGATAGTTGGAAAATTTCCCTTTATGGCTTTAGGCAGGGCACTGGCCGTATCTGAACCCGAAGGATTTGTTAAAGTGATTGCCGATCGTGATACACAAGAAGTGCTAGGGGTTTTTATGGTGGGGGCACATACATCTGATTTAATCTCTGAAAGTGCACTTGCCGTCACCCATCATTTAAGGTTAGAAGATATTGCAGATACCATTCACCCCCATCCAACGCTCCCAGAAGGATTTATGGAAGCGGCGCAAGTCGCATTAGGAAAGGCTATTCACATTCCAAACCGATGAAAATTATTGATTTAGGCATTAAAGAATATGGAGAAGTGTGGGAGCTCCAAAAAGGGCTCGTGTTGGATCGAGCCCAAAATATTATTTCCAATACACTGCTTTTGGTCGAACACCCGCATGTGATTACCAAAGGACGCAGATCCAAAAATACAGATATTGTTCATGTGAATGCTCCTGTGTTTGAAGTCGAGCGGGGCGGGGAAGTCACCTATCATGGACCCGGACAGCTTGTGGGTTATCCGATTGTCTATATTCATCGATTTGGGGTTAAAAAATACATGGAGCTTTTGGAAGAAGTCGTGATCCAAACCTTAAAAAAATTTGATATCCATGGTGAGCGAAAAGCCGGAGCCACAGGCGTGTGGGTTCACAGTCATCCTGAGCGTAGCGAAGGATCTCTTAAGAAAATTGCATCTCTCGGGGTAGCGGTCAAAAAATGGGTGACCTATCATGGATTTGCGCTGAATGTGAATACGGATTTAGAGTATTTTAAAATGATCCGCCCGTGTGGGTTTGACGCATCTGTGATGACATCGATAAAAGAAATTTTACAAAGAGATGTGGACATGCAAGAGATTAAGAGGGAGCTTTCCTATCAATGGAAAGTAATATTTGGTTCATGGGTGGGTGGCGCTGAAGGAGAGGCTCCGTCACCGCGCCCGCAGCGTACGCGAGGACGGATGATGGAGAGTGTCCTTCAGCGACAGGACCCAGAGATTGACGTGTTATCCAGTGATAGATCCTTCATCAGCGGGTACCCGCATCGTTTTCTCCGCGATGACTTCTAAATGGATTGGGATCTTAGGATTCCCTCTTACCCATAGCCTTTCCAAGCAGATTCACATAGAAAAATTACAAAAAGCCAATCTGAACTATGAATTTCGGATTTTGGAATGGTCTTCCGTGGATGTCGATCGACATCTCCAAGAATTAAAAAAAGATCCTACCTGTGTTGGGTTTTCTGTGACGATGCCCTATAAAGAAAAGATTATTTCCTATCTCGACCACTGTGATGAATTTGCGAAAAAAGTTTCTGCAGTAAACTGTGTCAAAAATGTAGGAGGGCAGTGGTGGGGATATAATACCGATGCCCCAGGGTTTATGAAGCATTTTAAACTGTGGAATCCTTTGCCACCCAAAGAGGTTCATGTGGTTGTCATTGGAGCTGGAGCCACGGCAAGAACCTTAAGCTATGCATTGGCACAAGAAGGCTATCGAAATTTTACTTTCATCAATCGCACAGAAGAAAAAGCAAAAGCCTGGGCTCAAAAAATAAAAACTTTTTTCTCAAATATTCAAACTAAAGTTTTGAAATGGGGAGATCCTTCGCCCTGTGAGCTCAGGATGACGAATGTTTTTCTCATGAACACAACGCCTTTTAGCCCTGTCATTCTGAGCGCAGCGAAGAATCTCATTTCCCCTGCCTGGATTTTTGATGTGGCGTATAATCCACCAAGTTTGTCATTCCCGCGAAAGCGGGAATCTATGGATCCCCGCCTACGCGGGGATGACAGCCAGTGCCGCGAAAGGTGTTTTTACACAATGAACGGCTGGCCTATGTTTGAAGCACAAGCCGATCTGGCATTTAAAATCTGGACGCGATGATAGATTCCCGCGCTTCACGCGGGAATGACTTTAAGCTGCTTTTTTCTTAGGTTGCTGTTGTTTCGGTTGCTGCGGCTGTTGTAATGGGACGACCACAGATTGTTTAGCCGGCTGTTTGGGTTGAGTTTCTGCCTGTGGAGGTGCAGTAATCACATTGGGTTTATAATTCGGGTCACCTTCCACATGAAATTGATTTTTAAGCCAGCTATCTAATCCGCCTTCCAGTGCCCACACCCGAAATCCCATTTTACCTAGAATTTCTTGGGCAAATTCAGCTCCTCGGCATAGATGATTGGCAGAGTAGACGATAATATCAATGTGGCGATTAAGCCATTGATTGGCTTTTGTTTCTAGCTCTTGAAGGGGGATATTAATAGCCCCCGTGACATGAAGCTTTAAATAATCATGAGCGGGTAAAACATCTACCAAGATAAAATCAGCATGATTATCCATCCGACTTTTTAATTCTTCAGGAGTTAATATTTTTTCTTTTTTCATAAAATTCCTCCTCGTCATCCCCGACTTGATCGGGGATCCATTGTTTACACAGAACGTATCGGCCTTCTTTCCATGAATCTTTAATGAGAAAAATATAAAAAAATGACTGGTAATTGACGAAGGATTATTCATTGGTTGTTAAAAATCTTGTGTCTAAATCTAAAAATAGCATACCTCTAGACAAACGTCTTTATGTAGACTATAATAAAGACTAGAATAATAGTTATGAAATATAAAGATATAGACAATTTTTTATTTGAATCTTTAACCGTATTAAAGGCGAAATTATCGGAATATAATGATGCGGTAGCTAAGAATGATTATTTTTTGGCCGTTACAAAAAATGGCAAGCCTGAAACCGTGCTTATTAAATTTGATACTCTTAAAGAATTATTAAAAAAATATCATTCTTCTGCTCGTCATTATTTTGATGTGGCTCATCTTAAACGTAAAAAAAGGAATCCTATTAAAGAAAAATGGCTTAAAAAATGGAATCAATTAGGTCCATATGAAAAAAAGTGATTTATTAAAAAAAGAGTTAAGAGATGCTGCTTTAATTACTCGAAGAGACAAGCGTACGTTGGCGCTTTCTGTAGTACTCCAAAAAGCTTTATTGCCCTATAAGCTTTATCCTATTTTGGTGGGAGGGTCTGCTGTGGAGTATTACACAAGAGGGGAATATGCTTCTGGAGATATCGATTATGTTTTGCCTACTTCAGATATTCTAAAAGAGATTATGGCTCAATTGGGTTTTAAAAAAGAGGGGAGGTTATTTATTCATCCGGAATTGCATTTAGTTATCGAATTTCCATCCTCCTATTTAGAGAAAAATGAAACTTTTGATGAAATTACAGAAGGCAATATTAAAGTAAGAATTATTGCTTTGGAAGATTTAATTATTGATCGGTTAAATACTTTTAAGTGGGGAAAGGTAACAGCTGAAGGAGAAAACATATTGCTCCTATTGGATAAGCTGTCTGAGGGTGGATTTAGAAATCTTAAACAAAAGGCAAAATTTCATGATGTTTTGGATATGCTAAATAAGTTAGTTTCATTAAAAGATAAAATTCAAAAAAAACACCTTACTAAAATAAAAGCGACAGATTTACTAAAAGAAATCATTCATAAAAATAGATGTTAAGGCAAAAAAAGACTAGTAATTGACAATTAGTCATTTATTAGTTATTATTATCTTATCCCGTCATCCCAGGCGTGACCTGGGATCCAGTATGGAAAGGTTAAAAAAATGAAAAAAATAAATAAAAAAGAATGGATGAAGGCTCTAGAGTGTTTGGATACACATCTGGATAGGCCGATGAAGCTTTTAATTGTGGGTGGAGGGGCTCTTTTGTTGGCGCATGATTTACCGTTGGCCACCTCTGATATTGATGCGGTTCCTTTTCAATCGGATTGGACGCTCTCTCAGTTGGATCAAAAAGTAAAAGAAGTAGCTGAGAAACTGCATTTGAGCCCAGATTGGCTAAATCCTTATTTTATGAGTTTCTCTTATGTCTTACCTAAAGATTATGATGAGCGTCTGATCCCTATTTTTAAAGGGAAAAATATGAATGCCTTTGCATTGGGAGTAGAGGATCTATTGATTTTAAAATGTTTTGCAGGTCGAGAGCGCGATATAGGACATGCTCGTTTTTTAATAAAAAAGTGTAAAAATCTTACTCTCATTGAAAAACATCTTGAATCTCTTTTAGATCAACGTGTTCCTAAAGCACAAGAAGCCTTGGATTTTTTTGATGAAATAAAAGAGTTAATTGGAAAAAAATAATGTCTCTTTTAAAACATATTCCTTCTGATTCAGATCTCATGAGGCTTTATTGGGAGCTTTCTCAAATCGGTGCTGATTGTGTGGGGGATAAAGTGCCCTGGAAATATTCCCTTAAATCGCCTAA
The DNA here is from genome assembly GCA_001797335.1 of Deltaproteobacteria bacterium GWA2_38_16. Taxonomy (GTDB): domain Bacteria; phylum Bdellovibrionota; class JACOXK01; order 2-02-FULL-40-11; family 2-02-FULL-40-11; genus 2-02-FULL-38-15-A. Next base: position 280,117 of record MGPE01000005.1, read on the forward strand.
ATCCAAAGAAGAACTTATTTTATTGGCCTGTGAAATGCTGCGATATGATCCAAGGCTTTTATCTATTTTAATTATTTATTTTTTAAATCACTGGAAAGAGCTAAATCCTATGATGCTGAGAGAAGGTTTATTATCATTAAAAGCACCTCAGGTATTGGGAGTGTTGAAAGAGTTTATTTTTAATTATACTCAGGATGATGAATTAAAATATTTTTTAGAATATATAACGCGTGGGATAAAACCAGTTTCTCCTCAGTTATTCTTTATTGGGTTATTTTCTGTTGGAAGCCAACGACATGAATTAACTTCTCAAAAAAGTTTAAAACAGTACATGCGATGGGGATTTTTAGGTATGGAGCGTCCCGTGGTGAATGTCATGACCAAGAAAGCCATTGGATCGTATGATATGAAAACAAGACAAAAAATAATTGTAGATATTTCGCGCTCTAAAGAAAATTTTTCTATCAAAGAATATTTAGAAACGCTGGATTTTAGTATTTCCAGGCAACAGGCACTTTATGATTTAAAGCATTGTAAAAACATTTTTCTTAAAGGCCATGGCCGCGGTGCTCGCTGGTGTCCCAAGAAGTGAATCTTTAATGAGAAGAATTAGAATTTACTGTGCGACGCAGCGGACAAAAAAGAAGTCGAAAATAGAAGGATTGATGGTGTAGAGACGGCCGTCTTCACCATTGAATAAATCCTGGTCAGCATTGTTAAGATGAACTGAGGAAGACCAATACTGATGGTCTTTCATGTGGGGTAAAGCTTCACGAAAGCCATGGGTTTCCGCTATTTTAAAATCAGATGCCGTTGGAACCGTTCCACCCATTTTTTCACAAATTCTTGTAGCTACAGAATGGAGTATAATACCATCTTTGATTTCATCGATAACATTAAGGCATTGTTCACTGCTATTACGATCACTCCAAATGAGTCCCGTTTGAAGATCTTTCCAGGCTTCACCAAAACCTTCTTTTTCTGCTCGTTCAAATATAACATTTGCTGAAGTGATGCATTTAAAACCAATAGGAGCATTTCTTAAATTTACTGAAGCATCGGCACATGCTTTTGGAGGAGGGGGAGTTTCTACCACAATCTCATTTTTGGTTTTTAAAATCAGTTTTCGGATACTGTTATTGATTTGATATGTGGGGGAGGAGATGGTTTTAAGTTCTTCTCCTTTTTCTTGGAGGTTTAAAATAAGTCTGGCATTAATAGGGTTTCTTTTGGTTTCTGAAGAATGCAAGAGATCATTAGCAATCCACACAATAGAAGATTTTAAAATATTAAATTGTCCTTCT
>MGPE01000006.1:0-187325 GCA_001797335.1 Deltaproteobacteria bacterium GWA2_38_16
TATAACCCAAAAAATCTCCTCCATTGGGATAATAGGCCATACTTATTGGAGAGGCTCTAGAACCTGAATATTGATCATAAAACCCCACCGATCGAGGGTAAAATGTCCCTTCAATCGTTATAGATTCCCTGACATTGATAAATTGATACAGATTAAAACTATTATCAAAATACTCCAAATCCGCCAAATATTCGAAGGGTCCATGAGCTAAATTAGGAATTACCAATCCCACAACAGGAGATATCTTGGGTGCTACATAGTTTAATTGTCCTGTACTAGGATTAACTATAGCTTTAATAGCCTCAGGAAAATAAGTAGAAATAATATTGAGATTCGTAGTTAAAACTTCAACTTTATTTTGATGGAGCCAGGTTGCAGGATCTAGTCTTCGAAATTTAAATTTTCCGGATTGCCCAGATTGAAGCGTTAAGCTCACATGATTTCCTGGACTAAAATATCGATCTGCCGCATAGATTATTGACACCGTCTTTAAATCTAAGTCCGAAACAGGGGGAAATAATTCTGAATCTGGTTTATCCCCACTACTACAGGATAGAATTTGAAGACTTATTATAATAAGTAAAAGAAAAGTCCCTATATGATTCTTTATCTTCATTGTAAGGTCTCCTTTACTTCAATCCACATTTTTTGCTTTCCATCAATTTGTCCTCGATAAATAGTGTACCCCACATGGAAACGATCCATAATAGACAAAAGCCCCTTTTTTCTTTGAATACGAATCGTTCCAGGAGCTTTGACAGTTTCAAAACCTGATGAAAAATCTAAAACCTGATCCACCAAACGAACTATTTCTGTAGGTTCTAAATGAAATAGACTTGCCCCCTGTGCGAGGGTTAAAAGTTTATTTTTTATTTTATCCTTTGAATTTAAATTAAATGGCATATAGTCCCAGGCCAAATTTTGATCTAATACATCCATAATCTCATCCACTACCCGATCAGCCGCTTTAGGATCTTGAGTTAAAAGCATCAAGACGACATCTTCTTTTAGAAATTTCATTTTTTGAGGATTCAGTTTCACTAACTCTTGCTTATTTTCTTCTTTTTTCTCAGTTTCCAAAATTTTCGATAAAGATGCCATATCTTGAACTCCCGAGAGAACAGATTTAAGTTCTATCTTTTTCTTTGGAGAAACTATTCGAAGAATCCGTGGATAAACATCTGGATTTATCTCAAATTCATATCCTGAAATAGAAAGAGGAAATCCAAAAAAAGCTTTGGTTGAATCTCCATATGGCACTTCAGAAACTAACGCTCTAGAAACATTGCCCCACACTTTTGGAGAAAAAAGATCTATGACTTTAATGGTTTTTGATTCAAATATTTTACTAAAAAATTCCTGAAATACTTTTTCTTGTATTCGTTCCAAAGAGACTTCTGTCGAAAAAGATAATGCCATGTCCAAATCATGACCTGAAGAAAAAACAGAAACTTCCATCCCTTTTTTATTTTTAATAAACGAAATGAGCGCCTTTGAAGTCTTATTATTTTCATTTAATTCATAAAGATACGCTTGAGATGTAAGATCTCCCCATCCATAAACAGGGGGAACAGTATTTAAACTTAAGTTTCCCTTAAACGTATGGTTCGAAGCAGCCCAAACATACCAAGGTCTATGTGTGAGCGGGTGAAGATATACCTGGTAACAGAGCAACTCCCTCATGGAAGCACTGGGAGATACGGGCCGTTCAATAGTTATTTTTTTAAACTCATCAATATTATTTTCTAAAAAACTAAAACTCCCTGGATTTGGCTGAACAGAAATAATATGATTTAATTCCGCATAGACATAGAATGGAGTAAAAAATAAAATTATTCCAAAAATTTTTAACGCTTTTTTATTCATTTTTACTCCACTAAAACTTTAAATGATCCTTTTAACACCCAAACATTTGGGATCTTCCATCCATTTTTATTATAAATATCCGTTACCTCACATCGAATTTGAACTTCTTTAGCAGTAGCTTTACTTAAAACATCTGTTACAACTGCTTCATCATAACGACATCGTTCTTCAGCACCTTTATCAGGATACATTCCGCCAGGCCCATAATATCCTGGATAGTCTGTTCCTTGGCTTTGATAGGACTTTGTCTCCCACTGAGGGGCAGCAAACACAGGCTGCATTAGAAAAGTACCCATTAAAAATACCATTAACGATAATAAACGCATAATTCCTCCTTTAGGTGAGGATTGCTTTAACACTGACTCTTTTTTTCTGTCAACGTGGAATGGTGAAAAAAGACAAGAAAGTGTTGTCTATTGGACAACGAATGGACTAATGTTTAGGAAAAAGGAGATGAAGTCGTTCATACATATGCTCAACAATGCCTTCTTGCTGCAACTCTTCTTGAATACGCTCGTCATCGTTTAGCATCGTGGCTTTGTCTTGGGGTGACAGAGCTTCAATTTGATTTAAGATCTCTTCATACTGCTCATTAAAATTTCGAATCGTGGATTGCATGTGAGCCATGAATACATTTTTTGTGTCGCTTTCCAAATCTTTCTCTAATTCTGTTATGGCCAATATGGCGAGCTGAATTTCTAAAGCCAAGACATCACGTTTAATCATCACATTTTCGGGGCTTCGAAGAAGTGCATATTGCCTTTCATTATATTTTCCAACGGTTTGAATATAGAGTTCTTGTTGAGTTGCTTCGTCCCCATAGGCCATAGAACCCGGAACAAACATTAAGAGAAAACCACCCACTTTCATGAAAAGCTTTACATAACCAGGGGTCACATGATTTGCGGCCACCATTAAAATACCCCCTCCCGCCATACTGGACATAACAAAGATAGGCCGAGGAACGCCAGAGTCTGTTAACGCTACTTTTTTAATTCCGGAAGCTAAAAGCATAAGTGTAGAGGGATTCACAAATACCCCAGAATCATCTAAGTAATTAATCTGTGCATAAACTTTATAAGCTCGAAGGATAATGTTTTCCACCTCATCCAATTTAGGCTCAATGCGACCTAAAAATTCTTCATCGGATTCATAATATTTTGGTTTAAATAACGTATGGCGAGCCGATTCCCTACACATAAGCATGATCGCTCCCAACGCGGTAATGTTAAGCTCTTCACATCTTTTTAAATTAATTTTAATTGGGGCCGCAAAGGTATGAAATGTCAAAGCCGTTTTTTCACTGCCACGTTTCAAAAACTGTCCCCGTTCGGACTCACCACAAAATATTAACGGAGGCGTTGCTCTTAAATCACTGATCAGTTGTTCTCGAAATTCTTGGTAATACTCTATGGAATAACTGGGTAAATCTGTTTTTATTTTTAACATTTTAGGAGTGACGGTTTGTAAAACCCGAATTGCCATTTCTTTAGATTCTTTAATCTTAATTTCTACATAATCCCCTCCCCCTTCCACATGCCCACCACCGGAAAAACACTCTCCAGCCATGAATAGAAAAGTAAGGGTTACAAAAAAATTAAAAGAGTATTTTTTCATATTTTTTCCGTCGCTCTAAAAAGCTGAATCGCCAATTGATAAACTTCCATTTTATTCGATTTGGTTAACAATTTTTCCATATCTCCCCTAAATTTTCGGATAAGTTCACGAGCTTCTTTCAATTTGGAAGTATCAATCCCAAACGTAACAGAGCTCATGTGCCTTTCATCCACACTCTGAGAATCCAAGCTTTTTAAAGCTCTTTCTAAGGATTGCTTGTGAAATTTAAGAAATGCTTCATTGGGGATATCGGTAGAAGCTACATACGTCGATTGCATTTTTCTCCATTGATTTCCATCACACATTAAAAGTTTTAATCGTTGAAGTCTTTCAATAGCCAACTCTACTTCAGCTTGAGAAATACCCAATTTCTTTGCTATCCAACGAGGATTGGGTTTAAATCCTTTGACTTCAATTAATTCCAAAATGGCATAATGATACCAATCTGAAATAAGCTTAAACATGTCTCCTTCCAAAGAATAAAAATCTTTAGAAGGACGGATTTCTTTTAACCGGTTTTCAATATATTCTTTTGACACCAAATTTTTGGCTGTATCAAAATGGACCAATTGGCAAAAATATTCTCTTTTATTGCCTTTCAAATTTAAAATAGAAGACACTTCCAGAGCCTTCTCATAAGACATTCTTTTTTTACCTTGTAATACGCGGCTTAACTGCCCCGGACTCATCTTGAGTTGATAGGCATAGGAGCGAAGAGAATATTTAGGATTTACGTGGCAGCGCCTGGCCAATTCCGTTTTAAGATAGGTTCGATAATCCTGGTGCTCAAAAATCATGCAGCATTATATATGATGAAAACAAGGCGTTGTCAACTGGACAACAGTAGATCTAGAAATGAATAACTTTTAGAAGATCTGTATATCGCCCTTCAATATGAGCCCAATCAATTTCTTTTAAGCGATTAAAACTAAAATCTTCTACGGTAAAAGAGGCCATGACCGTTCCATAGACCATCGCTTTTCGAAGCGTCGTGTCATTAAGAGGATCCAGGCTTTTAGCCAAATATCCCATAAATCCCCCGGCAAACGTATCTCCTGCACCCGTAGGATCATGAATGGTTTCTAAAGGATATGCTGGAACCACAAATATATTGCCTTCATTATAGAGCATGGCTCCATGCTCTCCGCGCTTAATCACAATTTTATGAGGGCCCATATCAGAAATTTCTTTGGCCGCTCGAAGAAGACTGGCTTTTCCAGAAAGAAGCCTGGCCTCTCCCTCATTTAAAAGTAAAATATCGACGTCTTTTAAGGTTTCTCGAAGTGCTTCGGGCTTTCCTTCAATCCAAAAATTCATGGTATCACAGGCCACCACCTTTGTTTTCTTCACTTGCCCCAACACCTGCTTTTGAAGACGAGGATCAAAATTAGCTAAAAATACAAACTGTGTTTCACGATAATGCTCGGGGAGCTGGGGATCAAATTGTTCTAACACATTTAAATGGGTATTTAAGGTAATGGCTTCATTTAAATCTCGCTTATACTCGCCCTTCCAGTGAAAGGTTTTTCCATCAAGGCGCACAATGCCATCGGTACAAATATTTTTAGAATTTAAATACTCAAGATGAGATTCTGGAAAATCTTCTCCAATGACTCCCACCATTTTAACAGGACAAAAAAACTGAGCCGCCATGGAAAAATAATTAGCTGACCCTCCTAAAATTTTTTCTACTCGTCCCCAAGGTGTTTCAACTGTATCAAATGCAACGGTTCCCACAACCACAATACTCATACATATTTTCCTGTTAAAAGTTTCAAATTTTCTTTGAGTGGAAGAGGGATTTTGGTTAGATCTGTAACAATGGCATTCTTAAGTGCCTGCTCACAACTACAGTTTCTTTTTTTAGGAATCAGAAAACAAACCTCTTTTATAATTTTTTTAGCAGTATCCACATTTTTTTTAATCGTGGCAAGAACTTTATCGGCAGATACTGCCTCTTCGCCTTCTTTCCAACAATCAAAATCAGTTGAAAAAGCCAATGTGACATAACAAAGTTGAGCTTCTCTGGCAAGTTTACATTCTGGCACATTGGTCATCCCAATGACATCTACATTCCAAGATCGATAGAGCAGTGACTCTGCTTTCGTTGAAAATTGAGGCCCTTCCATACAAAGATACGTTCCGGTTCGATGCACCCGTTGGGTCACTTTTTGAGTCGCTTCGTAAGCAATTTTAGCTAATTCCGGACAAATAGGATGCGCCAAAGAAACATGCGCCACACATCCTCCTTCAAAAAATGTATGCTTTCGAATGCCCTTGGTTCGATCTATAAATTGATCAATGATCACCACATCTCCTGGAGGGATGTTTTCTTTCATACTTCCTACCGCACTAACTGAGAGGACTACTTCTACCCCCAGTTTTTTAAGCCCCCAAATATTGGCTCTATAATTAATTTCTGAAGGAGAGAGTCGATGCCCTTTTCCATGACGAGGCAAAAAAACAAGAGTGGTTTGATTAAATTCCCCAAGAATAAACGGATCTGAGGGATTGCCAAAAGGAGTAGTTACTTTTTCTTCACGGACATTTTGAAGCCCATCGATCTCGTAAAGACCCGACCCACCAATAACCCCAATTACCATACATTTAGCTGAACTGTCGTTCGTGCTGAGCCATTCACATCTTCAAAATAAAGCGTGTAAGACCCTTGAGGCATCCAAGACGATGCATAAATAATCCCCGGAGGATCAATACGAACAAAACTAGGAGTAAGTCGTCCGAACATATCTCTTAAATAATATCGCAACGTATAATTAAATACTCTCTCCCCATAACCATTATAACAGTGGATGTTTAAATAGGCAGAACTTCCTCTCGTTAAATTTAAGGTATTGGGAAAAACCTCGATTCTAAAAATTTCATAGGGATAGGGAGGGTTCTGAGTAATTTGAACATTGGCCTCATCACGAAGATGGCTCACAGGTTCTGTCACCACCACTTTAAATCGCCCTAAAAAATAAGAATCTGCTCTAAAAAATCCGGTTTCATCAATCCAGCCCGGAAGTGTAGTTTCAAATCCACCCACATCCTCTATCACCCACGTTAACGGAACATTCAGTTTTTGTCCCTCTTCATTATCCCATACCGTACACTCAAATTTAAACCAACTTCCTGGACTTAACGTGACATTTTTTTGTGAAAAAGGAATTTCAATTCTGGTAATAGCAGCCGAAGCAACATGGTAAGAAAATAGGACCCCTAAAAAACTCAACACAAAGAGATTCTTTTTCATGATTTAATCTCCTAGTTTTTTAACTTCTTTTTTTATTTTTTTATTAATGAACACTCACACCACTAACGACATCATTATTCATAACATTCGTGGTGGGAGAAGTCAATGAAGATGGCGCACTGCAGAGCTGCCCACAGGCAGCCAAGATATCTCGCCCCCGACTTTTTCGAACCATTGCTGTCGTATCCTGACTATTCAGATATTCTTGAAAAATAGACACTGCATCATCCGTTGGTCTTTTAAAAGCAGAACCAGGATGTTCATTAAATGGAATGAGATTTACTTTACATTTAACTCCTTGAAGACGTTGGACTAATTCCTTGGCATGCTCTAGAGAGTCATTCACTCCTCCCAACATCACATACTCAATAGTTAATCGACGATTGGGCTTTAAAGGATATTGTTTACATGCTTCTAGCAGTTCATCCATGTCGTATTTTTTATTCATGGGCATAATGCTACTTCGAACGTGATCATTGGAAGCATTCAGAGAAATCGCAAGATTAACATCAGAACTTTTACCAAATTGTAAAATTTTAGGCGCCAACCCTACGGTAGAAACTGTAATTTTCCGCCCAGAAATATTAAAAGCCCATTTAGATCTTAAAATATCAATAGCATCTAACACCGCCTCTATATTATCCAAAGGCTCTCCCATCCCCATCATCACAATATTGGTGATTTTTCTTTCTACCTTTTTTTGAACCTCTAAAAGCTGATTTACAATTTCAGAAGGTTTTAAATTACGAATGAGCCCTTGTTGGGCCGTCAAACAAAATTTACACCCCATCCGGCAACCTACCTGAGTAGACACACATAATGTCACTCGCCCCACATCCGGAATATACACGGATTCAATGGTATTTTTATCAGACAGTTCAAATAAAAATTTCTGAGTTCCATCTAAAGAAAGCTGCCGTTGGGAGATCTTTAAAAAACTCACCTCACACTGTTTTTCCAGCGATTCCCTGCTTTTTTGAGATAGATCGGTCATTTCAGAAAAAGAACCTACTCCTTTTTGAAAAATCCATTTCATGATCTGCGGAGCTCGAAAGGGCTTTTCCCCTTGGGCAACGAGATAGTTTTTTAACTTCTCATAAGGCAGATTTTTAACATCGGTTTTTAAATTTAGTTGAACTTGTGTCATAGTCGTGTTTTGTGTAACATGAATTCTCCCTTTTTTCAATTATGAGTACCTTAACGATTAGTGCTTTGTTTTGTGCTTTTGTGGCCATTGCCTTTGCTATTATTACGGCTTCTAAAAGCACCACTGAAAAACGGTATCGCTGGTTTTCCATTATGTGTCTGGAACTAGCCCTCTGGAATCTTTTTTTCTTTTTTTCTAGAACCTTTTATTCTGCACTGTTAGAACGCATTCATCTCCTCATGACCTTAATTTTAGCCCCTACCAGTGGTTATTTTTTATTACAACTCACCGAAAAAATTGATCAAAAACAACCCACCTTTATTAAAACCCAAACCTTGGGCTATAGCGTGGGTATTATTTTAGCTTTAGGTTTTTTTCTACCGGACAATAAACTTTTTTGGTTTAAACACGGCTCTTACACCTATGCTGTTTTTGTTATTGGGTATGCTTTTTTCCTCCTCGCTCAAAATTTAAGAAAAGCCTCTTTGGGTATTCAAGAAAAAAAACGACAAACCTATTTAATCGCCGGAGGAATTTTTACCCTTCTTATGCTCATTTTTGATCAGCTGTCTGAAAGTGGATTTCCTCTACCCGCCCTAGGCAATGTGGTTTTGGTCATTTATCTTTATTTTATTTACCAGACTATTACACGACGGAAAGTATTAGATCTTGAGGATCTAACGGCCAAGGGAGTTTTATTTTTTATCTTAAGTGCCATTTTAACTATTATCTATGTCATTTTGGTATCATGGGTAGAAGGTTCTGCCTTATTTCTCTTTAATACGTTTGTGGCTTCCTTTGTTATTTTAATTCTTTTTGAGCCAGTTAAAACGCTCACCCAAAAAGTAACCTACAATTTTTTCTTACAAGGACGCCTTAAAACAGAAGAACAATTGGACCGCATTAAAAATATACTCATTGATATTACCAACCTCAATGATTTAACCCATGAAGTTTTAGTGGGACTTAAAAATGCTTTAAAAGCTACCCAAGCCCATTTTTTTCTTTTGGATCCTGAAGGAACTAAATTTAAACTCATTCAATCTCTAGCCCCCGATCCTTCTAAAGTAAATGTCACAGAAGTTTTGGCGAACCATGATTTTATTAAATATCTTCAGCGAAAAAACCCCCTTCCCGCTAGTACCTATTTTTTAAATCGTGAAATTCTAGAAGGAAGCCAAGGCATTAAAGAAAAACTTCTGCAGGCCACTCAAATGTTTTCTGCTTTTAATACCGAAGTTGCTTTTCCCTTTATGCTGGAGGGGAAAATATTGGGGTTTTGCACTTTCACCAATGAACTTTCTGATACGGCCTATTCTCTCCAAGAGTTAAGACTTTTGATTCCGCTCTCAAAACAAATTGCCTACACTCTTAAAAATTTAGAAATTTATGACACCATGCGAGAGCGAGATCGGCTGGCCACGCTGGGAGAAATGTCTGCTGGGCTTGCCCACGAAATTAGAAATCCCTTAGGCGCCATCAAAGGCGCTGCGCAATATCTTCTGCCCTCTACGGAACAGAGCTCACAAAATGATTTTTTAAAAATTATTGTCGATGAAGTAGATCGACTCAACAAAGTCGTCACTCAATTTTTAACCTATGCAAAACCTTTTCAGCAAAATTTTATAGAAACCGATGCTTCTGAACTCATTAAAAAATCTCTTCAAAACATGGCCGCCAGTACCCCCCCTTCTATCCTTATTTCTTATGAAGAAAATTCTAAACTTCCACTGATGATGGCCGATCCACAGCAATTAAACCAAGTATTTTTAAATCTCATTTTAAATGCTTTTGATGCCATGCCGAAAGGTGGAAAACTTAAAATTCATACAAAAGTAGTTGAACCCAATATTCAAATTATTTTTGAAGATACAGGAGAAGGTATTGTGCCTGAAAATTTAAAAAATCTTTTTATCCCTTTTTTCACAACAAAAAAAGAAGGCTCTGGATTGGGCCTTCCCATTTGTCAAAAAATTATTAAAGCCCATCAGGGCAATATAAAAGTGGAAAGTACATTGCAGAAAGGCACAAAATTTATTATGACTCTTCCTTATAAAAAACAATGAATTCAAAAATTTTAATTGTCGATGACGAAGCGAATATTCGAAAGGTATTAAAGGCTCTCTTAGAACAAGAACACTATACCGTACATGAAGCACGAGATGGCATTGAAGCCCTTGCCCTTCTTAAAAAAGAAGAAATACATACTATTATTACGGATCTTCGCATGCCCAATTTAGATGGCATGGGACTTTTAAAATCTGTTTCGAAGTCCTACCCTGACATTCCTGTCATTATCATTACAGCACATGAAAGTGTGGATTCCGCCGTTTCTGCTTTAAAACTGGGGGCCTTAGATTACATTTCAAAACCCTTTGATAAATTAGAAATGATGGACGTCGTCAAAAAAGCCATCACTGTTTTTCATTCTAAATCCAAAGCTCCAACTGATAAAGAAATTCATTCAGAATTGGTCAATCATAGTCCTCAAATGAAAGAAGTCTTAAACATCATTAAAAAAGTAGCTGATAGCCCCTCCACCATTTTAATTACCGGTGAAAGCGGCACCGGAAAAGAATTGGCAGCTAGAGCACTTCATGAAAATAGCTCAAGATCTCAAAAACCGTTTATCACCATCAATTGTTCTGCTATCCCAGCCACTCTTATTGAATCTGAACTTTTTGGATATGAAAAAGGGGCTTTTACGGGGGCCGTTTCGGCCAAACCCGGTCGTTTTGAACTGGCAGATCAAGGAACCTTGTTTTTAGATGAAATTGCAGAAATCCCCCTTGAACTTCAGGCAAAGCTTTTAAGAGTTCTTCAAGAAAATGAGATTGAACGCGTGGGAAGTGTGAAAACTCTTAAAATTGATATTCGACTCATTACTGCCACCAATAAAGACCTTTTAGAAGAGGTTAAAAAGGGAACTTTTAGAGAAGATTTGTATTACAGACTCAACGTGGTTCCCATTTATCTCCCTCCCTTAAGAGAACGAAAAGAAGACTTTCCGCATTTAGTTGACTTTTTCATTCAAAAGTATAACAAAAAACTTGGAAAAAACATTCGCTCTATAGATAAAAACGCAATGGACATTCTCATGCAATACAAATGGCCTGGAAATATTAGAGAGCTTCAACATGTGATTGAACGGATGATTCTTTTAAGCGAAAAAGATATCTTAACCACAGAAAACTTACCTTCAGAAATGTCTCAGCTTTCAACTATTATGACCCCCAGCATTCGGCCTGAAGATTTTGCAGCACAAGGCTCTTTTAAAGATATCGTTAAAGAAACCACTCAAAAAATTGAAAAAAATTTGATTGTGAAGGCTTTGGAAGACACCCATGGCAATGTAACCAAGGCTGCAAAAATTCTTGGCATTAGCAGGAAAAGTCTGCAGAATAAAATGAAGGAATATCAACTCAGAGATCCTTTGGCTCCCGATGTCGAAGAGGATTCTGAATAACGTATAAGGAAACCCATATGAACAATGAACTTTTAAACATGGAATTGCTCTCCGGCCCTTTGTATCAAAATGCTATTCGCCAGTTGGATTTGGCCTGCGACACCATGAAGCTAGACCCAAATGTGGCAGCCCGTCTTAAATACCCCAAGCGAGCCCTGATTGTTTCTGTACCGGTACGCATGGATGATGGCCACATTAAGGTGTTTGAAGGATATCGTGTTCAACACAATATGACGCTTGGACCTGGAAAAGGAGGCATTCGATACCATCCTTCCGTAACACTCAGTGAAACAGCAGCTCTGGCTATGCTGATGACTTTAAAATGCGCTCTCTTTGGTCTACCTCTTGGAGGTGCTAAAGGCGGGGTACGATGTAATGCCAATCATATGTCTCGGGGTGAAAAGCAACGCCTTACCCGACGATACACCACTGAAATTGCAAATTTCATTGGCCCAGATAAAGACATTCCTGCTCCTGACATAGGAACCGATGAACAAACCATGGCCTGGATGATGGATACCTATAGCCAGCTCATTGGCTTTGCTATTCCAGGCGTTGTCACTGGAAAACCCCTTGAAGTAGGCGGCTCCTTAGGAAGAACAGATTCTACAGGACAAGGAGTAGCCTATTCCGTTATGTGTGCAGCAAAACACTTAGGCATTACCTTAGACAAAAACACAACCGTTGTAGTTCAAGGGTATGGAAAAGTAGGAGCCTCTGCGGCCAGGAAAATGAATAAAATTGGATGTACTATTATTGGAGCCAGCGATGAAAACGGAGGAATTTATAATCCTAAAGGACTAGATCTTCAAAAAATCAGCGATCATTTAGCCGCGAAAAATCCTCTAAATACTTTTCCCGACGCTGAACCTGTAACAAATAGCGAACTCTTAGAACTGAAATGCGATGTTTTAATTCCAGCCGCTGTAGAATCTCAGATTACTGAAAAAAATGCTGCTCGCATTAAATGTAAAATCTTAGCAGAAGGTGCCAATAGCCCAACCACTCAAGAAGCAGATCCTATTTTATATGACAAGGGCATATTTCTTATTCCAGATATTTTGGCCAACGCGGGAGGCGTTACGGTTTCTTACTTTGAATGGGTCCAAGGACTTCAAAAATTCTTTTGGGATGAAAAAGAAGTTAATAACCGACTTTGGAATATTATGTCCGACACCTTTGATAAAGTTATTCTGACTCAAAAAGAATTTAAAGTGAACATGCGTCTTTCAGCCTTGATTTCATCCATCAGACATTTGTCGAAGGCTATGCTTGTTCGCGGCTTCTTCCCGTAATACGTAATTCGTTATCACTAAAAAATATAGTAAAATATTGAAAAGCGGCCATATTTTAAAAACAAAGCTTACATATGTCTCTCCCTGATAGGGATATAGGTTAACAAGTTTCCATATTTTTGTGTGTGTAAAAAAAATAGCAACCCCACAAAGAGCAATCAAATATAAATTTGGATTCCGAAAATTTATTTTTTGAATACCTAGATGTACAAGACAATATATTAAAGGGAAAAAAAGTGTTACATTATTAGCAAGCCAACAATTTGGATTAAATAAGTTCATTAAAATAAATAAAATACTCAACACAAATAAATCCGAATGCTCTTTGTAATTGCAAATTCTTACCAATAAAAAAGGAAAAATCAGCATTAAAAATCCAATCATAATAGAAATCCCCATAATAAGGGTATTGGATAAAGATAAAACATTAAGCCCATAGTTCTCTGCAGTACCAAAATAACGTCCTATTAATGCGTACAAAGACTGATTGGATATTCTAAAAATAACAATATCAGCATTACCACCTGCCTGAATAATAGAGCTGATCCAACTTGAAATTAGACTTAAAGGAGCTGCTGGGTTTAAACATAAAACTGTCAATATATTCAACAATATAAAAGCAAGAATTGTTAAACCTATAAATCGAAAATCCCTTTTAAAAAGAAAAAAAATTAAAAATATTAATACTGGCAATTTAATAGCAATGGCCAGCGAAAAAAATATAGCACTATGCTTTCGTTTTTGATTACCATATGCCCATAAAGAGCCCAACACACACAGAAATAAAAGAATATCCGACTGACCAAGTGTAATTTCTGTTGTAACCGCTTTAATGAGAATCAGAAGCGCCAAGATAAATATACTTGCCCTAAATTGTATATTATATTTTAAAAATATTTTTTTTATAAGATAGAGGCATCCCATAAGAAATCCAATATTTGAAATTATCCATAAAATAGAGCTAACCTGCATGCTAAAAAATCCATACGGCACAAGCAAAAGACTGATGACGGGTGCATATTTAAAAAAATCTGGCAAATTTGGATTTGAATATACATTTCCACCACCCCGGAGAATATATTTTCCAGTTTCATAAAAAACATTAAAATCCATGAGATAGATTGAAGAAAAATCCAAGAGGTAGCTAATTACAAATCTACAAAATAAAAAAATAAAGATAATTAAAAAAATTATTGAGACATGGTCTAACCTATCAATAAATCTACAAAATATTTGTCTCATATCGTGATCTTATATCATAAAAATTTTGGCATTCATAGTTATGATAAATTATCATTATAATTTTAAAATCAAAAGGTAGTACTTTTCACGTGGGCAGTGGTTGAAAAAAAAGTTTATTGCTCCGCACTTTTGATGCATCCCAAAATTCCCTTGCTCTTCCCATAGCGTTAAATATTTTTGTTTAAGCCCGATTACCCAGGGGAGTGTTTTATCAATATTTTTTAAAAGATTCCCTTCTGAAATGCGCACCACTCCAATAGTTGCTTTTTGATACAAACCATCATGAGATTCTTTAGTAAGAAGATCTTCGAAATTCACCATCCAGCCTTCTCGTTTTCCATACACAAACACTCCGGGATCGGGGACATCTTGCATTACTAAAAGCTTATCTTGAGATTGAGAGAGTGTTTCAAGTTTCTCTCCTAAAATTTTAGGACTACTATCAAACCGCATGAGCTTATAACTCTCTCGTAAAGAAAGCCAACTCAACGCCAATACAAAACACAACGATACAGCAAAGGGATGCTTAAGTTTTTGAAGAAAAAATATCCATCCTAAGGCCGTCGCAATGACTAAAAAAGGAATAAACTGAAATTCATAAAACCAGTGGATATCATGCCCTTGGGTTAAAAATCCTAAAGACAAAAAAATCATGACTAATGACAAAATAAAAAATAAATTTTTTCGATATTTAAAAAAGCCCACACATAAAAATAAAAATCCTAAAAACGTCACACCATATTTGCTAATCCCTAAAAAGTGATGCTGCCACTCTCCCCAATGCCATTTGCCACCAATAGGATGTTCAAACATAAAGAGTGTATAGATAAGCCACAGCCCTTCTACCAAAGGAGGAAGCATAAAAAGGAGATAAAATTTTATATTTTTTTTATCGAAATGGCTCCAAGCATAACCTAATAAAGGCAAGAGCAAAAAAACACCATAGTAACGCGTTACCGTAAAACAGATGGCACAGAGTAAAGAAAAATAATAATTTTTACGCAGTCCATACAAAGAAGCTAGAAAAAAAGTTACCATCGCCATATCTGAAATAAAATACGTAGAATAGGCCAACGTAATAGGAGAAAGTGAAAATAAAGCTACGCTCCAATAAGCCACTCTTATAGAATAATTTTCTTTAACAAACTGAAATAAAAAGAAAGAACCTGCTAAAAAAAATATAAAACTTAATATTCGTCCCACCAAAAGAGGCTCCAGAGGTAAAAACTGTATTCCAACAGAAGCTAAAAGATTAAATAGAGGAAAATCTTCACACCACCGAATAGGAAGATCATGATCGGGACTCAAAAAATAGAGATTAAAACTTAAAGAATTTTTAAAAATATTAAAATGCTCTTTAGCCAGATTTTCGGCCATATTGACCTGCACCAATTCTTTTTCATACCAACTGGGCAAAAAGAGAGGATAGAGTCTAAAACATACAAATAGAACAAACGTTAGAATCAATAACGTTTTTTCACGTTTACTCATGAAATTAGATTTGATGTACTTTCACAATATGCGTTGTATCCGGAGAGTGCGTAAAGATACCCGTCGTAATCACAATTCGATCTCCCCGTTTTACCATTTTTAAATGAAGCAGCCTATTTCGAATAGTTTTAAAAACTTCTCTATTTTTAAAAAGATGTTTTATCCAATAACATCGTACTCCCCACACCAAAGACAATCGTTTCATGGTGTGAGGGCTATCGGTTAATGCAATAATAGGCTGTCTGGGACGACACCGGGCAATGAGGGTAGCCGATCTTCCCTTTTCTGTGAGGCAACAAATAAATTTTGCTCCGATACTTTCTGAAATCTGACATGCGGCTTTTTCTAGATGCCCACGAGAAGCGGAGACAACACCTCCTTGAATATGGGGTTCAATAAAATATCTTTGATCTTGGTGGCGATCGTGATGTTCTACCTCACGAATAATTTTATCCATCGTGGATACTGCTTTAAAAGGATATTGGCCTGAAGCCGTTTCACTAGAAAGCATCAGAGCATCTGAGCCATCTAAAACAGCATTGGCCACATCTGAAGCTTCCGCCCGGGTGGGTCTAGAATGAAACACCATAGAATCTAACATTTGAGTTGCCGTAATGACAGGCTTCAACGCTCGATTACACTTTTGAATAATTTCTTTTTGAAGACAAGGCACAATTTCCGTTGAACTTTCTACGGCCAAATCTCCCCGGGCAATCATAATGCCATCGGACACACTTAAAATTTCATCAAAGTTATCAATAGCCTCTCGTTTTTCGATTTTAGCAATAATCCCAATAGACTTTGATTTAGGAATTCTTTTTCGAAGTTCTATAATATCTTGTTTACTGCGCACAAAAGAGAGCGCCACAAAATCAACACCCTCACGAATTCCAAATGCTAAATCTTTTTTATCTTTTGTGGTTAAAGACACATTTTGAGTTTTAATATAGGGAATGTTCACTCCCTTATTTTCTTTTAAAATTCCTCCACTCACCACCCGACATTCAATAAACTGATTTTTAGTTCTTAATACTTCGAGTTCAATCAACCCATCATCGATCAAAATAGGATTCCCCTTTTTTAAAAGCCTGGGGAGAGGACGGTATGGGATAGAAATAATTTCATGATTTCCAATAATCTCTCTTGTTGTAATCGTAATTTTTTGCCCATTTCTTATTTTTATTTCATCTTGTGATAATTTTCCGGTTCTAATTTTCGGGCCTTGAAGATCTTGAAGAATGGTCACGGGCTTTTTAAGTACCTCACTTTTTTCTCGAATACAGCGAATAACCTTTTCATAGGTCTTATAATCGCCATGAGAAAAATTAAGACGGGCCACATTCATGCCCGTTTTTATGAGCTTTTCAATCGCCTCATTTGAAAAGGTGGCTGGCCCTAAGGTGCAAACAATTTTAACTCTTCGGATCCAATCCATAAGCTTTAAGCATAGCAAATTTTATTCTTATCTCTCAAGCAGATTTAAGGCAGAGACTAACGATTTTTTGAGGCATGAAAGCTCGGATTCAAAAACAGTTCGTAGATCAATAACAAAACACTCTTTTTGAATACGTCCAATAACAGGGATAGTATCTTGAGAAAGTCTTAAATGTTGTTCAAACTGAAGCAATTTTCCCTTAGGCAAAGAAAAACATAAAGCCACTGTGGGAATAGACAGTTTTGGAAACGCCCCTCCCCCCACCTTGGATACATCTTCTCGAATTATCATGAATGACAGTGCTAATTCCGATTTTAATGTTTGAGCTCTAGCTCTCAATACATCCATGGGAGTTAAAAGTAGTTTTAAAAATGGAATTTCTTCTTCTGGATGAGGAAGCGTATAAATTCTTAGCGTCTCTTCTAGCGCAGTCAAGAGTAACTTATCTACTCTTAATACACGATAAAGTGGATTTTTTTTAAGTTTTTCAATCCACTTTTTCTTTCCCACAATGAGCCCTGCCTGAGGACCTCCTAAAAGCTTATCTCCACTAAAGGTAATAAGATCTGCCCCCTGCTCTATGCACTCAGAAATAAGAGGCTCATCTTGAAATATTGGCCATTTTCGAAACAAGAGACCACTACCCGCATCAAATAAAAGGGGCTTTTTCCTTTTTCGAGAAAGTTGGGCCAATTCACGGATAGGGACTTCTTGGGTAAAACCCACAATATCGTAATTGCTCTTATGTATTTTTAAAAAAAGAGAAGTAGATACATCGCAGGCTTTTTCATAATCTTTAAGTCTTGTTTTATTCGTGGTCCCAACTTCTTTTAGGAGGGCTCCGCTTTTTTCCATGATATCGGGGATTCGAAAAGAACTGCCAATCTCTACAAGTTCACTTCTAGAAATTAATACTTTTTTCTGAAAAGCCAAAGTATTCAGACACAAAAAGAGAGCTGCGGCATTATTATTGACCACCAAGGCACTTTGGGCCCCTGTTAATGCGCACAAGAGTTTTTCAAGATGGTCTAATCGTTCTCCCCGCTCATTTTTTTTAATATTAAACTCTACCGTGCTATAGCCCTCTCCAACTTCTTTTATTTTTTCTAAGGCTTTTTTGGCTAAAGGAGCTCTTCCTAAATTGGTATGGATCAACACTCCAGTAGCATTGATGACTCTTTTTAAAGAAGATTTTTGAAATTGTAAAAAATTTTGAGACAATCGATCATACATATGGTCTTTACTAATAGGCTTTTTAGTTTCTTGAACCTCACACCGAATATCGTCTAAAGTCGTTCGAATAATCTGAAGAGCCCAATCCCTAGACAACGTTTCTACCCAATGTTGAACTTTTGGATTTTCTAAAATGGCGTGAACTGAGGGAATATCTCTTAACATTTTCCACACACATAGACTATCCCCCCTATAAAAGCAAATATCTACTAAACAATTCCTTATCTACACTTACTTTTGGGTGTGAATTCATTTTCACACTCTGCATATCAAACCATAGGTACAAAACTACCCAGAATAGCCATACATGGCCATATATTCATGGCCCTAGCCATACATTAATCTATTGATATTATTATATTTTTTTACTTTCGCTCATTTTGACGCAGGATGGCATAGAATATGCTTCTTTTTAAATATTAAGATGAGAGTTCAAGCAACACATACTTTAAAATCAGCATCTTTTAAGGACAAACCTTGGGCAGGGCTTGTTATTCCATTCCCAAAACCCGCCACTAAAAAAGAAGTTCAGCTTTTAAGAAAAGCATGGCATGTGGGAATGATTTTAACAGTAATGTACTTATATGCTGATGTCTTTACCACGCGCCAAATGGCACTCACAGTGCTTAGTCTCATTGGACTTCCTTTTGTATTCTTAGATATCTCACGACTTTGGTGGAAACCTTTAAATAAATTTATTGTTTCTGTTTTTGGCCCTACGATGCGCAAACGCGAACTATTTTCTGTAAGTGCCACTACACCCTTTATTCTATCCAGTTTCATTGTCATTTCCTTTTTCCCAAAACCTATTGCTCTTTTGTCTTTAGCTTGTCTTGCCCTAGGAGATGTCGCTGCCAATATTGTTGGAATTAAATTTGGGAAAGATAAAATTGTAGAAGGAAAATCACTTCAAGGATCTTTGGCTTGTTTTTCTGTCTGTTTCCTCTTAACGTTTGCTTTCATCGTAAACTATTCGCTTATTTCTGAATATGCTACACTTATTTGTCTCATAGGGGGACTTGTACCAACAGTTGCTGAAATTATTTCTTCAAAGACACTGGATGATAATTTTTTAATCCCCGTACTCACTGCTTCTATTTTATATCCGGTATTACTTTTCTTTGGTTGGTAGACTTGCGCCTGATGGGAAAATAAAGGTTTTTGCTCCGGTTAGAGAATGCGGCATTTCTTTATCATTTAAGGTAAATTTAACCCCTTCCACATCTGAAACAAAAAAACGTAACACCTTTTTTGCATGAAGCTCTGTCGATCCACCGGCCTTCAAAGGTAAAGGATAAGGAGCATCTGAATCAATCTGTACCTTTAGCCAAATATCTTTAGGGGCTTGAATAATTAATTTGTATCCTCCCGCGGGAGCTATGCTTTCTTTTCCTCCTAAAGATACTTCTGATGATGATGTTGTTTCAGTTGTTGAAATATCTCCAATGGGTTTTACCTGCTTAGGTTCTCTAAATAAAAAAGAAGCTACAATCACGAGCACTATAAAAGATACAGTGGCAGATACTAATAAAAAGTTTTTTTGCAGATAAAAAGGAGTTTCAGAAATCTCATTCACTGAAGATACAATAGGATCACTTTTCGGTTGAGTATTTAAAAAATTTTCATACTGATGAAGAACCTCATTTACATCCAGACTCAAATATTTTGAAATGGACCTTAGCATTCCCTTCACATAAGGCATAGGAGGCAAATTTTCATGACGATCTTCTTCTAACGCCTGAATCCGAGAAACATGATAACAGGTAAATTTAGCTAAATCTTCTTGGCTAATATTTTTAAGTTCTCGCGCTTTTCTTAAAAAATTCCCTAATGTTTCCATATTTTTTAAAGTGTATCGTATTTTTTGTATTTTACAATTCTATTTTTTTAGTTTATAGCCTAAAACACGTGAAAATAAAATTTTATCTTCTGATATTGTTTTTTTTCTTGCCTCTTTCTGCCTGGCCATGGGGTGGACATTATTTAATTACCACATACGCCACTGAAAAAGTTACCTGGCTCAATCAATTTCATGAAATTCGGGTTACTCCCTTCCAAGATTTTTTATCCAAAGCTTTTTCAAAAGATTTTACCCAAAAAGATTTCTTAAACCAGTACCAATTAAATTCTACTTATAAAATAGACTATAAACATCCCCTGAATGGGACTATTGATGCACGCTCTATTTTAATTGCCCATACCGATGAACCTGATTGGGGGATGGATCAAAATATGGATATTTCTCCAGATCAAAAATTTATGGGGGGAACAATCGGCCCTACAAGCCAAGCTTTTCGCCATCTTTATTGGAAAACATGGAGTTTAAAAGCTCCCTGGCGGACTTTTCACATACCCCCTCGAGAAATGGGACAGGCTTTAAGAAGAGCACAAATTTTTTATGACCTTGCTCAAACCGCATTTGAGGCAAAACAACCTTATTGGGCATTCCGATTTTTAGCGTGGTCCCTTCATTATATACAAGACTTAGGTCAACCCTTTCACAGTAGCCAACTCCTCACCCCAAAATTTATTGATTGGAATTCTATCTTCAATTTTAATCAACTCATCAAGCGGACCACTCAAATCATTTCCAATTACCATTTTTTGTATGAAGATTATGTGGTTTATAAACTAGAAGAAGAAGCCAAGCACCCTAGTGATACTCCTTTTATTTCAATCTTAAAAAAAGATACTTTTACATACAGTTCCAGCGCCTATTTAATTGCCAGACACTCTGCCGACACCTCTAACCGTCTTTCTTATTCCATCGGGGAAGCCTGCTTTACTTTTTTTGGAAAAAGATTTTTAGAATCTGCAATTGATGTCCCCCATAGCCCAAAAGGTACCTTTCCCATGAAACCTTTTGATGAGACAAAAGAACTTTCTTCTGCTAAAAAACACCTTTTTATTCAAAATACTGCCCAGAGCTTAGAAAAAACCGGTTTTTATACTCGCTCCCTTTTAGAACTGGCCAAAGAGGAGTTTCTTTCAACCGACTTGAAGAATCTTGAAAAGTAGTGTAAAAACAATGCCTATGTTTAAGATTAAGTTTAAAGATGACTATGAAAAAGAAGTGTATACCGTCTATTGCCAAACTCAGGATTTAGATTTGGGCGGGCATCCTTATTTTGTCACCGTTAAAAAACTTATAGATTCCTCTGTCCACAGTCCCATTATTGAGATCAATAACAAAGAGAAAAAACGTTTTAGAGACACCAAGTCATTACTGATTCCTATTCAAAACATTGTTTTAATTGAACAAGTCGCCGATGAAAAATCTAGGATCGTAGAAGTAAAAGTCCCCCTTTCCCCATTTGTAAAAACGACCAGAAGTCCATGAATAAAGAACCTATTACGCTTGAAGGCCATGAACGGCTGAAAGAAGAAATTCATCGTTTAAAAACCAAAGAACGTCCCCGCATCATTAAAGCCATTGCTGAAGCCAGAGCCCATGGGGATTTAAAAGAAAATGCGGAATATCACGCTGCCCGGGAAGAACAAGGACTTTTAGAAGCTCGGATCGCAGAATTAGAAAACACCCTAGCCCTAGCCCAAGTTATTGATCATAAAGCTCTTTCCAATGGGCATATCGCTTTTGGAGCAACGGTTACGTTGTTAGATCTTCAAACCTCACAGCAAAAAAAATATCAAATTGTAGGCAAATTTGAATCGGATATCAAAGCAGGGAAAATCCCCATCGCCTCTCCCATCGCCAGAGCCTTGATTGGAAGGAAAGTGGGGGAAGAAGTCAGCATTCAGGTCCCCAAAGGTCTTCAGGAATTTGAAGTTCTTAAGATAGAATATCTCTAAAAAATAATGCTTGTATTTATAACAAAGTGGAGATATATACTTTTTTTGTAAATATGTCCGACCTTAGAGCTTTCGAGCATGGTGCTCATGTCCTCTGAAGATGGATCCCAAATTAAGGAGAAATTAGAAAATGGGTAAAAAACTATACGTAGGTAATCTTGCTTTTTCAACAACGCAAGACGCGCTTCAACAATTATTTGCACAGGCTGGTACTGTAGAGTCTGCAACGATCATTTCAGATCGTGTCACTGGACGCAGTAAAGGCTTTGGCTTTGTAGAAATGGCTTCTGATCAAGAAGCTACTGATGCCATTACAAAATTAAATGGCCAAGAAATTGAAGGACGCGCCATTGTGGTTTCGGAAGCTCGTCCCCAAGCTCCTCGCGAAAGCAGAGGTGGTTTTGGTGGTGGCGGCGGCCGTGGTGGTAGTAGAGGTGGTTTTGGTGGTGGCGGCGGCGGTCGCGGTGGAAGAGGTCGCTTCTAAACTTACTTACATTTAATTAAGTTACAAAAACCCTAATCGTGAGAAATCGCGGTTAGGGTTTTTTATTTGATCTATGAATTCTTGAAATAAGGCTGGGGCCTTGGAAGATAAAGCCGGTGTAGAGTTCAATTAAATCTGCCCCAGCATTGAATTTTCGAAGGGCGTCGTGCTCAGAAAAAATTCCCCCCACACCGATTAAAACCAAATCTTTCGAAAGTTCTTTTAAGCGTTTTAAAAGAGCCGTTGATTTTTCTTCAAGAGGAGCTCCGCTCATTCCCCCTTGGGCAACAACCATCGTATTCGTAGCCACAAAACCTGCAATATTTAGCTCTTGGGCAATATGTATCATATCCTCAAGATCTTTTTGAGCAATATCTGGAGAAATCTTAATAAAGAGTGGCTTTTGAGAAACGTGTTTAATGCATTCTAAGAGATGCTTAAAATAAGAAGGTTCTTGAAGCCTTCGAAGTTCAGGTGTGTTAGGTGAGCTAATATTTACCACAAAAAAATCGACATACAGGTTCGCTTTTTTAATACAAAAAACATAATCATCTGCTGCCTGTTCTAATGGAGTTTCTTTATTTTTTCCAATGTTAAGTCCAACAGGAATGTGCAGCCCAGGTTTTGCTTTTTGAATACGTTCTAAAACCCGCTCAACCCCATCATTATTAAATCCCATACAATTTACCAATGCCTTTTCCTTTTGAAGTCTAAAGAGCCGAGGTTTTGGATTTCCAAATTGTGGGCGAGGAGTTACGGTACCTACTTCTATAAAACCAAATCCTAGAGCCTGCCAGGCTAAAAGAGCTTTGGCATTTTTATCAAACCCGGCAGCTAAACCGACTGGATTTTTAAACGTAATTCCTAATAATGTTTTTTCTAACGCTGGATTTTCATAATAATATAATAAGGACAATATCCAGCGAACCGGGACAAGAGATAATAAATATATCAGAATATTATGAACACATTCAGGATCAAACAAAAACAAAATCGGACGAAGTAATTTATAAAGCATGCTCTAATTTTTGGATAATTGTTTTAATAATCTCTTCTTTAGAGTTTACTTGAAGCATAGAATTATTTCTATCCAAAATAAGAGCAGGATGTTGTTGATTGGAAATTTGAAAAAGGTCATTGGCAATAACGACGTGAACATTCATGGATTCTAAGGCCTCATTTCCCAGTTTCAATAATTCCTCTTTTGTTTTTTTCCATTCAAGCTTAAATCCAATTTTAAAAACCTGAGTTACTTTATCTATTTCACGAATAATTTTAGGTGTTTGGATAAATTCCACTTCTAATTTTTCTGCAGAAGATAGTTTTTTATCTTCCACATGAGTCGGTACATGGTCTAATACAGCGGCGGCAAAAATAGCGGCTTGATATTGTTGGTATTGAAGTTCGGAAAGAACAGTCTCCATCATCTCAGCCGGAGTTTGAACAGATAATACCGTATAAAAAGAATGAGGTTTAAAACACCCCGGACCATAAACCAAGGTTGGAAGCGCCCCTCTTAAATAGAGCTCATGAGCAAGCCTCACTGAAAGTTCTCCGGTAGAAAAATTTCCAATGTGTCTCACAGGATCAATAGGAGCCTGAGTCGGTCCACCCGTAATCAAGATCTTTTTCCCACTGAGAGGATGATGAGTTTTATTTAAAAGATGACTCACCTGTGACACAATGGTTTCAATTTTAGGAAATTTTTCTTTCCCTTCTTCGTGTTTTGTTTCGATAAAATATATATTTTTTTGCTCTGTTAAAAAAGCTAAATTCTTTTTTAACACCGGATTTTGGGCAAGAGATTCATGCATCGTGGGGACAAAGACGATGGGCATCTTTTTTCCCCACTGAGAAGCGATCAGAGTTGTCACCACATTATCGGCTAATCCCAAAGCTACTTTATTAATGGTATTTAACGTTGCCGGAGCCACCAACACTAAATCACACTCTACAATATGCTCTACCCTTCCAGTTAAGTCGGCAATGGGAGGTGCTTCTACTGCCCATTCTAAAGCTAAGGGTGTAATAAATTTTTGAGAAGATGCAGTCATGTATGCCTTCACCTCCGCCCCATAGCGACGAAGCTCACGAGCAAGTTTTACGGTTTCAACGGCTGCAATGCCGCCGGTCACACATAAGGCAATACGTTTACCCAAAAGGGTATTAAATTTTATCTCTACTGAATGATCTGAATACATATCTGGATATATTATTTCTTTAATACAGCTTGTGCTGCAGCCAAGCGAGCCACAGGCACTCTATAGGGGGAGCAACTAACATAATTTAACTTAGTTCGATAGCAAAATTCAACTGAAGAAGGATCACCTCCATGTTCACCACAAATTCCAATTTTAAGGTCCGGAGTAGTCTTTCGGCCTAATTCAACAGCCATTTCAATCAAACGTCCCACTCCTTTTTGATCAATACTGACAAAGGGATCCACATCATAAATGCCTGTTTCAATATACTTCGGTAAAAAATGTCCTGAATCATCTCTAGAAATTCCAAAAGTGGTTTGAGTCAAGTCATTGGTTCCAAAAGAAAAAAACTCCGCACTCTTAGCAATTTGATCTGCCGTCAGTGCAGCCCTGGGAAGTTCAATCATCGTTCCCACTTTATAATCAATGTGAAGTTTATATTTTTCTAAAACCTCTTTACAAATCTTAACCACCCTCTCTTTAATCAAATCAAATTCTTTCACATCTCCCACAATGGGAATCATAATTTCAGGGATTAAATCCATTTTTTCCTTCTGAACCATTTCGCAGGCCGCTTCCATAATTGCTTGAACTTGCATTTCATAAATTTCTGGATAGGCCACTCCCAATCTACAGCCTCTAAATCCCAGCATGGGATTAAACTCACTTAACCCTTTGGCTTTTTGTTTAATCTTTGAAAAGGACACATTAATTTTATGCGCCAATTCTGCTAAATCTTTACTTGTTTGAGGCAAAAATTCATGAAGAGGCGGATCAAGCAATCGAATGGTCACAGGATATCCCTTCATTTCCTTAAAAATTCCCATAAAATCTTGTTTTTGCATCGGAAGCAGTTTTGACAGTGCCGTTCTTCTAGTTTCTTCCGTATCTGCTAAAATCATCTCCCGCATAACATCAATCCGCTCAGGATCAAAAAACATATGCTCTGTCCGACAAAGTCCAATGCCTTCCGCCCCAAACTGTCTTGCTACTTTGGCATCGTGAGGAGTATCCGCATTGGCCCTCACTCGAATGGACCGAACTTCATCTACCCACGTCATCAGTTTTTCATAATATTGATCTAATTTGGGCTGAACGGTTGGGATCACTCCCAAATATACTTCTCCGGTAGTTCCATTAATGGTAATTAAATCTCCCGCATGCACTTTTTTATCATTTACCATCATATACTTATGTTCAGAATCAATTTGAATATCGTGACACCCCACAATGCAACATTTTCCCATTCCGCGAGCCACAACCGCGGCGTGAGAGGTCATCCCCCCTCGGGCTGTTAGAATTCCACTGGCTACATGCATGCCATGAATATCTTCTGCAGATGTTTCTGCTCGAACTAAAATTACTTTATGCCCCCCCTCTACCCATTTTTCAGCCGTTTCTGGAGAAAATACTACTTCTCCACTTACCGCTCCTGGAGAAGCAGCCAATCCTTTGGCAATCACTTCTTTGGGAGCCTCTGGATCAATCATGGGATGCAAAAGCTGCTCTAATTGCGCTGGTTCAATTCTTAAAATAGCCTCTTCTTGTGAAATCATTTTTTCTTGAACCATGTCAAAAGCAATACGAACTGCTGCTTTGGCAGAACGTTTTCCGCGTCTGGTTTGCAAAATCCACACTTTTCCTTTTTGGATGGTAAACTCTACATCTTGCATGTCTTTATAATGCTTTTCTAAACGTTCAAAAAAATCACACAACTCTTTACACGCCTTGGGCATGGTTTTTTCAAGACTATGCGAGGAAGGGGCATCCCCTAAGAGAGGCGACGGAGTTCGAATACCCGCCACCACATCTTCTCCTTGAGCATTGAGCAGATATTCTCCAAATACTTCCTTGTCTCCTGTAGAAGGATCTCTGGTAAAAGCAACGCCCGTCGCAGAATCATCCCCCAAATTTCCAAACACCATTGCTTGCACGTTGACCGCAGTTCCCCACTGAGAAGGAATATGGTGGATTTTTCGATAGGTAATGGCCCTAGGTGAATTCCAAGAATGAAATACCGCCCCAATGGCTCCCCAGAGTTGTTCAAAAGGATCTTGGGGAAACTCTTTTCCCGTTGTTTTTTTAACCAATTGTTTATATTCACCCACCAACTCTTTTAATGCTTGGGCATTTAACTCCACATCTTGAGTCACTTTTGCTTTTTTCTTTTTGGCTGACAACAATGCTTCAAATTTATGAATATCAATATCTAAAACTACATTGCTATACATTTGGATAAATCGACGATAGCTGTCATAGGCAAAACGTTCTTTTTGAGTTTGCGCAATTAACCCCTCAATTGTCTTATCATTTAAACCCAAGTTTAAAATGGTATCCATCATTCCGGGCATACTGATTCTGGCACCGGAGCGAACTGATACTAAAAGAGGATTTTTGATATCCCCAAACTTTGTTCCTAACACTTCTTCCACAAAACTTAATTTGGTTAAAACTTCTTTTTCCAATCCTTCGGGATAGTGATTATTATGTTCATAAAAGTAAGAACACACTTCGGTAGAAATGGTAAACCCGGGAGGAACGGGAATGGAAAGCTTGGTCATTTCTGCAAGCCCTGAGCCTTTTCCTCCTAAGATATCTTTTCTGGCAGGGTCTCCTTCAGCATTACTATTACCAAAAAAATAGACATATGGTTTAGACATGACGTTAAGCCTCTAATTTTTTTCTTAAAAATTCCATGAGCTGGGTCATATTTACACGATCTTGTTTCATGGAATCTCGATCTCTGACTGTTACTGCTTCGTCCTTTAAAGAATCAAAATCAACCGTCACACACAAGGGAGTCCCAATTTCATCTTGCCGACGGTATCTGCGCCCAATACTGGCTGCTTCATCATATCGGGTTAAATAAAAAGGCCGAACCATTTCTTGAAGTTTATGAGTAAGTTCTTGAAGTCCGGCATTCTTAATGAGAGGGAAAAAGGCCACTTTAATAGGGGCCAGTTTTGGATGAAATCGAAGAACAGATCTTTTTTCATCCTTGGCTTCTTCCTCATGATAGGCATCAATAAGACAAGCAAGTAGAGTTCGATCACATCCCACAGATGTTTCTATGACATAAGGAGTATATTTTTCTTTGGTAGCTTCATCAAAATACTGAAGAGATTTTCCAGAATATTGTTGATGCCGGGATAAATCAAAATCTGTACGGTTATGAATCCCTTCTATTTCTTGCCATCCAAATGGAAATTCATACTGAACATCAAAGGCTTTTTTTGCATAATGTGCCAGTTCCCCTTTCGTATGTTCATGAAATTGCAATTTTTTAGGATTCAGTCCTAAAGATTTGTGCCATTTTAATCTTTCTTCTTTCCAATGATCAAAATATTGTTCATCAGAACCCGGCTTAACAAAATATTGCATTTCCATCTGTTCAAATTCACGGGTTCTAAAAATAAAATTTCCAGGAGTAATTTCATTTCGAAATGCCTTTCCAATTTGAGCAATCCCAAAAGGAATTTTATGGCGAAGCGTTGTTTGAACATTTAAAAAATTAACATAAATTCCTTGGGCCGTTTCTGGACGTAAATAGACAATACTACTTTCATCTTCTATGGGTCCCATAAACGTTTTAAACATGAGATTAAATTGACGCATCTCTGTCAGTTCACCGGAACAGTCGGGACATTTTTTTTCTGTCAGTTGATCTGGACGAAATCGGTGTTTACATTTCTTGCAATCAACCAGAGGATCTGTAAACCCCGCCACATGTCCTGATGCCTCCCACACTTTTGGGTGCATTAAAATAGAAGCATCGATGCCTTCAATATCTTCTCGATTGACCATGGCATTCCACCACAATCGTTTAATATTATTTTTAAGTTCAACGCCTAAAGGACCATAATCCCAACAGCTATTAATCCCTCCATAGATTTCACTGCTTTGAAAAATAAATCCTCTTCTTTTACATAAAGAAACGAGCTCATTCATATCTAAGGTCATGGCTGATACCCCAATTGTTTAGAAAACTGCAGTTGATAAAACTTATGATATTGCCCCTCTTGTTTCATTAGGGTTTCATGCGTCCCCTCTTCTACAATTTCTCCATCAGACAAAACCAAAATACGATGCGCATGTTGAATCGTAGAAAGTCTGTGCGCAATAATAAAACTGGTTCGTCCTTTCATCAGCTGTTCAATGGCTTTTTGAACTAAAATCTCAGATTCAGTATCTAACGCAGACGTAGCTTCATCCAAAATTAAAATAGGAGCATTTTTCAGGAGTGCCCTAGCAATGGAAATTCTCTGACGCTCTCCTCCAGAAAGCTTAACCCCTCTTTCTCCAACAACCGTATCATACTGATGAGGGAGCTCCATAATAAAATCATGAGCATGGGCTGCTTTCGCTGCTTCAACCACATCCTTTTGTGAACGCCCTTGATCTCCATACGCAATATTGGCACCAACCGTATCATTAAATAAAAATACATCTTGAGATACCAGCGCAACTTGTTGACTTAAAGATTCTAAAGTCACATCTCGAACATCCATTCCATCAACAGAAATGGCTCCTTCTGTTACATCATAAAAACGAGGAACCAGATTAACCAGAGTTGTTTTTCCTCCTCCACTGGATCCCACCAGCGCAATCACCTCACCCTTTTGAATGGTTAAATTAATATTTCTTAATACCCATTGTTCTTCATTTTTATATTTAAAGGACACTTGTTCAAAAGTAATATTTTTTGAGAACGTTTTTAAGGGAAGCGCATGGGGAGTATTTTCAACACTCGGGGTTAAATCTAAAATAGAAAAAACACGCGTTGCCGCTGCTAGTCCTTTTTGAAATCCTATATAAAGAGAATTAAGTTTTTTAATCGGATCAATGAGAAATCCCAATGCAAAACCAACACTAAAGATATCCCCTCCACTCACTTGTTGCGAAAGAACCCGATTTCCCCCATAAACGGTTAAAAATGCCAATCCAAATCCCCCTAAAATGCCTAAAACAGGCGCTAACAATCCCTCCACTTTCATCCATCGAAATTGAACCCCCAATAAACGTTCATTATCCAATCGAAATTTTCTATGTAAAAATTTCTCCAAACCAAATGCTTTTACAATCCGAATGCCACTTAAGGTTTCATGAATGGTAGAGTTTAATGTTGCCCATTGTTCCTGGCGCTGATGGGTCATTTTTCGTAATTTTTTCCCTATTCTAGAAATCATCAATACAAGAGGTGGCATCATCACTAAAGAAATAAGAGTTAACTTCCAATCTCTATAAAAAGAAACCGAAATAAGTCCTATAATGGTGAAAGGATCTAAAAATAGGGAATTAATCCGTCCATAAGCTTCTAACATTAAAATAACATCACTGTTGATTACAGACATCATCCTTCCCGTAGAAGCTTGAGAATAATAATCTAACGATAAAGAAATATATTTTTTATAGAGCTCAACCCGGATGGTCCTGACAATCCTTTCACTCAGATAGGAAATCCAAACGGTGTAAATATATCTTGAGACAGAACAAAAAATAGCAAAACAAATAATAAAAAGAGGCATCATTTTAAGTATGTCTCTTTTCTTTCCAACTAAAATATCATCTAAAAATGGTTTTACAGAAAGAGCTGCCCCGGGTTGAAGAGAGGAAGCAAAAATGCCTAAAATGAGCACCCCTAAAAACTCCCATCGATAGGGCTTTGCATAGGAAAGAACTCGCCGCAGGGTTTTCATAAATGATTTGCTATGGTTACAATAATAATGATATCAAATCAAGAATTATGAAAGCGGTATTTTTAGATCGAGATGGCACCATTAACGTTGAAGAACCCAATTATCTTACCGATATTCGAAAGCTTAAAATTTTTGATGAAGCCTTTAAAGCCATTCAATTATTTAATTGTCATGGGTTTAAAACCATTGTTGTGACAAATCAATCCTGTGTTGGCAGAGGAGTACTCCAAGAAAAAGAACTTATTAAAATTAATACCCAATTACAAAAAACATTAGCTAAAAAAAATGCTCACTTAGACTCTATTTATTATTGCCCACACACACCCGATGACCAGTGTCTTTGTCGAAAACCAAAGATTGGATTATTACAGCGGGCCGTCCAAGAGCATCATGTTAACTTAGAAAAATCTTTTTTTATTGGAGATCGAGAATTTGACATCTATGCTGGGAAAGCGGCTGGATGCAAAACCGTACTGGTTCTTACAGGGGCAGGGAAACAAATGTTGGAACGGTTTTCTTTAAAACCTGATTTTATTGCCACCCATCTTCTGGAAGCCGCCCAATGGGTTATTCAGCAATCAGCGTCTCTATAAAACGATACGAATTCATTTCTCTTCCCAAGTGATGAAATAAAAAAGAAGGAAGGAGCGCTTTCATTTCATGGCGCAGATGTGTTGCCATAGTCACATCTATCTTTTGTTTTGTCATCATGCGATTGACATACAGTATCGTTTCTTTTGAAACTTTTTTAAGAGATTCTTCGCCATACTGGCTCAGAATGACAGAAGCAGCACACTCATTACATTTTACTCCCCCTTCTCCATATGAAAACAAAAGTTTTTCTGGTAATAACTCTACCTTTTTTTTGCACTTTAAACAGCCCGTGAGCATCGGCTCATAGCCAATATGAGGCAGGAGTCGCGCCTCGAAAAGTCTCGCCAAGAGATCTTCTTGTTTTGTTTTTTCCAAAGATTTTAAAAAAGAATGTAAAAAATCAAAAAGATTTTGTGCAGATTCATTCTCGCGCATCACTTCAGAAATAACCTCTAAAAAATAGCACCCATAAGCCATTTTATGAATGCTTTTTTTAAGACCAGAAAAAATATTAACAACGGAAACTTCTGACAATCTTGCCAAAGAAGAATGTTGTTTTTGAGAATAGAGCACGGAAAGCAGCGTTAAGGGTTCTAAGGCACCCCCAAAACGTCTTTTACTTTTTTGAGCATAAGGGGCAATGGCCGTTACCCGACCAAAATCATGTGTTAATAAAATAACTCTTTTATCATTTTCACTGAAGGGGACTGCTTGAAAAACAAATGCAGAAGTTTTAAGAAGCTCCATGAAAAGTAGCCGTTATGTTCATACGGAAAGAACCTCTTTTTCTGAAGGAGCATTAACAGGCATTTTTTCTCGGTTCAATACATAGACTAAAAGTCCCACCAAAGCCCACACCACAATGACCATTTGAACAATGGTCATCATGTCCGCCCCAATGGTGGTAGGTCGCCCATACGCCCATTCAAAAAGTTTTAAAAATGCGGATTGCCCCACCCCTAACCCGGCTGGTGCAATGGGAATCGACATCACAAACATCCCGAGCGGCAGTAAAAAGAAATATTGCGCAATGGGTAATGCATTCTCACCCAAGGCTCTCACCGCCGCATAATATAAAATAACATTCGCAATAAAATTAATGACCGTCATAATTCCCGCTAAAAAAATGACCCCCAAATGTTTTCGATATGCCCAAAAGGACTCTGTCATGTCCCTTAAAAAAATAGGCCAACGGGAAGAAAGTGAAAAATTTTTTCTAAATAAAAAAAATAAAAATCCAATCACAACAATTCCAAATCCACCCATAATCATTTGTCCTAGAATTTTTAATTCCGAAACAGATTGCACAAAAGAAAAATTAAAAATGACTGCACAAAAAGTGACTACCGTTAACATCATCAGTCCAATAAACCGATCCATAACGACAGAAAGAGCCGCCGCCATTTTATTCTTTTCTGTTTTAGAGATATAATACGCTTTCACGACGTCGCCGCTGACAGTTCCGGGAATAACAATATTAAAAAAATGCCCAATAAAAACAAGTTTTAAGGCTTTTTTAAAGCTAATTCGAATTCCTTGTGTCGTTAAGAGCAAACGCCATCTCCAAGTGGTAATCAGTAATGTCACAAGCCCCATCAGCAAAGATAAAATTGTCCAATAAGAGTGTAAAAAAGCATCTTTCACTCGAACTAAATCCACTTTCCCAGAAGTAATTAAATAAACAAAAATAGCCACCGCAAACGCCAATTTAAGAATTTGAATTAAAAAAGATTTTATCTTTGCCTTTTTCATATTGGATGTCATTCTCGCGAAAGCAAGAATCTAAGTCAATTAAATCCTTATAATTGACTTATATAAATGAGTGATCTAAAAACTGATCTATGGACATTGCCGTCATTGGAACCGGATATGTAGGATTGGTAGCAGGGACCTGTTTTGCCGATAGCGGAAACCAGGTATATTGTGTTGATGTAGATAAGACCAAAATCAAAAATCTATCCTGTGGGATTGTCCCCTTCTATGAACCTGGTCTAGAAGATCTTATTAAGCGAAATACCAAAAATAAAAGACTAACGTTTACAATAGACTCTGCTTTGGCCATTCAACAATCAAAAGTTATTTTTATTGCCGTTGGCACTCCTCAAGATGAAGACGGCTCTTCAGATTTAAAATATGTCTTTAACGTAGCCCGCACCATTGCTGAACACATGAATGAATCTAAAATTATTGTTCTTAAAAGTACTGTTCCCGTAGGCACACACCAAAAAGTATCTGATATCCTACAAAAAAATACCTCGCACCCATTTGCTATTATTTCAAACCCCGAGTTTTTAAAAGAAGGAACCGCCATCGAAGATTTCTTAAAACCAGAGCGTGTGGTACTGGGAGGAAACCATGAAGAAGCCTTAAATACCTTAAAAGAACTCTATGCACCTTTTGTTCGTTCTGGAAACCCAATTTTTATCATGGATAATACCTCTGCAGAACTATCTAAATATGCCTGCAATTCCTTTCTGGCCGCCAAAATTTCTTTTATCAATGAAATAGCCAACTTTTGTGAATCTGTTGGAGCCGATATTGAACCTATTCGGCAAGTCATGATGAGTGATTCTCGAATAGGACATAAATTTCTATATCCTGGAACAGGTTATGGAGGTTCTTGTTTTCCAAAAGATGTTCAAGCCCTTTTAGCCTCTAGCCAAATTCACGGAAAATCTCTCAAGGTGCTACAGGCTGTTGAAGAGGTAAATCGCGCGCAAAAAGAAATTTTATTTCATAAACTCTATACGTATTTTTCAGGGAAACTATCCGGAAAAACCATTGCCATTTGGGGTCTTGCTTTTAAGCCCAATACGGATGATATGAGAGAAGCTCCAGCTATTGCTGTTATTAAAAATTTACTTAAGCATAAAGCTAAAATAAAAGTCTACGATCCTGTTGCGCTCCTAACCGCCAAACACATTTTTGAAAATAAAATTGAATATTTTGAAGATAGCTATGAGTGCTTAAAAGATGCAGATGCTCTTCTTATTTTAACAGAATGGAATGAATTTCGAAAACCCAATTTCAAAAAAATAAA
Source organism: Deltaproteobacteria bacterium GWA2_38_16 (assembly GCA_001797335.1). Lineage (GTDB taxonomy): Bacteria > Bdellovibrionota > JACOXK01 > 2-02-FULL-40-11 > 2-02-FULL-40-11 > 2-02-FULL-38-15-A. Next base: position 33,871 of record MGPE01000006.1, read on the forward strand.
AAGCCTTCTCACACAACCCCTTATTTTTGACGGACGTAATCTCTTTAATCCAAAGATGATGAAAGAGTATGGATTTTACTATGAAGGGATCGGCTTAATATGAAACACGCTATTGTGACAGGAGGAGCGGGTTTCCTAGGCTCCCACCTCTGCGACACTCTTCTAGAACGAAATTATCACGTTACTTGCATCGATAATTTCATTACGGGGAGTCCTAAGAATATTGCACATCTCACCTCTCATCCAAATTTTACTTTCACTGAGCACGACGTTACTAAATATATTCAAATAGAGGGGCCTATAGATGCCATTTTTCATTTTGCTTCTCCAGCCAGTCCCATTGATTATCAAAAAATTCCTATTCCCACATTAAAGGTGGGCGCTCTCGGCACTCATAATGTCTTGGGTTTAGCAAAAGCTAAAAAAGCCACTATTCTTTTGGCTTCTACTTCTGAAGTCTATGGAGATCCCCTCGTTCATCCGCAAAAAGAAGATTACTGGGGAAATGTAAATCCCATTGGTCCTAGAGGATGTTATGATGAAGCCAAACGATTTTTAGAAGCGATGACCATGGCCTACCATCGAGTTCATGGATTAAAAACACGAATTATCCGGATTTTTAATACCTATGGCCCTCGCCAACGACTGGATGATGGCAGAGCCATTCCTACTTTTATCACTCAAGCATTGAAGAATGAAGACATTACTATTTTTGGGGATGGTTCCCAAACCCGAAGCTTTTGCTATGTAGATGATTTAATTTCAGGAATTTATAAACTATTCCAATCAGATTATTCTTACCCTGTAAACATTGGAAATCCTACGGAACTCACCATTCATGAAATGGCTAAAAAAGTGATTGAAGTCATACACAGTAAAAGTAAATTCATCTATAAATCTCTTCCACAAGATGACCCTAAAACCAGACAACCGGATATAACCCTTGCCAAAAAATTGTTGCAATGGGAGCCTAAAATCAGTCTGGAAGAAGGATTAAAACGATCCATGGATTATTTCAAAAGGAGTTTATGATGATGAATGTTCAAATATTAGATCTTAAAAAACAATATGAAGCCCTTAAACCTCAAATTCAAACAGCCATTCAACGTGTTTTAGATCAAGGAATTTATGTATTAGGCCCAGAAGTGCAAAAACTTGAAAAAGATTTAGCCCAATATGTAGGAAGCCCCCATGCTTTAGGAACTTCTTCGGGGACTGATGCTCTTTTATTGGCTCTTTTAACGATTGGGATTGAACCCAATGACGAAGTTATTACCACTCCCCTTTCATTTGTTGCCACCAGTGAAGTCATTTCATTTTTAAAAGCGAAACCTGTATTTGTAGATGTTGATCCTCAGACATTTTGCATCGATCCCACTCAAATTGAAGCAGCTATTACCTCTAAAACCAAAGCTATTATTCCAGTCCACATTTTTGGCCAGTGTGCGGATATGGATCCTATTTTAGACATTGCCAAAAAACATAAGCTTTTTGTCATTGAAGATGCCTGTCAGGCTATCGGCGCAGAATATAAAGGACGAAAAGCAGGATCTATGGGAGATTTTGGAGCTTTGAGTTTCTACCCTTCTAAAAATCTGGGCACCTATGGAGATGGAGGAATGCTGTTTGTAAAAGATGAAAAAAACTTTATCTCTGCTAGAGAATATCGAACCCATGGAGAATATCCTAAAACCTATAATCACAAAAAAATTGGGATGAATGCCCGCCTTGCTGCCCTTCCCGCTGCCGTTTTAAATGTTAAGTTCCCCTATATTGATCAGTGGAATGAGCAGCGAAGAGAAAAAGCTCAAACCTATTATCGCCTTTTTGAAGAAGCAGGGCTTTTAAATAAGATTACGCTTCCTAAAGTTGCTTCATACAACAAACCTGTTTTTCATTTATACGTTATTTTAACTCAGCATAAAAATAACCTCATAGAGCATTTAAAATCCAATGGTATTCAAACAGGGAATCATTTCCCAACCCCCCTTCCCTATCTGGAGTGTTATAAAGAAGCTGGATACATCAAAGGAAATCTCCCAAATGCCGAAAAAATTTGTTCTCAAACCGTTTCTCTTCCCATGTACCCTGAATTAACCCTTGAGGAACAGCAGTATGTCGTCTCAAAAATCCGTCATTATTATTCCAACCTATAATGAAAAGGACAATGTCCCTCAATTAACATCTCAAATTTTTCACTTTATCCCCCAAACAGATATTTTGTTTATTGACGACAATTCTCCAGATGGAACCAGACAAAAAATAAAAGAGCTTCAAAAAAATAATCCTCATCTTTATCTTCTCGAACGCCCACAAAAAATGGGTCTGGGAAGTGCCTACATCACTGGATTTAAATGGGCGCTGGAACATCATTATGATTTTATTTTTGAAATGGATGCCGATCTTTCCCATCAACCCAAATATCTTCCAAAATTTTTAGAAGCGGCCAAAACTCATGATCTGGTATTAGGGTCTCGATATATTCCCGGAGGAGGAGTAGAAAATTGGAACCTTTTTCGAAGACTCTTAAGTCGAGGAGGAAGCCTCTACTCTCGTTTTTGGCTTCGCTTGCCTTATAAAGATCTCACGGGCGGATTTAAATGCTTTAGATCACAAGTTCTCAAATCCCTCAATTTAGATTCTGTTCGTGCTGAAGGGTATTGTTTTCAAGTGGAACTCACTTTTAGAGCTCATCAAAAAGGATTTAAGATTGCAGAAGTTCCTATTATTTTTCCTGAACGCACCCATGGAAAATCTAAGATCTCTCGAAAAATTGTTCTAGAAGCTCTCTGGAAAGTCCCTCTTCTATATTTCCGATCTTAAAGTGTCCAATACATTCCCAAAACAGGGAAAACATGCCCATAGCTCTCAGCTACTGAGTTTCTCGAAGCTGCTGAAAGCCCTAATTTTAAATGAAAAACTTTCCATGCAAAGGTATAGTAAACTTCTCCCATATAAAAACGCTTTTCAACAGCATCTCCTAATGCTGGAACTAAATGAAGAGCTAAGGCTAAAGAACCACAATATTCATCTTTTTTATTACGAAGACGCATTTCTGTAGTAGTACGCAAATGGATATCATCTATAGAACTATCTCGAATGACTCTATCATAAAATAGGATACTCGATCCTTCTCCATACAGCGCTCTAAAATAACTTCGAGAAATTGATGTATGCTGCAAAATGGCATCCGCTAAAAAAACAGAATGTTGGAAATAAGGGAGTAATTCCACATTTTTTTCTGGGACAACAACATTTTTTTCATCCCCATTAGGATTATAAATAACGCTACTTCCAAATTGAAAAGCTCCCCACTTAGGATCTAAAATAGGAGCCCACGACATATCTAAATTTAAAAGAGTTAAGATATTAGCAAGGATATTGGTGGAAGCTTCTACATTATAATTAAATCCCGCAGTTAAATCAGTAAGAATCCCAATACGAACATCACCCGGAGGAAGGGGGACACCACTTCCAGGAAGGATTTCATACGCTTCCATTTTATCGATACGACCTTCTTCTTTTTTTGAAAAAATAGCATCCTCCTTCGCATCGTCCTTCTCATCATCCTTCTCTGGCCATCCATTTGAAACAAAACCAAAAACCATTAAAAAAACCAAAAAATAATACTTATTCATTCAGCACCCCCGTACAAGTTCAGGGAAAAAGAATTCTACTTCACGCGCTGCAGAAGCCGCAGAATCTGATCCATGAACAGAGTTTTTTTCAAGACTTAACGCATATTCTTTTCGAATCGTTCCCGGAAGGGCTTGTGCAGGATTCGTCGCACCCATAACTTCTCTGTTTTTTGCAATGGCATTTTCACGTTGCAATACCATAAGCACTACAGGACCTGAAGTCATATATTCCACAAGACTATTATAAAAAGGCCTTGCCTTATGCTCGATATAAAAATCTTTGGCATCGTCCTTGGTTAAACGCTGCAATTTCATCGCAACGACTTTAAATCCTTCTTTTTCAAACCGACCAACAATCGTCCCAATCAGATTTCTTTCCACTGCATCTGGTTTAATTATCGATAATGTTTTTTCAATCATTTTCTCTCCTTTATTTAGAAAACACTTATATCTGAAACCAATTGCATCCTCAAGTTTTTTGATGTTTGGATTAACGCAAAGGACATAGATGAAAAGTCTGTTTGGTTCCATAGTCTTCTAAAACAGCACTCAAGTGAACACAAAAAAGTTACAAAAAATACACATCTAGTATTGACCTGCCGCAAGAATTGATTTAAAGCAGTAACCCTGATGCAGATAAATGTTTATGAATTTACAGACCCAAGGGAATTTTTGGTCAGTGTTTTAAAAGAAAAACAAACCGTAAACCCTAGATTTTCCCTTAGAACATGGTCAAGACAACTCGGGTTTTCTAGCCCCAATATGCTTTCTATGATTTTACGAGGGGAACGATCGTTAAGACCCAAGGTAGTAACAAGCATCGCAGAAACTTTAAACTTAAAGGAAACTGAAAAAAAATATTTTGAGATTTTGACGGTCTTTTCCCGTGCCAAAACCCCAAATGAAAAAAATATTTACGCCAACATTTTAAAAGAAATTAGACCGGATAAGAAGTTTTCAACTTTAGCTCTTGATGAATTTAAATGCATTTCAGATTGGTATCACATTGCCGTTATTGAGATGCTAAGACTTAAAGACTTTAAAGAAGAGCCTTCATGGATTTCTAAACGCTTGGGATCAACAGTATCAACCCAAATAATTAAAGATGCCATTGCAAGGCTTTTTAGGCTTGGAATTTTAACAAGAGACAAGAGAGGAAAGCTTATTTGCCATAAGAAAGATTACTCTACAACCTATGATGTACCTCATGAAGCAATTCAAAAGTTTCATACGCAAATGCTTGAGAAGGCACAAAATGCTTTAAAAGATCAGCCTGTGGATAAACGAGAAGTTTCTTCTATTACCTTTACGATCGATTCTTCCAAAATTAAAAAAGCAAAAGAAATGATTAGACGTTTCCAAGATGAACTTTCAAAGGTGATCTCTACGGATAATGGAGATCAAACATATCAATTCAATGTTCAATTCTTTAACCTGACAGATGGAGGTCAAAAATGAAAAAAATAATGTTTATACTCATAGTCATCCTACTTTCCTCATTAAGCTATGCGGATGTTAAAGTTGGGAATGGAGGAGATGTGGTTGTCTGCCGGAATGCATCAAATGAAATTACTTCTATCGAGGCTTTAGATATTTATGAGGGAAGGGTTCGGTGGCAGATTGAACTTGATTTAGGAGAGGCTTCTTTATTTCCACTTCAAAAAGTAGAATTAGCTCTCTCAAGATTAGGGCGTATTTCTTCTATCCGGGCTGAGCGGTATTTAGAAAAAGCCAAGCAGTTTGAAGCGGATGCGCTTTTTTTAGATAACACCGAACTTCCGGATATCTCTGATTCTAATCATTTAATTTTTCCAAAAAACTGTAAAGTCGAACAAATTATTATTCAACGGACTCCTACTTTCCCTGATGATAGACGATATTTGATCAGCAATGATCTTTGGAAACAATTAGACCCTACCAATAAAGCTGCTCTTATACTTCACGAAATTATTTATGGAGAAGCTCTTGAGTATGATCATCCAGATTCTGTTCCTACCCGTTACTTTAGTGCTCATCTCATGTCTCATCGTTTTGAGTCCTTTACCCCAAAGGAAATGGCTGATTTTTTAAAAATGATACGTTTTAGGAAGTTTGATTACCAAGGTTTTGTCTATGACAACAATGAGGAGTGCCACCGTCATCTTTCAGAGTATAGTCCTGATTGGCTTGAAATCCAATTTTATAATGATGGCGTAACCGTTGACAAGGGGTGTGTTTCAAGTGGCTCAGTTGTGGTTCAAGGAAAGACGCTCTCTATTAGGGGCCGAGTTTCATTCCATGATAATGGGCAACCTCATGCTTTCTTTCCAAAATTTTCAGATTCTTTATCTCTGCAGATAGGCGAAAGAGAATATAGTGTAGAGAAGAGAGGTGAAATGCAACTCCATCCCGATGGGAACTTAAAGTTTGTTAGGTTATTGTTAGATAATAAATATGAAACGGCTTTTAAATCTTCAACATATGATCTGATCGTTATTGATTCGCATGATTATGGAGATTCAGAGGTGCTAAAAGTTGGTCTTTATCCCAATGGAATCATTAGTTCTCTTGAAACCTATGGTGGCCCGTCTTATTCTAGTCAAATTATGGGTTGGGGAATAATGCAAGGTCAAAAAATAAATATTTTCTCAGATCATGTTTATTTTTTCCCAGATGGAACTGTCAGGGGAGCTAGAATTTCTCGTGAAACTCCTTTAAATTTTACGATTGAAGGTCATCAGCTTAGATTTGCATCTGAAGTTGAACTTTATGATACAGGGACATTAAAAAAAGGGCTTTTTATAGCAGTCCCCCAAAATAATTTTTGGGGAACATCAGCCTACTTTGAAAAAGAAACCATTCTTCTTTCTGTTGGAGACAGTAAAGTTCTTTTTTTTCTGAAAGATAAAACCGATGATTTTTCGGAAGGCCGATATATCCTTTTTTATCCTGGTTATAAAGTTCAATCTGGAAAGATTGCTCAGCGAACAACATTTAAAGCCGTTGATGGGCGAACTTTACGCATTCCGAAGGGATTTACAGGCTCTGAGGGTGCTCGAACTTTAAGCCTTCCAGCGGGAACGTGGGTTGTGTTAGATGAGAATGGGCGATTACTACAGTGGCAGGAGGAGTAAATATGAATCTGATTGGATATACCGTTCATTTACCACCTGTTGATGTTGATAGAGTCTATTTTGAAAGAACAGAAGACGACAGATTCATTCAAAAAGACATCGCAGAGGAAACGAATCCTAAATAAAAATAGCATCCATACCACTTGGACTGTGGGATACTTTTTAGGCGTTCTTCCATCCAAATAAGCGGGTAATCTTATCGGACGGTTTTCCGTCCACATTTTTCGCATTTTAAGCTCAAAACCCCTGGCACAGGCTTTGCATATATGTGGTTCGGGAGGATTTATGGTATCTAAGAGAACATTAGAGTGGAGAGACACCCAAAAGGATTATATTGAAAAATGGAGAATAAAAATAAAAGAACTACATCAGTTATCTTTTTTGGAACGATGGAATCAAGATAAGTTTGAGATGGAAGTTCTTCGTTTTATTGAGAACCAAAAGATGAAGGCTGTTTTTATCTTTGCAAAAAATTTTATTGATCGTTATAAAGAAGGAAAATTTCAAAAAGAAATGGCACGAATTTATAAAGAAATTATTGATTATGGAGTGATTGAACCAAGTCGATTACATTACTTTTTTAATTTAATAGAAAACATGCGGAGGAAACAAAAATGAAACAGTGTAAAAAACCGTTTGATATTTATGAATATCTTAAAGAACTTTCCAGGTTTTCTAAAAATGCCCCTGAAACGGATGAACAGATGAAACAAGTTTGCCAGGAATTTGAACGCAGCATGGATAATATGAGCGAAGAAGAAAAAGAGAAATTAAGAGGAGTTTTTGTAAAATGTGATGAGGATGCCAAGGCTGATCGAGCTTATCAAAAAAAGAAAAGCGTAGCTCCTCTTTCTAAATCAACAGAAACTACCTTTTAAATTACAATTACGATAAAACTTTTGCGACGGTTTCGCCGATATCGGCGGGGCTTTGGAACCTCTCCCCTCCTCCCCTCACGCCAGCTTCTTAGGTACCACCCTTTTTGGTGGACTTGGTACTCTTTGGTTTTATGTTTATATTTATATGAGTTGTATTAGTTACTCTCTTCCGAATGGTATCTACAGATAACGAAATCACTAGATGATCTCTTTTGACCATTTGCATCATCAAAATAGACGGTAACTTTCGTAGTAACTTAAATATCAAAGCATCGCTTTCAGCATGAATTAGTGCTTAGATGTTCAGCATATCAAACGGTTTTCAGTCACCCCTGGCACAAGGATTGCATATCCTGCCGCTATGGGAAAATATGCTACTCATTATACAGATGCAGAACTGAAAGCTATTACAGAACAATGGTTAAAAGATAAAAAACGCATTGACGCTGATCCGACGTTTGAATACTATCTCGATAAAGATAGAGAGTATGGACGACACCTCAATAATAAAAATTTACAGCTCTTGTTTCGTCATACATCCAGATTGTATTGGAACGGTATTGTAAGATCAGATTTTTTGCTTCACCCTAGGGAAAAATCGTTTATACCAAAAGTTTACGAAAAGATAAAAGAAGATGGATATTACACGAGATCTAAAGAGACGGAAAAGAAAATCAGAGTGTGGTCTGCTCATGCCTGTTCCAGGCAAACCCGTCCAAAACAGTCTTGATGAAGAAAACAAAATTATGTTAGAAAATGGTGAAATTATTGAAATACCAGATGATATAAAAAGTTTACCAGAATTCGATTGGGATGATCCTAAAACTCAAGAATGGGTGAATGAAGAAGAAAAACAGCATATTAAAAAATATGGGAAATTGACCACAGAACAAATGACTCAAATCTATAAGACAAAATGCCAATTTTTAAATGATGATCCTTCTCTTGATCCAAAGAAAGCCTTTGATCTAGCCTGGGAAAAAACCTTACAAAAGAAATTATCTCCACACATTGCCCGAGAAAATTTAAGAAAATTAAGATAAAACTTTTGCGACGGTTTCGCCGATATCGGCAGGGCTCAAGGCAACATGCACACCAGCGGATTTTAGCGCTTGAATTTTTTCTTTGGCTGTCCCCTTGCCTCCTGCAATAATGGCACCCGCATGGCCCATTCTTTTTCCAGCAGGAGCGGTGGTTCCCGCAATAAAACTAATCACTGGTTTTTTAACATCTCGTTTAATAAAATCTGCAGCTTCTTCTTCGGCCGTTCCCCCAATTTCTCCGATCATCACAATGGCGTCGGTATCTTTATCTTTTTCAAAAAGTCCTAGTAAATCAATAAAATTAGTTCCAATTACCGGATCTCCACCAATTCCAATACAAGTTGACTGACCAAGCCCCAAGCGTGTGAGTTGATCCACGGCTTCATAGGTCAGCGTACCACTTCGAGAAATAACTCCCACACGTCCTTTCTTATGAATATGCCCTGGCATAATGCCAATTTTACATTCTCCAGGCGTAATTACCCCGGGACAATTGGGACCCACCAAACGAGTTTTAGATTGTTTTTTAAGAATTTGTTTAATTTTTAATACATCTAATGCTGGAATTCCTTCGGTAATACAAATGACTAAATCTAAAGCAGCATCAATAGCCTCGCGAATCGCGGCTGCAGCAAACTTGGGAGGAACAAAAATAACTGAAGCACTGGCTCCTGTTTTTTCTTTGGCTTCTTTCACAGAATTAAAAACAGGGATTTCATCTACAACTTCTCCCCCTTTTTGAGGGGTAACACCGGCTACGATTTTCGTCCCATAAGCCACACACTGTCTGGCATGAAAGGTTCCTTCTTTCCCCGTAAGACCTTGAACCAATACTTTTGTGTCTTTATTGACTAAGATACTCATTGAATGGCCCTCACCACTTTTTGGGCTGCATCTTTCATGGTGGTAGCAGAAATAATTTTTAAACCCGATTCCATCAAAATTTTTCTTCCTTCTTCCACATTGGTTCCTTCGAGCCGAACAACCAATGGCACTCGGATAGAACCGTGCTTTACGGCATCTAAAATCCCACGAGCAATAATGTCACATCGCATGATTCCCCCAAAAATATTAACCAAAACCCCTTTGACATTTTTATCAGACAAAATCAGTTTAAAGGCTTCTGTTACTTTTTCTTGAGTAGCTCCACCGCCCACATCTAAAAAGTTTGCAGGTTCTCCCCCAGCCAATTTTATAATATCCATGGTCGACATCGCTAACCCTGCCCCATTGACCATGCAGCCAATATTTCCATGAAGGCTAATATAACTTAAATTAAATTTAGAGGCTTCCACTTCCTTGGGATCTTCTTCATTAAGATCTCTCAACGCTTCAATTTCCGGATGGCGATACAAAGCATTATCATCAAAATTAATTTTGGCATCTAAAGCTAATAATTTTCCTTCTTTGGTAGATACCAAGGGATTAATTTCAACCAAAGAGCCATCTTTCTCAATAAAGGCTTTATATAAAGAAGAAATTGTTTCTTGAAATTGGCTATCGGTTTCCCCTTTAAACCCCATTTTTTGAGAAAGCTCTTTTAATTGCTTTGGTGTAAATCCCTCAAAACTATCGGCATAGGATTTAAAAATTTTTTCGGGAGTTTTGTGAGCCACTTCTTCAATCGACACCCCTCCTTCGGGGCTTGCAATAACAGCAATTTTTTCTTGTGCACGATCTAGCACCATAGCTAAATAATATTCTTTATCTAAATTATAGCCTTTTTCGACGAGAACTTGATTTACTTTTTTCCCTTCGGGGCCTGTTTGATACGTAACCAGCGTCATGCCAATCATACTACTAGCCAAATCTTCTACTTCATCCAAAGAACGCGCCAATTTTACCCCGCCGCCTTTTCCTCTGCCTCCTGCATGGATTTGGGCTTTCACTACCCACAAATTTCCTCCCAGTTCTTGTGCAACGGATCGTGCTTGCTCGGGAGTGGTAGCCACTTTTCCCTGAGGAACAGAAACGCCATACTGAGAAAGTACTTCTTTGGCTTGGTATTCGTGTATTTTCATAGTTGTATTTTTGAAATGAGCTCTTGTACAGCTTGAATAGATTTATTTAATGCTGCTTTTTCTTCCTCATTCAGTTTAAGTTCAATGACTTTTTCTACCCCATTGGCACCTAAGATCACAGGGACACCCAGATAAATTCCTTTAGCCCCATATTGGCCTTCCAAATAAGCCGCACAGGGCAAAATTCTTTTTTTATCTTTTAAAATGGCTTCTACCATCTCAATCGCCGCTGCCCCAGGAGCATAAAAAGCACTTCCGGTTTTTAAAAGATTTACAATTTCTCCTCCCCCTTTTCGGGCACGATCAACAAGTTTTTCAATTTTATCCTTTGGCATTAGTTCTGTCAGCGGCACTCCTCCCACCGTTGTCAGTCTTGGAAAAGGAACCATTTCATCCCCATGCCCTCCGAGTACTAATGTTGACACATCTTTCACAGAAACATTGAGTGCATCGGCAATAAAGGTTCTAAACCTGGCTGTATCTAAAACACCGGCCATCCCAACCACACGATTTTTTGGAAATCCACTCACTTTTTGTGCCACATAGGCCATGGCATCTAACGGATTTGAAACAATGACTAAAATACTATTGGGAGAATACTTAGCCACTTGCTCTGTCACTGCTTTTACAATTTTGACATTAATATTTAAAAGATCATCACGGCTCATTCCTGGCTTTCGGGGAGATCCCGCTGTAATCACAACCACATCGGAATTAGCCGTATCTTTATAATCATTGGTTCCCAGTACCCGACAATCGCTGCCCTCTATAGGGGTGGATTCAAAAAGATCGAGGCCTTTTCCCTGAGGAATTCCATCAATAATATCAATAAGGACTACATCTCCTAGTTCTTTGGTCACCGCCCAATGTGCGGCAGTGGCTCCCACATTGCCACTTCCTACAATTGTAATTTTATTTCTTTTTGCCATGGCACTCCCCCCTGGTTAAAGGTTATCAATAATGGCTGTCCCAAATTCCGAACATTTTAAAAGTTTTGCCCCTTCCATACTTCGCTCTAAATCATAGGTTACCCGTTTTTGAGAAATGGTTTTTTCAATAGATTTAACAATCAATTCCGCTGCTTTGCCCCATCCTAAATGTTCAAACATCATGACTCCCGATAAGATGACAGATCCTGGATTTACTTTATCTTGATTGGCATATTTTGGTGCTGTTCCATGGGTAGCTTCAAAAATGGCGCAGTTATCCCCAATGTTGGCTCCGGGGGCTAATCCCAATCCACCCACTTGAGCTACGGCTGCATCACTCAAAAAATCTCCATTTAAATTAGGGGTAGCCACCACACTGTATTCATCAGGTCGCAATAACACTTGCTGAAACATTTGATCTGCAATCCGATCTTTGATCACTACTTTTCCTTTCGGAGCTTTTCCTTTAAATTCATTATATAAAATATCTTCGGTAATCGTATCTTTAGAAAATTCTTCTCTGGCCAACTCATAGCCCCATTCTTTAAAAGCACCCTCTGTAAATTTCATAATATTGCCTTTATGTACCAAGGTGACACTGGGTTTTCCATGATCTATGGCATATTGAATGGCCCTTCGGATAAGCCTTTTAGAACCAAATGCAGACATGGGCTTTATGCCAATTCCTGATTCCGGGCGAATTTTTGCTTTCATCTCACCGGTTAAAAATTCCCATACTTTTTTAGCTTCGGGAGTTCCCGCTTTCCATTCAATCCCCGCATATACGTCTTCTGTATTTTCACGAAAAATTACAATATCCAGCTTTTCTGGATGCTTCACCGGAGCCGGAACGCCTTGAAAATATCGCACTGGACGCACACAGGCATATAAATCAAAAATATGTCTCAACGTGACATTCAAACTTCGAATCCCTCCGCCCACGGGAGTTGTAAGGGGTCCTTTAATGGCAATTCCATATTCTCGGATTGTTTTTAGAGTATCTTCCGGTAACCATTCATTATATTTATTCTTAGCTTTTTCTCCGGCATAAATCTCAAGCCATTCAATTTTTTTCTTTCCCCCAAAGGCTTTTTTTATGGCGGCATCAAATACCCGAACAGAGGCTTTCCAAATATCAGGCCCTGTCCCATCCCCTTCAATAAACGGAATAATCAGATGATCTTTAGTAGTTTTTTCTCCCATATTTCACCTCACAAAAATTACCCTGAACTTAATGGATTTTGGAACTCTGTGTCAATTAAAAACCCTGTTTGACTTTCATAAGTGATTTTGCTAGCGTTTGCCCAAATTTAACATCCCTTAAAAGGAGGATTTCCATGAAGAAAGTTAACTTTCTACTACTCTCAACGCTTCTTATTTTTTCTCTTACCTCATGCACTAAAAAAACCGATCAAAATGTTATTAAAGTAGGCGAATATGGCTCGCTTACAGGATCCGAAGCCACTTTTGGGACTTCAACTCATAACGGCATTATGCTGGCCATTGATGAACTCAATAGCGCAGGAGGCATTGCTGGGAAAAAAATAAAGGTCATTACTGTTGATGATCAGGGAAAGCCAGAAGAAGCAGCTTCAGCCGTCACAAAACTCATTACCAGCGACAAAGTGGCTGTCATTTTAGGAGAAGTTGCTAGTTCTAGATCTTTGGCTGGTGCTCCGATTGCTCAACGATATAAAATTCCCATGGTCTCTCCTTCTTCTACCAATCCTAAAGTCACTCAAGTTGGAAATTATATTTTTAGAACCTGTTTTATTGATCCCTTCCAGGGAAAAGTGATGGCTAATTTTGCTAAAAATACGCTTAAAGCTAAAAAAGTAGCTATTTTGAGAGATGTCAAAAGCGACTATAGCGTTGGACTGGCAGAATTTTTTACCAAAACATTTACCGATGGTGGCGGAAAAGTGGTGGTAGACCTCTCTTACACGGCAGGTGACATTGATTTTAAAGCTCAGCTCACCACTATTCGATCCAAAGGGGTGGAAGCGATTTTTGTTCCTGGATACTATACTGAAGTAGGCCTCATTGCACGCCAAGCAAAAGAATTGGGTGTTTCTGTTCCGCTCCTTGGAGGAGATGGATGGGATTCTGCACGGCTTACAGAAATTGCCGGAAATTCTTTAGATAATTCTTATTTCAGCAATCACTATACGGCTGAAAGTAAAGATCCCCGTGTTGCTGAATTTGTAGAAAAATACAAAAAAGTATTCGGTCAAGTTCCAGACGGTCTAGCAGCCATGGGGTATGATGCCGCACTTGTTCTCATTGATGCTTTAAAAAGAGCAAAAACGTTAACCCCCGATGATATTCGCGATGCCTTAGCAGCCACAAAAAATTTTCAAGCGGTCACTGGAGTTATTAGTTTTAACGATAATCGTGATGCCGAAAAAGCAGCAGTTGTTTTGGCTGTTAAAAACGGTCAATTTAAATTCGTCGAAACAGTAAACCCGTAAATTGGAAGAATTCTTACAGCACATTATAAACGGCATATCTCTTGGCAGTATCTATGGGCTTATCGCCTTGGGATACACCATGGTCTATGGTATTTTAAAGCTCATTAACTTTGCCCATGGTGATGTGTACATGATGGGTGCTTTTTTTGGATTTTTCTTTGCTCATTGGCTTGGCTTTTCTCACGCTCCCTCGACCATTCATGGCGTTATTGTCTTGGTTTTGGCTATGGCCGCCTGTGGAGCTCTCGGTTTTACCATAGAACGCTTCGCTTATCGTCCCCTAAGACAGATGCCCCGATTAAATCTATTGATCACGGCTATTGGGGTTTCTCTCTTTTTAGAAAACGGCGGCCAAATTTTATTTGGTGCAGATCCTAAATTTTTTCCAGAGCTTATTGAAAGAATCGTTTTATTTCGTATTGGGAACATTAGTATTAGTAATTACCAAGTCATTGTTATTGGAGTTTCATTGGCATTGATGATTCTTCTTCAATATATTATTTTTCACACCAAAACTGGAAAAGCCATGCAAGCTGTCTCTTTTAGTCATGAAAAAGCAAGCCTTATGGGAATTAATACGGATCGCATTATTAGCTTTACGTTTGTATTGGGATCCGCATTGGCAGCTGCTGCAGGAATTTTAGTGGGGCTTTCTTATCCCCGGATTGATCCTTTAATGGGAATTATGTTTGGATTAAAAGCATTTGTCGCCGCCGTGTTGGGGGGCATTGGCTCTATTCCTGGAGCCATTGTGGGAGCACTGCTGATGGGGCTTTCGGAAGAAATGGTGATAGGGTATTTATCCTCCACTTACCGCGATGCACTGGCCTTTTGCCTTTTAATTTTAATTTTACTTATTAAACCTACCGGGCTATTTGGAAAAACCACATCAGAAAAAGTATAACACAATGACACCTCATTCGATTTTTAGACAAATTATTCTTTTTATAGCCATTTGTTTAATCCTTTTTATTTTTAATATCGTCACTCCCTATGTTTTAAATGCGTATCTTTGTATGATCGTTATTTATTGCGGGATTAATATTATTTTAGGCACTAGTCTAAATATTATTAATGGCCTAACTGGACAATTTTCCATGGGCCATGCTGGATTTATGGCCGTAGGCGCTTATGCATCTGCTGCATGTAGTTACTACTATCTCTCTCCTCTTTTGAATTCTCTTTCCACCTCATCCTTTATCACGTTGTTAGTCCAACAATTTTTTTTGGTCATTGCTTTGATCGTAGGAGGCGGAGCCGCTGCACTTTTTGGATATCTCGTGGGACTGCCCTCATTAAAACTGCGAGGGGATTATTTGGGTATTGTCACCTTAGGGTTTGGTGAAATCATTCGCGTTACAATTTTAAACATGGATTCTCTAGGCGGAGCCAGAGGCTTTACAGGAATTCCAGCTTGGTCAAACTTTTTTTGGATTTATTTTTTTGTTGTTGCTGTCGTTATGACGAGTTTTCGACTCATGCGCTCTTACCATGGCCGAGCCCTTCTTTCGATACGAGAAGATGAAATTGCAGCAGAATCCATTGGCATTAATATTACCGGCCATAAAGTAAGAGCTTTTGTCTTTAGTTCTTTTTTTGCTGGAATCGCTGGAGGACTTTTTGCTCATTTCATTGGATATTTAAATCCCAGTTCTTTTACTTTTATCAAATCTTTTGAGGCTATTATTATTGTTGTTTTAGGGGGGATGGGATCTATTTCTGGCTCTATCATTGCTGCCATTATTACTACCATCCTTCCAGAAGCTCTAAGACCTCTTCAAGAAATCACCAAACTGGATTTTAGAATGGTGATTTATCCTCTTCTTTTATTAACATTGATGCTTACTCGTCCTCAGGGACTCTTTGGTAATAAAGAAATTTCTTTTTCTTTTCTTAAAAGGAAAAAATCAAAATGAGTGCTCTTTTAAAAACACAAAATTTAACCATGCGTTTTCGAGGGTTGGTGGCTGTTTCTAATTTTAATTTAGCCCTTTCTAAAAATGAACTCGTAGGTCTCATTGGCCCCAATGGGGCTGGAAAAACGACCGTGTTTAATATGCTAACCGGCGTTTATTGCCCTTCTAATGGGGATATTGAATTAGATGGAGAATCTTTAAATGAGCTTAAGCCTCACGACATTACCGCCAGAGGAATTGCGCGTACCTTTCAAAATATTAGACTTTTTAAAGATCTTTCTGTGTTAGACAACGTAAAACTAGGACATCACATTCACATGACCTATGGACTTTGGGCAACTACAGTTCAATCTGCTCATTTTTACGAGGAAGAAGAAAAAATAGAGCAAGATTCTTTAAAACTTTTACAAATTTTTAATTTAGAAAAAATGGCTCATTTTCAAGCCAAAAATCTCCCTTATGGCGCCCAACGACACCTAGAAATTTTACGAGCTCTCGCAACCAAACCTAAAATTTTACTTTTGGATGAACCCGCCGCTGGGCTTAATCACACAGAAACGGAAAGCTTAATGGAAACCATTCAGCATATTAGAGAAAAATTTGATTTAACCATTTTACTCATTGAACATGACATGAAACTCGTCATGGGTATTTGTGAACGCATTTTAGTCTTAGACCACGGAGAAACCATTGCCCAAGGAACGCCCAAGGAAATTCAACAAAATCCTGTGGTGATTAAAGCATATTTGGGAGAATCATGAGCGAGCTTTTAAAAATAGATAATATCACCGTAAGCTATGGTGCTATTAAAGCATTAAAGGGGATTTCACTTTCTGTTAATGTAGGCCAAATTGTGACTTTGATTGGCGCCAATGGCGCTGGAAAAAGCACCACCCTTCGAACCATTTCTGGTCTTTTGAAACCTCAAGAAGGAAAAGTGTATTTTGAAGGTCGAGATATTTCTGGGGTAAAACCACACCTGATTGTCCAAACGGGCATTTCTCAAGCGCCGGAAGGACGAGGCATTTTTGCTAATTTATCGGTGGAAGATAATTTAGAAATGGGCGCTTACACACGCCACGACACGGAAGAAATTAAAAAAGACAAAGAAGAAGTTTTTCAACTTTTTCCTATTTTAAAAGAAAGACGGAAACAAGAAGGAGGAACTCTTTCTGGAGGTGAACAACAAATGCTTACCATTTCCAGAGCTCTCATGGCTCGCCCAAAACTGTTACTCTTAGATGAGCCTTCTTTAGGGCTAGCCCCTCAAATCATTAAGCAAATTTTTAAAGTTATTTCGGCTATTAATAAAAAAGGAACCACTATTCTACTTGTCGAACAAAATGCCAATATGGCCCTTCATATTGCCCATAACGCCTATGTCTTAGAAACCGGGAAAATTGTTCTTTCCGGAAACGCCCAATCCCTTCTCACCAATCCCGATGTCAAAAAAGCATATCTAGGAGAATAAGTTTTTTACTGACCTTCAGGTTCAGGAGTCGTTTCAGCAGGAGAAGTTGCAGCAGCGGGTTCTGGCTGAGGAGCAGCAGGGAATAAAACTTCTAGTGCTTTATTGAGCCACCCTTTGGTTTCTCCGGTAATATCTTTAAGCGTTGGAGAAAACTGAACATCTGCTACGGTA
Organism: Deltaproteobacteria bacterium GWA2_38_16; assembly: GCA_001797335.1. GTDB lineage: Bacteria > Bdellovibrionota > JACOXK01 > 2-02-FULL-40-11 > 2-02-FULL-40-11 > 2-02-FULL-38-15-A. Next base: position 51,522 of record MGPE01000006.1, read on the forward strand.
GGAATATTTTCACTGATAAAGTTTTTATGTGCTTTAAAAGGCAAAATATGCCCCTCTTTTTCAACTATTTCTTTGGATGGAACCCCAAATAAACTGTTGGGGATATACACCTGAAGAGTATTATGACTATCCACCCATTTTCTTGGAAAACCATTCTCTTCATCATCCCAAAAACCAGCTCCTGTCCCATTGGTGTGAGTTCCAATTAAGGTTGCTCTTTTAGAATTTTTAAGAAGGGAAGCAGTCATATCACAGGCACTAATACAATTGGGTGTAATGAGGGCTACAATTTTTTTATCATACCCTTTAACGTCTTCATCTGTTTTAATATCTTCTCCTACCATTAAAGAAATATGTTCCTCCTGTTTATTCACGGCATTTTCATATTCATCCCAAAAATATCGAGCATCGGTATAATTTGACAAAAACCGAGCAGCCAATTCCGTATGATTCAACATCTGAGACAGAAACCATCCACTGTGAGCCGTTGCACGTACGCTCATCACATGGGAAGCATATGTTTTATCCTTCTCCATTAAAATAGATAATAGCTGTGCAGGATAAGAACCTCTGCCACCCCCATTGACACGTAAATCTAATATAAGAGGCAATTCTTTTTCTTTACATTGAGCGATGAATCCCTTAATAGGCTTTAAAAAATCTTGAGGTTCACCTAGTGAACCATCTGCATTTATTTTTTTAAAACTTTTAGAGGCAAATGTACGTAACTGCATATAACAAAAAACCTTTTGTGCAGAAGCAATCACTTCTCCCATGGATAAACTGGTATTTTCATCATCATCCGCATATACAGAAAGGGCATTACCTAAAATCAATGGATTTGCATCAGAATATCCATCTACGCCCGATCCTTTTCGCTTCCATTCCATTTTTTCTTCTGAATAATCCCACGCTGGCAATTCTGTAGAAGGAATATCCAATTCTTTAAAAAGAAGTGCTGTGTCTACCCTATCTCCCGTCAGCTTATTCCACCACCAAGGTAAGCGAATAACTTTTTCTTCTGCTCCGGTTTTCACTTTTATATCCATATAATTTTTAGTGGGATAATTAAAATTACGCCAAAAAAGAGCTTGAAGAGCTCCCTCTCTACGATAGATAGCCGAACTGGCCCCTATAAATGGCTCAAGGCGATGAATCCCATCTTCTATCGATTGACCATCAATTTCAACTACTTCTGTTCCAATAGATAATAATTTATCCAAATCTTTAAGTTCATTTCTTTCTTGTATATATAAGATAATTTTTGATAATTTTTGAGAAATATAAAACTTTTGATCTATTTCTTTTAAAAAAATTCCAACCAATATAGAAGGTCTTCTTGCAGCTGCTTCTATCCCAAAATGCGTGTCTTGAAAGCTGGCTATGCATTGCTGCATACGATCTAAAAAATGAAGGTTATTATCATTTGTCATTTCCTTTTCGGTTTGGACACATTGATTTAAATGCTCTTTACTATCTAAACCTATGCGCTCTTTTTTAAGATATAAAAGTGAATATTTATTTAAAATTACCTCCCTCATTTCACAGACAATTTTGACGCGATCTTGTTGAGAACAGACCATTTTATCTAAACATTTTTTAGAAGTGTTTTCATGCGGAACAGACTTAACCGCAGAATCTAAACTGGAAAGGCCATCACAAATATCAGGCTCTGCCCACAAGGAAAGAGCGATAAAATTAAATATCAAAGCGAAAAAAACTATTTTTCGTAACATCATAAACCCTCGTTTTGTTAAAAGTGGGGTGAAATTCTGACGATATATTAGCAATTTCTATGCCATTTAATCTAAGACAAGACATTTTAAAAACATCAGTAATATTAATAAGATAAAAAATGATTTTTCATATAGACAGAGGCTCTAGGATGTTTAAAGAGATAATTTTGTTTAAAGATTATACAAAATTTTTAGGGGAATAAAACCGTATGATTTAAACCAAAGGTGTGGATGAGATAGGTGGAAAGAAAGGGAACGTAGGTAATGATGAGAAGTGCAATCAATAAAATAATTAAAAAGGGAACCGTTGCTACATACAGAGAAAGTACGGGTTTTCTAAATCGCATGGAAGAAATAAAAAGATTAATCCCTACCGGTGGCGTAATATAACCAATCTCTAAGTTTGTAAGAAAAATAATCCCTAAATGAATGGGATCTACCCCAAAAGCTTTCGCCACTGGAACAATCAACGGCACAACCACAATCGTAGCAGAAAAAATATCCATCATACAACCGACAATCAAAAGAAAAATATTTAAGACCACCAAAAACATCACTTTGCTTGTAATATAAACCTTCATGAGATCTAAAATCTTCATGGGAATTTGTTCATCAATTAAGTAATTGGTAAGCCCTAGCGCACATCCTAAAATAATAAGAATAGATCCCACTAAAATCATGCTTTCTTTAATGATACGGGGAAGATCTTTGGTAAAAGAAATATCCCGATAAATAATCCCCTCAACAATTAAAACATAAAAAGCAGTAACTGCGGCAGCTTCTGTCGCTGTAAAATATCCCCCATAAATCCCTACTAAAATAATAAAAGGAAGAGGAATTTCCCAGGCAGCGGCTCGAAGCGAACGAAACACTTCTTTAAAGACAAATGGACTTCTCGCCACCTTAAACGCAATCCCCTGTTGCATAGAATAAAGCGATAAAAGAATAATGAGAAGAATTCCGGGTAAAATTCCTGCCATAAAAAGTTGATCAATGCTGACATTGGCTACCAAACCATAAAGAATTAAAGGAAGAGAGGGAGGAAATAAAAGTCCCAAACTTCCACAGGTAGTGACAATACCCGTACTAAATTTATCTGAATATTTTTCTGAAATAAGAATGGGATATAAAAGCCCTCCCATGGCAATAATGGTGACCCCACTAGCGCCGGTAAAGGCTGTAAAAAAAGCACAGGTAAGAAGTGTCACAATGGCTAATCCCCCAGGAATCCATCCGACAAGAGCTTTGGCCACATCAATAAGTCTTTTAGGAGTTCCACTCTCCGCCATCACGTATCCTGCAAATGTAAAAAGAGGAATCGTCAACAGCGTTGGGGCTGAAGCAATGCGATACATTTCAATAATAACTGCAGAGAGATCAATCCCCGCCACATAAAAACATAAAAAGGCAACTCCACCGATAATAATAAAAAGAGGTGTTCCTAAAAGGGCCAGCAGAACAAATGCCAGAACAAATAGCAGAGAAATCATGAAAAAATATCCTCAATTGCTTTGATTAAAAATCGAAAAGAAATAAAACCAAACCCAATAGGGATAATGAGTTGAATCACCCAAAAAGGAATTCCCAAGAATGCCATCCCTTGTGCCTCATATTCAGATTTCACAAATCCATAAGAAGCCATCATGAAAACAATTCCCATTCCAAAAGAAAAAAGGCTGGTCAATACTTCTGAAATACGTTTCCAAAAGGGAGACAAAAATTTAGTGAGTGCATCAATGGTAATATGACGGTTTTGTTGAGTGGCTAATGAGGCCCCGATAAATCCCACCCAAAGCACCATATTTCTTAAACACACATCCGCCCAGGTAAAGCCACCTGAAAAAAAATTTCTCATAATGACCTGAGAAAAAGAAAGCCCAATCATGATCAATACAAAACCTACCAACAAAAATGTCTCAAGCCGTGCAATCGTATCGTTTAAGGATTTTAAAAATTTCATGATTTATGCTTAATTCGATATTCGGAAATGAGTTTAAGCACGCGATCCACTAAATCTTTAGAATAGAGTTTTCCAATTAAGGCCTGTTGAACTTTTTCGGCAGTTTTAGTCATTTCTTCTACATCTTTGGGTGACATTTGAACAAATTTAATCCCATTTTTCTTTAAAACATCATAGGATTTGGCATTATCCTCTCGGGTGGCTTTAATAATTTTTTGAGAATATTTCGTGGCCACTTCTTTTAATATTTTTTGATTTTCTAAAGAGAGTTGATCAAATACTTTTTTAGATACCACCATGGCTCCTGTGGCATTGGCTAGGGCGGGCTCTGTCATATATTTTACTTTTGTAAACCACTGAAGCGCAATAGCCGCCAAAGGAGGCGCATAAAAAGAATCAATCAATCCTGTTTGAAGAGACGTCATCACATCTGTAATGGATAAAGGGACAGGAACAATTTTATAAGCTTGCGCTAAGGCTTTGACTAAGGGATCCCCTTCCCACGCCCACATTTTTACTTTTTGAATTTGCACTTGGCTGGTAATAGGAGTTGTTGAAAAAACATTTACAAATCCTGCTTCTGCCCATCCTAAAAAAATAAATCCCTTTTTTTCAAATTCTTGTTCAAAATAAGATTTTAATTGAGAGGTCACATGATCGACCTCTTTATAATTTTTAAAAATAAAAGGAAGTTCCATAACCCGAACTGCAGGAACCACTTGCCCCAGTCCTACACCTGTAAATCCCCCGGCATGCACTTGGCCTGCCCTAATTTTTCGAATAACATCGAGTTCATCTCCTGAAACTCCTCCTGCATACAGTTTAAATTTAATCTCTCCTTTGGACTTTGACTCAAGTTCTTTATTAAACTCATGCATAATGTTCATCCAGGTGGATCCTTCGGGTGCTAAAATAGAAAGCTTGATTTCTTGTATTTTTTTTGCCGCCCCATGCAAAGGAGAAACAAGCATTATTCCAATCATGATTAAAAATACTTTTTTCATTACTCCTCCTAAAAAAATGCTTTCTTATTTTCCAAAAGTCTTTTGGCTTTTTTCTTGGCCAATTGAGTAATTAAATTTTGCTCTGGATAAATATCTTCTGGCGCTTGCATCACTTCATTCAATAGCTTTTGAAACAAATGTTCATCTTGAGTCTGAATCGCATAGTACTGAGCATAGAGCACTTGCGTCATTAAAAACTTGCGATCTTTTAATTTTAAAGCGGCTTCAAAATGGGTTTTAGATTTAGCTTTATTGCCTCCCAACATCGGAGGACGCGCTCCATAATAAGCTCCAAAGAAAAGATGAGGCCCTGCAAAAAAGTACGTTTCGTCCAATTCCATAACCCTATTCATCATCCGCTCTACTTTGGGGGCAATGGCAATGGCTTCTGGAGATTGTAAATTTAAATTAATCCAATTCCCCCAATTATAGGCTGTCCAAAAAAGAGCCGGCACATCGCTTTTTCCAAAATCAGATAAAGATTTTTCAAACGTTTCAAAATCTGAGTTTAAGGCTTGTGAAAAATCCAAACTTTCTTCTTCTAAGATCCGAAGGGCATAGTTTTTTCCCCGAATGTAAAAACGTTCTGCTCTCGCTTTAAAAATATTAGACTTAGAAGGATCTTTTTCTTTCCACTCCAAATAATGATCTTCTATAAATCCAAAAGCATAGCCTCCATAACTTTTAGAGGCTAAAATCAAAAGGGTCGAATTCGAAGGATCCGATTTAAGCATCCCATCAATCACTTTAAGATTGGCAGCAATGGCTTGTTCGGCCAGCTCTAAATCACTTTCTTCTTCAAATGCCGCTGATCCATCTGCAAAAATATCGGCGGTGGTTCGAACCGCAAATATTTTTATGGAACACGCTGAAAAAATACATAAAACAAGAGGAGTAAGCACAGCTAAAAAAAATTTTGGCATATTCTTTTTTTATACCTGAGAAGCCTTCTTGCGGGCAACATAAAACAGTGGTATAAGAGTTGTTTATATGCGCATCCAAATCTTTTTTATTCTTCTCGTTCTTTTAATAGGATCTACCACTTTCGCAGCAGAATCAGAAGAAACAATATCTGTAAACCCTCGAGATGACTACAGATTTGGCGTTGGCACCATGGTGGGAGGTCCTTTTGGTGTTATGGGCTTAATTGCCGATATGAATTGGGATTCTTTGGTCAATGCGGAGGTGGGAGTCGGATCAGGTATTTATTATGATTCTTATTCTCTTCATGGCCGTTATTTAATTTTAGATAATGCTCTTACTCCTTATGTGGGAGGTGGATTTGCTTATTGGGATAGCAGCGCAGATGGACATAAAATAGCCCAGAACTCGGATTCCGCTGTTAAGCTTGGTTTAGTAAAATCCGATGGAACAAACCTTAAAGGGGGCATTGTGCTTTTGCCTATTTCTTTAGGGCTTCATTATCTTTCCCAAAATGGATTATCTTTATTTGCCGATTTTGAATTTATTACCTCCCTTGCTAGTTTTTCCGCTGTTCCCTATGGCGCCTTGGGATTTCAGTGGTATTTCTAAAATAATTTATGAAGAAATTGGTTTTATTTCTTTTTTTCTTGCATGGTTATGTTTTTGCTCAATCTGAAATTCAGTGGAATGGATGGGAGCTTTCTCAGCAAGATCCAAGAAGTTGGAAATTAGCTTATCTCAAATTGGCTCATGAGCTGCCTTCTAGCCCCACTAAAGATTTTTTAACTTATGAAAACTTTTCTGCTACCCTCAGCGCATTAAAAAGTGAGGAGGCATTCCCAAAAACATTTGGAGACTTAAGACAATTTTTTTTAAAAGAGCCTGTTCCTCCCTCTGAAGCTACTTTTATGCTCACCCCCGAACAACATGCCCAAGCTCTCGTTCAAGAACTCTCATTTTGGAAAGATAAATTAAATTCTTCTGAAATGCCTTCGGGGACTATCCGTTCCGCCATGGCTATAGCATATTGTAAAACCTTGGGAGAACAGGTTGTTCAAACTTTTTTAAGAGAATCTGGAAATTATAATTTAAGAAGAGATATTTTATTGCCTCTGGCCACCCTTCTTAAATCGGATGCCGCTTGGTATATCCGACATGATCTCTTAACCCCTATTTTTATGTATCAGCTGTTTCAAGGATCTCATTTTGAACTCGATCTTTTAGACATCATGGTTTCAGATCCCGATTATAGAGTTCGCCTACGCCTTTTAAATTTATTTGAACGATCCAACTTTTCTTATACATTACTTCGATCAGCCCTTCTTCAAATAATTGAAGAAGATTCTCACTCTGGCGTTAAAGAAAAAGCTCAAGCACTGCTTCGCAGTTTAGCTCAACGACAAACTGACATGGATGGTGGGCCAGAAGGAGTGCTTTTTGCCGCACCTGCCGCAGCATCTCCTCTCGAAGAAGAACCTAAAACTTCTAGAAAAATTAGAGGCTCTACTCGACGATTTCGAAAACCCACCGATATTTTAACCAAAATTTTGGACTTACAAAAAGAAGTAGCTCCCAAAGATATACCTCTTTCTGAAACAGATCCAAAACTAATCCCCTTTTTACAAGATCTTCTTTTTTCTAAGGAGCAACCTTTATACGTGCGAATTTCTGCTTTGGAACTTTTATTTTATTATGAAGATCAGATGATGCCCATTTTGAAAGAGGCACTTCTGTCCGATCAAGTTCCAGATGAAATCAAACTTCAGATTTTAAATACTATTAAAAAAGGGGTTACCACTGAATTGGTACCTGCAATACAAGCCATTGCCTATGGAGAAACAGGGAAGCCCTCTGCAACCGTAAGACTTATTGCTTTAACTACTCTTACTCGTTATAGAGAAACCCATCCTCCTTCTCTCAGTAGCGCCCTTGATAGGAGTCAGGAAAGGCTAGAACTTATTGCCAGAGCTCGGGAAATTTATCAAAAAATTCCAGATCATTTTGCAGAACGAGTGGTTCGTCAGATGGAAAACAAAGAATGGACCCCTATCCATATTTTAGAAGTCATGAGAAGAACCCGAAGACATTACTTCCCCAATGAACTTCCTGCACAAAGACGCGAATGGTTTGAAGCTTTACACAAAGCTGGAATTTTGAAAAAAATTTTTGAACTTGAGGATGCCTCTTTTGAAAAACTTCGCCCTTTGATTATCCAAGCTTTAGAAAAAGATATCCGAAGACCAAAATAATCCTTAATACCAAAGCTCAAGTTTATGAGGGAAAATAGAAAAGGTGGCGGGTAAAGTTCCCACCGTATCCCCATCGACTTCTAACGCAACTGTATCCGAGGAAGTGGCCGTTAAGGTACGACATTGTAATCTTTCTACCTCGGCCATCTCTAACACTTTCCCCTGATAAATTTTTTGCATATTAAAAATTCCCTGAAGTTTTGGAAGATCCCCAATAAGGGTAAGATCAAAAAGACCATCTGTGAGTACAGCCTTGGGTCCCCACATCATGCCACTGCCACTATATTTTCCATTACAGATAAATACATTATTAATCACAATCTTCTTTTTTTCTTTTCCATTCATTTCTAAAGTTACGGTCGGATTTTGATAGGATAAAAATGTGGTTAAGGTGGCACTCAAATATGTTAACGTCGCTCCAAAACTTTTTTGTGATTGATTGACTTTATTACAAATTTCTCCTGCACACCCAAAGCTTGCAATATTTAAGAACAGTTGTTTTTGTATTTTTCCTTTTTTATCCCGATACTCAACTTCTCCTACATCACAAGAAAGGGTTCGATTTTTTCGCAAACTATCGATCGCGGCTTCAGGACTAAAAACTCCCAGCGTCTTTAAAAAATCTGACCCACTCCCTAGGGGAAGTGTCCCTAAAATCGCTTTAGGCTGAATGGGTTTTTCATGTTCAAAGAAACCATTTACAGCTTCCGCTAAAGATCCATCTCCCCCAACAACTAAAATTCTTTCAATTCCCTCTTTAAGAGCATGTTGGGTAATGTCTTTTGTCTCCCCAGCCCTTTGAGTCCAAATTTCTTTAAACGGTTTTAAAAAATCTAGAGATTTTGAAAAAAGAGGCCATCGTTTGGCCGACTTTCCACCTCCCGCCTTGGGATTCACAATAATCAGGGTTTTCATGATAAAAGTTTATCAGGATTTAAAATATGATTAGGGTCTAACGTCTTTTTAATTTTAGATAAAACATTCCACCCCTCATTCAATTCTTTTTTAAGCCACTCTTTCTTTAAAAGCCCAATCCCATGATGGTGGCTAATCGTCCCCTGAGAAACCAAACATGTTTCCATGGCTTTTTTCCAAATGAGGTCATATTTTTGGAGGGCTTCTTTTTCTTCCACATTCCCAACAAACGTAAAATAAATAGAGCCCCCGGTTAGATAAAAATGAGAAAAATGCGCCAATACAATAATTTCTTCTTGAATTGCTTTTTTCATAGAGTGATACAAATTTTCTAGATGGTGCCATGGGGCAGCCACTTCAATGGTATCTAAAATCATTCCTTCAGAAGATAAAATTTGAATCATTTTTTGATCATTTAAATCAAATCGATGTTCCCACCAGTGCTTAGCCGGAAGTGCTCCTAAATCCTTCCCCTCTTTATTTAAAATCCTCTGCGCTATCTTTTGTTGAATTTGAACAAGCTCCGCCTCTTCTCCTTCAAAGGTTAAAAGGAGTAGATTTCCACTGACCTTAAGTCCTGTTTCTCCAAAGGCCACCTGTGTTTCGCTTTCATCATACAGACGAACCCCACACGGAAAAATTTCTTTTTGGACCAGCGTTCGAATGGCTAAAAGGGCCTGGGAGATCTCTTGAAAAGAAAAAGACAAAAATTCTCTCACTGAAGGCACCGTATGCACCTGGCAAGTTGCCTCTACCACAATCCCTAACGTTCCTTCGGCTCCTAAAAAAAGTTCATTGAGCGATGGCCCTGTAGCGGTTCGAGGAGTCAATTTTGTTTCTACCAGACTTCCATCGGCCAGTACTACTTTTAAGGATAAAAGCATATCTTCAATGGATCCATAGTAAGTAGAAAGTTGTCCAGAAGCGCGGGTTGAAATCCACCCTCCCAGAGTTGAAATATCAAAAGACGCTGGAAAGTGACATAGTGTTAGTCCTTTTTGATTTAGGCTTTTCTCCAATTCTGGGCCTAAAATACCTGCTTCCGCTGTTACAGTATGTGAAACGATATTAATGTCTTTAACTTGATTTAATTTTCGTAAATCTAAAGCAATACTCTCTTGAGTAATAGTGGCTCCCCCGCAGACGCCACTCCCGCCTCCAAAGGGAACAATGGCTATTATTTGATGAGCATTGGCCCACTGAACCAGTTTTTGAACATCTAAAATAGTTTTGGGCTGAAAAACAACGGTAGGAAATTTTATTTTTTGCCCTAACCGTTTTTGAATGAGGTATCTTGGCCATAAATCTCCAGCGTATTTCTGTAAGATTTTTTCTTCAACAAACACTTGTCCCGGAAATATTTTTTTTAATTCGTTAATTTGCATGAGATTTTGTAAATTTCATGATCTGAGTAAGCGGAACTCCTGTGGGGCATACTTTTTCTCCCTCTAAACACCCTTCTTCCCCATAAGCCGTAAAATCACCATTCAGTGAAATTTCAGGCAATGACCTTGTATATGAAAAAGCAAGAATCGCGGGTATCATAAATTTTTGATAAAAATCTTTTTGTGCCATTTCACACTGACTCACACACAGTCCACAAAAAACACAATTGGAGTATTTTACCCAGTGAGTTCTATCTTGAAGGGCTAGAGGGAATATATGATCTTCCTTATAATCTGCTAAAAATTGTGCAAGGCCTCGTTTTTGAAACCAGCGCTTAAAGCATAAATGCACTATAAGCGCTAAGGCTAAGTTTATTTTTGCATAGAGTGATTTCACGTCATTATCTCTCCAGCCCTATATCCTGTCACCACTTGCACACCAAAACAATTTCCCCCTCGATAGGGATCAACCCCTGAAAGAACCGTTCCACAAGCTCTAAGATTTTCATATACTACTTCCCCATATTCATTAACAGGCACTAAATTTTCATTTGTTTTTACCCCGCACTGAAACAAAGGTTGTTTTTTTGAGAAAGATGGATCCACTAAATCACGGATCGGGGTTTCATTGATTTTTTTATTCTCATAAAACAACGGCAAACCAAATACAGTTTCTTGAAAAGCATCTACTCCTTTATAAAGGCCTCCTGAAAAAAACTTTCCAGTCGCTAAAATAAAGTGATGGGCTAAAACTTCTTCTTCATTAACCGTGACAGACATTATTTTCTTTTTTTCATGAGAAAAAGAAGAAACTTTTCCCTGTATAATAGGAATATTGGCTTTTCTTAAAGCACTCTCTAGCGCTTTTTGTAATCTAAGCCCAGGAACCGAATGACTGCCCCCCAGCATTTCATAAACGGGAAGGCCTAAAATAGTTTCACATTCTCTCCGAATATCTGAAAAAAATTCAAACCCCAATATAGGCGGCAAAAAAAGAGCCGCATAAGATTGAAGATTAAATTTTGTCTTAATGGCCTGAGCCAATTTCTTCACTTCTTCTGGATGATCCAATCGTTTGGCCAGCACCGGGGGGAGTAAATTTACATCAGATGCATGCAAAGGAACCAAATCACAGACAATGTTGAGATCCTTCGCGGGGCGAGGAATGACTGGAGAAAAAATACCCAACACCAATACTTTCTTTCTCCCAATAGTTCTAAAATCTAAAAAATGGGATTCCATGGCAAAGGCTGCTTTTTTAAATTCTCCGGTTTGAGATAAAAAAAGATGATTTTCTTCATAAGATCCTTGAATTCTCAAAGATACCCACTTTTTTAAAAGTTCAAATGCTTGAGGCAATAAGGGATTGGGTGAAATTTCAAAAGCTCCGGAAGAAAGCGCCGTAGCTCCCCATCCTTTTCGGATAACGACTACCTTTTTTCCGTAGGAAGAAGCCCTTAAGGCAGCCATTACTCCAGAAAGTCCACTACCAATGACCACAACATCAACTTTCAAAAAAACCTCCCAAAAGTCTTTGTTTTAATTCTTCTTGAGCAATGGACTCCCCTTGTAAAAAGGGGGCTAAGGCTTTCCACCTTTTTTGTAAAAAATCTGCCATTTGAAAATGTGGGTCTTTTCCTAAAACATCTTTTAAAATTAAAGCTGCAGGCCACACACAGTCTGCTCCCTGGCACCCACCCCACCCTAATCGAGTTCTTCGGCCAATATCAGAAATAGACCCTGCCCACTCTTGAGAGATGGCATATCGAATTTCTGCTTCTAACACCGGTTCCGAAGCACAAATCACCCGTTTCCATAATGGATTTTCTTTCATCATCTCTAAAATGGTTTTTAACCCTAAGCCATGGCGATAATAAATTCGAGAAAGGGCATAGGCAGAAATTCCTCCCTCTTTAGCCATCTCTATAATCTCAGCATGAGAAATTGTTTTTTCTCCTCCGGGAAGTGGCCTTACATGAGTTGTACATTTTTCTTTGATGCCTAATTTTTTACACACCAAATCCGTCAGTTCTTCACTCATTAAACGATAACTGGCCAGTTTCCCCCCCGCCATCGTTATAAATCCTTTGATGCCTTCACCCTCATGATCAAAAATTTTATGCTCCCTGGATAAAGAATCCTCTGTTTTTCCCCATTCATAGAGCGTTGGCCGTATACCCGCATACGTTCCAATCATTCGCTCGTTTCGGATAGAGGGGAACACTCGTTCAATGGCTTCTAATAAATACTCAACTTCATCTTGCGTCACATCTAAACAATCCGGATCCCCATAAAAATCATCATCAGTCGTTCCAAGGATAGAAGTATTTTGATACGGCAATAAAAAGATGGATCGTTTATCAATGGTTTCTGTCGCCAACGCCACATTTGAAATCCGTCGGTCAAATACAAGATGAATTCCCTTTCCAGGACGAAGCTTGACTTCTACTCCCACTTTTTTACACAGCTTTGGAATCCAGGGGCCTGAAAGATTTAATATTATTTTCCCCAAATGATGATGGCGCTTTCCATCAGAAGTTTGAACTTCTACTCCTCGAACAATTTTTTCTTCGACTAAAATATCAGTCACTTCGGTATGAAGTAAAAGGTCTGCTCCCCTGGCCTTAGCATCTTTGGCATTCAATATACACAATCGATAGGGATCAATCCCCCATTCATCAAACGTCAGCGCTCCTTGAATAGAGGAAGACAAGCCCGGTTCCAGTTGGAATACTTCTTGTTGAGAAAGACGCGTATGCTTTTTACTATTTTTAAGAGATGCATATCGATCATAGACTTCAAAAAAAGTTTCTAAGAGTTCTACATGAAATCCTTTTTTGTGAATCAAATATAAAAAAGGAATTCGAAATAATAAAAAAGGAGCAATCTTTTGAATATAGCCACTATCCAAAGAAGAGGTTTTTGTGGTTTTAACATCATGTAAAAGATAGCGAAGCCCTCCATGAATCATCCCCGAAGAAGCACCCGTGGTTCCACTGCTTAAATCTTTTTTTTCGATGAGAAGTGTTTTTAGCCCTCGAAGTGCACAGTCTCTGGCCACTCCACATCCATTGACTCCACCTCCAATAATAATAACGTCGTACATTCTATTCTTTCGTTATTTTTAAATGCAGTTCTTTGAGTTGTTTGTCATCAATCGTCGATGGCGCATCTGACATGAGACACTGAGCTTTTTGAGTTTTAGGAAAAGCAATGACATCACGGATGGAATCTGTTTCACACAAAAGCATCATTAATCGATCTAATCCCAAAGCAATTCCCCCATGAGGAGGAGCCCCAAATTGAAGCGCTTCTAACAAAAATCCAAATTTTTGCTGGGCTTCTTTTTCTTCGATCTTTAATGCTTTAAATACTTTTCGTTGGATATCGGCATTGTGAATCCGAATGCTTCCCCCTCCAAGCTCTACCCCATTTAAAACCAAATCATAGGCTTTGGCATAGGCCTTGTCCGGATGGGTGGTTAAAATATCCATGTCTTCTTCTCTCGGTGAGGTAAAGGGATGGTGTTTTGACACATAGCGATTGTCTTCTTTACTGAATTCAAAAAGAGGGAATTGATAAACCCAACAAAAAGCTTCTTTATTTTTATCAATTAAATTTAGTTTTTTCCCCAAATGAATTCTTAAATTTCCTAAGGCATCATAGACAACCTGAGGATCCGTATCGGCCACAAAAACAAGAGCATCCCCTTCTTTGGCTCCCGTACGTTCATTGATATTTTTAATCTGTTCTGGTTTAAAAAATTTGCTAATAGGGCCATGCCACTGCCCATTTTCAATTTTAACCCACGCCAACCCTTTGGCCCCATAAATTCCCACTACTTTTTCACACTCATCAAAATCTTTTCGAGAGAAAAGAGCTCCCTTAGGGATCGTAATCGCTTGAACCAATCCCCCTTCTTTAGCAGCAAATGAAAAAACTTTAAACTCCACGTCTTTCACAAGATCTGTCGTATTTTTCAGTTCTAATCCAAACCGGATATCCGGCTTATCAACTCCATATCTTGTCATGGCCTCATCATAGGTTAGTCTGGGAAAAGGGATAGAAGGTGTCACATTTTTTGCTTTTTTAAATACCTCAACCATCATACCCTCTAAGAGTTTCATCACATCTTCTTGGTCAATAAACGACATTTCAATATCGACTTGGGTAAATTCCGGCTGACGATCCGCTCTTAAATCTTCATCTCGGAAACAGCGCACAATTTGAAAATAACGTTCAAATCCGGCTACCATAAAAATTTGTTTAAAAAGTTGTGGCGATTGAGGCAGTGCAAAAAAATGTCCTGGATAGAGACGACTGGGCACCACATAATCTCTCGCTCCTTCGGGAGTACTTTTAATAAGAAAAGGAGTTTCTAATTCTAAAAATTTTTCTTTGGATAAATACTGACGAATAACATGCGCCACCTCATGGCGGAGAACAAAGTTTTTTTGAAGGAGGGGGCGACGAAGATCCAAATATCGATACTGAAGACGTATATTCTCTCCTACTTCGGCCTCATCTTCAATCATAAAGGGAAGCGGCTTAGAAGAACTTAAAATTTCAAATTCGGTAACCTCAATCTCAATATCTCCGGTTTTCATTTTTGGATTTTTCATTCCTTCGGGACGTGCCTCCACTTTTCCCTTTACAGAAATGACATATTCGGATCGAAGTTGCTCGGCTTCTTTGTGAAGCTTACTATTTATTTTTGGATTAAATACAACCTGCGTAATACCGGTACGATCCCGAAGATCAACAAAAATTACTCCTCCATGGTCTCTGCGTCGCTGCACCCAGCCTGAAAGAATAACTTCTTGCCCACTATTTTTTTGGGTCAGCTCCCCGCAACTATGACTTCTTCTTAAATTCATCTAGGATCTCCCCAAACGGAATCGTTTTTTGTTCTTTCGTACTCATGTTTCGAAGAATAGCTTCTCCTTTATTCATTTCATCTTCCCCAATGATTAAAACACATTGGGAATTCATACGATCGGCTTTTTTCATCTGTGCTTTTAAAGAACTATCATCATAATCAATCTCGCATTTGATGCCCTTTAAACGCAATTTATGAATAAGCCCATACGAAAACGCTTGTGCCTTTGGCCCCAAAGCTGCCACAAAAACATTGACCCCATATTTTGGTTGAGTCTCATTCTCTAATACCAACAGGAGACGCTCTATCCCTCCTGCATAACCAAATGCAGGCGTATCTTTTCCCCCTAACTCTTTCACAAGTCCATCGTATCGGCCTCCCCCACCCAATGCATTTTGTGCACCTAGGTCTCCCGATACAATTTCAAATGTCGTTCTCACATAATAATCCAATCCCCGCACAATATTGGGATTTAGAATAAAGGGTGTATTCAATTGATTAAGTGCTGTCTTTACCCCTTCAAAATGGGCTTTACATGGCTCGCATAGATGATCCACCATCCTGGGAAGGGTTGTTTGAGCAATTTTTTGACATCCTTCATTTTTGCAATCAAACGTACGCAATGGATTTTTTTCAAGACGGTTTTGGCAATCTGCGCACAAAGCCGATTTTTGCCCCCGAAGTTCTTTAAGTAACTGCTCCCGATATTTAGGCCGACACTCATGACAGCCAAGAGAATTTAACTGAATTTCAAATTTTTTAACTCCCAGTTCCCGATAAAGATGCATCATCATAAAAATGATTTCTGCATCAATACGATAAGAGGCCGATCCAAATACTTCTACTCCAAATTGATGAAACTCTCGATATCTGCCCTTTTGCATGCGCTCATAGCGATACATAGGGCCCCAATAATAGAACTTTTGATAAGGATCGGGATGATAGAGCTGATGTTCCAAATATGCGCGTACCACAGGAGCTGTTCCTTCGGGGCGCAAAGAAAGAGATTCCCCATTTTTATCCAAAAAAGTATACATTTGTTTTTCAACAATGTCGGTAGCGCGACCTATCCCACGACTAAATAGCTCTGTTCTTTCAACGGCAGGCGTTACAATGGGTGAAAAACTAAAAGATTCAAAAATAGCTTTGGCTTTTTTTTCAATTTCTGCCCATCGATAAGATTCAGGCGGACAAAGATCATCCATCCCCTTTACACTGGTATATGACATAGTAATCTATTGAAATTATCACGAAGGAGAAAATAGCGTCAATGCAATTTAAGGTTTGTAATTTTTATGGATAACTTCTAAGGCTTTTTTAGCTTCGATATTTTCAGGGAAGTTCTCTTGTAAAGTGGTAAATTGCTCATAGGCCTCTTTCCATTTGAGTTCTGCCATCGCAATCCACCCTAGCGCTAATTGCGGAGAAACACTCCTAGGATAATCATTTTGCAGGCCACTAAAGTATTCTTTGGCCTTTATATATTTTTTCCCATAATAATAGATCCATCCCAGCTGTTCACGAGCTGCATAATTTTCATTATCAATCTTTAAAATTTCTAAATATTCTTTTTCTGCTTTCGTATAATTCGATAAAAAATAAATATAGGCCAGTCCTAACCGAGATTGGATGTCATTTGTATCTTCTTGAATTAATTCTTGAAAAAGGGCTGTACTTTCAGGATATTTTTTTTGAATACTTAAAATGGTGGCCTTTATTCTTCTCAACTCCGTATCTTTTGGATCATATGTTAAAGCCTTTTGATAGTAAGAAAGCGCTTCCTCATATTTTCCTTCATAATAGGCTCGATCGCCTTCTTTTTTATCATTTTTGGCTGTCGTACCTGCACATCCCCCTACCATCATTATTAAAAAACCCATTATTAAAACATTTTTATTCATTAAAAAGTCCATTTAAGGGATACCTCTGTAGAATATGCAGCATCAGGATTTTCTGAACCTACTTTTGGCGAAAATGACAAAGGATCTGTATCAATTCTATTATTATTCTCATAATAGTATCTTCCTGGTAAAAAATAGGCAGAAAGCATGGTTGCTTTCAGATTACCCCAAATCGGATAACCTAAAATCAAATTTGCTTCTGTTCCTAAATGACCGCTTAGTTTTTGATAATCACTCGTTGCAAATTGCCCATAGCCTGGATTGGGTGCCCACATATCAAAAAAATCTAAAATAAAAGTTAGATCTTTAGCTAAAGAAAAATTAAAAGATGCCTGAGTTAACAATAAATTTTCTTTTGCGGTAGGATCTGCAAAAGAATTAGGTCTTAAAACCCCTTTCATCACTCCATGGAGCCCTGCCATGGAAAGCATAGGAAATCCTCCAGAAATAGGAGTATTAATCGTATCTGCTAAATTTTCATTCCCTAAAGAATATCCACCGATATACCCTTTATTTGTTCCAATGGAATTGGTATTCCCCGTCCTGACATCATCCATAGATACATCATTCCCTGAAAAATAAAATAATTTAAAACTAGGCTGAATCCAAACTGGGGGAGTAAAAGCCAGCTTTACCGCTGTCATCCATCCTTCGTGCTCCACATTACCACCACCACCACCCGTTCCTGTATTAGAAATTTCTCCAAAATTCTTGGCCCCTTCTAAAAATAAAGTCCAATCTTTTCCTAAATATTGGACCCAACTCCCTCCCACATTTCCTACAAATTCTTTTTTAACCGTTAAATTATCAAAGAAAGCAATCAATCGTTTGCCAAGTTTGGTTCTATCCCAAAGACCACTCACCATAGCTTGAAGAACATTCGACTTCCAATAATATGAAAGATCAGTGGTAAATCGATTGGCATTGGTATGATTCGTTGCTTCATTATTTTCCATAGTCGGCCGTTTAAATTGCATCCGCCATTTGCTATTAAAGTCTGGTTTATCCCAATGGAAATTATAAACCAAAGAACTTTCTTTTAAAGGATGCGTATACGTTACTGTCGCACCATAATTGGAATCTTTAATACCAAATAGCTGGGTCGTCCAACCAATACTATAATATTTATGAAGCCCTAGGGTGGTTTTTAACCCCTTAATAAATAAGGGAGTTGTTAGGGAGAGCTCTCGCAGCCTGGGGAACATATCTTGACTTAAAATATGATACCTTGCAATTTCTCGGGTTGTTGAAATATCGACCTTAGCTAAGTTGGCTGCATATCCCAATCGTCCTTTTCTCTCCGCCATTCCATGAAGTACAATATCACCATAGCCCAGGGGGAGTCCTGAATAAATAAGATCTACATTACCCATGTATTGCGCAGCAGGAAAAAACTCATCATCTCCTTTATCTTGATTTAAATCGATGACATTATTGAGATAGTTTTGAATAAGTTCAACAGAGCCATCCGTTTCCGCTTTAAAATTATTTTTAGAGAAAATAATCTTTCGAGCTAAAACCTCTGGTGAGAACAAAAAACCGACAACAAAAATCCCTACGAATAGTTTTGAAAAATGGTGCATATTTTTATATAGTGCACCACCTGAATTTCAAAAATCAAGACTTTTTTGCTGGAATCGACGCTAACCCTCGCTTGGGAGAAGCATACATGGGCGCCAACGATAAGGCTTTATTGAACGCTTCTTTGGCCTTTGAGTAATCCTTTAATTTTAAATAATTCCACCCCAAACCATCATAAGGATCAGCATAGATATCGTTAGAAGCATGTAGATCTACCAATTCTTGAAATGCCTGAATAGAGTTTTCATTCTGGCCACTAAAATAATAGCTCCAGGCCAATGCTGAAAGGACCACACTCTTTTTCCCCCAGATTTTTTCTGAGTCTTTGAGCTCACGAGCTACCTTGGAAAGCGTTTGAGAAGCCTTGGTATACGTTCCCATGTAATACTGAACGAGCCCCAGTCCCCGTTGAACTTCCACATCATCTGGATTATGCACCAAGGCCAAATTAAAATATTTTTCTGCTTCAAGATAATAGAAGGAATTTAGATACCCCCATCCAGAAATGGCAAATACATCACTCCAGTCTGTATGTTCTTCAAGCATCGCTTGATAATCTGGCAAGTTTGAAATGACAGAGGATAAGTTTACGGCTTTGAGCATTTGTTCATGGGCTTTTTCCGGTTGATTCAGTTTAAAATAGGTAAGGGCTAATCCTCCTTGAGCTTCTGGAAGTAGTGGATATTGCTCCATAAACTTTTTAAAATGTTTCAACGCTTGATCAAATTTACCCGCCCTAAAAGATGCCCAACTTAAATACCCTTGCCCTTCAGATGAAAGCGGGTATTGAGAAGAAAATTTTTCCAAATAAGGCACCGCTTCAGCATATTGACCTAAGATATAGTGAGCAAAGCCAATACCCCTTAATGTCATGGGGTCATTGGGCCTGACCGCTAATACTTTTTCTTTAAAGATGCTCAGTGCCTTTTGAGTTTGTCCCAAGGAATAATAACACCACGCAATTCCAGCATGAGCTCTCCATTTTTCAGATTCTGGCAATTTATTTAAAACCGCCATAAACCGCCCTTGGGCTTTTTGAATATAGCCAATATTATACCAATACCAAGCTTCATTCACCTGAATAAAATTTTTATTAATTTTAGATAGCCCGAGCTGTGCTTCATAATGACCCGGTAAGAGAAGTAGACACTTATCAAATTCATCTGCCGCTCGAGTAAAATCATTTTTACCAAAATACGCCCATCCTAGGCCATTCTTAGCATCGGCAAGAAGTGGATAGTCTTTGGCCAACGCTTCAAAATGAGTAATGGCATTTTGAAAATCTTTTTTCTTGTGATACGCCCACCCTAGCCCCCTCACAGCTTCCAAAGAATTATAAATTTTTCTGGACTCATTAAAAGCATTAATGGCTTCATTATATTGAGCTTTATTATAATGAGACCACCCCAAAGAATTTAAGGCTTCTACTTTTTCATCTTTGGTAATGGATTGCTGCAAAAACTCATTTAATAAAGAAATGGCTTGATCATTTTTAGCAAGCTGCCAGCTGGTATAGGCACGCCCTTTTAAATTAAATTTGTCATGCCCATTACCTGCCATTTCAAAATGAGTCATCGCTTTTTTATAGTCTGCCTTATAATAAAATGCCCATCCAATATCGTTATTCACAGCTTTCCAATCTTTTTGTTCTGTTAACATTTGTTTAAACAAAGGCCCATCCACATACCAAGGATAAAGATTGACCGCCCTCGCAAAACTTTCTTTCGCTTTTGTAAAATTTTTACCCTCATAGAAACAGAGAGTTAGTCCAAAATGCGCATCGGCTATCAAAGGATAATTTATGGTTAAAAAAGAAAATTCCTGAATGGCATTTTGATAGTCTTTTTTATTATAGTAACTCCAAGCAATATTAATGATGGCATCCGTATCTCCTGGAACTTCTTCAAGATACCTTTTTAATTGAGTAATGGCTTTATCAAATTGCTTCATTTTAAATTCACAAAATGCCATCCCTTTACGAGCGTAGGCTGTATTGGCATTTTGATCCAAGGCACTCATGAAATTCTGCTTCGCTTTGGCAAAATCTCCAAGCCAATACTGAGACCAAGCTAATCCTAAATGAACTCTCCACAGTTCCCCTTTAGGAACTCTTTTCGTTGTATTTTGTAAAATTGCATTAAATTGATTCACCGCCACTTTGTAACTTCCAATATTGAGCTGATACCAAGCCTTATAAATAGGCTCTAACGCCACATTTTGCGCTTGATAACTTTTAATAGCTCCAATGGTAGATAAGCCAATATCAGCCCCTGCATATTTGGGATCGTGCTTTTTAATTTCTTGAAATTCTTGTTTTGCTTGGGGCAATTTTCCCATCGCCACAAAGGCTAGCCCCAATCCATGGCGAGAAGCCACCCAGTCGGGATGCTCTTTGGTCACTTCTTTTAAAGTTTTAATGGCATCATTATAGTAGCCTAAAAGATAATAGCTCCACCCTAAGAGAGATTTTCCATTTCCATCAACATCAAACTCTCCTTCTACACCAGGAAGGGTGATTTTTTCGTGAATGGTTTCAAAAGTTGGACTTATTTTTTGAGCCGCTTTAATGTGATAAACAGCATCCCAATAGCGACCTAATTTAAATTCTGCATAGGCCATCCCCACCAGGGCATCTGGGTTATTTTGGGGAGACTTTTTAAAGCTGGCCATAGCATCAACAAACTTTTTAGAATGATAATTTTCCCATCCTTGTTGAACCGCATTGTCTTTTTCAGCCCTGAGTGAAAATGATAAAAAACTCACCACGATAACTACCCATAAGATTCGATATAATTTCATATTGCCTCCTTGTACCCACACTCATCGGATATATTTTTTGAAACTTTAGTAAAAACAGCCTAAAGATTATCGCCCATTTTCCGATATAATACTTAAAGAAAGGATAAACCCATGCCAAACATGAATGATCCCCAAAAAACTTCTTCTAGTCAGCAAGTAGAACGATACTTTGATCAATTTGCATTTTTAGATAGCAAACGCCATCTTTCCTTAGATATTCCTAAGCATCTTAAGATAGAGCTTTATAAAGAAGAAGGTGGTTTTATCTTTGATAGCAATAATGGCCTTATTTATACCATAAATCAGGTAGCCGCTTTTATCCTCTCTCTCATCATCCATAAAAAAGGACAATATGGATTAAATGATATTACCCAGTTTTTGAAAACCACTTTTGATGTCACTGATCAAGAAGCTCAAGATGATATTATTGAATTTTTTTGCCATTTAAAAGACTTTGGAATGGAGGTCATCGCTGAATGAATCATCCTATTCACGTCGCTATTACAGGACTCCAAATGATGGACAATCCCTATCCCGGAGTTAGTGTTGCCCGAAGTCTTAAGGAAAGTCCCAGTTTTTCTGGAAAAATCATCGGCCTTTCGTATGATCTTCACTGTACAGGAAATTTCTCTCCCTATTTTGATGACATTTTTTTAACCCCTTTCCCCTGGGATTCAGAAACACAGTGGCTTAATAGAATTGCCCAAATTCATCAAAAAATTCGGCTCGATGTCATTATCCCAACCCTGGATTCTGAAATAGCTCTTTTTTCTAAAATGTCTTTAACGTTAGAAAAAATGGGAATTAAAACATTCTTACCTTCTGAAATGTCTGTTAAAGCCCGAGCTAAAAATTTTTTACCCGAATGGTGCAAAACTCATCAAATTATTAAAACCCCCAAAACCATGGTGGTAGTTAATAAAAGTGAAATCGCTAAAATTGTAGGTACCGTAGGATATCCCTGCCTCATTAAAGGAGCTCTGGCCGATGCTTATATTGCTTATGATATCTATGAAGCCAGCGTTTTTTTTGACCGAATCTATTATGGCTGGGGACTACCCGTCATTATTCAAGAATGTATTAAAGGAGATGATTTTGACGTTGTCGCTCTCGCTGGGAAAGATAGTACCCTCATTGGTGCTACCGCTATTAAAAAATTGGCCATTACCGATCAAGGAAAATGCGCCATTGCCAGTATTGTCAATGACGAACAATTATTTACCCTTACTCAAAAAATTGCTCACGCTTTAAAATGGGTAGGCCCGTTTGAAGTAGAAATGGTTTATGACGGCTTTAATAAAGAATTTTATTTGATTGAAATTAATGCACGGTTTCCCGCATGGATTTATTTAACAGCAAAAGCCAATTATAATTTACCTGAAAAACTAGTTCAGCTGGCCATGGGAGAAAATGTCTCTCCACTGCCTCCCTGTCAGAGTGAGCTTCTTTTTACACGCACCAAAGAAGATTATTTTTTTGAAGTTAATGCCTATAGCAAACTGGCTGCAACAGGAGAACTAAAAAAAGGAGATCTTCTCTGTGAAAACTTATAATATTGCCATTACTGGATTTCATGCTACCTGTGAACCCACTGCGGCACAACACATTGCCCATAGTCTTAAAACCTCTAGCCGATTTGGAAATTCTAAACTCATTGCTTTAAATTACGATATCAACTGCGGAGGAAATTTTAATCCAACCAGCATTGATGAAGTATATGTGCTTCCCTCTCCCTTCGATAACGAAGATCGCTTTTACCACGCCCTGGTTAACATTCTTAAAAAAGCCAAAATTGATATTTTGATTCCAACGATGGATTTTGAACTTTCTTTATTCCCTCAATTTAAAGAACGCCTTTTAAAAGAGGGGGTAGATGTCATGATTGTCCTGCCTCAACAATATTATTTTCATAATAAACAAAAATTGTATCGCTTTTGCGAATCTCAAAAAATTCCTATGCCTTGGACAGTAGAAGTTATTAATCGCTATACCATTGATTATTATTCCCCCTATTTTATTTATCCACTTTTACTTAAAAACTCTAAGGGCCAAGAAATTTTTTGCTGCACATTAGAAGAGGTGTATGTTTTTTACCGTCGCCTTTTACGAGAACCCGCTAGCACCATTTATCTCCAAAACACTATCGGCGGTGAATTCTACAGTGCATGTCTTTTGTTCGGAAAATCTTCAGAAATTTTAGGAAAAATTATTGTTAAAAGAATTCTTGTAGCTCCCAATGGAGAAACCTGGGGAGTATTAACCGTCACCGCTCCCCCTTTACAAGCAGTTTTAGATAATCTTCTTTTTAAATTGGGGATTACCTATGAAGGGCCCCTTGAAATTAAATTTAAAAGAATTATAGGTACCGATATTTTTTATATTACCGATCTTAAAACACAATTTCCAACGTGGGTGCATCTGGCCACCAAAGCAGGACAAAATCTTGTGGAAACATATCTAAAATTTATTTTGGGAGAATCTGTAGAAAAATTGGCTCCCTATCAACCCGGCATGATGCTTATTAAAAGCGCGTACGATCAGGTATCCCCCACAAATAATTTAGGAAAACTCATTATGAAAGGAGAAATGACCTATGACAAAAAAGCAGCCTAGTGATTTGCAAAAATATGAAAAACCTACCATTCAGCTTTTTTCTTTGCAAAATACAAGTCCTTATGAAGGGGTAAAATATAATGACGCTCTTCCCCAAGAAATTGATGGTGTTAATATTTTTACCATGCTTCAAAATTATGGGTCTCCTCTCTTTGTGATTTCTGAAAAAACATTACGAGAAAATTACAGATACATGGCTCAAACTTTTCAAAAACACTATGAAAAAACACACATCAGCTATTCCTATAAAACCAATTATCTGTCTACGATTTGCGCTATTTTAAAAGAAGAAGGTGCCTGGTCAGAAGTTGTAAGCGGTATGGAATATGACATGGCCGAGCGACTGGGGGTTCCTGGAAATAATATCATTTTTAATGGCTGCTATAAAAAACCTCATGAACTTTTAAAAGCGGCGTTAGGAAATACGCTCATTAACATTGATTCTCATGATGAAGCCATTCAATTAGAAAAAATTGCTTTAAAACTTAAAAAGAAAATTCCCGTTGGTATCCGAATTAATATGCGTCTTTCCAATATGCCCTGGAATAAATTCGGTTTTAATTTGGAATCTGGCCAAGCCTATGAAATGTGTAAACGTATTTACACCTCTCAACTTCTAGAAGTACGTGGCATTCATGCTCATATTGGAACCTATATTGCAGATCCTTTTTTGTATACGCAAGCTACTCGAGCTCTCGTACGATTTGCCCAATTTATCGAAGAGCAATGCAATTTTAAAATTGAATATTTTGATTTAGGGGGAGGATTTCCTTCTCCCAATACCCTTCAGCAACAATTCCTACCTGCATCGTATCTCATCCCAAATATCGAAGAATATGCAAAAGCCATCTGTGGCCCTTTGAAAGAGTTCAAATCTCGTCATGGGATTAAACCAACGTTATTTTTGGAACCTGGACGAGCTCTTGTGGATAGCGCCATGACCTGTCTTACAACCGTGGTGGCCCATAAAACCATTGCTCAGAGTGTTCAAGGCATCATTATTGATACGGGAGTCAATATTCTTCCCACAGCCTATTGGTACGATCATGATATTTCCTGCGCGACAAAGAGTGCGATGTCCAGACAAGACACTGTTATTTTTGGGCCTCTTTGCATGCAAATTGATGTGGTAAGAAAGTATATTAAACTTCCTCCTCTTCAACGCGGAGATATTTTAATTATTAAAAATACGGGGGCTTATAACACTACTCAATCCATGCAGTTTATTTATACACGACCGGCCATCGTCCTTATTCATGACGGCCAAGTAGAAGTGGTTAAAAAAGCCGAAACCCTAGATGACATTCAACGCTTAGAAGAACTTCCCGAACGATTAAAAAACAATGTCATGCCGTTTCAAAAAGAGAAAAAAGCAGCCTAAATGAAACCAGATTTTTTAGATTTTAACCATTATGAACAATCTGTGTGGAGTAATCCTCTGATCCGCTTTATCGACACTATCCTAAGAGGGATGGCCCAAATGTTATTTTGCTACCACCCTATTTCTGGACTTTTATTTTTAATTGGAACTTTCGCCCTCTCTCCAGTAGCAGGAATGTATTCGCTACTAGGTCTCATGATAGCCACACTTACCGCTCGATTTTTAAAATGCAATCCTTACCTTATTAACATTGGTATTTATGGATATAATGCCGCTCTTTTAGGAATATATTGGATTTTTTTTGACACTTTTTCCATTTCTCTTCTTTTTTTATTTATCGGCATGTGTATTCTAACCGTTTTTTTAGAGCACTTCTTCTTAGTAAAAGTATCTTCTAGCCGATGGGGACTTCCGGCCATTAGTTTTCCCTCACTTTTTTCGATGTGGATAGGGGTTAGTCTTGCCTATCTTTTTAAACTCGTTCCCTATCCCATTTCTATTGATAGGTTAGAAGTCACCACCATTAATTTTTTTGCAAATCCAGATTATGAACTTTTAGGAACCTACTTATGGGATCATCTGGGAGGAATTATTCTTATTGCCATGGGGATTCTTTATAATTCTAGAATTAGTTTTTTCTTTACAGCCATTTCTTTTACTCTAGCCACCGTCATTTCTCTTTTTTTAGGAGGGAATTCTTTACCTTACTGGAATGATATTTATTACAATTTAGTTCCTATGAGCATTGCTCTTGGAGGATTTTATTTTGTGTTTAATAAACACATCATTTTTTATACTTTTTTAGCCATGATCCTAACTACCACTTTGTTTTACGGTATGCACAATTTCTTTCATTCCTTTGGATTTCCTACCTTAATCTATCCTTTTAATATGGTTGTTTTTGCCGTATTGTGTGTTTTTGCCAAAGGAAGTTTATCCTTTGAAAAATTTTTTAATGCTTATCGAGTCCCTCTGATCGTATGTAAAAGACCCGAATCAATTCTTCAGTGGCACCAAGAACACATGGAGTCTTATCATTATTGGAATAACTTAAACTCCCAACAAAATAGAAAGGCGGCCGCATGAATAATGATACTTTAAATACCATTATAAATCTTATATTAAAATCACAAAACATTGTTTTTCTCACGGGCTCTGGAGTAAGCACGACTTCGGGCATCCCTGATTACCGAGGGAAAACCAGTGCTTATTGGAAAAAATATGAGGGCAATGAATATAACTATCAAAATTTTTTAAGAAGTGAAAATTCCAGACAAAAATATTGGGAAATGAGCGCAGATTTTTTTAATATGATTCAAAAAGCAACCCCTTCAATAGCTCACAAGGCTCTGGCCGAGCTTGAAAAATGTGGTGCTTTGCAATCTATCATCACTCAAAATGTCGATGGCTTACATCAAAAAGCAGGAAATCTTCCTGCCAATATTTTAGAAATTCATGGAACCATTCATCATGTTATTTGTTTGGATTGTTCCACCGTCTATCAGAGTAAAGACATCTATGGAAGAATTCAAAAAGGGATTAAGGTTCCCTACTGTGATTATTGTCGAGGAATCTTAAAACCAGCGGTCATTGATTTTGGACAACCGCTTCCAAAAGCCCAAATGGCAAAAGCGTTAAAAAGAACTCTAGACTGTGACCTTTTTATTGCTGTTGGATCTTCTCTCATTATTCAACCGGCTGCCACCCTTCCCATTATTGCAAAAGAACACCAAAAAACCGTGGTTATTATCAATGACATGTCCACGGTCTGTGACCAATATGCCAATCACATTATCCATGGCGAATGCGGTGATATTTTATCTAAGATGGTAAGTGAATTAAAACAAAAACGTCCCGTTCAAGAACCTTCTTTTGTCTATAGTCAAACTGGCTGATGACCTCTCATCGACATATCTCTCTTGATGCCTTACGGGGTCTAGTCGTCGTTTTGATGGCCTTGGATCACGTTCAATTTTTTTGGTTTTCTTTTGGACTCCCTAACGATGGCCTTCATGGACTTATTCCCCAATATCTGTCTTCTTTTCATCAACTAACTCGATTTTTAAGTCATCTCTGTGCTCCTACTTTTCTTTTTTTAGCAGGCATGATGGTTGCTTGGAAAAAAGATCCAAAACATATTTTTATTCGAGGGATAATCCTCATTTTCTTGCAATTTACATTGGAAAATATTGCCTGGTGGCCCAAAGGATATATTGAAAACAAAGGATATGCATATTTTGGAATTCTTTCATGCTTAGGGGTTGGCATGTGCATGTTGGCGCTTTTGTCTTCTGTAAGGCCCCTATTTATATTTATCATAAGCATATTCATTTTCTTCCTCTCCCAGGCCATAGTAAATCCAATGGTTCCTAATGCCCATCCCTTCTTACAGGGATTGGCCATCATTTTCTATGTACCCACATTAGAGAAATTTTATCCTATGACATCCTTATTTACGGTTATCCCCTGGGTGGGATTTATGGGCATTGGATATTATATAGGCACAAAAACATTAAACCATCCTTTATACCTTTATAAAAAAACATTTGGGATCGTGGGGCTTATACTTATTATCACCTCTAGCGTACTTCGTTATATGAATGGTTTTGGAAACACCCTTCACTGGTATGGAAGTCCTTTTGGATCAGATTTTTTTATTCTCTCCAAGTACCCACCCAGTCTTGTATTTAGTGGATTTATCCTGGGAATAATGTTTTTAATTTGGGCCCTTTTTATACACACTGAATCAAAATTCAGCCGATGGAACCCTCTCGTTGTTTTTGGACAGGTGGCCTTATTCTTTTATCTCGTACATCTCTATCTTTATGGATTAGGGGCTTACATCGTAGGGCACACTGTGGGGCTTACTCATCTCTCACACATCTGGGGTATTTGGTTTTTGGGACTTATCCCTCTTTATTTTCTCTGTGCTTTCTATAGAAATCTAAAAACTACTTCTCCAACTACTTGGATAAGGTATATATAAAAGTAAATTTACCACGATCGGTCTCAATTTCTTTTTCAAAATCTTGACCATAGTCGGCATCTTTAATCGTTGCTAAATCAATTGTTCCCACCAAAAGATTTTCTGATGGATAGGTAATATAAATCTCATATGTCTGCCCTAAGGGAATAGAATTAAAAGAAGTCGCTACGGTATGCAAATCATCACTATAAGGAAAATAAGAACTCCCTACAGCAATAGCAGTATCTTCTCCCTCTGCTCTTATTTCAGCGCCGCTATTTCCTTCTGCAGTAAAGTCTTGAAAAACCACCATTGCTTCTATATTCACTTTTGGAGCATTGGGATCAATTTCTATCATTGCCGCAGTGGGAGGCTCGGTTCGATTATCCATCATAATAAGAACATCATTTTTAACTCCTGTTAAATCAATCGTTCCTACTTTTTCTGATAAACTTTGAGCCCCACCTGTTACATAAATGTCATATCGTTTTCCAGATTCCATATCATTAAACTTCATAAGCACCTTGGATTCATCTGGATAACTATTGGCATATCCATGCGTCACTTCTTCACTCCCTTCTTCAGCAATTTTAGAACCATTAATAGCATCTATTCGGATATTAAAATTATCTGGAAGATAGAGTTTCATCTTTATATTAATAATTTGGGGGCTTGAGCTTGAAGAACTATCGACAATTTGAGTGGAATTGGTTTGAGTATTAGAACTTGTAGTCCCACCACTCCCTCCTCCGCCGCCACCTCCACCACCACAGGCACTTAATAACAGTAGGGAAATAATCAGAACTTTTTTGAGATCCACAAACGTTCCTCCTCTGATTTTAATCAAATCTTAATATTTTACTTTGTCTCTTATCTTTAATTTTATAAGCCTATCCCCAAAATGTCAAAATCACTCCCTTTAAACATAAAAAAATTAAAAGAAGTGAAAGAAAAGATATCCCATACTTGAGAGCCCGGGTAAAAACAGTAGGTTTATCCGTATAGTCAGAAATCACATAGTGCATATCGAGTTCTAAGAGAGGATTTAAATTAATTAACCCAATCACGTAGGAACACAGCGCCACTATCCAACAATTTACACAACCAGTTATCCCTCCTATCCATGCAAAAACGGCTGAAAACACAAAGTGGCTATAAGGACCTGAGAGAGACACCACCATTCTGGGCCATTTGGGTAAAAGCCACATATCTGATGTATCGACAAACACCATGGGACTTATCCAATGCCACCCAAACCCCATGCCATACACTTTTCGACCATAGCTTTTGGTTGCAAAAGCATGCGCCATCTCGTGGATCAAAAATGAAAGCAGCACTCCCCCAAAAACGATGGGAAGGGAAAAAGACGCATTTTCTTTTAGAAGATCCATCATAGATTTCCAGCGCAGAATAAATATCCCTATCCCACTGATTGAAAACAAGGTTAAGACCACAAACGCTTTCGTCGTAAAAAAAATCTTAAAACCAGAATTATAAATTTTAGTGAGTATAGGGTCCACATTTTTAAAAATAACCGTTGCCGTAAGACATCTTTTAATCCCTAGCATTATTTTTTGAAGCCAGCTCATTCGAAAAGCAATGGCTGTTACATCTTTTTTTAAAAACCGCTTCTTTAAAAAACCTTTCGCTTCTAGCCCAGCGATAACATCGGCAATTTGATGGGGGGCAAAGGTCTTAAATTTAGCCAGATATTCTAAAGTTAAATCTTTCAAATGATGTTTTCCGTCTAAAAGTTGCCAAATAAACCATCCTTCAGAAGACAGTCGATAGTAGGCCTGTGTCAGGGGATTTTTTAAAATCGTCATCGTACGTCCCTCTTCTAGATATTGCTCTACATCGACATTGGAGAGTCTCTTGGGGCGACTTCTTAGAGTGAGTAATTCGATAATCTGACTTGAAATTGTGTTATCAAAACCCAATAATTCTAATAACTCTTTGCGCTTTAAAATAATAACGGTGGATTTTTCCACTGTTTTTACAGAGGCATTCCGAGGGGCACCGGTTAAGAGAGCCGCTTCTCCAAACACACTTCCGGGACCGAGCGTTGCCAATACTCTATCGTTTGAAACTTCGCGAAGGATAACTTCAACACTTCCACTTAAAAGAACATAGCACACATCTCCCCGCTCATTTTGCCGGATAATTTCAATATGGGCAGGAAATGTTTTTTGTTCAAGTCGCTCTAAAAAAGAGTGAGAGGCCTGCTTTAAAATCTCAGGAAGAGGAGAAAGAATCACGCGCCTTTATTAATACGTGATTTTAACTCTTCATCGGATAAGGACCAATCAACGTGATTTAATAAATCCATTTCTTCTTTGGTAAGCCGAATGCCGCTCGTTTGAACAGCACTCTTTGGATCTTTTCGAATCAGCTCTCTAAATTTTTTGTCATTAATCCATTTATCAATCAATTTCCCCACTTCTTGCATACCCATATGTTTTCTCCTTTTGTTGTCATTCCCGCCAAGAGCGGGAATCTATGTTGAATGATGACACTTAAAAAGCAGAATACTTAATTGAACCTATCTTTTTCAATACATTTTTCGCCTCGCCTTCCCCCAGTTTTAAGGATTATGAAATGCAATCTTTTTACTAAAATCTAAATATTTTTGAGAATTTCTCTCCATCGAAAAATCAAATAAAACGGAATAGAAAGAAGTCGATATTGTAACTTTGTGCCGGTTGGCAACGTTACCAGATGACTTTCAACTTTAAGCGCCGCTTGGTTATAAAAACGAACTCCAATAGTGTAAGAGCTCCTTGAAAGAAATTGGTGAAGCGATTTAAGCGAACCATGGCTACCTGATTTAACCTCGATGGGAATAAGTTCATTTTCAAAGGGAACCAAAAAATCAAGCTCTGAAGAACTCCCCTTTTCTTCACGAATCCAAAAAAATAATGTATTACGATTATAAAAATCACATGCCAATAATTCCTGCCCCACAAATGTTTCTAATAATCCCCCTTGATAAAAGGGATCAATAAGCTGCGCATGAATTTGCTTTTGAGCTATATGAAGAGATTCTGTACAAAGTCCTACATCAAGAAAAATTGCTTTTGGTGCTGCTTTTGGTTTTCTAACCAGCGGAGGTTGTGTTTGTGTAGTTGGAAAAATTCTTTCTACAAGCATGGCCTCATGCAAAATATCAAATGCTCTTGAAATCTCTTTTGAACGAACTTCAGATCCTGCTAGTTTTGAATATGTAATCCTTTTCCCAATTTCAAAGGGAACTCGATCCCAAACCAATTTCAGGTGCTCAGTCTCTGCCCCCTTCGAATATTTTGCGAAATCTTCTTTAAATGAGGAGACCAATATTTCATGGCATTGTTTCACAGTAATAAAACTTCCATTTTTTATATATTCATTGACAGCCTCCGGCATCCCACCCACAACCATATAATCCGAAAGTAAGCCTACAAGCTTATCATGCACAGGTCGGGGCAAGGAGCTTCCAATCTTAAGCTCCATTAATGATTGAAGAAGAATCTCTTCACCATTCACTAATAAAAACTCGTCAAAAGTAAGTGGGTATAAATAAAGAAACTCTACTCTTCCCACAGGAAAGGACCAACCTTCACTTCTCATACGCACTTCCAAAAGTGAACCAGCACCAATCACATGAAGATTGGGTAATTCTTCATAAAAATAACGCAGTAATTTTATGGCAACTTCAGAATTTTGGATCTCATCCAGGAAGAGAAGGGTTTTTTTCGGAATAACCCTCTTATTTGAAACTCCTTCAATGCTTTTGACAACTTCTTTTATATCTTGAACCTCAGAAAATATTTTTCGGTTGGCGTCCTTTTCTAGATTTAACTCAATAAAATTTTCAAATTGACGCCCAAGATTTCTGACCAGTGTTGTCTTGCCTGTTTGTCTAGCCCCACGGAAGATAAGAGGTTTTCGAATTTCTTTGTTTTTCCACTTTTGTAGTTCTTGATCAGATTTTCTTACAAACATAAGTAAATTATATCTAAAGAATAGGTTCTTTACAACATAAAAATATATAAAGAATAGGTTCTTTTAAGCGCCTATCCCCAAAATGTCAAAAAGAGTGAGAGGCCTGCTTTAAAATCTCAGGAAGAGGGGGAGCAATCACATACCTTTATTAATACGTGATTTTAATTCTTCATCAGAAAGAGTCCAATCGACATGACTTAACAAATCCCATTCTTCTTTGGTCAACTTAATCTCACTATTTTGAACTGCATTTTTAGGATCTTTTCGAATGAGTTCTCTAAATTTTTTGTCATTAATCCATTTATCGATCAATTTTCCTACTTCTTGCATCCCCATAAAACATCTCTCCTTTTTCTAAACTACATTTAAAAAAGAGAATACCTAAAATGAGTTCTATCTTTCAATACATTTTTCGAAGTTGTTGGACGAGTAGCGCAGTTACTGATGGCTTTTAAAAAACATGTGCCAAATCATTTAACCTAAATTGATGTTCCTGTCTTTCAAAATATGCTTTTAATTTCTCTTTCCACCCATCCATAAATGTATTGGCAGGCTCCTGAAATTGATTATTCAAAGAAAACTGAGGAGAAGAAAGTGCGTGTACCCATCGTTTTCCCTCGGAAGCAGCGTTAAATTCACCTAACTGGTCAGGCCTAAGCTTAGAAAGGTAATCCTGGTCTGACACCGTTATGTCCGGCTCTACTCCCTGTAACTGAATGGGAATTCCTTTTGGAGAAAATAAATACAGCGTTGATAATGTTAAATAAGACTTATTTATACTTTCTTCTGTATCATCAAAGGTCAGCTTAACCGTTCTTTGTGCGGTTCCTTTTCCAAAAGTTTTTTCTCCAATCACTATAGCCGAATGATTTTCCTTCATGGCTGCGGAAAACATTTCAGCCGAAGAAGCAGAATAACGACTCACGAGCATCATAACGGGAATCTCTTCAATACGAGAAAGCTCATTTCCACTCCTAGCTTCCCGACGATAGTCCAACCAGCCATTTCCACTTTTTTCCCGCATTAAAAGCGTACCTCCCCTTTTTAAGAAAAGATCAGCCAACGCCGCTACCTGGAAAGCATCTCCCCCTGTACTTCTTCTTAAATCAATCACCAGTGCCAAAATCTTTTTTTCTTTTGAAAATTGCTGATACAGATCTTTAAATTGTTGTGCCGTGGAAGGAGAACTTCCACTGGCTTCTACAAATTTAATAATTTCAATATGAAGTACAGCCGTATCTGAAACCCAGCTAGCAACCATATTTTCCTCCGGCAGCATATAAAAAGGATTTCCAGAGGAAAAAAAGGTAACATTATCATCTTGATCTCTTCTCAACATCCCACCCAATCCACTCTTCAAATATCCTTGCTCCAAACTCTCTAGAACAAAGGAATGAGGATCGAGACTAGTCACAAAATATCGAAAAATACCTTTAAAGAGTAAATCTTTTGACACTGAGAGTTCTTGAGCCGTGCTTTGAACTGCAGAACAAAATTGACTCATCTCGGAAAATTCAAAAAGAATATTTTCAGTTCTAAAATTTTGATACTGAATTTCATATGGAGGTATTTTATTCACACTTTCTATAAAATAAGGTGTTGGGATTCTCCCTTTTACCATAATTTTTTGCATGGCCGATTTTAAAAGAGAAACCGTACGCGTAGAATCTAAGGCCACCACATGGTATTTTTGGACAAATTCAATAAGTTTTAACGTGCTCTCACACCCTGCATTTGGAAAAGATAAGGTAGTATTTTGAATAATATCCCCATCTTCTGAAGAGATGGAAGAAGATCCCTGTGGAGCACAGGAAAGTATAAACACTAGCCCTGCAAATATCCCAATACTAAAAAGAAATCCCCTGATCCCCCTCATGACCCCTCTCATGTAGAGAGAAGGCATTTTGCAAGATCGATACCATAAAAATATACAATGATTTCAGCTAGTTAAATAAAAAATGGGTGTTAATTGAATAAACAGGGTCAATATTTTATACAGAGCGTCCCTTGTTGATCCGTCCTCCAAAGCGGGATATGAAGACGTTCATATCGCTTCAAAACTTGAGCATGGGGGAAATGATAACGATTGCGATATCCCAGGCTCATCACGGCTAATGTTGGGGACACCGCTTTTAAAAAGGCATAAGAACTCGATGTTTTTGAACCATGGTGAGGCACTTTTAAAACCGTACTTTTAAGATCCTGCTCCAAAAGTTTTTCTTCAATGGATTTCTCAATATCTCCCGTAAATAATACGGAAACTGTTTGATGTGTTATTTTTAAAACCAATGCCCGATTATTTGAAGACACCCTTTCAAAAGGAGTGGTTGGATTTAAAAACCTAATTTCTGCTCCATTGATAATCAGAGATTTTGTATTTTGAGATAATAGATAACACGGGATTTGTTTTTGTTCTGCTACCGATAAAATTTCATAAAACATCTGGGTATGGCTTTCCCATTGAGAAAGCCAAATTTCTCCCACCCAAAAATGTTCTAAAATAAATTTAAATCCTTCGATGTGATCAAAATCAGAATGCGATAGCACCAAATAATCAATATGACGAATTCCTTGCTTCCATAAAAAAGGGGCTACCATTTTTTCTCCCGGATCAAAAGCTCCCCAAATACCCCCGGCATCGATGAGCATGGTTTTCCCTCGGGGAAACTCAATCACACTGCTATCCCCTTGGCCCACATCTAAAAAAGAAATTCTTAAATGGGGGTCATGACGTCTCATGAAATCTTTCCCAAAACCATACACATTTAACATCAAAAGCATAATTAAAAAATTTAGAAATGCTTTTTGGTATGCCTTTTGACAAACAAAATAAAAAATAAAAAATAAAAACCCATAATATAAAAAAATTTGAAAAAAATTAGGCCAAGAAACATAAACACTACTCCACGAAAAAGAACCAAATACATGCGCTGCCCACATAAAAAGATTGGCTAAATAATAAAAAGGGATCATGAAAAATCCTGCTAACGGTTCCCATATAAAATAGGCCCCGGTAATTATAAATGAGGCTGGAAGCAAAATAAAACTTACGTATGGAACCACGACCATATTGCTGATCAAAGAAATAAGAGACAAACGATGGAAATGATAAGCAATAATAGGAGCCGTCATGACCATGGCTGCCAACGGAGATAAGACGAAAAAAAATTTCATACTTCGAGTTGGGAAAAGCACTGTTAATCCCATGAGTCCAACGATGGCCGCAAAAGAAAGCTGAAAAGAGGGGTCTTTTAGAGAAGAAGGTATGAAATTCAAAATCAACGCCAATGCCCAACAGATGCTATACACACCGTTTTTGGGCCGGGAAGCAAAAAGTGCCATTAAAAAACAACCCGCCATAATGCTGGCCCGAAGAATGGGGATGGCAGCACCTGAAAAAAAGTAAAAAACAAAGATAAGACATCCTAAAAAACCAATAAGAATCTTTTGAATATTAAAATAGAGGAGCATAAATTCAAAACGCAAAAAAATAATATAAAAAAGCCACGTCACACACAAAAGTAAAAGCCCCACATTTTGTCCGGAAATTACGAGCACGTGAATGAGGCCCGATCGAATAAACTCTTGATATTCTTTTTTTGAAATTCCTTCTTTACTTCCTAAAATGAGTGCCTTTAAAACTCCCCCTCTGGGGAAATGTTCCAAAAAAATAGAAAACTTTTCTCTTTGTTCTTGAAGGACGGATTTTTTCCCTGCGGACGGAAAACCGACCGGCGTTTCCCATAACATCCCTCGGAAAACACCTATCACAATCAATAGCCATAAGAATAAAACCCTCTTGGGCATGATACGCTTCATCATTTTCCCTCTTCTTTGCAAAGACAATGCCAAGTATGGTAATTTGAAGACTTCATGCTCACAGACACAGATAAAACTTTTTTATTACAGCTGTCCCGAAGAACGTTGAAAGAGTATTTAGAAACCCGCCAATTTAAAATTGAAAAAGATATTCCTTCTTCTCTCAAACAAAAAACAGGGGTTTTTATTACACTTTACGATAACACTCAACAAAGAGGCGAAAGTGGGAAAATGATTCCCAATCAATTTTTATGTGAATTAGTACAGTCACTGGTGGTGCAAGCAGCCGTGGGAGATCCCCTCTTCCCCCCGCTTCATCAAGAAGAGCTTCCTAGAATCCGAATAGAAATTTCTGTTTTATCTATATTTAGAAAAATGAAAACGATTGAAGATCTGGATATTGGCCATCATGGAATTTCAATCACACTTTTAGATCATCAAGGGTTTTTATTACCGAAAGTAGCCATTGGGAACCACTGGGATAAACTCACCTTCTTAGCCCAGGTCTGCCAAAAAGCAGGACTTTCCTCTCATGCGTGGCGTGATCCTCGCGCACAAGTAGGCATCTGCATCGTTGATACGTTTTCTGAATAATTATAAAATTCCGAATCGAATCCCTAAGAGGATAGACAACCGACTTTCATCTTCAAAATTTCCCCAAAGCTCTCCGCTGTCCTGATTATCGACCTGGGTTCTATAGAGAAGTACTCTAGAATGTCCTCGGATACTGATATTATTATCTAGAGGAATTGAAAATCCTGGCACCGCATGCACAGCCAAAGCACTGCCGGTTGCAGGAATAGAAATTTTATTAATAATGGTTTCCGAAGGCATCACATAAGATCCTTGAAATCTTAAAACAGGAGTAAGTTTAGGCGTAATGCTATAGGCTGCTCCAAAAGAAGCCGAAAACTCATCTCCATAATCCTTCTCTTCTTTCTGATATACCGAAGAAAATTTCGTAATATAAGAAAAAGATCCCAGGGCAAAAAGCGGAAGCTTTGAAAATCGATAGCTATTAGAAAGCCCTACAGATAAATCTGTGTGATTATAAAACCGATTTCTCGAAGGGACCGTTCCAAAAATGGTAGGAAGATAGGCCTGACTATTCCACGAAATTTCACCCAGCATCGTCTCTCGGAATAATTTTCCTTCTACCCCTACTTTCACCCGATCTGTTACAAAATTGGTAACAGATTGAGAAGGATTAGCCCCAAGAGCACTATAATTTCCTTCGGTATAAAAAAATCCAAAAGGGAAATTTGCTGTAAAATATGCAATTTCCGAAAAAATATATTTGGCTCCCACATGCACTTTTCCAAACATGGAAGAAGAAGAAATGCCGGGAGTATCTAATTGATTAATTCCACTCACCCATTGAAAGTCTGTGGTCACACTTAAAAGTTTTGGGGATGTCTTCTTTAATACATGAACTGTTTCAGTTTTTTCCTCAGCAAAAGCAAAGAAAGCACTGAAAACCAATACGAATAGGAATAAATATAGCTTCTTCATCATATACAATCCTCCACACATTGTATTAGAGCAAGCACCATGCCATTTACTTAACTCCTTGATTTTATTTAAAAATGATAAATTCCAAGAACCCCAAAAGGTGTTGATCCCCTAAACACCTGACTAAATCTATCCCGATTTGGTACTTTTCAAGAAAATTACAAGAGCCTTAAAACTCGCTTTGCTTCAATGATAAACCCCCCTTACAAGAGCCTTAAGGGTTTAATTTTGGCTATTTCTTAATTAAAGAAAACATTTGAAAAAATAAACTAAGAGTATCATAGTTTCCATAGATAATAACCAATGCTTTCAAAATTATTCAGACGTTTAGTGGAGTTTCTAATCAAGATTTATCGTCGAAAGACAAAAGACAATCCTAGTCCTACTCCTACGCCAAATCCAAAACCGCCGGTAGATCCTAAGCCTGTTCATCCTTGGCGCATATGTCCTTTAGGAGAGTATTGGCGCAATTTACATCCCAGGCATGTTACTCCAAGCAAAAAACATCCCGATGGAATTACAACTGTCAAAGGGCATTGCGTTACTAATCCGTCTGGAAAAGATCAACTTTACTCAGAAGAAATGCAATTAATTGCTGAAAAAAATTTTGGCCAGTTTAAATTAATACCATTACCTGAAATTCCAGAGTTTCAAAAAAAAGATCTAGTTTATGACCATATTATTCAAGGTTGGACTCAATACTGGAATGACGTTCTAAAACCTCAGGAACCATTGGATCCTTGCCTTGTTAAAGCTTTAATAGCAACAGAATCTGGCTTTAATTCCAATGCCTGGAATAAAAAACATGGCCGCCAAAGAGCAAGAGGATTAACGCAAGTAACAGACCAAACTCTTCGTTATCTTTCTGATGATTACCATGAGCTTAAAGATCATTTTCTACATCTGAAAGAGGATGAAACATTAGACCCAAATTTTTCAATTTGCGCTGGCATCAGATGGTTATTTCGGAAAAAGGAAATTGCGAATTCTAAAATAGGCAGAAAAGCCTCTTGGATTGATGCTGTGGGTGAGTATAAACATTACAAAATGGATGACCCGAACATGCAAAAATTTATCGAAATTTATAAGGAATTAAAAATATAATGAAACTTCAAAAGTTTCTCATCTTGGCTGTTGTGCTGTGCGCTTTTCTAAATTTATCTATGGAATGGGATTATGGCTATGGAATTCTAACCAGCAGTGATTTTGACACACAGAGAAATCAGGATCGCCATGCATTGTCGGCCGCCCTAGACGATCCAGATTATTGGGAGTCTTATAACCTCTGGCAGTGTTTTCCAAAAGAAGAAATCGAGATTAACTGTATTAAAGTTTGTTATAAAGATAAATGCATTGCCAATGAAGATTGGAGCGACTCTCTAACATTTTTAGCACAGCCTTCTGATGGAGCTCTTTATGAATTTTCTTTTGATGATGATCATGAAAGATCTTGTAACCAAACAATGGAAATATGGTGGCCCCTTCTCAATGGGCAACAAGCAGTGTGTTTGTACGCTGCATATCTACAAGACTTTGATGTTTCTTCAGAAGAAAATATTAAACGACACAGCTATTGGGTTATAGATCGCTTTAAAACGTTAGCGGGGCAGTACTCTTCTTCAGATTACGCATCACCAGAAATTCAATCTGATTATGATGATGAGCAACATTAAATGCACAAAGCCATAAAACTCGCCCTGCAAAGTTAATTTTTTTATTCATTCCCTGATTTACGCTTTTTTTGAATGGCCTCAACCAAAAGTTGTCGAATAATCGCAGCCCTAGAATTTGCCTGAAGCTTAGAAAGCATATCAATTTCTAGCGCCAACCACGCAGGGATAGTAATAGGGGGAAGCTTTACAATCTTACTCAGCCCTTCGGTTACAATCCCTTGTTCAAAATTTATAGAAGCCTCCCCTTTATCAAAAGCCTCATCAAATACCTCTATCTTTTGCTTGTTTTTCTTCATTTTTTCGCGCCCTCCTGACTGAGATAATTCTAAATTTTCCTTCCACAACCGTAAAAATTCCTACGTAATATTTATCCTTAAATTTACCAATAACTGCATGCCTTCTCTCTTCTTTGTCATAGGCCACATCAACGGCTAAAATATTTTTTCTTTCAAATATATAATCCCTTGCTTCTTCAAATGAAATTCCGTGCTGTTTTTTATTCGCTTCATTTTTATAAGGATCCCATATGTACACAATTAAATATTAATATGATATCATATATATGTCAATATTATATTAATTTGATACAAATAACTTTTACCCTCGTAATCCAGAAATGACAAAAAAATAAACACATCACCCTATGCGCCTATTTATAAAAAATATAATAATTTCAAACAGATATCTTCTCATAAATTCAACTTTGTTCATTTATTATACAGTCAAAAATCACTCATTAAAAAATAAGAAATTCTTAAACCCTTGATGTTTAAGCCAATTTTGTTTTGGCACCTGGGTTGCACTATTTATAAGTTAAGGTATCGCACAAAATCTTCCGATAAGCGTATTGAAATAAAAAGGGATCTTAAACTTGTTCATGAGATTTTAATGAGTAAATATTTAATGCGTGTAACATTTAAACAACTCTTTTTGGCTCTTGGAATTACACTCTTTTGCCTAGCCAGCACTAAAGCTTTTTCCGAACCCAACACAGAACTCACCCCATCCGAAAAAGATGCATTAGCAGAGTTGGGATTAACTCTGGAAGATTTAAATGCGGATTTAGGCCGACGAGCTCCAGCAGAGCTCACCCCTCCCACTCCAGCTCCCGCTCCAAAAACAACTTTAGAAGAAATGATTTCCGATGCAAATGAGGCTATTTCTGACGCCTTCTTCCCTTCAGAAGAAAAAAATGTCACCCCTGCGAAAGCAGGGATCCAGAAATCTCAAGACAAAAAACCAGCAGGAGAGAGTATCCATGACCTTACTCCCCCAAAACCTTCTGACGAAGGAAAAAGTCAGGTTCGCTATGACTCAGAGAAACAAAAGAAAAATGTGTTAGCAGAAACTTTTCATGCAGATCCCCTAACCCGTCAACATAGAATGGAACTCCAAGAAAAAGCCGACACTCATCCTAAAAACTCAACGTCATCCCGGGTACAAAGCACGAGGGATCTCTTTATTCCTAAACCCGTTGAACCCAAAAAAGAAGAGCCCACTCAAATTACCTTAGGACCCGTTTCTCTTCCCGAACAAAATTTAGTAAATCAACTTAAAGAATACGAAAATATCGTAAAGAATAAAGATCTTACCCAACAACAAACCCAAAATCTTTTGGATGAATATAAAAAATTACTTAACCTCCCTCAAAAAGAGGTGGCTCCCACAACACCGTCATCCCACTCGGGCTTCCCCGGAGGATCTTTTACCCGTGAACAAGAACTGGCGCTAGAGTCTTTGTCTCGGCTTATTAATGACGAAAATCTCCAAAAACAAAAACCAGAACTTGTGTATAATGACATTATTAAAGGCCTCCTCGTTCCAAAAATGGACGATGCGGCTAAAAATCTAGATCTTCCTATCTACTCCAAGGTCGGAGAATCCATGGTATATGTCCACGATTATAAAGATCCCAAAGATTCTACTAAAGATGTCACTATCCCCGTCATTTATAAAGAAGAACATAAAAAACGAGATAAAGAATTAAGCAATAAAATCACTCAGCTTTTAGAGGACATCGATGAAAGCATTATCGATGGCGTTTCCTCTGACCTCTTTGGAACCGTTGCAAAACTTGAAAAAGCCTCTCAATTTTTAGAAAACGATATACTCACTACTGCTCGACTGAGACAAACCGATCCCCATTGGCTCTGGGAACGGTTTAAAAATGATGATGGTATTTTAACAGAAGATGAGCGCTTCTCAGCCGTACAAATTATTGCCGAACTCATGGAAGAAGGAACCATCTCTCCTACTCCAGAAGAAAAGAAAAAAATGATGGCTTTTGTGGAAGAATATTTACGGAAATTTGAAGAAAAAAGCACAACTCTCGCTAGCGAAGAAAAAGAGTGTAAAGACAAAGAATCTTTAGAAAAGGATAAAGAAAGATTAGAAAGGGCGTTAGAAAGCTTTAGAGCCGTCGCCTCTCGACTTTCTTCTACCCACGCCCAGGCTTCTCGATCAAATATGGCGGATATGGAAAGGCTTGATCGGCTA
This sequence comes from Deltaproteobacteria bacterium GWA2_38_16, assembly GCA_001797335.1. Taxonomy (GTDB): domain Bacteria; phylum Bdellovibrionota; class JACOXK01; order 2-02-FULL-40-11; family 2-02-FULL-40-11; genus 2-02-FULL-38-15-A. The sequence goes on from MGPE01000006.1 coordinate 93,295, forward strand.
GCTAATATTGTGAGGAGAGTGAGAGAAAGACTCATCGCAAGTTTAAAGAATATGCCTGATCATGACAGCCCAAACTGTGTCTTAACCAAAAAAGGCATCGCCTTTTGCGGGAACATCCTCGATACCATCCAAGCCACCCAATCCCTCCTCCAATCTTCACCATTGGAGACACAGAGAGAAAAAATTTCTAGTGAACATGCTCCTCAAAAAGACACTTCAAATGATAGGTCTGATTTTTTTAAAAAATAAATAAATTTTTTATCGGGCTCGAGAAAGAATCTCTTGAAGTTTGGCTTTACCCAATACTACCTTTTCAAGGGCTTCTTGAAGCTTGGATGTATCTTCAAATCGCTGCTGCCAATTGGCAACATTTTGAGCATAGGCCTCAAGAATACCTATAGCTGAAGTAAAAAAATTATTCCTAGCCTCTCTAATTGCTTGAATATCTGCTTCATCTAAACGTTCTAAATTATTATCATGACAAAACATGATAGCATCCAAAGGAGCGGAAGATTCATCAAGAAGCGCAGCAATATATATGGCATTGTCTTCAACCCCTTGGCGATTAAGACCACCTAGGTCTTCTTTTTTGACTGAGGTCATAAATTTTTGGATATTGGTTATATGTTTTTCATAAGCATTCCTTTGTCCAATAAGTATTGAGTAAAACAACGGATGATCTTGTTTTTTGGATGCTTGGGTTGGGTTTGAGAACAAGCATAAAAGACCCAGTAATAAAATAGTGAGTTTTTTCATAACTTCATACCTCCCTAAAAACAAAAAAGGCATTTTACACAGATTGTGTAAAACGCCCGGATAAGAAACTGATTAAGATTATAGCAGAACTTGATTAAAACTTCCAGAGTTTTTTCAAACAAATAGTACTGGATCCGGACCAAATTTTTTAATTAATTAAATATATTGATCGTATCCAAAATTCTGTTATTGACTAAATCCTGAAAACGGCGTACATTTTAAGGATATGTTCAGAAGATTTTTATCCCCTTCAAATCATTCAAGTTTTTTCTTATTCGGAGCTCGTGGAACAGGCAAATCAACATGGCTTAAAAGCCATTTTTCACAAAAAAACATACTTTATTTCGATCTTTTGGATCCTGCCATTGAAAATCTATTTTTGACTCAACCACAACGCTTTAAAGAACAAATTCTTAACACACTTGGAAAGCAGCCAAAATTAGAATGGATCATTGTGGATGAAGTACAAAAGTGTCCAGCCCTGCTCAATTACGTACATATGTTGATTGAAGAGAAAAAGCTTAAGTTTGCCCTCAGTGGCTCTAGTGCCAGACGCCTAAAACAAAAGGGGGTAAATTTGTTGGCAGGTAGAGCATTCATAGAACATCTCTTCCCACTAACACAGTGGGAGCTAGACGCTGATTTTGATCTACCCTCTATCTTAAGTTATGGGTCATTGCCACATGTATTTGACTTGCACCATCAACAGGAAAAAAAAGATTTTCTAAATGCGTATGCACTCACGTACGTTCAGAATGAAATTCAGGCTGAACAATGGATTCGCAAGCTAACCCCGTTTAGAAAATTTCTACCCATTGCTGCCCAAATGAATGGTAAAATTTTAAACTATCATAAAATTGAAAAAGACATCGGTGTAGATTGGAGTACAATAAAAAATTATTTTGATATTTTAGAGGATACACTTATGGGTTTTCAATTAGAAGGCTGGCATCAATCCGTTCGGAAACGACAACGACAGGCTCCTAAATTTTATTTTTTTGATATCGGTATCAAAAAAGCACTTGAAGGTTCTCTAGATCAAATACCCACCCCTGGGACCGGATTTTATGGTGAATGTTTTGAACACTTTGTTATTTTAGAAATTTATAGACTTAACACACTCTTAAAAAAAGACTATACATTATCTTATCTTCGAACGAAAGATGATGCTGAAATCGACATCATCATGAGTAAACCCGGAGTCCCTATACTTCTTATAGAAATCAAATCATCATCCAATATTACAGAATCGGATATCACAAATTTATTAAACCTAGCTCGTGATATTCCAAATTCCAGGCCTTATGTTTTATGTCAAGAATCCATTCCTAGAAAAATAGGGCCTGTAGAAATTCTTCCCTGGAAACAAGGACTGGGAGAGATTGGGTTGACATGAAACGACTGTATCGATCTAAAACTGGCTGAGTATAACGATATATCAGGACGAAAACTCCTTAAATATAGCGCCAAAACTTGACAATGCAACCTATATGTTGCATACTATGAAAGTGAAGGCTTTAAGACCCCGGGAGCTTATTAAAATAGCGCAATCTTATGGATGGACGCATGTGAGAACTACAGGAAGTCATTGGATTATGGTAAAAAAAGGATATCGGTCAGTACCTATTCCAAACCATGCGAAAGAATTACCCCCAGGTTTTGTTAAGACTATCTTAAGACAATTAGGAATTAATCCTAAGGAGGTTTGAAATGATTTTTCATGCAAAAATAAAAAAAGAAGAAAAAGGGTATCAGATTCAATTTTTAGAATTACCCAATGTGGTTACTTATTGCGAAAATAAAGATGATATTAGAAAGATTGCCAGAGATGCACTTATTGGCTGTATTGAGGAAGACTTGGATCGTTATTTAGATATTCCTTTACCCAAAAATATTAATTCAAGAAATATCATTTCTATTGCATTACCATTAAGTTTAAGTTGCTCAATTCTTTTTAGAAAATTAAGAAAACAACGAGGTTGGACAACAGCAGAGGTAGCCAAAAAATTAGGGATCTCTAGACAGGCATATGAAAAATTAGAGTCTTCAAAGGCCAATCATTCTGCACAAACTATCGAAAGAGTTTTAAATGTTTTAGGAAAGGCTTGTGTAGATATAGAAATTGAGGAATTAGCAGCTTAGAAATAAAGCAAAAGCAGAACTTGATTAAAATTTCCAGTGATTTTTTTCTTACCATTTTTAAAAAATAACTTTAACTTGTAATTTCATAAAATTCTGCTATACTTTTACTCACTTTTAATCCGGGCATTTCTCAATACTTTATGGGAAGTGCCCTTTTTATTTGGAGGCTATTTATGAACACTAATGGAATAAAAATATTAATTGTTTTAACACTTTCTTTTCTTTTGGTTGGATGCGCTACCATGTCTGATGTTTTAACATCAAAAGATAATGGAACTGCTAAGGTTTATCCTGTCAACGCAAACCAAGCTTGGACAATAGCAACAAAAGTTCTCCGCTGGGAAGGAGCCGATGCTATTGAAGAACATCGCGATGAAGGATATATGCTTGCAAACTCCAGTATGAATTTGATTACTACCGGAACACTGATGGGAGCTTGGGTAGAAAAAGTAGATAACAGCCATTCCAAAGTTACAGTTGTTACTAAAAGACGCATTGCTACAAATTTAGTTACGACATTAACAGAAACAACTTTTCATGATCGATTTGCACAAGCAGTTGATATCGTAAAAAAAGGGCAACCCCTCCCTGCTACCTCACCACCAAGAGTTCAAAAATAATTTTCACACAAATTGTCATTGTTAGAAAACTTTAAAAAAGGAGAAGAAAAAAAATGAATCAGATTGCACCACATCAAATACTTTATTTCATAGGAATAGCGGGCTTTGTTATCTTTGTTTTTTCTGGCTTTAGAATTGTTAGACCTATAGAACGGGGACTTGTTGAACGATTTGGAAAATACAAACGCTTTGCCACTCCTGGATTAAATTGGATTATTCCCGTTTTCGAACATATGTTTAAAGTCGATGTCACCGAAAATATGGTCGATGCCGCGGCTCAAGAAATCATCACAAAAGATAATTTAAACGCACAAGTGGATGCCCAGCTCTATTACAAAGTAAAAATAGATGAAGAAAGCGTAAAAGCTTCACAATACAATGTTTCAAATTATGAAATACAAATTGTAAGCCTAACTAGAACGACTTTAAGAAACATCGTAGGAACACTTTCATTAAAAGAAGCCAATGTTGAACGAAATAGAATCAATAAAGACTTAATGGAAACATTAAAAAAAGAAGTCTCTAATTGGGGGCTAGAAGTGGTAAGAGCTGAATTAAAAGAAATACAACCTCCTAAAGATGTTCAGACGACCATGAATCAAGTGGTAAAGGCTGAAAACGAAAAAATAGCCGCTATCGATTTTGCAACTGCAAAAGAAACTGAAGCGGATGGAATAAAAAGAGCTGAAATCAAAAAAGCCGAAGGAGAAGCAAAGGCCATTGTCATAAAAGCAGAAGCAGGAGCTCTTTCCATTCGGCTTTTAAACGAAGCAGCAGAAAAATATTTTGTAGGAAATGCACAAAAATTAAAAGCCTATGAAGTCACAGAATCTTCTTTAAAAAACAACACAAAGATTCTTATTACAGAAAAAGGAATCCAACCTACAATTGTTCTAGGCTTAGGTTCCGAGGGAGACCAACATATTCTTCCTGTAAAACAACAACGTTAATTTTTATTCTAGAAGGAGGGTTTCTCATATGAAAAAAATTCTGATTAGATCTATTAATAAAGATAAGTTGGCAATATTATTTGCTGCTTTATCTGGAGTTTATGGAATTATCATTGCAGGTGTCGGATTAATAAATGGTATTTTGACTTTAGTTAAACACAACTATGAAGGCATTGTACCATCGCTAATAGCAGTAGGATTTGGGCTTATAATATACCCAGTCCTTGGTTATATTTCTGGCTTAGTTACAGCATCTATTTTTAATTATATCGGTGGCATCGACTTCGAAATCAATATCGAAGACAAAAAATAAATAAGAACGTACCTTATTAAATTAAAATATATTTGGATAAGCTAATTTATGAAACGACTGTATCGATCTAAAACCAATAGAAAAATTGCTGGGATTTGTGGAGGGATGGCTGAGTATTTTGAATTAGATCCCGTACTCATGAGAATGCTGTGGCTCTCTTTCATCATCATGGGGGCCCTGGTATACGTGCTTGGATGGATTATTATTCCTGAAAATCCAAGCTCTGAAACCACCCTACCAGACTATAAAATCTTTGCGCGCTCTTCTCAACATAAAGTCCTAGGAGGCGTTTGTGGAGGACTGGGAGACTATTTCAATATGGATCCCGTCATTATCCGCATTCTCTTTCTCCTAATGATCTTTGGTCTGGGATGGGGACTTCTCCTTTATCTTTTACTTTGGATCTCAGCCCCTTTAAAACATTCATAATTCACCACTGCCTTAAAAGGACGGCCTGCTCTACAGCGATTTGGTGGAAAGGGTCTTGAGGAGGATTTATATCGATAATGAGAACATCTATTTTTTGCTCTCCCAGGTGTTTTTGAATCTCAAGAGAAAAAGGAATTCGTATTTTTTTTGCAGAACTTAAAATTTCCATAGGCACCCGCAATAATAAATCAATAAAGGATCCTCTAAAACCAGGATCATGGATTAAAATTTTTACCCGTAAATATTTCATAAAATAAATATCTGAGGCTCGAGAAAATCGGGCCTCAAAACTTTCCCATTCTGCCAGCTGGCTTTCATTTAATTTATGGACATCCGTCCCCAATGTTTGAATATTATTAAAACTATACTTTAAATGTTGAATAGCTTTTTTAAGTTTTTCGGCGTGTATTTCGGCTAATTTTTTATAATCCGTCATGTTCTAAAAATACTCACATAAATCAAAGCCCCCATCAAGACAAAAGGTTAGCTATTGAATTACTAAAATTAAAACTTTTTTCACCTTCCAGTGGCTTTCTTCAGAAGACAAAGATAGCTAAAAATAAATGGAAATGGTTCTTGATACTGCTAGGTTCTTTTCTATATAATACAAAATATCATGTACGAAAATAGAATTGAAGACATTGATAGACTCAAGAAAAAAATAGACAAACACCGCCCTCTGACACCTGCACAACTTTCTAAATTAAAGGAATATTATTGTATCGGATTAACGTATTCCAGCAATGCACTTGAAGGAAATTCTTTAACAGAAACGGAAACAAAAGTTGTTATTGAAGATGGGCTGACGATCGGTGGAAAACCACTCAAGGATCATTATGAAGCTATTGGCCACGGCGAGGCATTTAATTTTCTTTATGGTTTATCCAAACAACAAACTATCTCAGAAAAAGACATCCTAAAACTTCATCATTTTTTTTATTACCGCATTGATGAAAAAAAGGCTGGTCAATATCGCACAGAAAAAGTAATTATCACAGGCACAGAGTTTATCCCTCCTAAACCATCGCAAATTGGTTCTCTTATGCAAAGATTTATTGCAGACATCCCTAAATTAAAGAAAAAATATCATCCAGTTGAATTTGCGGCTCTTTTACATTTAGATTTTGTAACCATCCATCCATTCATAGATGGAAATGGAAGAACTGCTCGACTCCTCATGAATCTTGCGCTCCTTCAAAGTGGCTACTGCATTACCATTATCCCGCCCCTCCTAAGATCTGATTATATTAATAATATCAAGAAATCACAAGAAACCATCCACGCAACATTTAATGACAAAAAACCTTTTATTTATTTTATTTCATCAATGGTTTATGAATCGATGAAAGAATATTCACGTTTATTAAAAGCCCTCTGAATTTTTTTATTTAAAATCTAAATTTTATACTTTACACACCCCTTCTTCTTGCGGTAGCGTTTTTGGGAACAGATTCCCACTTTCATGGGAATGACGGGAGGTTCATATGAAAAAGATATTGGGTAGTGTTGTTATGGGTATCGTGCTTTTTGGCTCCATAAATCTTCTTGCAGCATCACAAATGAAATTAAATGATGATGCCTGCTACACCCTTTCACTGGCATCGATCACTTATGATTCCATTCATCTCTATGGAAGAAATTTAAGCCTGGGCGACGATGACACCATTTATTTTAAAGAAGATGGAAAAATTGTAGGCTTGGCATCTAAAGCCATTGGGCATGTCATTATTGAAGCACCCGAAGAAAAGTGCCTGAACAGCAAAAAGCCCGCATTTAGTTCATTAAGATTAAAGTAATTTATTCTAGCTGTTCTAAAGCTTTGTGAATTCTGGCAATGCCTTTTTGAATGTGATCTAAAGAGGCAGCATAGGAGAGTCGAATGCATTTATCGGCTCCAAACACATAGCCAGGAATGGTGGCCACCTTGGCTTCATCTAACAAATAAGTCGCTAAATCGTTAGAGCCTGTTATTTCTTTTCCTCGAAATTTAAGCCCATAATATTTAGACACATCTGGGAATAAATAAAACGCACCCTGAGGAACAAAGCATTTTATCTTTTTAATTTTGGAAAGTTCTTGAAGGGCTAAATTTCTTCGCCCTTCAAATTCTTTGACCATAGCCTTTACACACGCCTGAGAACTGGTGAGCGCTTTTAGAGCAGCCTTTTGAGAAATGGAATTAATGCTAGAAGTTGCCTGACTTTGAATAATAGCCATGGCTTTTAAAATTTCTTCGGAACCTACCGCATACCCCACCCGCCAACCTGTCATGGCATATGTTTTTGAGAGGGTATCAAAAATAATCGTCTTAGAAAAAAGTTTTTTAGAAAACTTGGCAATCGAATAAAATGTAAACCCGTCATACAAAAGTTTTGAATAGGCATCGTCGCTTAATACCCAAAGATCATGCTCTTCTAAAATACGAGCTAAGCTTTCTAATTCTTCTTTCGTATACACAGCCCCCGTAGGATTGGAGGGGGAATTTAAAATAATGGCTTTGGTTTTTGGACGAATGGCTTTTTTAAGCTGTTCCGGAGTGATCTTAAAATTTTGTTTTTGAGTGGTTTGAATAATTTTTGGAATTCCTCCGGCGAGTTTTATCATCGGAGGATAAGAAAGCCAGTAGGGAGCTGGTACCAACACTTGATCGCCTTTATTTAACACGGCTTGAAAAAAATTATAAAGGGCTTGCTTGGAACCATTGCTAACAACCACATTTTTAATTTCATAGTCCAACCCCAAATCTTCTTTTACACGCTCTACAATGGCTCGCCTTAATTCGGGAATTCCTTCAGCCGCTGTATATTTGGTAAATCCAGATTCAATAGCTTCAATCGCAGCTTGTTTAATGTGGGTAGGCGTATCAAAATCGGGCTCTCCAACAGTAAAGGAAACTACATCCACGCCCTGAGCTTTAAGTTCTTTGGCCTTGGCAGAAATTACCAGAGTTTCAGAAGCATTTACACCCTGAAGGCGCTCAGCAATCATTTTTTAAATTTTTCCTTAAGTCTTTTTTCAATAACTGGAGGAACAATATCCGTCAACGCTCCTCCCAAAGAAGCAATTTCTCGAACCAAATGAGAACTCACAAAATAATATTTTTCAGAAGTCATCATGAAAATCGTATCAATAGATGGACGTAACCGCTTATTCATGGCCGCCATTTGAAACTCATATTCAAAATCAGAAACCGCTCTTAAACCTCGAACAATGGCATTGGCCTTTTTTTTGCCCGCATATTCCATCAGAAGTCCTGGCCAAACATCAATAATCACTCTTTTTTCATGCTTAAAAACGTCTTGAAGATGTTCTTTTTTTTCAGAAATAGAAAATAAGCCTTTTTTTTGCGAACTTTCAGCAATCAGTACAATCACTTCATCAAAAAGCCCCAGACTTCGTTCCACAATATCCACATGCCCTAAGGTGACTGGATCAAAAGAGCCAGGATAGATAGCCAACGTACTCATAACGTTTTCCGATTTAAAAAGGTAATAATGGTATCTCCATAAGGCCTAAAATCTACAATGTGAAGATTTTGCCATTCTTCCGCCACCGGTTCTCGCTTAGAATGCTGTACAATCACCAACGCTTCCTCCTTTAATAAAGGCAGGGTATCTATTTTTTGAAGCGTTTTAGAAATAAAATCATGCTCATAGGGTGGATCTAAAAAAATAACATCAAATTGATAATTTCTTTTTGCCAACGTATTTAAGGCAACATCTACTTTGGCAGGAAGAATGGTCACTCGATCTCTACAAAATTGGGTATTCCTTTTCAAATACTCAATAGATTGATGAGAATCATCCACAAAAACAACTTCTTCGGCTCCTCGACTTAATGCCTCAAGCCCAACGGTTCCAACTCCGGCAAATAAATCTAAAATTTTAGTTTCATAAAAGTCGATCCGATTGGCTAAAATATTAAAGAGATTTTCCCGAACCCGATCGGAAGTAGGCCGCACCCGGAGCGTTCGAGGGGAAACAAGATTTCGTCCACTAAATTCTCCACCCACTATTCTCATGATAACTTCTTTGCTAATAGGCTAGCGCTTCCTTTTGCATTAAAGGCTCGAATAAAGGCTTTGGCTTCTTTATAGGCTTGCTCCGTACATTTATCGGTATATTTTTGGGGAATAGAATTAATTTCTTCTAAAAATGGCTTGGTTGCCATTTTAATATTTTGGTTATTTTCTTGGGCCCATTTTTTCATACGCTCCATCAGCTCTTCTGGCAAACATGCATGGGCTACATTTTGCCAATTGGTCCCCACATTTCCCTTTCGAATACCATGAAATCTAAATTGATCTAATAAATTTACAGGCGTTCCCGTAATTCCATGCTGCGCAATGCTCACTCCATAGGGTTTCACAGCCTCATAAATTTCTTTCGTACGCTTTAAATCAATATGAACTTCTTCTCCAGCTCGATAATTCCCATGCTTAGAACCATTATAAACTGCCAATAAACTGGGTTTAATCCCATTTTTATGAAGTCCCGAAATAAATTCCACAGATTCTTCGACGGTAGACAACCTTCCTTCTTTTCCCACATGGGTAATTTCTCCCACTTCCACTTCAAGCCCCACGTCTTCTTTCATCAAAGGCTTGGCAAGCTCTGTGGTAATTTTTGTATTATCTGGAATTTCATTAAAAGAAGCATCTATACAAAAGGAAGTAAACCCTGCTTTTAGTTCGGCATCAATTAATTTTCGAGAAGACTCGATTTCTTCTTTAGACTGATTTTTAACCGTAATGTGATCTCCATGAATAAAGAAAGGCTTGGTAAACCCCCCTTTTTCGGCGTAGTGAATCAGCATTTCCCAAAAAGATTTTGGGGTAAAACCCGTATATCCTCCTTCTAGTCCTCCTTCAGATTTAGCAATTTCAAAAGCAACAACGGCATCTTCTTCCTGTGCCGCCTTCATAATACCAGCAACCACGTGTTTAATTCGGATATTACAAGCCATAACAATCATGGGTTCTTCTTTTAAAGCATCCAAAATGGTTTTGGAGCTCAATAAACAGACTTTTGAAGTGGCTTCTAACTTATTTCTGACATGTCGGGGTCTAAGATCTAGCATATAAATTCTCCTTTTTTTATTAAAATCGAGGGAAAAATATCATGCCAAAACTCAAAAATCAAGGAAAGGAATAACTACTTGGAGCAAACAAGATGCTGAAACTTTAAACACTCATCCATCGTATCAAATAAAATCTCACTAGAAATTTTTTTATTCCAAAGAGATAAAATAATTTTAGAGTCATTTTTTCTAACTGTTTGGCATTCTTCACAATAGACTGGTTCTTCTGAAAAAAAGTTTTCATATAAGAATGCCATCCCCCCATTTCCAACTTCATGGCCAGCCCATATTTTAGGTAAAAAATAAAAGATCATCCCTAAACATAAAATAACCATCATACGTTTCATGGCCCCTCCTTTTTCCCCATATTGAAAAACTGAACAGATAAACAATATAGCTTATTTTTATTTTTCGATCGACTGAGCTTCTTACAAAATTGCCGACGAAATTCTTTAATCCATATCTTTGCTTGGGGTAATTTATACTCATCAATGGCCATCAAAATAGAAGAATAATCTCTCTCCCCAACAGGTTGCAGGTATAACGCCGAAAGAGCCTTTTCTAAAATTTTCCGATGAAATTGTTTAATCGCCGAAGAAGGAACTCCACTGGGAGAAGCCACAAATTCGTTCTTGGCCACAAATCGACCATTTTTCTCTTCTAGCATCCCCATTTTTTTGAGCCGATCAATGGCAAGCTCTGCTTGAATTTTTTGAATCCCTAAAGTCTTTGCAATCCACTCCACGTCACTTTTAAATGTAGATAGATAGGTCAATTCTAAAATAGCAAAGTGGTGCCAGTCAGAAACCAGCCGAAATGAATCCATCTTAAGCGTTTGAAAATCATTGTTTTTATTAATCTTTTTTAATTCTTGATGAGCCATTTTACGTTGAGCTCGACTCCTGGCGTGTTGACTTTCAACCAGTGTGCAAAAAAAAGATTTTTCTTCTTCATTATAACCAAGTCGTTCAGCAATTTTTGCTGACGCCTCTTTAGAAAGACCACTTTTATAATTTAAAACATCGCTCAAACGGGGAGCCCCTAGGTTTAGATCACGGGCAAAGGCTCTTAGAGAATAATGCGAATTTCTACGACAACGTTCTTCGTATTCTGAAGCAAGAAGGTCTCTATAATCTCTAGTTTGCATGGAGGGACGTTATACAGGCAAAACCTCATTTTGTCAAAATATCCCAGAACAGGATGTTCAGTGAAATTCTGCGAGCAGATTTTAACAATTTTAGCCAATTTTTGACTCGGAGCTCTTGATCCTTTCTCTTTCTTCATATATTTATGCAGCCTCCCTTTTAAAAACATAGGAGGATATATGAAAAAAATATCGTACTTTTTAGTCGCAATGAGCGTAGGAGCATTCTTTCTTTCTCCTTACAACACAGATGCTGCCCCACAAAAAAAGAAGGTTGTTACTGTTCAATGTAGCCCCTTGTTTAGTAGAGCAGGAGGAAATTTTGCAACCGTTACAGGAAAAATTTCACTAAAACTGATCAACAATGGAGCCTACGTTGGGCAAGGCAATCTTTCTATTTCTGTTTCTCAAGGTGGGATCAGAAATGGCGGCATCATCCTCGAAGAAAAGGATATTCCTGTTGAAGCTTATTTTGATGATATTCTTCTTCCAACACTTCAAGCAGTACCAGCCAGAGGAGTAAATTCAAAAATTTCTACATTTTTTCTATTCCAAAAAAATCCAGAAGCGGAAAAACCTCTGTATAGCAGAATCGAAACCAAAGATAATGAAGTTTACGAAACCGACTGTGAGTTAAAATATTAGTATTTTAAGGTAGAATTTCGCGATTTATGGTTTTCTTTTAGCTTTTTTCTTTTGGCCTTGAGAAAGCTCAAATATATGGAACCGATCGGCCATGGGACTGAGCAAATTCTTAATAACTTCGCTCATCTTAGCAAGCTGGGTAGCAGAATGGGCCACATGCTTGGGAACCGCCTTTTTAGGGGTTTTTAGCTTTGTCCGACCTTGCGTTTTCATCAATTACCTCTAACTACTCTATCGGCAAGTGCTTATATAAGCTTTAATGCAATTTTTTGTAGATATTTTAAAATTGCTGGACTATAGTTTCCCTTATCTTTTGTACATGAGGAAGTACTACCTGACTTAGTTTTTTATCTTTTTACGCAGTACCAAAAATTTGATTGGCAAAGTAGGTCTTTGGATCTGATTTGTCGGTTTTGAGGTATTGACCCTTGCAGTACTCCGAGGCAGAGCTCGCAACGGAGGCATTGGGAAAGATAGAAAGAAGTCCCAAAGTAGTAGATGTTCCCAGTGTTTCCGACAGTAGTTTTTCGTGTGGGTTTGAAAGTCAACTCACCCTTGACTTAAAGTCTTGTCAAAAAATTGAAACAGGAGAAATCTGCTCTCCCCTCCACATCGATGCCATTAAAAAAGATTTCCCGTACGCCTTAAAAAGCTTAATTCACTGTATTTCAGAAGATGTAGAAGCCCAAAAAGAAACAATTCTTTCCATGAATCAAAGCCGGAAAAAAACCATTGCCCAGGAACTTGAAAATATTACCTCTGAACTTAATCAATTTAAACCCATCAAATCCATTCTTCCCGAAAAATTAGATGAAATAGTCTATGCTTCTTATGATTCTGTCCCGGGTCGAGGTATGATGGTTTTCTGCTCCAGGGTTGCTTATTTCACCACCATTCGGCTCATGCTCATTCACTATTGGAAAAATATGGGTCTTATCGATGCCACCGAACGAAATCCCTATAAAGAACCCAATCTTACAATCAATCAGGTTTTAAATAAATCCTGTACAAACCTGATTAAAGAAAAACATAATTGGCTTTTTGCCAAACAAAGCAATTATTCCTGGTACAAGCTTAGTTTTGATACCTTAAACGAAATTGAAGATATTTTATCTCACTGGGAATTTAGTGAAGAATCCATTAGCTTACTTTCCTTAGTTTATGAACGTTATCTGGATGAGAACCGTTTGCAAAAATATTCTCATTATACCCCTCCCCTTTTAGTTCAGTTTATTTGGGACATCTTGCTCTCTCATTCAAAAGATCCAAGCCTCTTTAGAATGATGGGGAAAAACCGTGTGCCTAAACTTATTTTTGATCCTACGATGGGCTCTGGAAACTTTTTGGCGGAAGCTGCCCAACGAATGAAAGAGGAATTAAAAGTAGAGGAAGATCCTAAAAAAGAATTTAAAGAATGTAGCCAAGCTTTAAGTACAGGCCTTTTTGGATGCGATATCGATTCTTTTGCACACTTTTTTTCTGAAATAAAAATGCTTTGGCTTATGTCTAGCTGGAATAAAAAAGCCCAAAGCTTAAATCTTTTGCCTCACCAAAGAGCTTCACTGTCACTTTCTATTATTCATCAAAATGCTTTAAAGCTCTATCATGATACTCAACTCAATATCATTAATACGGAAGCAGAACCTGATCTTTCTTTGGATAGCAAATTTGGGGTGATGCCCTTAGAAGGCCACCTAAAATCAATTCATTCCAAAATTAAACTCTTAGAAAAATTTGATTATTGTATTGGATGCCCTCCAGAACAAATTTTAAAAGAACAACGAGAGTTCATGAAAGAACTCATTCAAAAAATTCCTTTTTGGAAACAATATTATGAGTCAAATCTTCTATATTCCTCCTGGTTTTTTGTTTTAGGGATTTCAAAATTGAGAGAAGGTGGGCAATTGACGTTTATTACACAAACCTATTGGCCCACAGAAGAAGGTGCCTCTAGGCTCAGACGGTATGTCCTGGATCACTGCAAAGTCATCGCCATGATTGATTTGGGAGACACCACTCCTTTTCCTCGATATATTACTCTTTTAGAAAAATGTTCCAGCAAAGAAGAAAGAGACAGCCATAAAATAAAAATTATTAAGGCGCACCCTCTAGAACAAGCCGCAGACACTTCTTTTATCTTTGGGAAAATTGCCTCTAAGGCAAAACTTATTGATAAACCCGGAAAAATTTATTCTGACGATGACATAGACATTTTCTTTAGTGGGGTTAACCAAGCAGAGCTCGATGAAAAACCCTGGCAACAAATTTATGACACAGGGTTTAGTCAAATCCTAAAGCAAATTTTATCTTTTAAAACAACTCTTACCTATTTTTGTTCTATTGAAGAAAATGAGGAACCTTCTAAAGAAACTCAAAGCTTAATGACTCCCGAAACTTCTCTTAAAAATCAATTTAGTCTTTATGAAAAAAGAGAAGAAACTGGAAATCTGATTATTCTAAACCCAAAACCTATTTGCAAAGAATCCCCCTATTATCTTTTGACACTCTTAAATTCCCCAGTGCTCAATTTTTGGTATACCCATAATGGAAATAAAAAGAATGGGAAAAAATTCTTTGACCCTGCTTCTTTAAAAATGATTCCTATCCGACCTATCAGTTTTTCTAAACCCATAGATCCTTCTATCCACAGTGAAAAAATGGCTCAACTGGAGTCTGCACTTAAAAAACTAGATCCAGGTTATTTACTGGCCAATTTAAGTTTAGAGCTCACTCATGGAAGAGAAGAAATAGTGCACGATGCCCTTGTCATGATGCAAAAAGAAATTTTATCTATTGAAAAAACACTTCGACGATACGATGACTTTTTTAAAGAAAAATTAAGCACTTTATTGGAAGCTCCCACAACCCTTCCCTATTCCATTCAGCAATTTAGAAACGTCTATCCTCACGAAAAACAGTGCCCCTTAAAAGACCACAAAAAAGTATTTATTCAAAAAGAAGCAACCCTTCTTTCTGATCAATTCTGTCTCACTCAATTTAAGCGGGAAGCAGGAGTTAAAAATGAAGGAGAACATTTAAGCCTTATTTCTAAAGATAATAAAATAATTTGTCTTTATGCTGAAAAAGAAATTTTAGATCTCATTGAGTATGATCTCAAAAATCAAATTCATAATTTTTTTGATGAAATTGAATCTTCAATTTATTTACCCAAAGATTTTTCTGATTTTGAAGGATTTAAACAAGAAGTAATTGGCCATTGTTTAAATCTTAAATCCAAACAAATTCAAATCTCAAAAATATGCCACAAACTTATCTACATGCTCTACGGATTTACCGAAGAAATATCTATCCAAATGATGGATGCTGGCTACTGAATCGCATCTAAAACGGTTGAAGCAAATTCTTTCACCCCTGGGTTATTAGAATTTTCCAATGGTTTTAAAAAGGCGATGGTTTTTAAATCCCCTTTTAATAATCCAAAACGCTGCCCCAAGGCCACGTCTTCTAAAGCAATATCAAAAATATCAAATCCAAAACGGCTATCTTCATAAAAACAAACAACCTTCTTTACCGTTTCTCTTAAAACCTCTTTATGGTCGTAGTTTGTGGCAAGCTCAATCAAAATTCTTCTTTTTTGTGATCCCAAAGACACTTCTTCAAATAAAACAAGTAACTCCTGGGCTGCTTTTAAATCCTTCGTTTTAGCTAAACAAGAAAGCGCCTCTAGGCGCACAGCCATGGCTTCTTTTTCAACCATTCTCCACAACATGTTTTTTAGCGATGCTAGATCTGAAAAAGAAGTTCTTAATTGATTGAGCAATAAAATTTTAACCTCGTCTGAGATCGGTAATTTGGGCATCTCTACCAAACGAACCAATTCAAATAAAATACCCGGTTCTTGCCCCTGGGCTAATGCCACAGCTGCTGCCGTATGAACCTCTAAAATAGGATTGGCTAAATAAGGGCGCATCACTAAAGCAATATCTTCACTCCAAGACAATTTTGAAAAGGCAATGATGATTTGAACCAACGTTTCTTCATTGCTCGTTTTGGCTAAAGACGTTAAAGCCTTCACCAATGTCTCTTGCCTTGCAACATCTGTTCTAGCGCACAATAGCAATTCTGAAACTACGGCTTTAAAAAGTTCTGTATCTGAACTATCCAAGCGAAAAAGAGTGGTCACTAAAATTTTAAATGCTTGCGGAGTATTTAAATGCCCTAACGACCGAATAAATCCAATTTTTTGAGCTGCTGTTTTTGTCGATAAAGACAAAACACCCTCTAGTTCTGCTTCTCCTCGATAGCATAAAAGAGCTACCAGCGTTTCTATAGATCTTTCAAATTCTTTATCTCCTGGAAAGAAAAGACGTGATCGCATGAGTTCTGTATCTAAGGCCACGGCCATTTGAGGAGATACCAGGGCTGTTTTTTTAAAATGCTCCACTACATACTCACGAAAACGATTATTTTTAGTAGAAAAAAGTTCTCGAAGCACTTTGGCCGGTAAAATTTCTGGAACCCCTGCCACTTGTGCTCCAGAAAAATGACGCAAAAGCTGATGGAAAGCTACCTTTTGATTTTCTAATGCCCCAAATCGGACTTGAGCTAATAAAAAATCTAGCTCTATCCCCACAATGTGGTTGGAGACCAGAGAAAAACTGTAGCCTCCCATCAGCTGATTTAGTTCGGTAAGCGATTGAAGATAAGACTCCACTGCCGAACTATCTCCACCTTCTGGAAAAATTTTTCTAAGCCTTCGAACTCCTTGTTGAAGTTTTGCGTTAGCTTCATTTAAAAGAATTTCAATTTCACCTCTGGCTTGAGGAGAAATATTTTTTACCTGTTGAGCCCCACTAAAAGCATGTTCTAATTCTTTTAAAGCACCATTAATTTCTTCAATCCCTGGCACTTTTCCAGGATGGTCCCGAAGACCTTCCAATACGCGACTAATTTCTTGTTTATAATATTGTAAAAGATGGTCATGGGCAGCAGTTTGGGTTACCAAAGATCCCAATTCTCCTTCTATTATTTTTACAACAGGCGCATGATTGGCTACTGCACTTTCGGCTGCCATAAAAGATTTTAAAATATCTTCCCATTGAGCATTTTGCCGAGAAAGAATCACCGCCATGTCTGTTCCTTCAATCAACCGAAGTGCTTTTTGGGGGGTTGCTAAATTTTCTCGGACAGAAGCGACAATATGCGGATCATAGGATTTTTCAGCCAAAATGGTTTTAATAGCAGCTTCTCTTTCTGCCTCCCATCCCACATAGGCAATCACTCGGTTGGGCTCTCTGGGAACTTTCTTTAAAATTTGTCCCATAACCTTAGATGCAAATTCAAAATAAGGGTTGGCAAAAGAAGTAGTGGTAAAACTAAGAACAACAATAACGATCCCAAAAAGGGTAAATATATGTTTTTTCATGAGGTTCACCTAAAGCAAAGGGCATGCCAAAATAAAAACTAAATTATTAAGTAATTTCAATAGCTTATATAATATTTATTTGCTTAAAAAATAGGCTAAATTTAACCCCTGTCAAAGGACTTAACATGTCAGATAAAAAATCTATTTTTTACACGCTTAAATGTGGATCTTCTTTACAAAGTTACAAATATCGACACTTTAGACATAAAAAGGAGTCGCACTTCATTTATAACCAATTGATATTGCTTATTTTTTTAATCTATGAGCTGGCATTTAATTTGCATATTCTCTAGGCACTATGGAGAGCTCTTTTTCCCTATTTCAAAGACTTCTATCAGGCTTCTTAGCCCTACTCTTTACTTTCACCATGGTGTCAATAACTTTTCCACAAAGAGTGGCCGCAGAAACCCTCCCACCCGAAGAATTCTTACGAAATGATATCTTCTTTACCGCCCAGCGGATTGAAATGGTCAGTCAAAAATTAATCTATATCCACGAACAAATGAGGCCCAAAGAAAAAACACTGGGTGCCACTGAATTACCAGGACTTAAAGAAGGGAGATTTTGTACCAATTGCCATGAAGAACGCCCTACAGGACCTTTGCAACTTCCAGAGTTTATCACCAATCCTAATTTTCTTATTCCAAAATCACCTGCTCCGCACAAAACCCACGAAACACCCAAAGAAACATTTGCACATTTACAACAAGATATTTTGGATCTCAAAATTCGAACCGAACAATATTTAACTTCAAATGCCGCCCTTCCCCTTCACATCACGATGATTAAGGTGTATCTAGCCGCACTCACTCAATATCTGGTCGTAAGTCTTCTCATGGATCCCTTCGGAAATCCTTTTGATTTGCTCGACATCCAATTTGGGCTAAGGTTTTCTCCAGAACGCATTCAAGAAATTAAAAATTACATTTCTGATTCTAATACTGAAAAAACAACAAAAGATATTTTTAGTGTCCTAACCCATTTTGAAGATAATGCCCTTATTTTTTCAGATACATTTAAAATGAATATTGAGCTTTCTTCATATTTAAAAGCTCAAAATGAAGAAGCTTGGCTGAATATCTTAAAACTTCAAACTACAAAGTATCTAGCTTCTCAATTGTTACACATTACCGACTATTGGCCAGAGGTAGGATATAAAAATAAAGAATTTTTTGGAAAACTTTCCAGATACTTTAGATCGATGGATCACCATTTTGGATCTATGATTGCTGAAAAAGAACGAGAAAAACAATCCGAGTTTAATTATTTTTTATTAGAATATATATCTTCAAAACCCATCCCAACGGTGATCACTCTAGAACGGTATCGAGATCTCATTTCTTATGCTCCTCGAATGGCAGAAGCGTTAGGAGATCACTTAGAAAATTATTTAACTCAAAGCCGTTTTATTGAAACTGAACAACAATTTACCCTGAAAGAACTTAAAAAAGTTTTTAAAAATTACCCTTATTCTCTTCTCGATCGTAGATCTAAAGAGCTCGCCCAATGGATAAGAGAAAAAATTTTAGAGATTAAAAAACAATTCTTTCACTCTCATCTTTTGTATCATTTTGTCCAGGAACGAGAAATTGATGAATCCAAAATTCCAGAATTAGAAGAAAAATATCTAAAACAATTTTCACAAGAATTATCTTTAGATCTCATTCAAACCTGGGTCATCAATTTTCACTCTCCCAATTCAAGTTTAAAGGCTTCTGCCAAATTTTTAAAACTTACTCTATTAGATGTCCCTTCGATGGTAGAACTTATTCAAGAAATTGATGATCAAATTCAAGCTCTTCTGCTCTATGATTTTAATAAAAGTGTTTCCTGGTCTTACGATGTTTTAGAAGGAAGACCCGAACGTGCATATATGCGTGGTAAAGGACTAGCCGATCGTTGGTACTATAGTGGCATGGATAATGAAGAAATGAAAAGTATGATTCCTGTTCCTCTAGATCCTTCTGTGCCGGATCTTTTACCTCCTGAATATTTGCCCACTATTAAACCTATTGAAAATAACCAAATAAATTTTGGAATCCTTTTATCTCAGCTCATTGCCCCTTTAAGTTCCAATGTTTTTTTATTAAAAAATATAGAAAAATTTTCACAGGCTAAAACCAAAGAAGATCTTTTGAATACCTATGAAACTTTACTGACCGATTTAGAAATAAAAGTAAATATTCCTCGCCCTGAAATTGGGGGAGGC
The DNA here is from genome assembly GCA_001797335.1 of Deltaproteobacteria bacterium GWA2_38_16. Classification (GTDB taxonomy): domain Bacteria; phylum Bdellovibrionota; class JACOXK01; order 2-02-FULL-40-11; family 2-02-FULL-40-11; genus 2-02-FULL-38-15-A. The sequence goes on from MGPE01000006.1 coordinate 112,968, forward strand.
CATACCATCGTAGATCCTTTGAACATGCCCATGCCTGTCTATATTTCCCATCCTCAAGAACAAAGCTCTAGGCATGAAAAAGAAGAACTTGAAACAGCCTTAAAACACCTTCAAAAGCTGGGAGAAAAATTAAAAAATGTAAATTCCAAAAATACGGATACCTTAGATGATTTTTTTAATTCTAATAAAGAAAAAGTAGAATTTTTAAAAACAAAACGAAATACGTTTATTAATCTTTTTAGAATTCTATCCGTTCCTCTTGAAGATAAGTTATTTCTACATCATATCCAAGATCTTCAAAAACAAGATGGTATCACCAAAGAAGATATTGAAACTTTTTTAGCGGAGAGCGAAAAATATGCTGCGCAGTTTCCTGATTTTATTCAATCTTCTCATTATAGCTTTTTAAAATTTAAAGAAGCTTATCAAAAGAAAATTCAAGAATTTCTAAAAGCAGAAGAAGCCGATGAAATGATTGCCTACAATAGAGCTATTCTTACTGAACTTCGAAAATTAAAAGATGCCCTTTGGTATTTTAAAGGCGGCTATGATCATCCTGAATATTTTATCAATGTCAAAGGAGAACTTTTAAGTGAAAGAACCCTTACTCAACTAAAAAAAGTAAAATCCCTCAGAGAAAGGCGAAAAGAAATATATCTTGATAAAGGAGGAGCCATTTTAGACCAATGGATGAAATCTTATGTGATGGCACTCATGACGCGGGAAGCACTGATGACACAAGATGCATTGATTCGGAAAAATATTCATAAAGTTATTTCTGCTAAAAATATTTCTGACATTAAAGAATTTGTTTTAGATCCTTTTATTTTAGATCAAGCTTTAAAGATGGTTTCTGAAGAACATCCGGATCAGGTCTGGAGAATTACTTCTTATCGGAAAATGCATATGAATCTTATTAATGAATACTCTCACACCTTGTTAGATAGCTATTTCCACGGCTCTATCCATAGTGTGGCGTTTTGGAGTTTACTCACCATCTCTATTATTCTCGCTTTTGTACCTGGGGGCCAGATTCCTTCTTATTTTATTGGGGTTTTATTACTCTCTGACTTTGCTGTTCAATGCGGGCACGATCTTTATAATAGTTTCATCGTTCTTCCAGAAAGTCTTCAAAAGAAAAAAGATTTCTTTTTATCACAAGCTGAGGCAGGAGCGGGAGCCGGAGATTATGGAGAATTTGAAAAATTGGAAGAAGGCATCTTTTGGCAAAAAACCATTGCGGTTGGAGGCACAGCACTCTTTTTTATCCCCTGGGCAAGATCAGAAGTAAAACGAGGGATGAGGCTTTTTTTCACAGACACTATGGCCATTAAAAATGCCCTCCTAACCTTAAGGTTCAGCGCAGATACAACCCCTGCCTTGGCAGAAATCAGACAGCGCACAAACCATCTTCTTGAACAAAACACATTTCGATCTGGATTACCCACAATTACTCCAGAATTTGAAGAACTTTTGATAAGAGATCGAGCCAATATTGAAGAGGCGCTTAAGATTTTAGAAAAGAAGGCCCACTAGATCCCCGCCTTCGCGGGGATGACCTTTTAAAAAAGAGCCCCTGCGCAATCGATTCCGGCATCGGGGTGCCATTTTCCTAAAAAATAGACTCGTACTACGCCCTGCGCTTGAAGAACTTTTTCCCAAGAATAATTGAGAGATTCATTTTGACTTTTATTCGTAAAGACAATGAGTTGATTGTCTTTTCGGCTACGAACAACAAATCCATTAAAAAAATTAACATCTTTAATCTCACCTGAAACCTCTACCACCGCAAATCCACTCTCTTTTATTTTTTGAATCACAGCTTGAAACCTTGAGTCTTTTTGAATCAGAATTTTTCCATTGGGTAACGCCATCATCCAGGTATCAATGTGAGTGGGAAAATCTTCACCTATAGAAAGAGATAGCAAATTTTCTTCTTCAACTTCTAAGTCTTGAGCTACCTGTCTTTTGGCTTCATCAAAAGAAAACTTAAATTGAGCTTGAGCACGCCGAATCACATTTTCATCGATAAGAGCATAGGGCTTCCCTTCTCGTCTCCCCGAAATAAGCTCTCCCCCCTCGACACGAGTAACATTAAGTTCTTTCACAGGGCGACCAAGTTTATGGGCCAAGTTTTTGATCCAAAATGGATTATAGACATCACGATCGTCTAGCGTATAAAATGTACTTAAAGAAGGTGGATAATCTAACAAAATTTTATACTCTATCGGAGCCATTTGAAGAAACTCCCCTCGGTCATTAAATAACAGATGATCCTGAAACCATTGTCTCAACCGCGTTTCAACTTCAACCGTTTTTAAAATTAATCCTTCACTTTGAAAAATTTCTTTAAGTAAATCTATATCTTGAATCCCGCTATACTCATACTGGACCTTTGGCCATGTTGTTTTAACGACCGAATGCACCCAGCCGTGAACATGCATAGAGCCATCTTCGGGAACGAGAGCAGAAAAAGAAGGAGCGGAGAGAAGAAAGAATATTATAAAAAGATATCGTTTCATAAAAAATAAAAATTAGAAATACCCTATAACATGCTTCCACGCCTTGTGCAATCCGGACGGTTTTTCGTCCGCTCATAAAAATTCCGTCCGCTTCTTGTGCTCAAAACAGATATTTCACACTACAAATTGTGCTTTTTAACTTGGCACAAACTTTGCTTATCATGGTTTTCATTGATAAGGGCATGGGGCTCTTATAGAATGCTTAAACCTTTTTAAAAAGGAGATGTACAATGACTATTACAAAAACAGACTTAACAGAAGCTTTAAATAACTTCTCTAAAACTACTTTTGAGCCAGCGTTAAAAAGATTAGAAGAAAAGATGGCCACCAAAGATGATCTAAAGAACTTTATTACGAAAGAAGATGCAAAAAACTTTGCCACCAAAGACGATCTGAAAAACTTTGCCACCAAAGACGATCTGAAAAACTTTGCCACCAAAGACGATTTGAAAAACTTTGCCACCAAAGACGATTTGAAAAACTTTGCCACCAAAGACGATTTGAAAAACTTTGCCACAAAAGATAACCTAAAAGACTTTGCTACCAAAGATGATATGCAAGAAATTAGTAAGGCCTTATTATTTATTACAAATAATACCTATACCAAAAAAGAATGGGACCAGAAATTTTCTAATATTGTTCGTAAAGTTGAAATTCAAATCGAACACTATCGTTCAGAATTTAGATCTGCTGTTGATGGCTATGATCACTTAAATACAAAAGTGAAAAATCACGAAAAACGGATTACAAAGCTTGAAGAACGGATTTAAATTTCTACCGCAGTGCCGGTGGCAAAGATAACAAACGATTTTTGTTCAGGTAGGAATTTAAAATCAAACGTCACAGCAATCACTGCATTGGCATGCATTTTTTTGGCTTTCGCTTCTAAGGCTTTTAGCACTTTTGAAACTAAAAGATCATACTCAGAGCGCACATCTTCTTTTTCTTGATGGAGCTCTTTCATAACTACTTCTTCTGGCATCGTAATTTCTGTGGATACAATACCTAAATACTTTCTAACACTTTTTTCTGGAATGGAAGGCGCAGTTGTTAACACAACTTCCCCTTTTACAAAAAAAGGTTCTTCGGATTGAGATCCTTCGCTTCTCTCAGGATGACTTTTTTTAGGACGTAATTCATCTAAAGGTCCAAAACGAATATTGGCAGCTTCGATATCTTTAATTTTATCCACAATCATTGCTGCTTTGGCTTCATTTAAATGACTCACAAGGGCATGTCCTCCTTGGTTCAGTTGCTTTCGAAGAGAATCTAAATCTAAATCAACTTCTGAGGTACTTAAAACCTGATATACCAATTCCTGATCTTCAGGACGATCGATGCCTTCAATTAAAAGAGCATAAGGAGAATCTATTTCTCCTTCTTTACTTTCCTTTAATCCTATTTCTTCTCCAAACTTCTTTATGTCTTCTAAATCTTTCATAGTTTATTTCCACAGCACTTCTTATACTTTTTCCCACTCCCACAAGGGCAGGGATCATTGCGCCCCACTTTTTCTTGAACTCTGGTAACAGGCTTTGGAGCCTCTGCCTTATCTCGCCCCAAATTTCCATGAATAAATGCCAATTCTTGCGCTTGTTTCTGACGGATTTCTAAAACTTCTTCTTGAGTTAATCCCTGAGCCCTAAAAATCTTAGAAAGACTGGTTGCCTTAATTTGAAACATCATCCCCTTAAACATTTGAAAGGCTTCTTTTTTATATTCCAAGATAGGATCTTTTTGTGCATAGGCTCTGAGGTTAATGCCCTCTCGCATATGATCGATCCCCAGCAAATGATCTTTCCAATAAAAATCAATGGTTTCTAAAAGCAAAATTCGCTCTACATGCCGCATGAACTCAGGCGTATATTTTTTTTCTTTTTCTTCGTAAAATTGTTTGGATTTTTCTTCAATAAATTTGGCTAATGCATCTTGTTTGGTGGAAGGATGCGTAGAAGCCGTTAAATTCAGTCGAAATCCAAATTGCTGGTAAAAAACATCTTCCAACCCCTTCCAATCAAATTCATCGTCTTTAATATTTTCATTTCCAACAAAAGAAAGCGCTGTCTCCTCACTCACTTCATGAAGCATCTCGGTTACAATATCTCGAATATTTTCTCCCTGCATGACAGTTCGTCGCATTCCATAAATGGCTTCCCGTTGAAGATTCATCACGTTATCAAAATCTAAAAGATGTTTTCTGATTTCAAAATTATGCCCTTCAACCCTCTTTTGAGCATTCTCTACGGCTTTGGTAATCCATCGGTGCTCAATGGGCTCGTCTTCTTTCATGCCAAGAGTAGACATCACTTTTGAAATCCGTTCAGACCCAAAAATTCTCATCAAATCATCTTCCAAAGACAAATAAAACCGAGAAGAGCCAGGATCTCCCTGACGTCCTGAACGACCCCGAAGCTGATTATCAATTCGCCGGCTTTCATGTCGTTCAGTTCCAATAATCCGAAGTCCTCCTTTTTTCGCAACCCCCTCTCCCAACACAATATCGGTCCCCCGACCTGCCATGTTGGTAGCAATGGTAATAGCTCCTGGTTGTCCTGCTTGAGCAATAATTTCTGCTTCTTTTTCATGATGTTTGGCATTTAACACGTGATGAGGAACCCCTTGGCGTTTAAGCATGCTGGCCAAGACTTCCGATTTTTCAATAGAAATGGTCCCCACCAATACCGGCATTTGTTTTTCATAGCGCTCCTTGATTTCTTGAATCACGGCATGAAATTTTGCTTTTTCTGTTTTATAAATGACATCCGAAAAATCTTCTCGAATCATGGGTTTATTGGTCGGGATCACGGCCACATCTAAATTATAGATTTTTTTAAATTCAACAGCTTCGGTGTCTGCCGTACCCGTCATCCCAGCTAATTTTTCATACATGCGAAAATAATTTTGAAAAGTAATGGTGGCCAATGTTTGATTTTCATTGGCTACTTTAACCCCCTCTTTAGCTTCTAGCGCCTGATGAAGTCCATCACTATACCGACGGCCGGGCATAAGCCTTCCCGTAAATTCATCCACAATAATCACTTCACCTTCTTTCACCACATAATCAACATCGCACTTAAACATGGCATGAGCCCTTAAAGCCTGGTTTACATGATGCACGAGCTCAATATTCCTGGGGTCATAGAGATTTTCAAGCCCCAGTCTTTTTTCAACCTTGGTCACACCCTCTTCTGTTAGGGCTGCAGATTTGCTTTTTTCATCCAAGGTATAATCTGTTGTAGCGGACAATCCTGGAATCAATGCATTAATTTTATAATACTTATCCGTTGATTCTTCAGCAGGTCCAGAAATAATAAGGGGAGTTCTGGCTTCATCAACAAGGATAGAATCCACCTCATCCACAATACAATAATGAAGCGGCCGCTGGGCTAAATCTTCCATTCGAAATTTCATATTATCTCTTAAATAATCAAATCCAAATTCGTTATTGGTCCCATAGGTTACATCACTATTATAGGCCGCCTGTCGTTCTTGATCATTTAATCCATGGACAATAACCCCCACCGTAAGACCCAGCATTGTATAAATAGGCCCCATCCAGGTTGCATCTCGACGTGCCAAGTAATCATTGACCGTAATGACATGCACCCCTTTTCCCGTCAGTGCATTTAAGTACACAGGAAGGGTGGCAACCAGCGTTTTTCCTTCCCCTGTTTTCATTTCTGCAATTTTCCCTTGGTGAAGTACAATCCCCCCAATGAGCTGCACATCATAATGGCGTTGTTTTAAGGTACGCATCGCCGCTTCTCGAACCACAGCAAAGGCCTCGGGCAGTAAAGAATCTAGACTCTCTCCTTTAGATAACCGTTCTTTAAATTCAGTGGTTTTCGATCGAAGACCTTCATCAGAAAGGGGTTTAATAGAACTTTCTAGAGCATTGATTTTTTGAACCAATGGTTGAATACGTTTCAAATAACGATCATTAGCACTTCCAAAGATTTTTTTTAGAATCGCTTCAAAAAACATATTATAACTTTACAGTATAGTTTAAAAAATGATACTTGTAAAAGTAAATCCCATGCAAAAACAAGCAACTTCCCACGCAACTTCTATCGTTAAAAAGCTTACTCAAAGTGGCTATAAAGCTTATTTTGCAGGAGGCTGTGTCAGAGACCTCATCATGGGCATAGAACCTAAAGATATTGACATTGCTACCTCCGCCACGCCTGATCAAGTATTAAAACTTTTCTCCAAAACTTTTGAAAAAGGAAAATCATTTGGGGTGGTTTCAGTTCTTTTAGGGGGGCATGAATTTGAAGTTACCACTTTCAGAAAAGAAGGCAGTTATTTTGATGGCCGGCATCCTACAAAAGTAACTTGGACAGATGACAAAGAAGATGCCTTAAGACGAGATTTTACCATTAATGGCATGTTTTACGACCCCCTTCAAAAAAAAATCATCGATTATGTCGATGGCCAAAAAGATATTGAAAAAAAAATTATTCGAACGATTGGAGATCCCCGCGACCGGTTTAACGAGGATAAACTTCGCTTGATGCGTGCTGTACGCTTTTCGGCACGTTTTCAGTATGAGATAGCTTCTGAAACAAGATCTGCTCTTGTAGATTTGGCGCCTCTTTTATCAGAAGTAAGCTTGGAACGTATTCGAGATGAGCTTATTAAAATTTTAACCGGAGAAAATGCTCACCAAGGCATTGATCTTCTCTCTCAAGTCGGTATTTTATCCCTCATCCTTCCTGAAATTGAAACCATGAAAGGGGTTGCTCAACCGCCCCAGTTTCATCCCGAAGGAGATGTTTACATCCACACCCTTCTTCTCCTGGAAAATTTTAAAAAGCCTAATCCTGAGCTTGCCATGGCTGGCCTTTTACACGATGTGGGGAAACCTCCCACTTTTTCGGTTAAAGAGCGTATTCGATTTGATGGACATGTAGAAGTGGGAACCGAAATGGCTCAAAAAATATGTAAAAGACTTCGTTTTTCCAATAAACAAGTAGATCACATCACCTCCCTGGTCAGGCAACATCTACAATTCATGAATGTAAGGCGCATGCGAAAAAGTACACTCACCCGTTTTTTAACTCAAGACCGTTTTGAAGATCATCTCGAACTCCACCGAGCAGATTGTTTAGCGTGTCATAAAATTTTAGATAATTATGAATTTTGCAAAGAAAAATTAAAAGAACTTAAATTAAAACCTCGCCCTAAAAAACCTTTGCTCACAGGAAAAGATCTTATTCGACTGGGATTTACCCCAGGCCCTATTTTTAAAAAAATTTTAACGGCTATTGAGACAGAACAACTGGAAGGAAAACTTAAAACCAAAAACTCTGCTTTAAAATGGGCTCAATACAAATTTTCTTCTCATTTGCCTTCGAAGAAAAAACACAAAAAGAAGCGGCCACGAAAGTAAAAATAAAGAAATTCCAGAAGTAGGAGTCAATCCTTGGCCGCCCCCATTTTTAGGTCCTTGGGTAATATCAACGAGTGCCCCACATCCCATTCCAGCAGATTCTGAGGCAGAAAGCCCAATAGAATCTGAAATGGAAGAGGGAGTATAAGGAGGAATATTCCCATCTGGCGTTGTATTGGATGCTGTGGTCACGGCATCACTGGGTTCTACACTGCCCTTCCCAATCATCCCTTCAAGAGAGGCATTGGATACTGATGTATCCATAATGATTTTTTTCACTTGAAGATGCATGAGTTCTGGTTGCTCAGAGAGCATCATCGCTGCTACCCCCGCCACATAGGGCGTAGCCATGGATGTTCCACTTAAATATTTATAACAGGGAGGCACAGAACACTGTTCTTTAGGAACGGCACTATAAATAGCCACTCCGGGGGCTCCCACATGAACCCCTGTAGGACCATAGTTTGAAAACCACGCTAAATTATCAGAGCTATTAAGCGCTGCTACCGTAATCATATTAGGAATTAAATATGAGGGTGGATAAGAAGGCTCTTGGTCAATATTCACAGCACTATTTCCAGCAGCCACGGCAAACACACGATTGGCATTATACGTAGCCACAATCGCATCTCGCAATGCAGAGGAATAAAATCCACCTCCCCAGCTATTGTTTAGAATTTTAGCGCCATTCCTAACTGCGTAATCAATGGCATTAATCGCATCTCCCGTAGATCCATATCCATAATAATCCAAAAATTTAAGGGCCATAATTTTAATCACAGGACGTGCTTTATTTTGAAGGCTTAATACAATTCCAGAGACATGCGTTCCGTGATAATGATCATCATAAGGATCGTTATCATTATTTACAAAATCCCATCCATTAATATCGTCAATATATCCATTCTTATCGTCATCAATGCCATTGCCTGGAACTTCTCCTGAATTTATCCACATGTTAGAAGCAATATCGGCATGTGTATAATCCACTCCGGTATCAATGACAGCCACCGTCACATTTTGTCCTGCTCCTAGAGCTTGGGCTGAACTAAATCTATTTTGTTCTGAAGAAAAAGCTTGGGCAGAGGGTGCGTCTTCAAAAGCTTCTGTGGTAAATGTTGCTGAAAAAATGTAATTGGGTTCCACATATTCTACCTCTTCCATTCCTTGAATTTTCCCCATCACTTGATCAAAATCTTCTCCCGGACGAATGCGAACATGATGAATATCGGCCCACGCATAGGAATTTAAAAGTTCAAGACTATCATCTTTTTTTAACTTAGCTTGAAGTTTATGAAATCCCACCTGGTCTGCAAAAATTTTTAAGATATCTTCTTCTCCAGAAGTAATTTGGGTTTTAAATTTAATAATGAGCTCTCCTTCTACATGAGGAATATTGGGATCTAAAGCAAATCCATTGATAGAAAATAGAAGCCACGCACTCACGAACAAACAACTCACGTACTTCATTAAACCTCCACAAACGTTCTACAGTTTACCGAACTTCAAATTCCAGCATCGGCGGTACAGGTACTGTCGGCCGTGCTCTTACTTCAGACACTCTCACGCGATAAATCCCACGTCCTGCTACTCTTCCCTCTAGGGTCAGTTGATTCCAGGGAATTACCACACTCATTTCTTGGTCAGGTCCTAAACTTTCTTCTGAAATAACTTGAATGCTCATCATATCGTCATTTGACCAAACCAAGGAATGATCCTGTAAAATTTCTACTCTCGCTCTTCTCCCATCATTAAATAGGAGGGTCTTTGGCTCAGAACTTGTATTTTTAACCCTCACGCGAATCCCAACCTGCTCAGTCGCAAATTCAGAAGTTATCTCTCCGTTTTGATTAATGGTTTCAACGGCTGTAATAAAGTCTTGGGATACGGCCTGTGTCATTCCACGTTCCGCTTGAGGCTCATTCCCACTTCCCTCATTTAACATATCGGCAGATCCACAAGAAAAAACAAGAGGTAAAATCAAAAAATAAAAAGATAGGGTCAAGTGTCTATGCATACGCTCTCCTTTATGTATGACCTTTCCACCTATACTGAAAACTTCAATAAATTCAGATATTTATATATTATATGCCGGACTTCGTAAGAATCCCTTTGCCCTCTTCCTACATGCCACTTTGGCAACTATAATTAAATTGTAACCGCCAACTTTCATTCTGTCAAATTTCCCTCTTTTACCATGCCATACACCCTATTGCATCAATCAACATTTTACTTCCTCCGAATGAAAGACATTCATAATGTTTACAAGCCGTATTATTTGATTCTGTGGATTTAAGAGTGCAGTGGGTAGCAAGACACGTATCATATCCACGCCCATCTACCACACCATTCGTTGTAATTGACTTTACACACTGGTCAAAAGGAGTAGGTGACATCTGACATTTTAAATCACTAGCATGAGTGGAGCAGAAGGCATCCATACAAGCTCTCATCTCGGCTTCCGTTTTTCCTTCCAGCTGGCTGCAATCATCTACCACGCATTCAATAGAAGCAGGAACTGCATTTTTTGCTTCAGTAACCATTTGTCCCATATTGGTTTCCGTCATTGCGGTTTGAAAACTAAAATTACATCCACTCTGAACAGAAATACAACTTTCTCTGGTTGTCTGGGCTTGGGTCATATTCCTTTCTAATTGCTCCTTAAAATTTTCGATGGCTCCTTCTATTTCCTCTTTCTTATTCCTAAAAGCTTCTTGCGCTTGAACCAATGCTTGCATGGACTGAGAATCCGTACTGCCACACCCTTTGTTTTTCATATCTACTAAAATGGCATTCATTCGGGCTTGTTCTTCATCGCATCCTTGATCTGTAGAATGATAGCCCATGCAAATCCGCTCTATCCGAAAACGAACAAGTGATAAATCGTTTCTTTTAGAATCGCACTGGTCTTTAAACCGTTCAAAGTTTCTCCTAGCCTGCTGAAAGGTATTTCTTAAAACGTCTAATTCAGCTTCTTTTGTTTGTTTTTGGTGTTCAAATCCACTTTTTAATCCTTGAAGAGCATTTGTATATGTTGTTTCGCAATTGGCCCGGGTCACTTGAGGTAAAATAGAGGCGGCTCTTTGATCTAAGGCTTCTCCCACATTAAACACCCACCTTCTTGTTTTTGTGGAGGCATCGCTCATTCGAGAATAAAGAGCTCGATACCCTCGAAGAAGTCTTCGAGTAGAATCCAAGGTCAAAGCTATCCTATTAGCTTCATTATCAGATTCATGAATAAATTTTTCGAAGTCTTCCTTCACCATTTCTTTGATAAGACTCGGGCCAAAACTTAAGAGCAGTTGAAAGCCCGGTAAATACACATCGCTTTTTCCCTTTGCCACCCATTCTTTAAGATACTTTAAAAATTTTATAATTTTATCTATTTTAACAGCCACTTTAATACTTATTTTTTTAAAAATTTTATCATTGATATGAACCAAATGATCAATGGTTTGTTCCAAAAGCATTTCAATGCCTTTCTCAATAGCTTTTCGTACCGCTGCACTTTTTAAAGCAATCCCGATGGTTTTTTCGGCTGCTATTTTCCACACAGAAATCACCATTCCTACACTTTCTGTCACAAAAACCATGAGATGAGTCATGATGAGTTCATTTAAACGTCGATCAATTTCTTCATAGACCTTAGGATCATTTTTTTCAGACAATGCTCTTTTTAAACTTTTTTCTTCTACTTCCAAATCAAATATCTTCCATTCCAATTGATGACGATAAATCGAAAATCTGACTGAAAGTTTATCGAGCACCTGATAGAGCTTTTGAAGTTGGCACACACTGGGATTACTTGTTGCAGCCCCCGTACTGCTTACTGGACAACTGCCTGCTGCTTTTAAAATTTCTTCTTGTTTTACTTTTAAATTTTGAAGCTCTTGTTCAATGGCTTGAGCTAGCCGAATGAGTTGCCTTTCCATATCCTCATTCAATATGTTGGCTTGAGAGGTAGCTCCCCCACTCATACCAGTCGTATCTGCGACCGGGAGTGTTGTTTCCATAGGAGCTCCTCCCGCATTTTGAATAAGCTGATTCACCTGATCAAAAAACTCTTGCTCTCCTCCCGCCCATGCATGACGGATCAATGTAGGAATAAAAGAAGTAGAAGAATCGTGAACATCATGATGATACTCCATATAAAATTTAGGCGCTAAAATTAAAGCAGAAGATTCTATAGAAGCTGCATCTTTTACTAAAATTTTTATTTTCGTTTTTTCATCTGCATTGTCTGAAAAAATGAGAACTGCTTTATCGATAACAACCAAATCAATTCTGGATGGATCATTTAAAATAGGTCTGTACGTAGCATTTGAAAATGACGTTAAAAAGGAGGAATCCATCGAATAAGATAGAGTACCTACATAAGTTGAAATCTGATCACTGCTTATCTTTTCTAATGCCAGATTTCCTTCAAAATCTAAAATTACTACCTGCGCTTTTTGCTCTTTAGAATATTGTTCTGTAGGAATACCGATAGAGGGAGGAGAGATAGAGTTAGGATTTCCCCACATTCTAGATTTAAATGAATTCTCTTTAATATCTAAAAAATAATTCCAATAATAATAGTGAGAGTTAATCTCTTCCGAACTCATGCCCTCTTGATACATGGGTTTAATTGTTTTAATAAAATCCCCACGATCCACCTTTCCATCTCCATTCGTATCCAAAGAGGATTCACTCACCCGAAAGGAGCTAGCCAGGCTTGCAGTAGCTCGAATTAATTCTTGCATCTGTGCTTCATTAAATAAAGGCAATGATTTTAATGTATTTTCTAAAGCACTCGCATCCTCCACATCTATATCAGTCATCTTAGGCAAATCTTCCAATGCCTGTTGCGTAGTTCCTGATAATTTACCCTGCCACACACGATCAACGTTCAGCGTTGATAGGGATTCAGGGGAAGGTAAAAACAATTTATCTTTTAAAACTTGTGTTTGATCTGGATCTAAAACCTGATGCGTATCTGCCAAATACTGTGAAACAAAAGTATCTTGTTCTTCTTGAGAACCAATCGATTGATCTGTGGGAAAATGTTTGGCTAAATCTTCATAAGAAGTATTCTGAACGGTATCGGCCACAGCAGAGGGTCCTTCTTCAGTCGGTAAAACACCAACAGTATCTCCTCCCGTAGGACCGCCTCCGCCGCCGCCACCACCTCCGCAAGCAAAGAAAAAGAGAAGGCCAAAAATTGTGAACAACACACGTACCATCATACAATCTTCTTTCTTACCGATGTGTTAAGAGAACAGGTTCGGGTTTAAATTTCTTAGAAAATTTAGCTAAAAAATTTCCCGCCTCGTCTAATACCCAAAAATAAATAACGTACTGACCCTCTTTATTAAAAACGATAGAGGGATGAATCGAAGTTTCTTTTTCTAAATGATAATCTTCGCCACTGATAGCAACCTCTTCATAAGATTTATTGCAAATATCTACAGAGTCAAAACCAGAGGGACAATAAACAGGTTTTATTTTTTTAATTTCCCATTGATATTTTAAAATTTCATTCTCGTTAAAAGTATGTTGATTTTTTTCTACCTCTCCCATCAATTCCACTTTTTCACCCACCTGAAATGCCAGTTTATCCACACCAAAATCAGCCCTAATGTCATAAGAAGGTTCTTCTAAGCGGGTTAAATCAATGTCTGTTTTTTTAAGAATTTGTTTTTCGCCGTTTAAAATAACGGCTGCCAAAACTTCATATTTATTTTTTTGTAAAAATAAAATAGTTCGTTGAGTGGGACGTTTATTTTGAAGTTCTGGCACTTCTTCATCTAAAATATAGTAGCGGCCGCCACTCACTTCCCAGGTCACTTCTATGTCAGAAGAAAGATCGGATTTTAAAGCTACGTGATATAACGTATTATAAAAACTATCCTTATAAGAGGCTAAACTGATGTTCTCCTCTTCTTCTTCAGTGGGTGTTTCTAACATCATATTGTGATTTTCATCGCTTTTGGCAGGCAAACGCTCTTCTTGTGGAAGTGAATTCTTTTCCCCACAAGCAAAAAGAAACACACCCATGAGAACACTTAAAAATATAAACAATGAGCGCTGCATCTTATTGATTTTACTCTGTAAAATAACGTTCTTATGCTTAAGCTTTTTATCTACTTACGTACATTTAAAAGCTTAACTATAATGATATCGCAGATTTAAATTAAGTCAAATAAGAGGATTTATTGGCCCCAATCAAACGCATCATCAGGATCTCGAAACTGTGGCCATCGTCTTTCCTGAATAGAGTCAACCATGCCTTTAAGTTCTTCTAGAAGCTTTTCTTGGCCGGGGCCACAACTGGAATGTTCTTCTACTTCTTCTGTTCGGTGAGAAACGATATTTTCAGCACCCCGCAACTTAGCCTGTAAACAATCATTAAAATCGACTTTAGATTCTGAAGTTAAACGAATAGAATCAATATTTTCATGACGCTCGTCAAAAGGAGTCATGGAAGTCCCTTCTTGTCTGGGTAGATTCAGTCGAATTTCATTGGCGTGATCATTGTCCCATGCCATTCCTACTCGATAGCGACCATTCACATCTTCTTCTTTTCTATAACTTAAAAAATAATTAAATATGGTTCGAATAGGTGGGGTAGTAGAGCGCATGCCGGTAAAGTCACTCCCCCCTAAAAAAAGATCTGGGTTTAATACAGAAGTTCCTTCTTTCATGATGGCAATTTGATTCTCGCAAGGATTAAAATAAGCTTCTACTTTTTTCCCTCGTCTATCTTGTCCTGTAAATTTAGTTAAAGGAATAATGTGTTCATTTTTTAAATCAGGCTGATTATGCGGGGTAAACTGAAATTTACCTTGAGCATCTTGAGTCATATTTAAAACATGTGCTCTCCACCCTCCCTCTTGTTTTTTAAATACAAAAGCATAATGAAGTTCAGGATCTAAAACAGCTCCGCTATCTGGTTTAAATGATCCATCGTCTCTGGTATCGTAACTTTTTTCCATGCGACCATCGGGTTCTATGAACCGTACTTTTATTTTTCCACTGAGTTCATCAATTAAAATCCGGGCATCACGCCTTGTGCCATTAGGAAGATCAAATGTTGTGGTATACACATAAATACGTTTTTCAGGAGCCGGAGTTGTTTGAGAAGTAGGTGGATTTTGAGCAAATACAGAAACACACAACAATAAAAGCACACTTAAAAAAATTATTTTTTTCATGGGCGCTCCTTATTCTTCTTATCGGACATTCACCCATGAAACTTGAATTCGTGCGGGAAGTTGAATTAGGACAAAGAAGAAGGCCACCAAAATTAAAGAAAGGGTATTTCCCCCGGTCCAATCCGAAGGGCCAGACGTTGTAATAATGCCACACCCCGAAGGACCCATATCAACAGAGTTTTGAGGATCATATTCTGACGACAAAGACGTAGTTAAGGGAGTATAGGGAGGAATCACGCCATCCGGAACCGTTGATTGAGCTTCCAAAATAGCTTTTGAAGCATCCACAATGCCACCAGAGGCAATAATAGGATCCAATTCTGCTACAAACGTAGCCGTATCCATAATAATTTCTTTCACCTGAAAAGAAGAAATCCCTCGATTTTGATCCATCATGAGCATGGCTACTCGACTTACGTAGGGAGTCGCCATCGAAGTTCCACTCATATATCCATACATGCCATTGGGCATTGAACTATAAATGGAAACTCCAGGAGCAGCAACATCGACTGATTTTTTCCCAAAATTTGAAAACCAAGCCAAAGACCCTAAACTCGTCGATGCAGCAATAGACAAGAGATTGGGATGTTCAAAACTTGCCGGGTAAGAAGGAGTGGCATCAATATCTGTACTTTCGTTACCCGCCGCTACCACAAAGAGTGCCCCTTTTTGATAGGTTTGAGTAACTACATCGTGCAGAGCTCTCGATGTCCCTCCCCCTCCCCAGCTGTTGTTGAACACCTTCACGCCCATTTGTAATCCATAGGAAATCGCTGAAATAGCATCTAAAGTTGTCCCCATGCCGTCACCATCTAAAAATTTTAAAGGCATAATTTTAAAATTCCCACTCATGTCTATTTCGGTGGGAGATTTAACTCCCGCAATGGTTCCAGACACATGGGTTCCATGGCCATGGTCATCCATGGGATCATTGGTATTGGTCACAAAATTCCACCCTTGAATATCGTCAATAAAGCCATTACCGTCGTCATCTTTTCCATTTCCGGAAATTTCTTTGGCATTGATAAAAATTCGATTTTGAAGAATTGGGTGCATATAATCTACACCGGTATCTACCACCGCCACCAAGATAGGATCCTGCTGAGCGGGGGACAAAGTTGAAACACCAAAAGTATCATTAGCTGTCATTGCTGTTTTATCAAAAACTGAAAAACGAAAAGAAGTAGCTTCTAAAATATAATTGGGCTCCACAAACTCCACATCAGGATCCTGTTTAAGTTTGTCCATCGTGGCTTCTACCGTACTTCCCTCATGGATTTTGAATGCCATCATTTTAAATTCAGGAAATAGTTTATGCAGCTTCAAATCCTTAGAAAAGATAGGAGCTGTTTTATATTTTACAATCACTTCATGCGGCGTGTGCGCCGCAAATGCTTCTAAAGAAGTCGTGATTAAAATGGTGGTAAAGATAATAATGCCCTTCATGACTCACCTCGGGTTTTCTAATGAACAGAAAAAAGTTGAACTTTTGAGTTATCAAAATCCTCTTCTTCATCCGCTGCTTCCTGAATCAACCCATTTTGAGCGAAAACCTCATGAAGGTATTGTGCGAGCGCCCCACGGAGTTCTTCTAAGGAAACGCGATCTTTGCTAATTCCTTGATTTTCAAGGATTTTTTCAAGTTCATTCGTGATTTGATCTGACGGTAATTGTGTAAGATCGATGATCTTTTTTAGAAGTTCGTTTCCCATAAGCCCCCCTTTTGTCTATATAGACGAGGGGGGTAAGAAATAAGTTTATTTTAGGTGATCCAAATCATAAAATATGGGGTATAGGTAAGGTATATATGCACCGTGTCAAATTTCTATTGAATTGAAATATTAACCTGTTAATATATGAAGGAACTCTATGGCTGCCTACAATAAAGGATTAGAAGACGTCATTGCTGGAGAAAGTAAGCTTGGATTTATTGACGGCTCAAAAGGACTTTTAGCATATTGTGGTTATCCGGTTGAAGTTTTGGCCAAGGATTCTTCATTCTTAGAAACTTCTTATCTACTCCTCAATAGTATTTTGCCCAATAAAAATCAGCTTCAAGAATTTGATAAGGCCTTAAGGGAAAAAAGAGAACTGCCTAAAAATATTTTGGACATCATTTCTAAATTTCCACCTAATACTCATCCCATGGTAAGTCTTCAAGCCATTGTCGCTCTACTGGGTGCATTTACCGATGACCCAGCCGCAGAAAAAAAGACTCCTCTTTTATATGAAAGATCACTGGAACTGATTGCTCGATTTCCGACGATTGTAGCCGCTTGCCAGAGAGTAAAAAATAAAAAAGACATTATTGCTCCCAACCCAAAATTAGATCACAGCAGTAATTTTCTCTATATGACCACAGGAAAAGTTCCAGATCCTGAAGAAGCACACATGTTTGATGTTTGTCTTATTCTTCATGCTGAACACAGTTTTAATGCTTCAACGTTTGCTGCACGGGTTGTTGCCTCTACGCTGACTTCTCTTCATTCGTCTATCGCTGCAGCGATCGGTTCTCTCTATGGTCCTCTTCACGGGGGAGCCAATGAAAAAGTGTTAGAAATGATTTCTCAAATTAAAAGTCCCGATACCGTTGAAAAATGGGTGCTTGATAAATTTGCTAAGAAAGAAAAAATTATGGGAATGGGTCATCGTATTTATTCTGTAAAAGATCCTCGTTCTTATATTTTAGAAGACATGCTGGGAAGACTCTCTAAAAAGAAAAATAATACAAAATCTTATGAAGTTTTAAAGAAAATTGAAGAGGTCACCTGCCGAGAAATGCAAAAATTAGGGAAAAATATTTGGCCCAATGTGGATTTCTTTTCTGGCGCTCTCTACACCCTCATGGAAATTCCTTCAGAAATTTTTACTCCGGTATTTGCTATTGCCAGAATTTCTGGCTGGTGTGCCCATGTCATTGAACAGCTTAAAGACAATAAACTCTTTAGACCTGAGTGTGAATACACGGGAGCCCGAAATTTAACCTATGCCAGCATTGAAACCCGCTAGGCTCTAAACCAATTCCTTTCATCCATCGTCTTTATCATCAAGAGAATGAGAAAAAGATCGAGAGATCGTGGGGCTTCCTTAAAAAAGGGAGGGACTTCTTCTGCGGGTTCGAATATGGGGTAAGAACAACGCGAAAGAAGGAATAAACAAAAACTTTTTAATTAGGGAGCTCTCGGTCTCTCTAAGCGTCTGCGAGCCGCAGCCTTCTCTGGTTTTCCCTCGCGAGTTTCTTCTACTTTTTTACTTTCTCTAATTTCGCCTTCTCTGGCTTCTACTAAATCTATGGTTTCTACTGGCTTCGCCTCGGCCATTCTCTCTCGCATCAAACGTCTTGATTCCACCATCTCTACTAAATCCACTCCCAGCTTTTCAGTAAACTCTGCCCGAAGGGTTTCATTCCTCTCTAAAAGAGGTTTAATAATATTATTCAATAAAAAAGAACTCACTGCTTGTTTAGACATAGCATGAACTTGAAATGTCATATTTAAAAGGGTGCGCTGCGTATCTATAGAAAGTTCTCCACTTTCTACCATTCTTTGGAGAAGCCCTGCTGAATAAAAAACTTCTTCTCCCTTTACATAAGACATCATTAAAGAACCAGAAAAAATTCCTAGAAGCCGTTGTTTTACAGGCTCCAATTTTTCTTCTGATTGAGAACGACTGCGCTCATTTTCTAGTATCGCCCCAAAACCCAGTCCTCCAGCATTTTTAATATTCTCGAGTGCTGTTAAATAGGCATTCGTGGCTGTCAGCAGTGTTTCCATATCAATGACATCATAATGACTAAAAAGATCTAATATTCTTTCTGTAATCAAAGATAATTCAGAAAAATTTTGAGCTTTTAAAATATCTACGGCAATATTTAAATTACGATATCCTCTGGATTCTCTTTGTGGCTCTGTTTGTTGAACCTCTTTGACTTCTTTTTCTCCCGGCCAAGATGCTTCTACCAGAGAAAAACTCAGAAACATTCCTAGAACACCTATTGCACCAACAACACCTTTTCTCATCATACCTCCCTTTGAACACCTACTCTCAAATATTACTCAACAACGATTGTCTGAATACTTAAGCAAAGTCCATACCAACTTTAAGAAATTTTAAAAAAATAAGTAATCCCCTTAATATTATTAGGTTATTTTAATTTCTCTTCTGTAAAAATAAAGGAGGGACTTCGTTTAGGATGTAATCAGGAATGAAAAAATTACACTATCTAGTCCGAGAAATGAAAAGCCTTTTGTAATCTTTCGGGGTTAGATAAAAGAATAAGATTCTCTTTACGTTGTTTTAAAAAATTCTTGAAATACAAAATATCATCAAAGGATTCCAATGCTTCTAATTCCTTATAAAATTGAATTTGTTTTGAAAAAAGAGAAGACCATTGAGGGGCAACATCTTTTATCTTCTTTTTAAAAGATTCTTCTTCTGAGGAAAAAATAGAACGCTCAAGCTCTTTCACTTGAAGACTGGCATCCATGGATAGTTGAAAAACCAGGTCCAATTTTCCTTCCTGTTGAGCTTTTTCTATCCTTTTTAAAGTTTCACCCAAAAGTTCTTGTTTTTGTTTTTCAAATACTTTTTGAAGATTTATCATGGTTTTATAAATATCTCGAAATAAAAATTCTCTGTATCCACTATACACCTGATCTAAAAGCTCAAAAGAAACAAAAAGATGAAATAGTTTATGAAGCAAAAGAGTTGTTTTAGGATATTGCTCCTTTAAAGTTTGAAGCCTGATTTCTTCTTTTTCTTTTTCCTGAAAAGCCCTAGCCAAGCTTAAAAGTTCTACTCGGTACACTCCTTCGACCAAGGGTTGAATCTGCGGATCACTTAAAATATCCTCTATGTTTAAAGAAGAATTTAATTCTTTTAGATTTTCTTTAAAAATCATTAATCTTTCTTGAACCAGCGCGTGAGCCATTTTAAGACGATCTTGCCAATCCCACTCTTGAAATGTGGGATTAATTTTTTCTAGAAGCAAATCATGTGCAATGAGGGCAGAAGTAAAAACGATAAAAGAAGAGGTGGGCGAAAAAGAGGCTTTTTTCCCACCGTAGCGAAGAAGCGAATGAAGCGTTAAGTTATATCCTGAAAAAACAGCCGTTGAAAAAAGAGCTTTTGCTAAAAATGTCCGCCGAAACCACACTTCATTGGCTAAATCAAAAAAAAGATTTCCCGCTTCTTTTATTTCTCCTTCTTTCATGAGCCACCAAATTTCTAAAAATCGGGGATGTTCTACCATCTGAAAAATAACATCACTCACAAAGATGCCAATAAAAAGAGGGCTCGCATCTAAAATGGATTGTGCCAACAGAGGATGCTTCATCCCAAATTTATAAAAAGCAGAACTCCGGTTAAAAAGATGCCGAGTGCGATCGGCAGCAATGGAAAACGTTATAAAATTTAAATGCATCATGGGATCAGAAAGAAGATGTTTAAAATAGATTTTTAATCGTCCTTCCTCTCCATGATACAAACTTAAATAGGCCTCGGCAAAAGCCCTCATGAAATAAAACTGAACCATCGATCGTGTCATTAAAGCAGGCTCTGATTCTGTTAAAAAATATTTCAGGGCTTCTTTTTTTCCAAATTCACCTCGACGAATAAGTTCTTTAAGCCCCTTCGAATATTCACCATTAACGGTATCGGTTGCCCGAATGAGCTCTAACCAAAGTTCTCGATGCGTTGCATAGTCTTGATACTGCTCTCTTGCTTTTTTATAAAAATCATTTTCAAAAGATTGAACTTTGGGATTATAAAGATCTGCCATCTTTTGAAGAAGATTAAAATAGCTACCATAGTTAATATCCCCATCTCGCAGTATTGGATTTACATCTACTTTCAAACGACTAAATAAGCGTTGATTCTCCTGAAGAGTTTTTAGTGTATAAGTCATCATCCCTCGAACCGTTAAAAGCTTAGAAGCCGCTAAAGCCAATTTTTGAGCCAATTCTTTTTGCCCATGTTTTTCACAATACTCATAAAAAGACATCACTCCTTCATATAAAGAAGGCGTTCGAACACGTTTCAAAACGATACCCTCTTCTTGGGCCAACGCTTTTAAGAAAGGTTCTTTTAAACGAACTATATTTTTAAGAAGTATAAGTTCTGAATCGGTCAAAGAATGAATATCTTCCAAATTCATCTGATCTAAATGCATTTCAATGGTATTGAGTAATTCCAAAGGTGAAATTTCAGTTTTAGAAAAGGCAAAAAGAGGCACAATCACAACAAACAGTAAAACTGGCCAAAAACACTTTTTCATTTTTTCCTCTTATGTCATTCTGAGCAAAGCGAAGAATCTCGTTTTCATTAAGGCGAGATCCTTCGTCACTTCGCTCCTCTGGATGACGCTTAAGCAAAAACAATGCCAAAAAAACTGAGATAAAACTGAAAGAATATTGATGTATATACCCTCATCAGCCATGTAATTATTACACATTTGACTAGATAAGGGATTGTACGATAGTTTTTAATAGGTATGAGCAAAAATAACATTCCTCTTATTTTTGGAAATCCTAAAGATGCGGCCTTTTTTAATCCTACCGACTGGATTTCTTATGCCAAAGAACAAGGAAAATTTAAAAATTGGCAGCCGGTGACTTCCTGTATCCTCACATTTAATTATGATTGGTTTAATTTGCTTAAAAAATCTCTCAAACTTTACACCAAATATGATCGCCAAATTCATGTATTTAAGGTGGGATCTAAAAAAATTGCTGCCCAACATGTTTCTGTCGGTGCTGCAAAAGCTGGAATTGAATTAGAAGTTCTCGTAGCTTTGGGAATTAAAAAATTTATTGCCATCGGGTCTGCCGGTTCTCTCCAAGAACATGTTACTACCGGAGATATTTGTCTTCCCACCAAAGCCATTCGAGATGAAGGAACTTCTTACCACTACATGTCCCCTTCTAAATATAGCTATCCCACTCTCCCTTTATTTAAAGCGCTCAAAAAAATACTCCAAAAAAAGAATTTTACTTATTTTGCGGGACCTACGTGGACAACCGATGCTCCTTATCGAGAAACCATTCGAAAAATTCTAACCTATCGAAAAGAAGGCTGCCTTACCGTAGAAATGGAAGCGGCTAGTCTTTTTGCCATTGCCAAACACAGAAAAGTTTCTCTTGTTTCGATTTTAAATATCTCTGATGAACTCACGGGTACTCATTGGAAGCCCAATTTCCATCACAAAAAACACCAGCAATCTAAAGAAAAACTGATTGAAGCCGCCATCGAAACCCTATCGATCTAAAAAGACTACTTCTTAATAATATACTCTTTCCATCGGATTAATAAATATGCCCCTTGAACATAGGAAGAATCTTTAAATACACACCGATTAGATGCTATCCATTCCCCTTTCCATTGATAAGACATAATGTGAGGAGTACCCAAGAGAGCTTTGCATAGTTTAAAAACAGGCGTTCCATATTCAGAGTAATAGTCTTTCACAAAAATTGGTTTTTTAATCTCTTGTTTCGCTAAACAAGGTTCCTGGTAACATGATTTTGAAATAAAGAAAGATTGGTCCTGATACGAAAAAAGGCAATAAGAACTTTTTTCATATTTTTCTTTTCCCATTTTAAACCATTTTATTTTTCCATTTACACATGACGCCTCATAAGCAAGGGTATTTTGAATCAAAAATAAAAATAAAAACATGATCATTAAAAATATTTTATTGAACATACGTAATCCCCTCAAGAGTCCTAGATAAAAAATCTTCAGGTACCCAAACATATCCTCTGTCACAAGAAAAATCATAGGTACAATTTGCTCCCCATGAATTCCGAACAAGATATTCGCAAGACTGCCTATTCTCAACCCATCGCCTCCCCACCACACTAGAAGCATGTGGTCCTTCTAACTCAAGAGCGAAGCGATTATCTAAAATATTGGCATAATAGCTAATGCCTACAATATTATTGTGATTAAGTTGATCATCCATCTCTTTAATTAAACTGCCTGTATCTGAAAATAAGCCTTTATATTTTGCAGTGATGCTTAAATTTTCAATAGGCTCCAATCTTTTCCCTTTACAATTTTCTTCTATTAATGTGTCCATCAACACAAAATAAGGCGTTCTATTCAAAATATCGGTAATATCCGATATACTTAAATTAGGAAGCATTCTGGCAAACAAGGGTCCTTCACAGGCTTGAAATTCTTCTTCCTGATGTTGTTTCTTGGCTTCTTCTAGTTTTGTTTGATCCTCTTCAAGTCTTTTCAATGCTTGCTTTAATGATAAATATTCCGTAAAAGCCACATCTGAAGAAGGAAGATCTTGTTCTAAACAAAGGCCTCTTTTATTAGCTGCCTCCAAAGCATCTTCTATCCATCCGCCTTCGATATCGGCTTCCTTGTATCCAAATAAAGATTTAAAGGCCCCTCTCATGCTTTCATCATTATATGCATTGGCCACATCCACCGCAGAGATGAGTTGTCCTGTTTTATAACTTAAAAGATCTGCTGCCGTAAAAGCATAACACCACCCAATACCATCTTGATCCCGAACCCCCATCAAAGGAAACCTTCGATTATCTTGGTTAGAACAAGAATGTTTTCTTTGATGCGCGGCATTTCTCCCCTGTTCTTCCAGCTGAACCTGAACAGGAACAGACAGGTGATTTACTAATGGGATAGAAGTGCTCCAAGCATCTAAAACATCTCTTAATTTTTGTATGGCCGCATAAGGTGGACGATACCTTGAACTTCTTTCGATTTCACTGGTCAGAAATGCAATTTGTTTTTTATAGAGCTCTTTAAAGTGGGCATTAACAAATAAGATTATCTTTTGCCTATCCTCAACATAGCCACCACAATGCTTATCAATATCATCCAAAAAATTTATTATGCGTGGTTTAAGTGCCACCACATCTTCAATTTCTTGTAATCTCTCCCATTGATTTTGATATTCTCTCTTTTGATTGGAATTCATGAAAGGACACCCTCTTAAATCTAGCGGGCGACTTAAGCTTTCGTAGGGCATCCAAAATAAAGTTAAAAATATAACACCAATAAAAAATTTAAAATAATATTCCACAGATGTCTTATCGGCATTTTAAAAGAAAAACTGATTGAAGCCGCCATCGAAACCCTATCGATCTAAAAAACACATCAGGCTACTTTTTCAAGTTCAATCTTTATTTTTAAACGAAATGGATAAAGATAAAGGTCCAGAGTTTCTGGTTTTGGACGCCTTCGATCTTTTAAGAAATCAACAATGTTTGGAGATGGGATACCGGATACTTCTGAGAATTCCTTTACTCCCATTCGTTGAATGGCATGCTTAAGAGCTTCTTCCACACTTAGCCCTTCTTCTCCTTCCATAAGGGTGATAAAAAAATTCTGAGCAAATTTTGGATTTCTCATTTTTTCACTTAATCTGTGATCATAGGATTTACTTCGATTCATATATTCTCCAAAATTCTTTTGCCTTTTGTATATTCTTATCCTGAGAACTCTTATCTCCTCCCAAAAGAAGGATCATTTGATTTTTACTCCTTCCAAAATAAACTCGATATCCAGGACCATAATCAATTTTAATTTCAAAAACACCATCTCCCACAGGTTTTAAATTTTTCCTACCACCCCCTAATGCAATACGATCTACATAGGCATAAATCTTTGCTTGAGTTACAATATCCAGTGTCTCTATCCATACTGAATAAGGCTCCCTATTTTTAATATTACCAAAAATGATAATTTTAATCAAGTTTTTTCCTCATCTATCTAAAAAGCGAAGCTGGATGGCTTGGGCAATGTGGGGAGTTCTTATATTTTCTTCTCCTTCCATATCGGCCAACGTTCTCGATACTTTTAAAATTCGATGATAGGTCCGATAGCTCAATCCAAATTTTTCCATCGCTTCATTTAAAATTTTTTCTGCCGAAGATTCTAAGGTACAAAACTCTGCAATAGCCCTAGGAGACATGTGACTATTGGTAAAAAAATGACACTCCTTAAATCGAGATCCTTGGATGTTTCTGGCTTTCAACACTCGTTCTAAAATATCTTTCGATGATTCTTCTAGTGATGAAGACCCCTCTTCTACAGTAACTGCCGGCACCAACACTTGAACATCAATTCTATCCATTAAAGGCCCTGACAGCTTTCCTCGATAGTGCTGGATCCGGGCATCACTACAGATACAATCTTTTTTAGGATGATTTAAATACCCACACGGGCAAGGGTTCATCGCTGCTACCAGCATAAATCTAGCCGGATATAAAAATCGTCCATTGACCCGACATACAGAAATTTTTCCTTCTTCCATGGGTTCCCTTAAGACTTCCAGTACATCTCTTTTAAATTCGGGAATCTCATCTAAAAAAAGTATCCCATGATGCGCAAGACTGACTTCCCCAGGCATAATAGAATTTTTTCCACCTCCTACGAGCGCCGCATAAGAAGCCGTGTGATGGGGACTTCGAAAAGGACGCTCATAAATAAGTGATTCCTTAGGTTTTAATAACCCAGATACCGAATAGACCTGGGTTGTTTCCAAAGATTCTTTAAAAGTTAAAGGAGGTAAAATCGATGGTAAGCGTCTAGCCAACATAGACTTTCCACATCCCGGAGGACCCATCATGAGTACATTGTGTCCTCCCGCCGCAGCAATTTCTAACGCCCGCTTAGCCCACTTTTGCCCTTTCACCTCAGAAAAATCTATTTCTGACTTCTGTGAGGAAGAAGGCTCAGAAAATTTAACGGGAGTTAAAGATATTTCTTCTTTTAAAAATTGAATAGCTTCCATCAAACTTTCAATACCATACACATTCATCTGAGAAACAACCGAAGCTTCCAGTGCGTTTTCTTTTGGTAAGAGAACGGTTTTAATCCCTTGTTTATAGGCCGAAAGCACTAGCGGCAATACCCCTCGAATAGGCTGGAGCCTCCCTTCCAACGATAGTTCACCTAAAAAAAGATATTCTTTATATTTTTGACAATTCCATTGTTGGTCGGCCATAAGAAGTCCTAACGCAATGGCCAATTCAAAAGAAGATCCCTCT
Organism: Deltaproteobacteria bacterium GWA2_38_16; assembly: GCA_001797335.1. Taxonomy (GTDB): domain Bacteria; phylum Bdellovibrionota; class JACOXK01; order 2-02-FULL-40-11; family 2-02-FULL-40-11; genus 2-02-FULL-38-15-A. Next base: position 139,099 of record MGPE01000006.1, read on the forward strand.
TTTTTAAGGTGGGCAGGGGATAAATTCACCGTAATTCGTTTCATGGGAAAAGAAACATCACTATTTTTAAATGCCGATCGAACACGCTCTTTACTTTCTTTTACCGACGTATCCGGCAACCCTACTACACAAAAAGAGGGGAGCCCAGATTGTAAATCCACCTCTACCCTCACTAAACACGCCTTAAGCCCCACCACACACCCACTCATCACATATGAAAGCATAATAAACCTCCTGAAATCAGGATATGCAAAGCGTGTGCCAGGCATTTTGAGCTTGAAATGAGAAAAAAGCGGACGGAAAACCGTCCACTACGACGGAAGCTTACGAGCGCGCCACCAAAGAAGAATTCCTCCCAGGATCATAAAAAGTCCTAAAAACTGAGAGGTAGAAAGAATATTGGAAATAACAAAACCACGGACTTCATCCCCTCTAAAAATTTCAATAACACCACGTCCGATAGGATAAAAAATAAGGTACCCCGCTAAAAGTTGGCCATCAAACTTTTTTCGTTTTCTCATCCAAATTAAAATTAAAAATACCAAAAAATTAGCGCTAGCTTGCCACAGCTGAGTTGCATAAAGAGGAATACCCAGCGGTCTAGAAAAACTATCGGGATTAGTAGCCACATAACTAATGGGAAATTGTACAAAATCACAAATTTTCCCATGACAACATCCCGCTAAAAAACATCCCAATCTTCCAAACATGGTTCCCAATGCCAAATAGGGCGCGAAAATATCCATAGATTTTAAGATGGGTATTTTGTGCTTTTTTGTATACCACCAAAGCACAATAGCAGCGGGAATAAACCCTCCTAAAAAGGTATATCCCCCCTTCCATACTTTTGGAATTTCAAGAGGATTAGAAAAATAATAAGAAGGCTTTTCAAAAAATACATGAAAAAGACGAGATCCAATAAGGGCCGCTAAAATAATATAGGTCGCTACATTTAAAAAATGTTCAGGATCTAACCCCTCTGTTTTAGCTCGTCTGACGACTAAATATAACGCTAGGCTAAAACCAATAGCTAACATCGTCCCATATCCGGGAATAGGGATATAAGAATCTGCTCCGAACGGAATCTTTAGTAAAATCGGATACATAAATAGAAGTATGACCTATTTTTAAAGATTCTGTCAATAAAACCTCTTAGATTTAGTTGCTTGAAAGACAATTTTACCGTATACTAAGAGTGTTTCAAAGGTATCGTTTTCTCATTCATCTTAACCAAAAAAGGGGTAATGTATGGGAAGTTTTGATTCTAAAGGCCTGTCTACTAAAAAGTTAGCAGAAGAAATCGAACGGATTAAAAAAAATAAACTTCTTAAAAATAAAGTTGTCTCTTTGGCAGACTATAGAAGTGTTCATCATAAAAAATCAGCAGCCCATCTTTTAGTGGTAGATGATGATGAAACCACCCGAAATGTTTTAAAGCGTTTATTTGAAAAAGAAGGCTTTGATGTCATGCTTGCCTCTGATGCTACAGAACTGGTTAAAGTTTTAGAAGATCACCCTCCAGAACTCATTCTTCTAGATATTAATCTTCCGTGGGTCGATGGATTTGAACTGTGTAAGCTTTTAAAAAATCACGAAGACTTAAAAGACGTTCCCATTGTGTTTATTTCAGGAAGAAAAAGCGAAATCGATAAAAAACACGCCTTTAAACTCGGCGCACATGACTACTTAACAAAACCTTTTAATATTAAAGAAATTACCCAAACCGTAAGAACCCTTATCAATCTTCACTTAGCTAAGTGACACGAAACCCAATGACTAGGCGCTAACTCTCGCAGAGGAGGATGCTCTGTTTTACATCTCTCAATAATCTCATAATGACATCGGGTATGAAAAGGACATCCCGACGGAGGAGAAATGGGACTAGGCACATCTCCTTTTAAAATAATTCGCTTTTTATTGGTTTTAGGATCTGCTACCGGGATGGCCGATAAAAGAGCTTGGGTATAGGGATGTTTTGGACTTCGATATAAATCTTCACTTTTTGCAAGCTCCACAATTTCTCCTAAATACATGACCGCCACTCTGTTGCTCAGATACTCAACCACTTTTAAATCATGAGAAATAAAAAGATACGTTAGCCCCAATTTTTTTTGTAGATCAGACAGTAAATTAATGACTTGAGCCTGGATCGACACATCCAGGGCTGATACCGGCTCATCACACACAATAAATTCAGGTCTTAAAGCAATGGCTCTGGCAATTCCAATCCGTTGACGTTGCCCCCCACTAAATTCATGGGGATATCGGTTAATCACTTCCCCCCTCATCCCGACCTCTTCTAAAAGTTCTACTATCTTATCTAGTTTTTCTTTTCTGGTTTTTACTAAATTGTGAATAACCAGTGGCTCTCCAATAATATTTCCGACGGTCATTCGAGGATTTAATGAGGCATAAGGATCTTGAAAAATAATTTGCATATGTCGTCTGGCACGCCTTAACTCTCGAGAATTAAATTTTAAAATATTACTGCCTTTTAAAATTATTTCACCCCGAGTAGGCTCAATGAGTCGCAAGATAGCTCGTCCCAATGTAGATTTCCCACAGCCGCTTTCTCCTACCAAGCCTACCGTTTCTCCTTTAAAAATATCCAGCGTAATTCCATTGACGGCTTTTACGGTGGCCATTTCTCTTGAAAAAAGCCCTTTTTTAATGGGGAAATGTTTTACAAGATCTTTAATTTCTAAAAGTTTTTCATTTCCGTTCATACTTTTGCCTCGAAGCAACTTACCCAGTGTCCTGGTAAAATTTCTCGTAATTGGGGTTCTTCTTTCTTACAGTGAGGAACCTTTAAATAACAGCGCTCCTCAAAGGGACATCCCCCTTGAAGTTCCAAAATATTGGGTACCATACCAGGAATGGTTTGAAGTTTTTCTAGTTTTTCAGCCCCATGTCCTGCCATTTGTAATGAGGGAATCGATTTTAAAAGTCCAACGGTATAGGGGTGAAGTGGCCGTTCAAAAATTTCTGCAACCAATGCCTGCTCTACAATTTTTCCCGCATACATGACAATAACTTCATCGGCAACTTCTGCCACCACTCCTAAGTCATGGGTAATGAGCATAATAGACATGCCAAATTCATCTTGGAGTTTATACAATAAATCCAAAATTTGAGCTTGAATCGTCACATCCAAAGCTGTCGTAGGTTCATCGGCAATTAAAAGTTCTGGCTCACAGGATAACGCCATAGCAATCATCACCCGTTGCCGCATTCCCCCGCTCATTTGATGAGGATATTCATCTACGCGCCTTTCAGCAGAAGGAATTCCAACCAATCTTAGCATTTCAATGGTTTTATTTTTAACTTCTTTTGGAGACAGATCCTGGTGAAGAGCAATAGCTTCTTCAATTTGATTTCCGATGGTAAAAACAGGATTTAAGGAGGTCATGGGTTCTTGAAAGATCATGGAAATTTTATTTCCCCGAATGTCTCTCATTTCATGAAGGGGAATTTTGGTTAAATCTCGACCTTGATATAAAATTTGTCCCCCTGTAATTTTTCCCGGAGGTTCAGCAATCAACCGCATAATGGAAAGTGCAGTGACACTTTTTCCACAACCACTTTCTCCAACAATTCCTAAGGTTTTTCCTTTATAGATTTTAAAACTCACATCATCAACGGCTTTGAGCTCCCCCTCTTCAATAAAAAAAGAGGTCTTTAAATTTCGAATATCTAATAGAAGATCACTCATATAGCTTACCTCATGAAATACGAAATTCCCCCCCCTTTCGCAAGGACTATTTCAATTTTATTCAGACTCTTCTTCCCCCTTAAAAATGGGAGATGTTTTATGAGCACCCCTTAAATCAATCCACCGGGCTTGAGCAGGTTTTTCAATTTTAAAATGCATGGAAGAAAACTTGGGAGGATTTAAATCATATGCATCCCATCTCCACTCGACCGTGTCTTTTGTTTTCTTATCCGTCAACTTAAATCCTCGGGGATAAAACAATTTTAGTTCTTCCTTCTCCTTCACTTCATAAAAATCTAATTGAAAACGTTTATGGTGTTTAAAAAAATCATACGTCTTTTGAGAAAAATAAATAAGGCCAAATATGTTTTCTTCCGTCAATTCAAAAGGCAAAAATTGCTGCGTTACCTGTTCTTTGGCTTCTCCCACATAGTATTTCTCTTCCGGAATCACATAATAGGTCACTTTTCCCTGATAAATGGTTAACACACTTAAGGGAACACCAAAAAAATTTCCCGTTTCCATTCTTAAATGATCTGGTTTTTCACTCACCACTAAAACTTCTACAGAACCTTTTTTCTTGCCAAACGAAAAAAATACACGCGCAACTCCGCGAAAAGAATGGATTTTTTCTTGATTATGCTTAAATGCTGGAGACAACTCGGTTTCTTTAACTACCTCCTGAAGCGATGGCCCACATGCTATGAAAAGTAAGCAACTTACCCAAATAATGAATGTCATCCTGAACGAAGTGAAGGATCTCATCTTAAAGAACATCTAAAAAAGATAACTTATTTGTTTGTGGCAGGGAAGCGTTTTTTAATAATTTCTTCTTGGGAAAGATTTTCTATCTTTTGTTTAATAGAATCTACTATTTTTTTATCCACATTGGCTGGATTGGCTTGAGCCGCCTTTTGATAAAACTCATAGGCTTTGGCCAAATCTCCTAATTTCATATATACATCTCCCAAGTGATCTAAAATAACCGGTTCATCTGGTTTCATGGAGACTGCTTTTTCTAAAATGGATCTGGCTTTTTTATAATTCCCTCTTAAATAATACATCCATCCCAAACTATCTTCGATATATCCTTCTCCAGGCTTTAATTTCAAGGCAGCTTGAATCAGCTTTTCAGCTTCATCTAGCTTCATGTTATGGCTAACATAAGTATACCCCATAAAATTTAAAGCATCCGCATTGTTTGGATTTATTTTTAAAATATCCTGCATCACACTAATAGCCCTCTCAAAATCTCCCTGTTTGTCATAGATGGCTCCTAAATAGTATAAAATCCTTTCTTCTTTAGGAAACTTTTGGACCCCTTCTCGTAAAATTTTTGCCGCCTCATCATATTTTTCTTCCCGCTCGTAGACAGACGCCATTAAATCATAAAATTGATTTTGAAGTGGATATTTTTGAAGTGCATGTTTAATGATTTCCAGGGCTTCTTTATATCGTTTTTCTTCTCTTAATAAATATGCTTGGCGACTGACCGCATCTACATAGAAAGAAGAACTATCCGGAACTTGTTTTAATTCTTCCATAGCCTTGGAGAAAAGATTTAATTTCTCATAGGTCGCAGACAAATAATAATGAATTCTATCGGAATCTGGATATTGTTTTAAAAGCTCTTCAAATTCTAATTTTGATTTTTCGTATTGGCCAATTTCATAATAAATGAGGCCAATCCGCACCCGGTTATTCACATCTTGAGGATCTTGATATTTAAGATCCTCTAAAAGCCTCAAAGCCCTAGCATAATCTTTTTTTGCCAGCAAAAGCTGTACCGCTCGTCTTAACAGACGAACATTGGACGATCCTTTTTCCAAAACACCCATATAAATATCAATGGCCTTATCTACATTATCTTTGGTTTCATAATAAAGTCCCAAAGCGATTGCCGCTGATTGAAACGATGGGTTAATCTCTAAAGATTTTTTATAGTTACTGATCGCTTTAGACATTTGGCCTTTTTCTGAATATACCTGTCCCAAATAATAATAGGCTAAAAAAGACTGAGGCTCTATTTTAAGTAGCTTTTGGAGAGTTTGAATCGCATTATCGTATTTTTTTTCTTCTGAATACAGTGTGGCTAAGAAAATATAGGTTTTTTCATTTTCAGGATTTAATTTAATAGCTTTTGTATAATGATCTTCGGCTTTTTTATATTCTTTGGTAGCAGTATAAATCCCTCCCAACAAGAGATGTGCATTGAGTTCCTGGGGATTAAGCTCAATAGCTTTTTTAAGATAGGTTGTTGCAATTTCAAATTCAGATCTTTTTAAATATTCTTCTCCCAGCCGTGTATTTAAATAAGAAGAATCTGGATCTAATTTTAAAGCTTTCTTAAAATACTCAGTTGCTTCTTTTAAATCTCCCTTCTCACTGGCCAATTCTCCTAGTGAAAAATAAAATCCAGCTTTTTGAACATTGATATCTTCTTTTAAAGAACGAGATTTTCTAATCACCCCACCCACATCTTCATCATTGGAAGAAATCTGAAGAGGTTTATTTTTTTCCTTTAACCGAGTTTCTACATGATAAAAGATAAAACTGGCACACAGCGTAAAAACGCTCATCCACAGTGTTGCTCTCCATAGGATTTTTTTATTCACTCTGTAACCTCACTTGACAAAAAACGTTCCTTTGTCCTAGCTATGAATAGGGTGTGGAAGTGTAAAAGTCTCTGGTGTGCTTCCTGGACTTCAAATCCAGTGGCGGGGATAGTCACTATGTCCGCGGTGGGTTCGATTCCCATACACTTCCGCCAATCCTTTCTATTGTCTTTATCGGTATTTTTTACACTTTACTTAAGGAGCCGATTGGCATAAGTATGGGCAAAAGATGAGTACCCAACCCACGATTATTAAACGGTATCAAAATAGAAAACTCTATAATACAGAAAAAAGTTGCTATGTAACGCTCGATGATCTAGCAGAAATGATCCGTCGAGGAGAAGAAATTGTAGTGCTTGATAATCGCACCAAAAAAGATATTACCTCTAACACCCTGACCCAAATTATTTTTGAAACAGAGAAAAAATCAAAGAGTCTTCTTCCCATTCATATCTTAATCGATATTATTAAAGGCAATGGAGGATCGATTTCAACTTTTTTCCAAAAAACTATTAAGACAGGGGTTAAAGAATTTACTCAAGTCAAAGACGAAATCCAAAGACGTATTGAAGATGTCACAGGAAAAGTCCATCTCCACAAAGAAATCGCCCAGCTTCGTAAGAAGGTCAGCGACCTTCAAAAAAAGCTGAGCGAATACGAAGAAAATTCAAAGAACTAGAACTGCAATAAACTAAACGCCATGGCATTAAACACGTTTAGCCGTCCACCCGTCACGGTAATATCTTTCATCGAATCTACTGGATCTACCGTCTTAAAGATAAGATCTTTCAGATCGTACATACTTAAGGCTGGTTTATACGCCCAAATCAACGCCGCAGCTCCTGCCACATGAGGAGTTGCCATGGATGTTCCACTTAAATTTCCATAGAGATTATTAGGCACCGTACTAAATACAGCCACTCCCGGCGCAGCTAAATCAACAGTTGTTTTTCCATAGCTTGAAAAAGAGGCTCTTTGATCTAAATAATCCGTCGCTGCCACAGAAACAATATTTGCTGCATCGTAGCTTGCAGGATACATCGGGTTTTTATCGTTATCCGCATTGCTATTTCCAGCCGCGGCCACAAATAATACCCCTGCACGTTCAGCCGTTTTAATAGCATCTAAGAGCGCTTGAGAATAACCTCCCCCACCCCAACTGTTATTGAGGACTTTGGCTCCATTCATCACCGCATAGCTAATGGATCGAATAGCTGCATCGATAGATCCCCATCCATCTTTACTTAAAAATTTACAGGCCATAAGACTCACTTTGGGACTCACACCAATGGTTCCCAAGCCATTTCCGGCCAATGCTCCAATCGTTCCCGAAACATGGGTTCCATGACGATTATCATCAAAGGGATTATTGTTATTGCCCACAAAATTCCACCCATAAATGTCATCTACAAAACCATTGTTGTCATCATCAATACCATTGCCCTCAATTTCTTTCGGATTTTTCCATATATTGGCAGCTAAATCTTCATGCGTATAATCAATACCAGTATCGATTACACCCACCACAATTTCTCGACTTCCCGTTGTAAATTGCTCCCATGCTTTAGGTGACCCAATAAGACTAATCCCATAGCTTCGATCAAAAAAAGGATCGCCAAAGGGATTGGGAGTGGGGTCTGGATTATCTGGCAAAGGACGAGGAGGGAAAATGCCTCCATTAATATATACCAAATGATTAGGCACCGCATATAAAACGCCCGGAGTGTTTTGATAATACGCCAAAGCTTCTTCTACACTTTGCCCTTGAGGTAATTTTACCAATTCCAAATTTGGAACAATAAAATGATTATCCGCTATTTCACCTCCCATTTGAGAGCGAATCAAATCGCGTTCTTCGGGAGCCGTTGCACTCAAATAGCGTACTAAAATTTCTCCTTCTTTATAAGGATGATCCACAATATCACTTGGGAAATCCTCCATTTGAGAAAAACTATTTTGAGAGGAGATCAAACATGAGAATACGATTAGAAACAAATACCCTTTTTTCATATATCATTCACCTTTCCGTGCCACTTTCAAAGACCTTGTCGGTTATGGATGTAAAAAGTTTAAGATTTTTTTTAAAAAAGTGTTAACTAAAGAGCTCACTGACGGAAGCACCTTCATGAACACGGCGAATGGCCTGGGCTAAAATAGAGGCAATGGATAAAATTTTTATTTTTTTACTTCTAGCTTTAAGAGGAACTGTGTTGGTCACAATTAATTCTTTTAAAGGAGATTGAGTTAGTTTTTTTTCTGTGCTTTGAGCAAAAACAGCATGCATGCAAACCGCCAAAATATCTTTGGCTTTTGCTTTTTTTAATGCTGAAACCGTTTCAAAAAGAGTAGATCCCGTTGTAATTTCATCATCAATCACAATGGCATTTTTACCCAATACATCTCCAATAATAACTCCCATTTTTACTTTTTGATTTTTTTTATCTCGCCTTTTATCCATAATGGCTAAGGGAAGATCTAATTTCTTAGCATAAAAACGGGCCCTATGAAGTCCACCCACATCTGGAGAAACAATAACGGTATTACTTAAATCCTTTTTTCTTAAGTACTCTTCAACGACTGAAATAGACAGTAATTGATCTGCAGGAATTCTCGAAAAACTTAAAATCTGAAGGGCATGTAAATCCATGGTTAAAAGCCGTTCTGCTCCCGCCGTTTGTAAAAGATCTGCCACCAGGCGTGCGGTGACAGGGATTCTAGGCTGATCTTTTTTATCGGATCTTACATAGGGATAGTAAGGAAGAATGGCTGTAATTCGAGCAGCAGAGGCGTATTTAGCCGCATCAATCATAAGCAGGAGTTCCATGAGCATATCGTTTACTGGCCTAGAAGAGGTTTGAAGAATAAAAACATCATCTCCGCGGATGGATTCTTCAATACGGCAAAAAAGATTGTCATTGGGAAATCGAGTCAAGGTAACAGGCGTAAGTTTTATCTTTAAGAGTTTAGCAATTTCTTGAGCCAGTTCTGGATGACTACTCCCAGCAATAAGTTTTATATCCTTTACTCCATTCATACGAACTCCAATACGCTTATCGGAAAAATAAAATTTTACTTGATTATTCATCCGAAGACATAGAGGATCCTGCAGGGAAGATGAAAGATATTTTTTTAGAAAAGCGCCTTCATTTCATTACAGGCAAAGGAGGAGTGGGGAAAACCACCGTTGCAAGGCTACTTGCCTTAAAAGCAGCACAAGCGGGGAAAAAAGTTCTCCTCGTAGATTTAGATCCTGAAAGTGATATTTCAAACCAAAAATTAGGTCCCCATATTGATAGCCTGTGTGTAACTCCCCGAGCTTCCCTTCGCGAATATATTATTCGCCAAATTAAGATTGCCCCCCTCTATCGCCTCGTTTTTGAAAATAAAATCATGAATTTCTTTTTAGATGCTGCTCCGGGGATAGATGAAATTGCTGTCATTGGAAAAATATTTTATTTAGAAGAAGAAAAATTAAAAAATAATATTAGATGGGATACGATTATTGTCGATACCCCTGCTACAGGACATGGTCTTTATCTTTTTAAAAGTCCAAAAGTATTTTTAGAAATCGCCCAAATTGGCCCCATTGCTAAAAAAGCACAAGAACTTTTAACCATGCTTTCTGACCCCAAGCGTTCTTCTTTTCATATTGTAACCCTTCCAGAAGAACTTCCTATTCAAGAAACCATCGAGCTTTATCAAGAAATAAAAAATCTTGGACTCCCTTTTGGAAAAATTTTCTTAAATAAAATACTCCCTTCTTTTAAAACCATTAAAACAACCGCAATTAGCCAAAAATTAAGTCCTCCTACCTTTCAAAAATTAGAAAAAACTCTTTTAAAATATAAGACCAGAATAGAAATCCAAACTTCCTATCAAGAAATGCTCAAAAAAGAATTGTCCCAGGAAGATCCCATGCTTATCCCATGGTTTTTAAATGGGAAATTTGACCTATGATTGAACTTAAAAAAATGACAGTAGTGGTTGGAACAGGAGGAGTAGGAAAGACCACCCTGTCTTCTGCCTTGGCCGTTAAAGAAGCTTCTCTTGGGAAAAAAACATTGGCCTTAACCATTGATCCCGCCAAACGCTTAAAACAAGCACTATCTAAATCTTCTCTAAAAAATCTAACCGTCATGACACTGGATACCCGCCAAACGTTTGATGCTCTCGTTCAAAAATATTCTCCCTCAGAAGAAGCAGCGCATCGAATTTTAAATAATCGACTCTATCAATATGTTTCAACCATGATGGCTGGCACTCAAGAATATATGGCTTTAGAAAAACTTTATGAACTTCATGAATCAAACGCCTATGACACCATCATTTTAGATACCCCTCCTTCTAAACACATTTTAAGTTTCTTGCAGGCACCAGACCGCTTGGCTCATTTTTTAGATGAAAATATTTTAAAATGGTTCTTAAAACCCACTCTTTCTGGATCTTCTCTTATCTTTAAATTCATTGATCGTTTAACAGGATCAAAATTACTTCATGAACTGTCTGAATTTCTCTTAAGTCTTGAATCTCTTTACAAAGGCTTTAAGGACCGCTCTTTGAAAGCCAAAGAAATTTTACATAGTCCGAATACACTTTTTTTATTAGTCACAAATCCCGAACGATCTGTCTTTGATCAAGGCGTTGTTTTTTATAAAAATTTACACGCCCTTCATGTTTCTCTAGGAGGAATCATTATTAATCGAGTTGCTCACTCTTTTCAGCTCTCTCCCCAAGAACAAAAAGAATTCAACAAATTAAAATTAGAAAATCTGTCTCAAGATGAAAAAACAGTTTTAGATATCTTCGAGCAGTACCAAATGCTTTCTCAACGAGAAAAAGAAGAAATTCAGTATTTTAAAGAAAAAATAAATTTTAAATCTGCGCGATTTCCCTTAATTGAAATCCCCTTTTTTGAAGAAGACATTTATGATATAAAAGGATTAAATCTTTTAAATCTTCACTTATTTAAATGAAACTTTTTCAGGATTTTAAATCTGGTTTTATGGCTCCTTTTCAAGGCATCCGCTTTCTGTTTAAATTTCCTTCTCTTTTAAGACTAGCCCTTATCCCTTTTCTCATTAATATTCTTTTATTTATAGGTTTGATCTTTACTCTTTATAAAAATTTTGAACCTCTTATTGCTCTTCTGATTACAAAACCAGAAACCTGGTATTGGGTTGTTCTCTACTATATTTTTTACGCCGTAGCGCTTGTTCTACTTTTAATTTTAGGAACTCTGATTTTATGTCTTATTGGAAATATTCTAGCTTCTCCTTTTCATGAATGGATAGCCCAAAAAGTAAAAACCATTGTAAAAGGCGATGTCATTGATGCACCCTTTTCTTTTGCATTCGCCTTAAAAGAATTTAGGCGAATTTTTGTAACTCAGTGTAAAAAACTTTCTCTCATCGTAATTTTAGTACTTTTTTCCTTATTTTTAGTCTTAATTCCAGGGGTGGGGATTTTTTTAAGTGGGTTTATTTCTCTTCTTCTACTCACGCTTCAATTTATGGATTTCCCATTTGAAATCGAACGATTAAGCTTTTCACAGCAGCTTCATTTTTTTTTCCATTCTTTTTTTGCATGGATAGGGTTTGGTCTGGCTATTTCTTGCCTTCTCACCATCCCTCTTTTAAATCTCTTGGTCCTTCCGGTCGGAGTTATTGGTGCCAGTTTACTATACTATAAAGATTAATTCGTGGCGGCTTGGGGCTTGGGAGGAAGAGCGTACATTTGGTTAAAGATAGCGTAGGATTTTAAATAGGAAATACCTTGCTGTAATTGATAGTCGTATTTAATGATTTCTTCTTGGGTCAACTGAGGCTCTGGTTTGGTTTCTTCGTCTTTATTATTATTTTCCTCTTCTTTTTGGCCTTCTTTTTGTTCTCCTTTAAAATGTCTGGGAAGATCAGCCTCTCTCCATCCTTGTTTTTTACCCACTCTTTTTTGCTCTTCTTCTTTTAAAATTTTGGGATCTAATTGCTCAACCACAATGTCTGGATCTAAGCCTTTTTCCTGAATAGAACGCCCCGAAGGCGTATAGTATTTGGCAACGGTGAGTTTTAATCCAGATTTGTCATCGAGCTCAATCACCTGTTGCACAGATCCTTTTCCAAAGGTTTTGGTTCCCACCACCACGGCTCGTTTGTGATCTTGAAGAGCTCCCCCCACAATCTCAGAAGCAGAAGCAGAAGATCCATTCACCAAAACCACCATGGGCACATTCTTCCACGTTCCTGATTTATGGGCATATTCAATATCTTTATTTTCTTTATGCCTCCCGATCGTAGAAACAATAATTCCTTTTTCTAAGAAAAGATCAGAAACCCCCACGGCTTGATCCAAAAGTCCACCTGGATTATTTCTCACATCTAAAATAAGTCCCTTTAATCCCACTTTCATTTGATTGGACTTAGATTGATATTTTTGGGCATCGTTATCTAATTTTTCAAGCGCCTTTTTTAAATCACTAGCCGTTTGTTCTTGAAAGTTTGCAAGCCTTATATATCCATATTCATTTTCTAACATCGAAGATTTTACAGATTGAATTTTAATAATATCTCGAACAATTGTAAATTTTTTGGGCTCTTTAAGTCCCTCTCTCATAATATAAATCGTCACCGGTGTCCCTTTTTTCCCGCGCATTTTAGAAACCGCTTCAATTAAATTCATTTTATCGGTAAACTCATTTTCAATTTTAACAATCTTATCATTGGATTTAAGTCCAGCTTTAAATGCAGGCGTTCCTTCAATAGGAGAAATAACGGTTAAAATTCCATCTTTAATGGTAATTTCAATCCCCAACCCCCCAAATTGGCCCGAGGTATCCACCTTCATTTCTTTAAAAAGTTCAGGAGTTAAAAAATTGGTGTGAGGATCTAACGAAGAAAGCATGCCATTAATGGCTCCATAAATAAGATCTTGAACCTTTACTTCCTCAACATAATTATTTTCAATATAGTTTAAAACTTTAAGTAAAATTCCAATTTTTTCATATTGACTGGTGGGAGATTTTGTCGCTGAAACTTGAGAAACTAAAAAACTTCCTAAAAAAATTCCTGCGAGAAGAGAACTAAAAATAATAAAAGTCAGGAATAATTTTCGAGATTTTCTCATGATATGTCTCTACAAGATACGAAAAATGGTGCTTAAATGTCAATTCGAATATGATTTTCTTAAGCTTTTAACCACCGTTGCGATGACTTCTAACTTTTTCTTGGCTTCTTCTACGGTTCTTGTCTTTAATCCGCAGTCTGGATCTACCCAAAGCTGCCTGGCCGGTATGACATCTAAGATTTGTTCAAGACGCGCTTTCAATGTAGATTCTGCTTCAATTTCATGGGTATGGACATCAACAATCCCAGCAGTTAAGTCTTTAGGAAAGCTTCTTTTCTTAAAACAATTTAAAAGATCATTTTCGCTATTAGACATTTCTAAATCAAAATTTTCTACTGGGATTTCTGTCATCTCTGGATAGATTTTCTCAAAATCTCCATAGCAAATATGTGTAAAAAAGTAGGCTGGAAGTCCTTCGGTCACCACATTCATCGATTGAATGACAAGCGGCAATTCAGAAGGCCTCACCGAACAGGCAGGTTCATCAATTTGAATTAATTTTGCTCCTGCTGAAATTAAAGCTTCTACTTCTTTCCGAATGACCTGAGCTAGCGCCATGCAGGTAGCTTCTCTATCCTTATAATACTCATTAAAGGACCAATCCATAATGGTATAAGGACCTGTCAGCATTCCTTTCATGGGTTTTTGAGTCATCGCTTGAGCTTTTTTCCACCAATCTACCGTCATCGGTTTTTCCCACACCACAGGAGCTGTAATGACCGGTTTTCGATAATATCGATTGCCATAGGAACGCACAAAACTGCTTTGGGAAAATCCTTTAAGCTCCTCTGCAAAATAAGCCACCATATCTCCTCGATACATTTCTCCATCCACCAAAACATCAATGCCGATATTTTCTTGAAACTCTATCCACTCTCGGGTGGCTTTTTCTTCTAAGGTTTCAAGTTCTTTTCGTGTTAGCTCTCCTTTTACAAATCTGGCCCTGGCTTTTTTAATATACTCTGGCTTTGGAAAGCTACCAACAGAGGTTAAAGGGAAAAGAGGAAGTTCTACTCCCAAATTTTTTAGTTTATCTTGAGTATGCATGATTAATCTCCTCCAAAAGTTTTAATTTTTTAATGGCTTTATCTTGAGGTAAATATTCCAACCCACAAGAAGTCGTTACATAAACGGTTTTATCTTGAGCCACCTTTTTTTCTAACGATTTTAGTTCGTGAACCACTTCTTTTAGATTTTCTAACTTCGTATTACGCCCATCCAAAAATCCTAATGCTAAATCTTTTTGACTTCCTTCTTTACGAATAAGATCTAAGAGAGTGGGAGAATAAGTAACATCCACTCCTAAAACATCCACGGGCAATTCTTGTAACCGGGCATAGAGAGGAGCCACATCTCCAAAATAAGTGGTAAGCCATATTTTAGCCTTGCCCTTTTGGCTACATAATTTTTCAAAAAGTCCGCTAAGCCATTTCCAATCTGGACGTTGCAGAAAAAATCCAGGCTCATCAATTTGAATATGATTGATGCCACTGTCGGCCAAGTCTTTAATTTCTTCGGCCAATACCTGAGCCAAAGCTTGGGCCACTTCCCGAGAAGTTTTATAAGCAGGGGTAGAGATTTTTGAAAGCACCGCCAAGGTATAAGGTCCTGTTAAAACCACTTTAGTTTCACCCTTTGCAGTATGGCGTTTTAAAAATGCTGCCTCTTCTTTTAATAAAGATGATTTTCTTAAAATAGGCCCCGTAATTTCAGGTTGTCTAAAATAAAAGTTCGTATCAAAAAAACGAAGAAGGCCTCCAATTTTAACTCCTTCTAAATTTTTCATGATGTGAGAAATAGGATCGTTCCATAAAATAAGACCATCAGTAACAACATCTAAATGGGCCTTCTCTTGTTCTTCAATAGCCTCCCGAGTAACATCTTGTTGAACTTTTACCACTTGGAAAGTACTAATTTTTTTACGATCAAATAAATGATACGCCTGCCTTAATTTATGCTGTTCATCTGTTTCGCCAATTTTAGGGTAATGACTATGATTAGCTGACTTTAATTTCACGCTTTAACTCCTTTGTTATTTTTTTTAAACTTTCTACGCCTTGCTTTTCCATTTCCAACGATAATTTCCCTGTCCCACAGGCAAGACTAAACAACGAACGGTTCAATATAGTAAAAACCTCTTTTCTTTTCAAATCTTTATTTTTAAGCCTTTCTATAAAATCATCTCCTACCCCACCCCACATAATCCACCCTCTTTTTAAAAATTGAAATAAAGAAGGCAAATCTTCAAAAATGGCCTCTCCCACTTCTTTCATATCAAAATTAACCATGTCAAACTCACTTTGAAAAATATCTTGAAATAATTTTTGAGACCACTGATTACAGGAATGCACTCCAAAAAATCGTGTAGGGTTTTTTAGTTTTCTTACAAGAGGATTTAAAACGGTTAAAACCTCCTGGCTATTTCGATGGGTTAACATGGGCTCATCGAAAAACACTAATAATGTCTGATGGCGAAATTTTTCTAAGAGCACACTCACTTTATAATATAAAAACTCATTTAGATACGCACAAAGGGGTGGATGATCGCTTAAAAGTTGTTTATCGGAACATAGTAACGTATTGGCAATCGTATAAGGACTGGTAATTTGAAGCTTTATAAGAGGAACTGAATCCGCTTTTTTTATAAAAAGTGGCAGTGCTTTATAAAATGAAAAAGAAAATTTTTTATTTAAAAGATTTTCTGGATTAAATTTTTCTACATCAATAAAAGCCTGACTTGGGGTTAAGACAAATCCCGGAAAATCCTCCAAAAATTGATACACCATGTGTTCTTGAAGGGATCGCTGAGGAAGTTGTGGTAAAAAAGGAATTTCATACGCTTGAAACACGTACTCAACGGCTTCTTTAGCCGATGTAAATGGCAAAGACCCTACACCTGTAAAGACCCCAGGAGTAATCACTCTTTAAATTCTTCGTTTTTCTTTCGAAAATCCTCTCTTAAGAGAGTTACAAGATTTTGATATTGTTGATAGTCTTCCCAATAGCGCCTTTCCATTAAACCCATTTCACTGACTTCATTATTATTCCACCTCTGCAATAAATAATAAATCATGAAAAGACGTTTATTGGCATAATCTTTCATCGTGAGAGTAAAGGCCTCGTGAGATACTGCCAATTCTTCTTTATTAGAACTGGCCCGAAGAGCGCGTTCAAACGTATAAAGAGCCTGCCTTGATTCATCATCTGAAATCCCTAGCTGTCCTTCGTAGTCTCTCACCATATGTCCTTTTAAGGTATCTCCAGTAAAGATATAAAGCGCAGGATCTGTAATATAATCTGACAACACCGTATAAATCACATCATGCGCTTCGGGGATATCAGAATAAACTCGATGTCCCACATCCAATGCAAAAGCTCCCCAGGCTAAATATCGAAATACCGCCCGTTGACTGACCATGGGCAAATAGTAAAGGGAGGTGGCCGTTACTTCAGAAACTGTTTTTTGAACGGCATCAATACGTTCATATTTATCCACCGCTGAATAAATTTGAATAAACCCTTCGGTTAAATCTGCTGCCATCGTTAAAATAAGTGCAATTTTAAAATAACGATCATTGGTGGTAAGCCATTTCCCAGTTTTACTATTGAGCGATTTTGCAATCAATGCAGCTAATCGCTTATTTTCAAGTACTTTGGTAACAACGGAACCCGCACCCAACACTAAGTTTCCTGCAATTCTTACAGGATAGGCTGTAAACTTCATATACCAGGCACTGGCCGCACCCAATCCTTTTAAAAAGGTTGCAAATTCAATAACCGCTGGACCAAACTGACTGGCCGTTGGATAAAGTTCAATAAATTTTTTCAAATAAATAATATAACGAATATTCATCATGGCAGGGCCATGAGTTAAATTCGATGTCACATAGAGTGCTGCTTTCCCAAGAGTGGAATTTACTTCTTCTTCAACGGACAATCCCAAATCTGCCTGATCTTGAAGAACCTCTTTTAAAAAATGAGACTCTTCTGGTTTATAATCATATTCTCCCACTTTAAGCCGCAGTTTTACTCCTTGTAAAAAATCATTAAGCTGGGGGTCACTATAAATGGAATCCGGATTGGCAATAATTTGCATGAGCATGGCCCATGGCTCAAATTGATTTTGAAGTCTTACAACTTTAAATACATCTTCAATTTCTGTCTTTGTGGCTCCCAGCAAATTTCCTAGAGATTGCAATGTACTTCTTAAAAAATCTAACTGCTGCTTGGCTTCTTCTGGCGTCAGCATCACTGGCCTTACAATTTGCCCCTGAGATCCCGGTTCTCCCGGTTGCCCTTTGATCCCTGGAACTTGCGGAGGAACTTTTTTAGGATCTGGCTTAGGGACAGGTGGAAAACGAGGATCGTCAATAACCCCACTGGGAGCTGTCTCTGTTTTTAATACATTTTCTTTAACATACCCATAAATATCAAAACTATAGGAGCTCTTATCGGGAAAAATAATTTCTCCCTCATCTTCAGCGCCTGGGAAAAAATAAGTTTGTAATAGCCCTTTAATTAGCGGCACTTCACGGTCATAAGACACATTAAGCCGGGCATGATTGGCCATCAATGCTTCGATAATACGAAGTTTAGCCACCACAAACGGCCAATCTAAAATTCGTGTTCTTACAGAACTAACAGGAAATTCGGCATCAATTTCTCGTTTGGCCAATTTCAAATGATCTCTAACATATCGCCCTTCCAAATCAGAGGCCAAAACCTCTCTTAAAAGCTCACTTACTTGAAGCCAATTGGAGTGATCATCAATGAGTTTCAACGCTTCATAGAGTTTTGCATTATTACTTTTTAAATAAACCTGTTGGTGGATAGGCTTTTGAGGAATATCTCCCTCTTGTTCAGGAGCCGCTTCTACTAAAGCAATAACCGGATTCATGAGTAAAGAGAGACTTAAAACCCAGATTAAAAAAAACTTTTTCATCATACGAACACCTCCAAAGCTGATTTTTGGTAAGTGTTACAAAGCAAAGCTCATGCCAAATAAAAACATGAACTAAATCAATAGGTTTAAAAAATAAAAGCAGAGAAATTGAAAAAATTACAAAGAAAGATTTACGATTTGTTTAATCCATGGACAATTTAAGGTCTCATCTCGCGAAGTAAACTTCTTAAAGGCCCCTTTAGGATCTCTGAAGCTTTTTCTTTATCAAAAATAAATTCTAATGCGCTTTCTTCTACCCAACGACCTTCTTGCATACGTTGGAGTACGAGCTTAAAAGAACCATCTTCTAAAATCGTAAGCTCTCTTTCTAAAAAGGGAGCTCTTTCATCCCACAAAATATGGTTTAATTCAGGCCTTGCTTCCAACATACATTTAGCCAAAGGAGATTCACGATTTAAAAGCTGTCGACGGATAATTTGATGTGCCAAATAAACATTTCCATTTTGATTACCTTCAAAGGTAATGAGCTTTCCTTCTTGTAAATCAATAGAAACACTTAAACGATCAATGAGATCATTTTGCCGATTTAAAAAACGAATGGTAATATACCGACTCCGTGCACCCACACTTGCATTAAAATGAGCAATATAAGGTCCCATCATTCTGTCTCGATAACTTCGAAGTTGTGTCCTCGTATTCGCCTCCACAATTTCAGCATACTCAGGCTCTTGATAGGCAATCATGCTGCGAATCACAGGGGTATAAATAACACTTAAGCTTCCATCTGGATGTCGGACTAAAGAAAAAGCCCGTCCAAATCCCATTCTGTGACTCACATGTTCTTCAGGAGATTTTGGCAGTGCTTCTCCCCATTCCAAGACTTCCATCTCTCCTTTTAATGCCTCAATATCTAACTGAGATGAATAAGATTTCTTAATCCAGGTTGTCTCTCGACTTACCCAGAGTAAATTCACTTTCCAAATGTCTAAAGGCACTTTGACAGATCGACTAAATTCTTTGTCTGAAGAAAGTAAAGATTTGCTAAACAATTCTATTCGTTTTACTTCTTCATCGGACAAAATCATTCCCAATTGTTTTTGAAAATAAGTTTTCCGTTCATTAAAATCAACGGGCCATGCCGTTTTATCTTCCCCCAATAGTGAAAATAAACGATCCACTAAAAATCGTTCTGTTAAGTGCGACGCCTCTTCTACCCATCTGCCATTCACCACCGCTGATATTTGAACTCCCCTTGGATCTTCTGTAAAAATTCTATTCCGCCACAAAGAGGAATTGGCCACTTTTTCTATTTTTTGATTCAGTGTCAAAGGTGGTTCTTTACCCTGCTCAAATTGATCCGACAATAAAAGTCGAATAAACAATTCTTTGAGTTGTTCAGGCTGTCTTTGTTCTTGAGAATACAATAGCGGAGAGAAAAAGAAAAAAAACATTACCGGCAGGAAAAAACGCTTCACAACCATGGAACCTCCTTTTTTTTCTTAAATGCGAATGCCCAAATCAAAGTAAGGAAGCATTGACATTCCAGAAATCGCTGTCGTCTTAAATGTAAGTCCAAGTTTCAAAAATAATGACGACCACGTCCACAGGTGGCTGGCTCCAAGACTAAATTTATGCACTTTTAAATCATACCCTGTCCCTACCAACACTGTTCGTTTGTCATCAAACCGATACTCTACATCATTTTCAACATTGGTCAGCTTTCCTTTCATGGTCGGTCCTCGATTGCTGCTTAAAAAATCCCCCTGCAAAGAAGTGTTGTTGAGATTTAAATGATACAATACAACCTCACTTAACCTTACAGAGGCAGTTGCTCCAATGAAGTAACGATACAGAGCTGAGTTTTGAACTTCAGGCAATTGCTCAAGCGTAATGTAAAACATCCCCGCTCGAGCAGAAACGGCGATGGGATCTGCTCTAAATATCCTAACCTTTCCAAATAAATTCCACGACCCTAAAAGATCGTATAAAGGAACGGTTTCAACGGATAAGTTATCCCACAGACCATAGCTCACTTGCCGTAAGCTCAACAAGAGCTCACTCCGATTCACTGTATAAGCGGTATCGCCTAGGTGAGCCTGAGTAAGATCTCGTCGATGAACAAGGGTAGAGGAGGAAGCGGCTAGAATAGGTCCCGTCAAAAGCCCCCCCAATATCAGAATCAAGACAAAGTGCTTTATTTCCCCCATAGTTTCAAGCCGATTGGCTATGCAAAAGTATGGCCAAGATGTACAGTGTAAAAAATATTGTCATTTCAATAAGTTAGACATAAAGGAAGGGCCTAAAAATGCCCAAAGGCTTGACAACGTCTAGAAACTAAACAGAAAATGTCATTCCTGGCTTGACTAGGAATCTATTTTCGAGAAATAGTAGAGGTTTCTTTTTTCTCAACCAAAACCACATCCTTATTTAACGACACAGGAAGTGTCCCATAAGGCCTCAAAATCCCCGATAGTACTTGAGCAGTAGCATGAATAAGTTCTTTTTCCATCCCATAGCTACACACATAGGCAGAAACATGTTTTAGTTTTCTTAAAAAATACGGCGAACCAAAAGAAATCACCGCAATAGGTTTTTCAATTGTTTGAGACAGCTGATTAATAATATCTAACTGAGAGGGATGTGTTACTCCAAAAATAAATAAATCATACCGTTCTTTGCGCTGAGTAATTTCTGAAACCGTCGATTCAATTTGGGAAAGTGTGGGACGGGCGGGCATTAATTGTAATCCCGTACGTTCATAGAAAAATTTAAAATCACGATAAAAATTATCGAGCGGAGTAATTAATAATACACGTCTGGTATCTTCTTCTTGAAGAGGGAAAATCCCTCCTTCATTTGTCACAACGGTCACCGCATGATCTGCAATTTTTTGAGCCAAGTTTTTATGAAGTGTATTTCCCAACGTTTCTGCAAGTGCAGGTCCTCGGTGAGGTTCAAAAATTCCTCGTTTTAGTTTCAACTTTAAAATTCTTTTAACGGATTGATTAAGCCTTTGCTCACTTAATTTTCCTGTTTTTACAGCTTCCAACAATGTTTTAAAAACTTCATATTTTTTATTCTTCGTCCAACTGACCATCACCATATCCGCCCCTGCCAAAATAGCTTTTAAGGCTGCCTCTCCTATTCCATAGTCATTTTGAATCGACTTCATTTCCAAATCATCTGTAATAATCACTCCTTCAAAATTCATTCGGTTACGAATAATATTGGTTAATAAATTATATGAAAAAGTGGCAGGAATTCCTGAGGGATCTAGCCCTGGAACAGAAATATGGGCTGTCATAATGGCATCTAAGCCATTTTCAATGGCTCTTCTAAAAGGGATTAAATGAAATTTTTCAAGATCCTCTAAATTTTTTTGAAGGACAGGAACCGTATAATGAGAATCTTGGATCGTATCTCCATGCCCTGGAAAATGCTTAGCCGTGGCTACGACGCCTTGCGATTGAAGCCCTTCGATGTACCACATTCCCAATTGCGAGACGAGTTCTGGGCTCTCACCAAAAGACCGAATCCCAATAACACTATTTTCTTCATTCGTATTAATATCCAAGACCGGAGCTAAATTCATGTTAATCCCCATCGCTGACAAATCTAGTGCTGTCATTTTTCCCGCCATAAACGCAAATTGAGGTGAACGTGTGGCACCAATGGCCATCGCCGAAGGCAAAATTTGTGTATTTTTGCGAATTCTGGCCACCGATCCGCCTTCTTGATCCACGGCTATAAAAAGAGGAGTTTGATGTTCTAAACGGGAAATCTGCTGAAGATCCAATACAAATTCTTTGACTTGAAGAGGATGGGTTACATTATGAGAATAAAAAATAACCCCTCCTAATTTTAAATCTTTCACCAATTTTTGAGTTTCAGGAGTTAGATGCTTATCTTTTACTCCCACCATCAAGAGTTGCCCCACCTTTTGAGCTAAGGTCATATTAAATAGCATCTCTTGAACAGAAGGCGATTCTTCAGACTGAAATACTAAAGAAGTATTGGATGCATACCCATTATTGAAGATAAAACAGCCTAGGCTAATGAGAATATAAAGCTTCTTCATGTTTTGACTCCTTCTTTACTGTACGTATCGTCAAAACAAAAAGAATTCTTGAGCCTGATTTTTAAGGGTTTGAAGAGAGCGCTGGAGATCTCCATCAAATTCTATAGGCTCACCACAAATAATTACCGCTTTTGAAAAAGGGATAGGAAACCACATATGATCCCAGCTTTTATGAAACACAAATTTATGTTTGGCGTTACAGGCAACTGGAATAATGGAATAATGCCCTTTATGAGCAATATAGGTCACTCCTGGTTTTACTTCATGACGCGGTCCTTTGGGACCATCCACAGCAAAGGCCAAATCTCTCCCTCGCATTGCATTTAAAATTTGCTCTAACGTTTCTGGCCCAAAATGACGCGTAGAACCTCTCACCATTTTAATCCCAAGGAGAGTTAAAAGACGTGCAATGAGTTCCCCATCTTTACTTCGGCTGGCCATGCTCACAAAACCTCTGAATGCATACCGCAGGGCAAGAATGGGAATGTCTTCATGCCAATGAGCATAAATATAGGATTTTTTGCGATCTCTTTTAAAGTGCTTTAATCCTTCAGGTGTTTGCTGAAGAAGTTGAATGCGAATGGTCAGCATGTATGGATATAAAACCAGGGCAAGAACAAGAGGAAAAATCCATCTCCAAAAAAAATTTTTAAGAAACTGCATGATATTTAAAGTTATTTTCTTATATCTTAATAAAATACATCTTGCAATTTGAGACATCCTCCATTAAGTTTACGCCACTCTTTAAGGAGGTTTCTGGATTGAGTAACAAAGATTTAATCACCTCTCATCTCACGATGGTGAACGAGGTCGGGCGAAAAATCCTCACCACCCCAAACATTGAAACTCTTTACACCGAAATCACCAACATCCTTCAACAAACCTTTAATTTTCATCACCTCTCTCTTTGGATTTATGATGTTAAAACGCAAGAAGCTATTTTAAAAGCCAAATCTGGTGTTGCCCCCTATCAAGATGAAATTGGCCAAAGACGATCTATGGATATTGGCATTATTGGATGGTGTTTAAAAAGTGGAAAAACCATTTTGGCCAATGATGTTACTCAAGATCCTCACTACTATCACTACCCTGGTCTTCAAACAAAGTCAGAACTCTGTGCACGCATTAAAATTTATGACCAAGTCATTGGAGCGCTAAATGTGGAAAGTGATAAATTGAATGCTTTTGAGGAAAGCGATGTCACCGTTTTAGAAACAACGGCTGATCTTTGTGCCTTAGCAATTTATCTTACCAATTTTAATAAAGAACTTGAGCATCAGGTTGAAGAAAAAACGGCTGAGCTTAGAGCTGCAAATGAAAAAATTATGCAGCAACAACAACTTTTAAAACATGAAAATAAATCTTTAAAATCTTTTATTGATCAAAAAATTCCTTCTTTAAAAATCATTGGCTCTTCTAAGCCTTTAATGCAGCTTTTAAGTATGGTCGATAAAATTGCACCCACACAAGCCACCGTTTTAATCCAGGGAGAAAGTGGAACGGGGAAAGAACTCATTGCCCACCGCCTTCATGATATGAGCGATCGAAAAAATGCTCCCTATGTCACTATTAATTGCGGTGCCCTTCATGAAAATCTTTTAAAAAGTGAACTTTTTGGACACGAAAAAGGCTCTTTTACCGGCGCTCACGCATTAAAAATTGGCCTTGTAGAAACCGCCCATGGAGGTACGCTCTTTTTAGATGAAATTGGAGAAATGGGAAAAGAAATGCAGGCTAAACTGCTTCGGTTTTTACAAGAGGGGGAATTTTATCGCATTGGTGGAAAAAAACCTTTAAAGGTCAATGTCCGCGTCTTGTCTGCGACCAACAAGGATTTAGAAACAGAGGTTAAGGAAGGTCGTTTTAGAGAAGACCTTTATTATCGCTTGAATACCATTACCCTTCGAGTTCCTCCGCTTCGAAAACGCTTGGATGACATTGATCATCTTGTTGACCATTTCTTAAAATCAGATTTATGGGGAGAATCTAAAGTTAAAAAAATATCATCAGAAGCACAAGAACTTTTAAAACAATATGACTGGCCAGGCAATATTCGAGAACTTCAAAATGTGCTTGAACGACTTAAAATTTTATCAGATGGCGACACAATTACGGTAGAAGATATGGCAACCCACATTAAATTTTCGAATAAAGCCGCTGTTGAAACTTCTGATTATCTTTCTGTTACCGCTTTATACGAGCTTGAAAAATCTCATATTTTAAAGACTCTTGAATATTTCCAGGGAAATAAAACCAAGGCCGCCAACGCCCTAGGAATTACCATTAAAACGCTTTACAATAAACTCAGCCGTTACGATAACGTTGTTACTCATTAACGGCATAGCCTGTGTTTTGATCCAACTTGGATTATTTCTAATCCTTTCTAAACTTCCTACTCCTGCCGATGCTCTCTTGCTTCAACTTACTTTTTCGAAAGAAACATTTACTCACATTGCTCAAACATGGGGGATAGAAGGAACCCATATTTATCTGAACCATTATTATTTGGATATGATGTACCCTATTTTTTATTCGCTTTTTCTCTCAGGCATTCTTAAAAAATTTTCTTCCACTTCTATTATTTATCTTCCTTTTATAGCCTGTGCTTTTGACCTCATTGAAAACACCTGCCACATTCTTCTTCTTACTTCTGGAAATTTTTCTTTCTCACTTATTATTCTAGCGGCTCTTTGTGCCTGGATAAAGTGGATCATTCTTCTCATTACTCTAATTCTAGTATTTTTATTCTGGAAGAAAAGCCCATCCCCTCCATATTGACTTTCTATTCTTTTTCCAATATATATCCCCCGCATGTTCATTCGTTTTTTAATAATTTTTGCACTCCTCTTATCTTCTCATTTTTTAAATGCCGATCGCGCCAATCACAATGATAAGATCATTTCTCTAGATCCTTCTTTGAATTCCTTTAGCAGAGATGAAGCACTTTTAGCTTCTTGGCAGGAGATGAGAGATGTTTCTGTCACACGCCCTGAAAAAATAGGTTCTGAAGAAATCCATTTATTAAGATATGCCATCAAGATTGGAAAGCATAAAAATACCCACCTTCCTCTTTATTTCTGGAAAGAAAGTTCTAAGACATTTGAGAATGGGAAGGAAAGCTCCAAAGCAGATTTTGAGCAAACACTTTCTTTAGAACAATCGCTCTCTCAAATTCCGCCTCAAGCCATCATTTATACTATATATGATGGAGAAGAAGAGCATAAGGTCGTTTTCTTAATTCAACCAACCAAGGGACTCAACACCGTTGTTTATGGAGATAATGAAGAACCATCCAAAAATACTTTTGAATTTAAAACATCTTTGGATGCTCCTAAGATATTCTATCAAGAAAAAGTCGTACAACATATCCTTCAAGCTATTTTAAAAATGAAACCTCCAAAGGAAGACATACATTTTTCAGATCTTAAAAATGTTCAAACGGCAGAAATAGTTAGCACCTTTGAAGTAAAGCTAGGAAATAAACATAACGTCACTCCGAAAGCCCATTATGGATTTAATACCTATCAAAGAGAATCCCTTTCTATCCAAGGAAATCCAGCCATTCCTACCTTCCTAACCCATCTTAGATTGGAAGATAAAAAAGTAGAACTTGATCGCATTGTTGTTGGAGATATGGAAGCCTTAAAATCATATCTTAAAGAAAACATGAAGAAGGATAAAGCAATTGTCAGAAATGAAAAAGATTTATTGGAGACCATAAAGGAAGATTTGAGTGCTAAAAAGATCAATAAAAAACACCAATTTTTAAAAGAAGATATAGATCGAGCAATCATTGAAGCCTCTCCAGAAGCCATTTCACAAGCAGTAGACAGTATTATTAACTACTTTGATGGAAATATGGCCTGGGACTTCATGCCTGAAAACGTAAGATCAAAAGAAGATCTTTATGAAAACTTAAAAGATGTTATTACCACAGCTAAAAAATTACATATCCCAGATATTGTTTTATTAAATGCAGCAGAGCGAATGATCGATACTGTTTTTAATCCTCATAACTATCAATCAGTTAAAACACCAGACCATTATCTTCTGATGAAAAAAGATATTTCGCTTGGAAAATATATTGAAGGATTACCTTCTGATATAAACGTGGAACTTTATTATGGCTATATTAATCAACAACTAATTTATTGGTTTAAAATATGAAAAAAATTCTTTATTCTTTAATGATTGTTTCTTTTATTTTCCCATTAGGATGTTCTAAAAAACATAAGAGTGAACATCTTTATCCTTCTACAGGATTTTATGCTTTAAAACTTTACGCCGCTCTTAATACCATTGATCAAAATTTTTCCCCCAATACAGCTGTGGTTTATTCCGATATTAAGCTCACTCAACTTGAAGTTCAGCATTGGTATGATCATGACAAAGGTACCCGTGACCCTGCTTATCCTAAAAGAGATACCTGGGGACATTCTTATGTGGTTGAAGTCACCGGACAAAGTATTAAGGAAAAATTATCTGTGGCTGCATTGCCAATAGAATTTGATTATGGCCATGATTATCCTCTTCGCGATGGCGCACAAAAAATAAGTTTAAAAAGATTATCTTTACTGAACTCTGCAAATGTTTATTCATTGGTCTCGCCCCACTTAAATCCCATGCCCGCCCCTATTCAAGATCATGCTTTTTTCACGATCGCTACAGGAAGTCTTCCTCAACTTAACTCTACACTTACCAATGGAGTGGCTTATCCCTTTAGTATCGGAATAACATCTCCACAAACAGCTCCACTTGTTTTAGCCTATTATCCCTTAGGTGCATTTGAAGGATATATACCCTCTTATGCTGTAAATAATCAGAGTAATGCTGATAGCCGTATTTCCAAACACGTTAACAATGTTCCTGTTTTATTTACAGATACCAGCGCTCGAATTAAAATATATGGAAGCTACACACCTTCTATTGATAAAGTAACAGGATTTATTGAACACGATTATTATCAATACGGAACATTTTCAATTCAAGATGTACAAAAACCTGAAAGCATTTTGCAATTTGAGATTTTTGGTACACCCATTCACAAATAAACCACTTTTATTAATTCTTCTTACCTCTCTTACTCTAATTCTACTATTTTTATTCTGGAAGAAAAGCCTGAGATAATTTGAATATGGGATAAAATCGATATTTATTTCTTTTCTACTTTTTCTCTTTGCTTTCATTCCTGTATCTTTATATAATAAATCTTTTCTGCGTTATTGATAAAGAAATCGGCAAAATAGCTGAAAAATCCCCAAAAGAAACTTAAAATATTCCCCCTATACTTTCACCATGGAAGAAAAGTCCGAAAAATTACCCTTGCAAAAGAAAAGTTGTCAGGTAAAACATCTCTAAAATTAAAGGAAATAAATCCTTTGATGATTTTGATGATTAAGATAGGGAGGTGTTAGCATGTTTAAGCAAGTTATATTGTCAATAGTTGGTTTATTGATGTTTGGATCAAATGCCTTTGCATTACAGTGGATGAACTGTTCTAATGCAGATGGCTCTCTTAAAAGAGTAGAAACGGAAGTATGGGGCGCAAATCCTGTGGAATGGCTTTCTAATGGCGAAACGGTTGTAAATGCTGAAGAGGAATTTAATGATGCCAAAAAAGTTGTTCTTGAAAAAATAGACCGAACAAAAGTTTCTGTAGATGAAGTATTTGCAACACAAGTAACTGTTAGTACTACCGTTGGAAATGCAGAATTCAGAGTCACAGATTTTGTAATTTGCAAATCACATCGAGACAACAGGAAAGATTAATGAAAAAAATTAACTTAATCCTAATAATTTTTGGTGTATTTATTACCTTCACGGCTTTAGCCCAGGAAGATATTTTCCAAGAAATCGCTGACAACGCCCCTGTGGGCAATGGATGGGCATCGGTCGAGAACTATGACCTAAATACTAAAAAATCAGACTTAGTTGTACAAGCTCTAGCCGAACTTAAAGAGGAATATTGGGAGAATTGCGGTCCTTGGAAAACTTTTAGAGGCCCTCGTACTTCTATTAGAAAAATTAAAAAACTTGAAGCAGATCAAGGCATAGAAGTTTCTGCTAGAAGACTTCAGAGTCTTTATGATCAGAAAAAAATCGTTGCACTAGTAGGCACAGAATCCAATAACAGAGTAGAATGCAGTCTACATTGGTTTAACATCTATGGAACAGATGGAAGTGTCTTAAGGCTACGATATAATTTGGGCGATTAAACTTTCTTCTCACTCTAATTCTCTAATTCTAATATTTTTATTCTGGAAGAAAAGCCTGAGATAATTTGAATATGGGATTTGGCAATTTTAAAATGCTTTGAAAGAAGCAAAATCAACGCTTCATTGGCCTTTCCTTCTTGTGCAGGCGCATGCACCCACACTTCATATTCCCCTGAAGAAATCTGAACCACTTTTTCCTGCTTTGAATTAGGTTTTATTTTAACTCGAATTTTCATAAGAATACTAATAATCCTAAGATTATTATTATGATAAGTTATCTCGAAAATCGATATTTATTTCTTTAACTTCTTAATGTTTTGAGGCAAGATAGCCATTGATGGTTCGGATGATGATGGGGAGGAAGGAAATAAAAATAATCCCCACAATAACAAATTCAAAATTTTCTTTTACAATCGGGATGGCTCCAAAGTAAAACCCCAGGGCTAAAAATAGGGAAACCCACGCAATTGCCCCCACAATATTAAACACACAAAAGCTTTTGTATTCCATTTTTCCAATGCCAGCCACAAAAGGAGCAAAGGTTCTAAAAATAGGCAAAAAACGAGCTAAAATAATCGTTTTTTTGCCGTGGCGTTCATAGAAGGCGCGTGTTGATAAAAGATGTTTTTCATTAAACCATCGGCTGGTTTTGCTTTTAAAAATTTTGGGGCCCACATGATAACCAATCATATAATTTACAAAATCCCCTAATACGGCTGCCACAATCAACGTAGTAGCGATCCAAAAAAAATGAAGATTTCCTGTCTTTAACTGTAAGAAGGTTCCCAATGCAAAGAGTAAAGAATCACCGGGTAAAAATGGAGTGACCACCAATCCTGTTTCACAAAAAACAATAACAAACAGCAATGCATAGATCCCAGGCCCTAAAATGAGGATCCATTTATGTAAGTAGAGGTCCAAATGTAAGAACATTTCGGTAAGCACATGAAAGTTTGTAATAAAAAAATCTAAAAAAGTATCAAGCATTTAATATTCCTTAATGTCCCTATAGAAAAATAAAAATGCCTCAGGGGAGAATCGAACTCCCGACACGCGCCTTTTCAGGGCGCTGCTCTACCGACTGAGCTACCGAGGCACTATTCATCTGGGTATAGGCAAACGAGCATTTATTGTCAAACAAATTGTGCCTGTGATACATAAGACGTTAATGTCCGACATTAAAAAAAATATTGAAACCATCCAAAATATTATTTCTGAGTACAAACGCCCCATTACTTTAATCGGAGTTACTAAAAATCAACCTCTAGAAAAAATAAAAGAAGCCATGGATGCAGGGCTTACCCATTTTGGGGAAAATTATGCCCAAGAGTTTTTAGAAAAATGGAAACCAGGAGATGATATTCAATGGCATTTTATTGGGCATCTTCAAACCAACAAAGTAAAATATATTATTGATAAAGTAGCCTCCATTCAAAGCGTCGATAGTCTAAAACTTTTCCAAACCATTCACAAAGAAGTTCAAAAAATAAATCGAGTTATTTCTGTTTTTATCGAAGTCAATATTGGTGAAGAACCTTCCAAATCGGGAGTACTCCCACAAAATCTTTCTTCTTTTTTAACAACACTTCCCAAGAGTCCTTATATAGAAGTAGTGGGTTTAATGACGATTCCTCCCCATCAGGAAGACCCAGAAAAAATGAGACCTTATTTTAAAAAAATAGCTGCACTTCAAAAAGAAACCCAATTAAAAGAACTCTCCATGGGGATGTCTCATGATTTTAAAATCGCGCTAGAAGAAGGCGCTACCTATATACGAATTGGAGAGGCTATTTTTGGGAAAAGACTTTAATTAAACATGAAATCGCTGGGATCGAGTGGCACATTATCGAGCCTCACTTCATAATGAAGATGAACGCCCCGAGTATGGCCCGTTCGGCCGACTAAGGCAATTTTAGAACCTCGTTTCACAAATTGTCCTGCCTTCACTAAAAGAGAAGAAGCATGTGCAAAAATGGTTTTTACCCCAAACCCGTGATCGAGCACAATGTGACGACCATAGCCATTGGAATACCCCACATATTCTACTAATCCATCGGCAGGAGCCACCACACGTGATCCAAAATTAGCTCCTAAGTCCACCCCTTCATGCATTTTCCACTGACCAAAAGGGGTTTTTCTAAACCCAAATTTGGAAGTAATACGCCCCCACACTGGACTTATAGAAGGAACAGAAGCCAGCAACGTTTCATTTTGACCAAAAAAATCATCCAACTCTGCTAAATATCGTTCCTGAGTTTGCGCTTCCGATTGCAGATCTTTTACTTTTCTCTTTATTTTTTCTAAGCCCATAGAAGTAGGAGGTTCATGAGGAATAAGTTCAGGGATAGACGCTTTTTTATTCTTTGATTTTTGAACTAATTTTTCTCCTGTCATTGAATTTTTAATCCGCGCAATGACTTTTAACTTTGAAGAAAATTTATTGAGTTGATTTAAAGTACGATCAATCGTAGCGAGCGAACTTTTAATATCGAGCATTTGTGTTGTTAACGTAACGCTTTGTTCATGAAGCGCCTTAAATGCTGAAAACTCATCATGAAGTCTATAGTATTTAAATCCTAAAATAGAAATTCCAATAAGGAGAAAAGCCAACACAATATATATTTTTTTTATTTTTACCATCGTATAAAAGAATTTGGCTATCATATTTCCTCCACCTTTACAATGAGAACCGTTATATTGTCGTCTCCTCCCCTCTGATTAGCAATTTCAATTAATTTCTTAGATGCTGCTTCTAAAGGTAAAGAAGAGACCACTTTGGCAACTTCATGATTTTTAACACACCCGTAAAGCCCGTCTGAACACAAAACATAATAATCTCCTCTAGTAATTTTTTTAGTATATAGATCTACCTCGACTTCTCGCTCATAGCCTACTGAACGCGTAATTACATTTTTTAATGGCATGGCCATTCCTGAAACCAGTTGTTCAGAAATAAGCGTGTGATCTTGAGACAACTGCCAAATCATTCCCTCTCGAATAAAATAAGCCCGACTATCTCCCACATGGGCCACATAAACCGTGTCATAAGAAAAATAAAGAGAGGTCACGGTGGTCCCCATTCCTTTTAAGGAGGGGTTTTGAACGGCCTTCTCATAAATATTTTTATTAGCCTGCTCAATAGACTTCATAAGATAGGTAGAAGGATCCATCGAACGCCCTACTGCTAAAAAGAGGTGATTAATGGTTTCTGTAGCCACTCGGGAAGCAACTTCTCCTGCCACATGCCCGCCCATGCCATCGGCTACCACATAGAGCTTAGCCCTTTCATTACAAACAAAGCTATCTTGATTGTTTTTTCTTTTCCGGCCAATATCTGTCAAACCAAAAGAATGTAGTTTCATAATGTATTGTAATGTAATGCCACGTACAACTAAATTGATTATAGATTGACTTTAAAATCCATGTCAACAATTTGATTAGCTTAAAAAGACCTTATTTCTGAGTAGTTCAAAGTAGTTATTGGGATTATGTTTGGCAAAATAGGCTTTTTGATCTGATTTTTGAACCTCAATCTTGTCCCCTTCTTCAAGCTTAAGCTGCTCTTGCCCATCTATGGTTAAGAGGACTTCGCAGTTCATACAGATAATTTCTATAGATATAGAAGAATTTTGGGAAATTACCATAGGCTTATGCGCTGTATTTTGGGGACAAATGGGGGTTACGACCATGACTGAATTTTTGGGATCAATAAGAGGCCCTCCCGCAGCCAAAGAATAAGCCGTTGAACCGGTAGGAGTAGAAATTACAATGCCATCTGCCTTTAAGGTCGTTAAAAGATGCCCATCAATAGAAACTTTATAATTTGAAATCCGAGATAGCCCTGTGGTGTGTAAAACGGCGTCATTTAAGCCGTGAAAAAAAGCAGCACTTTTTCTTCTTCTAATCACAGAGGCTCTAACTTTTAGGCGTTCTTCAATTTTAAAATCACCCTCAATATAGGGCTTAAGTTCTTTTTCAAAGTGATCAGGAGAAATTTCCGTTAAAAATCCATATTCACCCAGCCGCACTCCGACAACTGGAACACAGGCTCCATTTAAAAAGCGAACTCCTTTAATAAAAGTTCCATCTCCTCCTAAGGTCATGAGAAGCTCACAGGAGGCAAAAGAAGATTCAGACGTTTGAACTTTTACCCCCTCTTTTTTAAGCCAAAGTAGAAGTTTTTCAAAAAAACTGACTGCTTTTGGATTTTCTTTTTTAACCAACACTCCAATATTTTTAACCTTTGCCATAAAGTAAAAATTAACATATCTATTTAGCTAAATCCATGGATCTTTTTTCTCAACATCTCTCTCATCATCATACTCCTTCGACTCCTTTGGCTGAACGATTACGCCCAAAAACTTTAGATGAATTTGTAGGACAAACTCATCTTTTGGGAGATAAAAAAATATTACGAAATCTTTTTCAAAGTAAGACCCTTTTTCCCATGATTTTATGGGGCCCTCCCGGCAGTGGGAAAACTACCCTAGCCAATCTTTTGGCCAGAGAAACTGCTTCTGAATTTATTGCCATCTCTGCTGTCACGGCCAATGTGAAAGACTTAAAAGAAATTATGCAAGCAGCCCAAGAACGGCTGAAACTTTATCGAAAAAAAACCATCCTTTTTATTGATGAAATTCATCGCTTCAATAAAGCTCAGCAAGATTATCTACTCCCTTTTGTAGAACAAGGGACCGTCATTCTTATTGGTGCCACGACTGAAAATCCTTCTTTTGAGATAAATGCACCTTTACTTTCACGTACAAAAGTCATTGTCTTAAAACGTCTTGAACCCCAAGATTTAACCGCCATCATTGAAAGAGCCCTTAAGGTATTAGGCACCACAATGGACCCCTTGGCTCTTCAATTTTTGGCCGATAGCGCCAATGGCGATGCCCGAAGTGCTTTGAATACAGTAGCCGTTTCTCATCACCTTTCCAAAGAAGCCCATGAATCTACCATTTCTCTTTCAATTGTAGAAGAAGCTCTTCAAAAGAAAAATCTCTACTACGATAAAAAAGCAGAAGAACATTACAATATTATTTCTGCTTTTCATAAAAGTATGCGTGGATCTGATCCCGATGCCGCCATTTATTGGCTTTGTCGCATGATTGAAGCCGGGGAAGATCCTCTTTTTATTGCAAGACGCATGGTTGTTTTTGCTTCTGAAGATGTTGGAAATGCAGATCCTCATGCCCTCCCTTTAGCGGTTGCAACGATGCAAGCCGTTGACTTCATTGGAATGCCCGAAGCTAAAATTCCTCTCGCCCAAGCGGCCACGTATTTAGCCACCGCTCCTAAAAGTAATGCTTCTTATGCAGCCCTGCTCAAAGCTACAGAGGATATCAAAGCCACGGGAAATTTGGATGTTCCTCTCTATTTAAGAAATGCCCCTACAAAACTCATGAAAGAATTAGGCTACAGCAAAGGATATCAGTACGCCCATGACCAAAAAGATAAAAAAGTTACCCATCCCCACCTCCCCGAAAAACTTCAGGGAAAAAAATACTACCTCCCTCCTCAAAAATAGCTTAGATATTAATCATATCGGACGGTTTTCCGTCCGCGTTTTTTGACATTTGAGCTCAAAACCCCTGGCACATGCTTTGCATATAAATAATCCCTAGACAGAAACACTTAAATTCTTATATTTTAACAAGGAGAAAATATGACACTGACAAAACAAGACTTAACAGAAGCACTTCAAGTAACAAAAAAAGACTTAACTGCTGCACTTCAAGAAACAAAAGAAGGCTTTACTGAGGCCCTGCAAGCAACAAAAAAAGACTTAACTGAGGCGCTTCTAGAAACTAAAAAAGATTTGCTTCTAGAAACAAGAAAAGATCTAACAAAAGCACTTCAAAAAACTAAAAAAGAGATTTTGGAGGCGGTGGATCAAAAGCTCACTGCCCAAGAAAAGCATTTTGATGAAAAATTAGATCAACGATTCACTGATCAAAAACAATACTTAGATGATAAACTGGACCAAAAAGTAGATTCCCTAAAAGTACTCATTGAAGATATTCGAGATGACATTCAACTTTTAGTCGAAGGCAGAGATCCCATTATCAAAAAACAAGATCAGCACGAACAAAAAATCATTCATCACGAAACCAGACTCACAACTTTAGAAGATTATACCTATACTAAAGATCGATTAAAATAAAGCCTGGAATAACCCTCAAAAATCTGGTGCTTGAGTTTTTGGACTTTCTTTGTTATACATTTGCACACATTTAAGTCATTGCTCCCTTTGAAAACTATAGTGAGGCTAAATACATGCTTGAAAAAGTGATTTCTTCAATAAAAAAGAATAGTTACGAAATTTCTGGCTGGTTTGAAAAACATCAAAAAAGGATCCCTGTTCCCCTTCTTTCCACAGTCATTATTAAAGACAGTGGCTTTAAAACCTCTCTTTCCAATCTTTCTTTTTTTCCATCGGGTTTAAACTACTTAAGTAAAGCAGATCTTAGAAATGCACCTATTTTAGTCAAAAAATATTTTAAAAAATATTATTCTGATATCCCTAAACTTAAAAAAATACTTCTCTTGGCTTCTACTACCCACACCAATCCTTTTTATTATGAACACTTACATGCCCTTGCTCAAGTTTTAAAGAAAAGCTCTTTTTCTGTAGAAGTAGCCACCCTAGAACCTTTGGAAAAACCCGTGTCGATCAAAACCCCTTCCAAAAAAATACTTAAAATTACTTCTGCTGCATTAGAAGGACGAAGACTGGTGGCTCAAAAATTTAACCCTGATTTTATTTTATTGACCGACTATTTTAGAGCCGATCTCATGACTCAACTATCCCATATTGAACAGTCCATGAATCCTTCTTACAGAGTCATCTCAAAGACATTAAAGAAAAGTGACCATTTAAATATCTTAAATAGCCTTGCCAAAGATTTTTCTGACATGGTGGGGATGGATCCCTGGCTATTAACAACTCAGTATAACGTAGCTCCTCATGTAAACTTTGATGAAAGAAGTGGTGTTGAAAAAATTGCTCAATGCGCCACTGAAATTTTAACTCAGCTTGAACAAAAATATACTCAATACCATATTAATAAAACTCCCGCTGTTCAAATTACCAATAACAGTGGAACCTTTGGCATGGGAATGATAACCATCAAATCTATTAAAGAGCTCTCTGAGCTTTATCATAAGAAAAAATCTAAAAAAATATCTTCAAAAGGCCAATCAGTCATGAATGATGTTCTGATTCAAGAAGATGTTCCGTTACAATCCCTCTTTAAAAATATGCCGGGTGAAGTTGTGGTTTACCTCATTGGTAATGAAATCGCTGGTGGGTATATAAAAACTTATACTAGTGATAAAATTTCTAAAAATATTTCTGCTGCTCGAGAACTCCTTTTTAAGCCTCTCACCTTAACCAAAGGCACCAGTGTTAAACTGGGGAAAGAAACCCATAAACACACAGGACTTTTGTATCAAAATCTCTCTCGTATTGGTGGGCTAGCCCTAGGCTACGAAATCGATAGACTTCGCTCCTAAAAATATGCTACTTTTTTCCGAGTGGAAAAAAAAGTTTTCCGTATTCATTATCTGATTGATAGAGATTTTCAACTTCGATACGCGCTTCTTTTAGCCTCCGTCGCCATTTTCATCGCTGTTTTGATTGGTGGGTTAGTCTTTTACTCTCTTCATGAAAGTCATGCGCTTCTTTTAAAAGCAGGGTTAACGGAGCATCCCGAAGTCAAAGCCCTTATTACTCATTGGAAAAATTTCTTAAATTATAACTTGATGATGATTTTGGCAGGACTTATTATTTTTCTAACTCTTTTAGGAATTTTAATTACCCATAAGATGGTGGGACCTATTTTGGTTTTAAAACGAAAATTGGATCAAATTGCCCAAGGCTTATATGACATGCCCATGAATTTAAGACGCGGGGATGAGTTTCAAGATGTTAAAGAAAAATTTAATGATATGCTCTCTCATCTTCAACATCGCACACAAGAAGAAATAAATACTTTAAATTCTATTCTTCAAAAAACCACTGATACTAAAACACAAGAACTTTTAAAAAATCTGATTCAACAAAAACAAAAAAGTTTAGGGGGTAACAACAATCATGAAAAGTAGCACTCTTATCATCCTCTTTCTCATCTTTTTAACCTCTCCTCTTTTGGCGAGAGAGCAATATGCTTTAAAAGAAGGGGTAAACTGCTCTGCCTGTCATTACAACCCCTCTGGTGGTGGAGCTTTAAATATTCAAGGTCGTTATTACGAACGGCATGATTTTTCTCTCCATGGATATACCGAATATTTAACTTCTCTTAAAAAAATGATCTCCGGAAAAAAAGACAAAAAAGATGATTCCAGTGAATTTATTGCAGCGGCCCTTGAACGCCTAAGTCTTCAGGGAAATTTAAGATCGCAATTTAAATACACGATCGATCGTCCTAAAGATGTGGCCCGGGATAATTTTGATTTATTGGATGCAACCGCTACATTTGGATTTCAAATTCATGATCAACTCACCATGATTTATAGTGCAGAGCTCAATACCCTTCACACCAGTGATGTCTATATTGTTGGGAATGGCCCGTGGGGAACTTTTTTACGTATTGGTCGCTTTACAGCTCCTTTTGGACTGACGTCTGACGATCCCACGATTATGGTAAGAAGTCTCTATGGCCTTCCCTATTATTTAAAAGATACGGGTGTTACCCTGGGATATGAACAAAAAGGTGCATTTCTTAACATTTCTGTTCTGAATGCTTTTAGACAATTAGCTGCTGCCAGTGGTGGAACCAATAGCATTGGAGATCCTTTTAGAGGCTTGGGACTCACGGCTAATTTAGGTTTTCAAAGTAGCTGTTGCATTTTTGGCTTTTCAGGACTTTTTGAAGCTACAGGCGATAAAGGACAAGGAGCTCAAGATGATGAATCTTTAGCCGCACTCTATTCTTCCATTTCTCTAGGCCCAGTGCATCTCTCTGCAGAAGTAGACGGTGGATATAAAAAAGGCATTGGGACAGGAAATCAAACAGGATTAGAAGCAGATGCTTCTCCCTTCCCTGTTAAAAGAGCCACTGCAGAATATACAGAACCCTATTATGGGAAATTTACAACTAAAAATAGAGATTTTGGAGATATTTCAGTAGGTGCTTTTACAAAAGTAACGATAGATATTATCCCTAAGCGATGGGATGTTTCTGCACAGTATGACATGCTTACAGGAAACTTTGAATTTTTAGGAGATGCGCCCATCCGAATTACAGGAGCTACTAAATTTTATCCTTGGAAAAATTTTTCTTTAGAACCTCAGCTTAAATTTAATCAATCTCCAAGTGGTGCCTCTGACAATGCCAAGAAAAGAAATAAGCATCAATTCTTGGTGTATGCAAAAGCCGTATTTTGATTATTTTTTAATCACGTTGCTAGAATGGCTTAAAATCAATCTTTTTAGATTTTATCCACAAAGTTTTTTAAAGTTATCCACAGGACTGTTGATAACTTATCCACTTAAAATAAAATATCTATAAAATTTAATTTTAAATAAATTCAAGAAGTTACGCTTTTACTCTTATTTTTGATTCACTGTGTCTAAAAGTGGTTATCCACAAGCGGCTACTCAAGATAAGAAGACCACTCAGGAGAAGAGATATTTCCAAATTTTTGAAGAAGAGGACGTTCATTGCCTCCATCGTCATCAATGACATAGAGCTCCCCTCGTCCATTTCGATTGGAGCTAAATACAATATGCCTTCCATTAGCAGACCAGCTGGGATGTTCATTATTTTCACGTTTCATGGCTTTGGTGAGCCTTGCAAGATTTCCCCCTTCAGAGCCAACCATAAATAAATCAAAATGATTTTCAAGTTGCCCTGCAAAAACAATTTTATCTCCCTTAGGAGACCAACTGGGAGCCGCATTAAATTTTCCAGCAAAAGTAAGGCGCTTAATATCGCCCCCTTCTTTATTCATCACATAAAGATGGGCCAGAGGAGATCTTCCTGAAGAAAAAACAAGTCTTTCCCCATCGGGCGACCAAGTAGGCTCTACATCTAAACTCATATCTTGAGTTAAACGTCGAATATCTTCACCCGAAGGTGACATCACATAAATTTCTGGATTACCTTCATAACTCATCGTCAGTGCAATCTCTTTGCCAGTAGAAGACCAGCTAGAACCAGAGTTTAAACCTGGTTTTTGAGAAATAACTTTTTCTTTTCCTAATGAAAGATCCAAAGAAAATAAATCAACATTTTTAATATGATTATCATGCGTCACAAAACCCGAATAACTTACTTTTTTACCATCGGGCGCCCAGGCTGGAGAAAGAACAATTGATTTATGAAAAGTAAGTTGCTCAATATTCACTCCATCATAATCCATCACATAGAGCTCTTTGTACCCACTTTTATCTGAGATAAAAAGAATTTTGGTTTGAAAAATGCCTTTATCTCCAGTTAATTCTTCCATGAGCTGGTCAGAAAAACGGTGCGCCAAAGCTCTCATACTCTCCTTTTTAGAAATATATTTTTTCCCTAAAATCATTTTAGCCGATCTTACATCATACACCCGAGCATCAAAGGTAATGCCATCTCCTTGCACTTTATAACCACCCGTAATTAAAAATTCTGTCCCTAAGACTCCCCACTCTTTAAAATTAATTTGAGTGACTTCATATCCATCCTTTTCAAAGGGGGTCATGTCTTTTGCATCTACAAAACTAAACACATTGGTAAATTCTAGATCATGTCGAATAATTTTTTGTATTTCTTCGCCTATTTCTTCGGCCATCATATCTTTTTCTATGTTTTTAAGAGGGACCATTGAAATAAGCGATTTTCGAAGTTTAGCATTATCGACAATGACATAAATTCTTTTAGAAAAAAGAACCTCCCCACTGATTAAAAGAATAAAGCTCACAATGCTTAAAATGAAGAGTTTTCTCATTATTTTAACTCCCGCGCATAAAAAGTAATGGATATACCATCGTATCGTACATCCTTTTGAACTTCTTGAGGAACCGACGGAAAAGGGAGCGCTTCTTCTAAAGATTTATTCATATAATCATCAAACTCGGGATTGCCACTAGAGACAATTTGTTTTCGAACAATCATCCCATCACTGTCTAAAAAAATAATCAGTTCTCCCGATAAATTCTCTAATTTTCGCAAATAAGAGGGTAATGCCCAGCGCAATTTTACTTTTTCTGTCACCATGCTGCGATATGCATCTAAAGGAATACCTTCTTGATCCGAAGGGGGTACATCTGCTCCTTCGGTTACAACATTCCCTTTTCTGAGCACTTCTTTTTGCTCGGTCTCTTGTTTTTGTCCTAAATTTTGCAACGCTTTAAGCCGTGCAATGGCAGAGGTTGCCTCTTCTTTGAGTTTGGCTATCTGTTTTTTGGTTTTAAATTGAAGCGCATCTTTATCTTGATACCCACTTTGTGCTTCTTTTTTTAAACTTCGAATGGCATCTTGAGTAGATAAAATATTTTTATTCACTTCTGACATCAGTTGGTCCGGAAGCTCCACAATATCGACTCTCACCGTTGAAGTATAAGTTAATCCTTTTTTCCCTTTTAAAATTGGGATCAAAGGAGCCACAGCCGCAAATGTAAATAATAACGTATGCAAAACAAGAGAAAGCAAAAAAGCATTTTTAAAATACGGGTATCTGGCAGTACTTAAATAAGCATACTGTTTCATTTATCGTCGTGTAGGTAAAGGTTCTGTCACAAGCCCAATACGAGTAATCCCTGCACTTTTAATCGATGCCATCACTTCTGCCACAAAACCATATTCAACCATTTTATCAGCTCGAATAAAAACTTCTCTACGCTTTGTGGTTAAAAGTGCCTGGTGCAGTGTTTTTTCTAAGTTTTCATACTTTAATTTTTCTTTTCCTAAAAACACATCTTTATTTTTTGTAATAATAAGCACCATTTGTTTTTCTGTAGGATCAATAGACGTGGTTTTGGTTTGTGGTAAATCAATGGGCACCCCTTGTTCTAAAAGAGGCGTTGTAATCATAAAAATAATAAGAAGTACCAGCATCACATCTACGAGGGGCGTTACATTAATATCGCCCATCACACTTCTATGATCACCCCCATTGGAACTAAAAGCCATTACATACTCCTTTTAATGATATTGGTAAAATCCGAAGCAAAATTTTCCATTTCAGAAATAAATACCCGAAGTCTCGATTGAAAATAGTTATAGGCCACTACTGCAGGAATCGCCGCAGCCAATCCAATGGCCGTTGCAATCAAGGCTTCTGAAATTCCCGGAGCTACCACCGCTAAATTGGCTACGCCGGTCGC
Source organism: Deltaproteobacteria bacterium GWA2_38_16 (assembly GCA_001797335.1). Taxonomy (GTDB): domain Bacteria; phylum Bdellovibrionota; class JACOXK01; order 2-02-FULL-40-11; family 2-02-FULL-40-11; genus 2-02-FULL-38-15-A. The sequence continues at coordinate 180,048 of MGPE01000006.1, forward strand.
TCCAATGCCTTGAAAGGAATTCATAATCCCCCATACCGTCCCAAAAAGACCAATAAAGGGAGCGGTGGCTCCCGTAGTCGCCAAAAAGTAAATCATTCTTTCAAGACGGGTGGTTTCTGCAATAATGGCGCGTCTCAACGCTCGAATGATATTATCAAAATGAGATTGATCTAGACTCCCTTTTTTATTGTTACTTTTTTCAAGTTCATTATAGCCTGCATGAAAAACATGGGCTAAAGGAGAACTTCGATAAATATTCATTTTTTTAAATAAATCATCCCATCCACTTCCCTCATAGAAATTATTCAAAAAAAGTTCTGTGTATTTATTGGCTTCTTTATACATTCGATATTTGGCCACAATAATGGTCCAACAGACGACTGAAGATAAAACCAAAATCAACATAACAACCTTCACCATGGGACCTGCATGGAGCATTAAATCCCATGCATTATACCGAGCTCCCACGACCGCTGTTGTTGCTAAAAAAATATTCATAGATTCACCTCCAACAATAAATAAAAATAACCAATAAAATTAAGATGACATAAAGAAAAAATCTAGTCTAGTCAAATTGACTTGAGGTTAAGGTCATGATATAGAAGAGAGCGTTTTTTTATGCAAAATCAAGGGTTTATTATAGCTTTAGAGGGTCTACCCTATCTTCTCATTGGAATTCTTATTTCTCTTCTATTGGCTTATTTTCACTTTACTTTTTTAACCGTCATGGTGGCCATATTGACTATTTTTGTGGCATTTTTCTTTCGAAATCCCAGCCGTACCATTCCACAGCAAGAAGGGCTTATTCTTTCTCCGGCAGATGGCAGAATCTGCATGATTATAGACACCTATGAAGGTAAATTCTTAAAAGAAAAAAGAAAAAGAGTCTCCATTTTTATGTCTCCTTTTAATTGCCATATTAATCGTGCCCCTGTGTCAGCAAAAGTGATTGATACTCATTACAATCCTGGGAAATTTCATCTGGCCAGTGTTGACAAAGCCTCAGAGCTCAATGAACAAAATGCCCTTCTCTTAGAAGATTCTCATCGTCAAAATCGTTTTGTGGTGGTTCAAATTGCAGGATGGCTTTGTAGACGTATTGTGAGTGACGTAAAAGTAGGAAGCACCCTTCTTCGAGGACAACGATTTGGACTCATTCAATTTGGATCTAGAGTTGATATTTATCTTCCCAACCACATTGCACTTAAAGTAAAGTTAGGAGATCAGGTAAAAGGCGGAGAAACTATTTTAGGAGAATTTTTGTGAAACGAAAGCCATACTCCAAAGAAAATGTCATTCATTTTTTACCCAATTTATTTACGACAGGAAATCTTTTTTGTGGCTTTTATTCCATTATTGCAGCACTTGGAGATTTATATATTCCTTCGGCAACAGCTATTCTTATTGCTGGGATTTTTGATGTTTTAGATGGCCGCATTGCCCGCATGACCAAAGGATTTTCAAAATTTGGCGAAGAATATGATTCACTGGCAGATTTGGTTTCTTTTGGAATTGCCCCTGCCATGCTTATTTACCTTTGGTCTATTGAATCTTTTGGTCGTATGGGCTGGCTTTCTTGTTTTGTTTTTATTGCCTGCGGGGCTTTAAGACTGGCTCGTTTTAACAGTAAAAATTCAAGTAGTGAAAAAAAATTTTTCGAGGGCCTTCCCATTCCCATGGCTGCGTTTGGTGTGGTTACTACCATTTTTTTATTTCATGAGTTAATGCTCGAAGAAAATAAAAATTATTTTAACCTACTACTTCCTGTCATCTTGGGATTTCTCATGGTCAGCAGTGTTAGATACCGAAGTTTTAAGGATTTAGATTTAAAAAATCGCCGTTCTTTTGGTTTTTTAGTCCTTGTTATTTTCTTGCTCATTATTGTCGCCTATAATCCTGGAATTATGATGTTTGTCGTCATGACAGGATATATTGTTTCTGGACCCCTGCTTCACTTTACCCAAAAAACCACCCCCTCTATCGATAGAAAAAAAGGGAATGTTGTCTTATGTCTACCATCAAAAGAAATGTAGCCATTATTGGTGCCACTGGAGCTGTGGGCGAAGAGATGATTTCTATCTTAGAAGAAAGAAAATTTCCCGTGAATGATCTTTTTTTATTTGCTTCCCAAAATTCTGCCGGAACTTCGCTTTCGTTTAATCACAAAAAATATCGTGTGGAAGTTTTAAAAGAAGAAAAACTAGATATATTCGGAGCGATAGATTTAACCCTTTTAAGCGCTGGAACAGAAATCAGTCAAAAATTTATTCCTCTAATTGCAGAAAAAGGAACCGTATGTATTGATAATTCTAATGCCTGGAGAATGGATTCTGATGTTCCACTGGTAGTCCCGGAAGTTAATTATTCAGATTTAAATTATTTTAATCGAAAAAATATCGTGGCTAACCCCAACTGCTCTACCATTCAGATGGTTCAGGTCCTAAAACCCATCCACGATATTTTTAAGATCACGCGCGTGGTAGTTTCAACCTATCAGGCCACCTCAGGAAAGGGAAAAAAGGCCATGGGAGAGCTCTCTTCTCAAACCATTGCCCTTTTAAATCAACAAGAAGTACACGTCAAAGAATTTCCCCATCAAATTGCATTTAATTGTATTCCTCACATCGATAGCTTTTTAGAAAATGGTCATACTTTAGAAGAAACTAAAATGATCCTAGAAACTAAAAAAATAATGAATGCACCTTCTATTCGTGTTTCAGCCACCTGTGTTCGAGTCCCTGTATTTTGTAGTCATGCAGAGTCGGTCAATATTGAAACAGAAAAAAAGGCAACCCCTGAAGAAATTCGGGCGTTATTATCAGAAACCAAAGGAATAAAAGTCATGGATGATCCCGCTAAAAAACTCTACCCTTTAAATATTATGGCCACCGGTAAAGATGACACCTTGGTGGGACGCATTCGGGAAGATTTTTCTATTGCTAATGGAATTAATTTATGGATTGTATCAGATAATATCCGAAAGGGAGCTGCTTTAAACGCTGTTCAAATTGCCGAAGCACTCCATACGGAATTTTTATGAAGAAAAAAATTATTATTTTTGTCACCCTTCTTTACTTTCTGACCTTCTTGTCTGCCTTTGTCATTGCAGAACAAATAGAACCCACAGAAGACTTAGGAAATCTTCAGGAAGAACTTGAAAAAGCACGGCAAGGAAAACCAGAGCAAGCTCAAGAAACACCAGAAGAAGCAGCCATTACTCCAGAACCCCAAACCACTTCTTCTTCAGAAAGCAATAAAGTTATTTTAGAAGAACCTCCCGCTGCAGAAACTCCTCAAGAATGGGCGCTGACGTTTATGGGAGGCACTTATCGTCCCAATAAATATCAAGGTCATGGAGAAAAATTTTCTACTATTTATACTGGCAATGATCGTTTTTTAAAAGATCAAGGTCTTTGGGTAGATTTAAGTTTTGAATGGCAAGTTTTAAAATCTTTTGGACGACTGGGCCCAAAATTTTCTACAGGTTCTTGGTTTATTACCCGAGAGCATGATGCTACAGGTGACACCAGCACTACTAAAACGATGTATACCTTATGGGCTTTGCCTGTTTTTTTAGGAGGCATCTACCGAATGCATTATTGGCCCAAACAACCTCTAGTTCCTTTTGTAGAAGCTGCCTACGGAGGATTTAGATTTCAACAAGGGAATGCAGATACCAACGATCGATATCGAGATATTTTACGTACGGCCATCCTTTATGGTGGTGGACTTCAGCTAAATGCCAATATCTTGGATCCAAGATCTGCTCGCTCATTTGATATTAATTGGGGTGTTAATAATACATATCTTGTTGCAGAATATCGCTTTGTCAAAAGTACTCAAACCGACGCCTTTGACTTTTCTGGAGAAAGTCTTATTACCGGTGGCCTTCTTTTCGAATTTTAAATCACTTCTTATGAGACGTTTAAAACTCACGATTGAATATGACGGAACACTTTATCACGGCTGGCAGCGACAACCCGCATTTGCTTCTATTCAAGGAACCATTGAAAAAACATTGGGAGAAATTACCCAATCTAAAATTACTCTGGTGGGATCTGGTAGAACCGATAGTGGCGTTCATGCCATGGGGCAGGTAGCCCACTGCGAAGTGAAAACTCCTATTCCCAATGAAAAACTGTTAAAAGGATTAAATACTCTTCTTCCCAAAGACATTTCTATAAAAAAATTAGAGACCGTTCCTCCCACCTTTCATGCTCAAAAAAGTGCTAAATATAAAACCTATATCTATAAAATTTTAAATTCACCGGTTCCTTCTCCTCTTTTGCGCAAATATAGTTGCTGGATTATACCCCCTTTAAATATTCAAAAAATGAATAAAGCGGCACGAATGCTGATTGGGAAACATGATTTTAAAGCATTTCAAAATCAAGGCACCAAGCTTTTATCGACAGTAAGAGAAGTATATATTTCTAGAATAAAAAAAGAACCTCCGTGTATTGTCTATGAAATTACAGGAAGTGGATTTTTAAAACAAATGGTGCGAAATATTGTGGGAGCACTCATAGAAGTGGGAAAAGAAAAAATGACGGTAGAAGATTTTAAAACTCTCTTAAAATCTAAAAATAGACGTTTGTGTCCAAAACCAGCTCCCGCCAGTGGACTTTTCTTAAAAGAAGTCTATCATAAAATTTCTTAGGTCTTCCGAAGATGATAGTGAACAGTAGTCACTACTTTTCTGGGTTTAAAAAGCAGCGCTGTCCGAATAAAAAGAGCCGTTTGGTTATGAAGAAAATTATGATACCATTTTTTGGTTACAAATTCGGGGATAATAACCGTTACCATTTCACTCCCCGTAGCATGCTCCACCCGATCAATATATCGCAATAAGGGACGAACGACCGCTCGATACGGAGATTTAATCACTTCTAAAGGAATATGGGGTGCCCAATCTTGCCATTGCACTTTTAACCGTTCTGTAGTTTCAGGATCAAATTCAATGTAACATGCCTTAACATCAGTAGAAATGGTCAGCGCGTATCGTAGCGCCTCTAAAATTCCTCGGTGAATTCCTGAAACTGGAATAATCACAGTATGCTTTACTGGTTTTAATTCCTCCGGAGAGGGCAGCTGTCCAATCAACGTCAATTCTTTTCCAACTAAAAGGTAGTGTCTGTGAATGCGGGTAAAAACCAATACCATCGAGGGAATTAAAAAGGCAACAAGCCATGCCCCATGGATAAATTTTGTACTCACTACTACTCCCAACACCACACAGGTAGTAACCGCACCCAAAGCATTAAAAAAAGAAGAGGTCATCCATCCTGGCTTTTTATGCTTAAAATGGTAAAGCACCATGCCTGCTTGGGAGAGGGTAAAAGAAACAAAAACACCCACGGAATAAAGAGGAATCAAACGATGGGTTTTCCCTTTAAAAAGAATCAGGAGAACAATAGCCGATATACTTAATCCTATAATTCCATTTGAAAATACTAGCCTATCTCCTCGACTTCGAAGCTGCCGGGGTAAAAATCGATCTGCCGCAATTAAAGAATTAAGACTTGGAAAACCTGCATAACTGGTATTGGCCGCCAATAATAAAATGAGCGCTGTTGATATAGGAATGGCATAATACAAAAAACTATTGCCAAAAACCATCCGCGCTAAAAGAGAAATAACCGTTTCTCCTTCTTTGGGGGTAATTCCATACACATGACTTAAAAGCGTAATACAGAGGAAAAAAATTCCTAAAATCACGGCCATCCACGCCATGGTAATCTTGGCATTTCGCTGATGGGGAGGCTGAAAAATAGGAACCGCATTAGAAATCGCTTCAATCCCAGTTAAGGCAACACACCCCGATGAGAAAGCCCGAAGGAGTAAAAATATGGGAATAGACGGATAGACTTCATGAACAATAGGAGCAGCAGAAGTAATAGTTCCCGTAAAAAGCTGCCACATCCCTGAAAGAATGAGCACGATAAATGAAAAAACGAAAAAATACGTAGGAAACGCAAAAATAGTGGCTGACTCTCTGACCCCTCTTAAATTAATAAGCATAATAATAATAATCATGCTACTTCCCAATAAAACTCTATGGGAATAAAGAACCGGAAAAGCAGAGGTAATGTTTTCAACTCCTGCAGCCACAGACACCGCCACCGTTAATACATAATCAATCAAAAGGGCAGCACCGGCCACAAGCCCCGCATGTTCTCCTAAATTATCTTTGGCCACAATATAGGCTCCGCCCCCATTGGGATAAGCTTGAATGGTTTGCCGATAAGAAAGGGTTAAAATAATTAAAAGTGCTGCTACCGCAAAAGCAATAGGTAAAGACCATACGATGGCAGCTGACGCAAATAAGACAAGAGGAATTAAAACCTCTTCCGTGGCATATGCAACGGATGACAGAGCATCCGACGAAAGAACGGCCAATGCTTTCCATTTGGGGATATGCTCATGAGGAGCTTCATCGTTAGAAAGCGGACGTCCCAGAAACAGACGTTTAAGATAAAGTAAATTCACTCAAAGTAGATATTATAAAAAACTAGGAAAATTCACCAGTGAAATTTACCAGGGAAAATTAATTGACATCTCACATGTCCTCTAGTATTTTTGCTCCTTAACTGATGCAAACCTTAAAGCAAAAATCATATTGTGCTAAGCCTCAAGATCAAAAGAGGCAATGGTATATTATAGATGCTTCCCATAAAGTATTGGGGCGCTTGTCTACTGAATTAGCCAATGTGATTAGAGGAAAAAATAAACCAACCTTTACTCCCCATGTAGATTGTGGAGATTTTGTGGTAGTGACGAATGCCCAAAATATTAAACTTACCGGTAAAAAATGGACAGATAAAATGTATTATGATCACAGTAAACACGTAGGGGGATTAAAAGCACAGTCCGCTAAAGCCATTTTACAGCGAAATCCACGGCGACTCATTTATGATGCTGTTAAAGGTATGCTTCCTTATAATAAGCTAGCAGATCAAATGATTAAAAAATTAAAGATTTATAAAGGAACGGAACATCCTCATCAGGCCCAAAACCCTATTGAACTTAAACTACCGTAACCCAATGGAAACACAAACTAAAAATTTAAAAGAACGATTTTACGCAACTGGGAAAAGAAAAAGAGCCGTTGCCAGAGTGTATATTTACCCACAAGGAAAAGGGCAATTTCACATTAATTCAGAATCATTAGAAGCTTATTTCCCACGGCTTACTTCTCAAGCCATCGTTCAAGAACCTCTGCGTATTACAAAAACAGAAGGACAATTTGATATCTATATTAATGTCGCAGGCGGCGGA